>NZ_CP130565.1:1802819-2445479 GCF_030534335.1 Marivirga harenae | reverse complement strand
AATCGAAAATCTTGTTGCCATAGAAATCAATACATGGCCTGTTTGGGCACAATTACTGACTCTATTCATCTTAAGAGATTTTATTCATTGGAATGTCCACAGATTACTCCATAGAGTGCCCGCTTTATGGGAATTTCATAAAGTGCACCATTCTGTTGAACAAATGGGTTTTGCTGCTCACTTGCGTTTCCACTGGATGGAAACCATCGTATATAGAACGATAGAGTATATCCACTTGCCATGATCGACTTTGGTATTCAAGAGTTTTTGCTAGTACATTTATTTGCTGTGGCAATAGGTCACTTTAATCACTCCAATATTAGCGTTCCGCTTGGCCCTTTAAATATCTCTTCAATAATCCACAGATGCATATTTGGCACCATGCCAAGCATATACCTTCCAAAACGGGAGTCAATTTTGGAATATCATTGAGTATTTGGGATTATATTTTCGGAACCAATTATATCCCAAAAGATGGAAAAGACGAAAAATTAGGTTTTGATGATATGGATAAGTTCCCTAGTGATTTAAAAGACAAGTTGGTCTATGGGTTTAAGCGTGGAAAGGAAAAATAAAAATAATTTATTAATTCATTCATTTTCTATTGCGCAATTACGGACATTTCCGTAACATTGCAATCCGAAAAACAGACAGCTAGTCGGTTGTCGATTTTCAGGGCCTATAGCTCAGCTGGTTAGAGCACTTGACTCATAATCAAGTGGTCCCTGGTTCGAGTCCAGGTGGGCCCACTTTCAGAAATCATCTGAACTCAAAAAGCCTTAAATCTTACGATTTAGGGCTTTTTTGTTTTTTATCATTCAATAAAAAATAATCAGTGATGCTCTGGTAACGTTACATCAAGTGAAAGCAAGATCAGGTCTAGACTTTTTCTGGATGTTTAAATCCAATAGAGATTGGGCACTCTCTATATTTGAGTAGTTTCCAAGAAATAATTTTAGCTTTTAAGAAACTACTTGTCTTTATTAACAATTTCTTTCAAGTCAATGACTTTATAAGGTCTTGGTTGAAATATAAGCGCTAGATGGGGATGCAGCGCTTTTTTAATTTGAAAACTAAATATCCTCTACCTTTTCATCTCTATTTAACACTCCATATAAGCCATAAGCAGAGAAGGACTATAAATTCAAAGATATAGTCACTTCATTGAAAGCAGCAAAATATCCATATCCATTATCAAAATTTGTATAGGGAGGGACAGGCTCTTCAAAAAACAAATCTATTGCTCTATAGTCAATTAATTGCGCTTCAAATTCATGATATTGGGGGGAAGTTGTTGCAAATTTCACTAATAAATCCCTATTTCCTTCGGGTACAGAATCTCTATTAAAGGCTACCGACATTTCTAAGGAATCAGATTCAATGCATTCATACCTTTGGCCATTCATACTTACATCTCCAATAAAATATAACTTTCCTCCGTCCGAGGCATCAAAGCCCCCACATGCAGAAATAAGCGCATCCTCTACAGAAGTAATCCGGATAGATTGAAACTGCTTTGAATCCGCATAACCTACTTGCAGCTTCAAAAATTGTGGCTTCTGCCTCCCTACTTCCCATTTCGTCCTTAATAAATCAGTATAATTATAAAATCCTTTTTGATAGGGCTCTAAACTTGAAGAGAGCTCGCTTGGCTTCACTGGTATTTGAACAGTACTTGACAACATACTACCATAATCAGTTTTTACCCATAGCTTATAGTGTGATTCCAAATCAGGAATATAGCTTGCCTGATATTTCCCTTCCGAAATTAATTTTAAGCGAATACTGTCTTTTCCATTTTCTATCAAAACCACTTTCGCATCATTGATTTCTCGGTTAGATGCGAACTCCCCTCTCACTGGCGCAGAATAGCTAATTCGAGCTTCTACAGTCGAATCTGCATTCAAATGAGCATAAACTACTGGCTCTGTTGGATATTCCTTTCCTTCAAAATCGACATTAGTATCACATGATAAGATGAAGAAAAATAATAAAACATTAAAAATACCTATTCTCATTTTCTGTTTTTAAACAAATTAAACTGATAAGAAACATAGGGTAAAAATGGAAGAAAGCCCTGACCCGTGTATTGATTTTCAAAGTAATCAACTGTCCCACTTGAATTAGTCCCGACCATTTTTGGAAAAAGCCGATAATAAAAAGGATTCACTCGATTGTAGGCATTAATTATCCCAAATGACCATTTCCTGTCGCGGTCTTTTTTTGTAAAACTATATTCTGCTCCTAAATCAAGACGATGATAAACCGGTAAACGGCTATTGTTTCTTGGTCCATAAACTACTTGCTCAAGCCCTCCAGGATTTCGAATAATGGCACTAGGGGCTGTAAAGGGTCTGCCTGATTGCAAATTCCACACCGCATTAAAGTTCCATTTTTGACTCGCTTTGTAATTTACTGATAAACTCAAATCATGTCTCCTGTCAAAATTAGCAAAATATGGGGTGCCTTCATTTATTCCTTCGAATTGGCGGGTATTGAACGAATAAGTATAAGACAACCATCCAGAAAAATTATCCTTTTGCATTTCAAAATAGGTCTCGATACCATAAGCCTCACCTATCCCTTCTTTTTCTACAATTTCATCTAAAGGGCCTGCAGCTATTCCATAAAAGCTATATCCATAAGGATAATCAATTAAATCATTCATTCTTTTAGCATATCCCTCCATGGAAAACTCCCCATTTAAAGAAGGAATAGCTCTTGAAAACCCGCCATTGATTTGATAAGCAATAGCAGGACGAATATTTTCACCTGCCGGAACCCAATTGTCATTGGGTAAACCAGAACTGCTGTTTAATAAATGAATAGGCTGGGCCATTTTGGTGAACCCTAAGTTCAAATTTAAATTACTGCTCCATTGGTAATCAATGGAAATTCGAGGCTCAGGAATGGTATAAAAATCTGATCCTGAGAGATAAAAAGAGTGCCGGTAACCTCCATTAATCATTAAATAATCAGAAACATCATATTTTAAATCCAGAAACAAGCCCGTCTTCCACAGACACTGAGCACCAAAATCAGTATTATCTATTGTCTTATTATAAAAGCGAGGATTAAAGAAATAATATTGTTGCTGAAGCCCGATATCTAAGGCTAGTTTCTGATTAATTTCCTTATTTAATTGAGACTTTAATGAAACATTATGAGTGGCGGAACTATTAGCAAAAGCAGTATCAACTGCTATATTCTGCTCGTTGGATTGCAGCGCTTCTAACTGATATTTGTATCGGGAATAAGTAAAAGAATTTTCAATAATGAAATTATTTTTAAGTAAGCCAGTATGCTTTAAGCTAACCAATTGGTTTCCCCAATCGATATGAAGTTCATTGGTTAAGGGAATATCCCGTTCTGTTGTAGTGAAATAATCACCTGTCTGGTAGACTGAAAAAGTCATCTTGTGATCTTCAATAGGTTCAAAGTTAATTTTAGCATTTACATCTTCCATCCAGTAATTAAACTTACTGTCGGTCTGTCTATAGGTATATCTTATCTTATTAGGAATAGAAGCGAGAGTAAGGTAAGTGCTCCGGCCACTTAGCATATAACTGAATTTCTCTCTGTTCCCTGAAAGAAATATATTGGAACTCAACAAGCCAATACTTAAGCTCCCTTTTCTTTCCTCACTTTCGCTTCCATCCTTCATTTCAACATCTACTATGGAAGATAAACGTCCACCATATTTTGAAGGGAAGTTTCCTTTGTAAACCGTAGCACTTTCAATAGCATTTTGATTGAAAACCGATATAAAACCCAGCAAGTGAGAGGGATTAAAAATTACAGCTTCATCCAACAATAGTAAATTTTGATCCGGTGTACCACCCCTTACAAACAAGCCTGTGGTGCCTTCGTTACCGGCTGCAATACCAGGAAAAAGGGTAAACGTTTTTAAAATATCAGCTTCCCCCATTACTGGTGGTATTGATCGAAGCTTTTCAATATCCATACTGACTGAACTTCTTGCTACTTCAGTTTTGTTGGCTTTAGCCACTACCTCTTCCAATGTTATGGCTTTCATATTAATATAGATAAGAGTATCCGATTTCGGCTTGAAACTAATAACCTTCCTCTCATGACTTGAAGAAGATATTTCTAAAATTAAGGTTTGATGGGCCTGCCAAGGAAAGGTGAAGAAACCCGAACTATTACTTGTTAGTCCTTCATCTTGGTGATTTAAATAGAGTGCTGCCTGAACTGGCTGATTTGACTCTTCTTCTGTTAAATAACCCGAAATTTGAATATTCTGGGCTTTAAGAAAACTAAAACACATTATAAAAAGAAGGAGCAAGATGATATGCTTGCCCCCTCCTAATTTATATAACTCTTTAGCCATTATATATTTAAATTACAACTCCAAAAGTTATTTCCTGCATCCCCTCTACCTGAATGATATGAAGTAGCATCATCAAAGCTAAATTCACAACTAGCATTAAGACAAAATTCGAATGTTTCGTCAATTCTCCGTACATCATTTTCTTCACCTGAGTCAAACGAGTCAGTTAAAGGAATATTTCCATATGGGGTAGACTGAGTATAATTAACATCATATTTTAATCTTAGCATTGGCGCTTTGTCTCTGTACCAAATACCTGCTTTTTTTACATAGTGCGTTGTATTTGCGCCTATCCCACTATACAGAGAACCAATATTTGTAGTCCAAAGTCTACCTCTGAATCTACAATCCAATGTTCTAAGCCATGTTTTCTTTTGGTAATCCTGTCTACAGTCTTCGTTTGGTCTACGCATTGTATCACCATTACCTCTAACTACATCGATGGTCTCAACATTAGCTGTTCGCATTGAGTTTTCTGCATCCAAATCGGAAAAATCTTTGGATATATAGACAGTTTCATAAGTGAACTTATAATACCTATTGGCAATTTTCAAAATCCCTTTTTCATTCAAAACAGTCCTGATGTTAGCATCATCTATAATTGGCTCTAAATACTTTTCACCATTATTCTCAACAATTTTCGCATACGATTCATATGCTGCCGGATTTGAAATTATATCTTCAACTTGCGAAGCCGTGATTGCCTCATAAGCCTCATAATTTGATTTAAATCCAGTAAACTGCTCTTTGAATTCAGCTAAGAATTTTTCTTCTTCATTTGCCTTTTGTAAAAATTCACTAAAGTCATCCATCGTTTCAAAAGAAACTATATTGTCCTCAAGTTTCAACATTTTAAATTTTGTATTCTCTACTACAGTTTTCGGTAAAACTTTTTCTTCATTGTTACATGAAGCGATTAGAAAAACTGATAACAGAATCAGAGTATAGTTGAATATTAAATTCTTCATTTTTATCTTTTATTAGTTTTAGAAAATTTATTAATACCAATTTTCCGATACCATGAAAAATCACAAATGAATACTTTATAGAAGTGAAATCATCCCGGGTGAGTTCAAGTCAATAATATTCACTTTGTGGGTTTTGGTTATAAGCTGCTTTCGCTAGCACTAACAACTTAAGTTTTATACCATTTTCAGTAGTACGCTCAAATTGATGGCACAAAACAAAAAAATATGTACTAAAGGTCAAAATGAATAGCACACTTTTTTATGACGACTAACACTTACCCGCACAATCCTTCCCTCATAGCTTTTGCTTTTTTTCTGTTAAGCAGATAAAGAGGTAAAAAAGCAAAAGGAAGCGGCCTTTTAGGCTCCCAAGGCTCCGCTGGCGCAAGCGTCTCGCTTGTGCCCTCATAGACACAAAACCATAATATCTAAAAAAGCCGCTGATTATTTAAACAGCGGCCTTTCCAATTTTTTTGTCTCGTCCTAAAATAAGTTGACAATTTTTAGGATGAATTATTTAAACTAGCCGAGTGTTCCTCACCAGTTCTTATTTGGAGAATTTGAAATTTATCAAAATTTAATTTCTACTTCGGTAGCTAGGTCTAGGCCATCTGCAGCAATATCAAAAATCTCCTCATTACTAGTTTCACTGATAACGATCACGCCTTCTATTTTTGTAGCTCTTTCTAGCATGCCGCTTGTTACTCCGGCAAACCAAACAGTAGGGTCGAAGGTCACCTCAGCAACCGCATTTGCTCCCGCAGAAAAAGTAATACTACCTTCCTTCTCAACCTCAAATGTTTCACCTGAGTTAAATTCAAATCTAACTGGATGTGACTCATTATTACTATCTATAAATGTCCCTTCTAATAAAACTGAAGGTATTTCATTCTCATCTAACAATTCTAATTCTACACGTGCTTCAGCAAAGGTTCCGGCTGGGAAAACGAGACTACTAAGGTCCGGGCTTGTTGCTCCTGTAGCAAAATCTATCACTACGTTTTGTTGAATATTTACTTCAACTGAATCCCCTTCGTCCGTCTCTGCTTCAAATTCAATTTCGGTTAAAGTAATAGAACCAGAAGTAAATTCAAGCGAGTTTGCTGCTACACGTGAATTAGAAGGGACAGATGCGGCAGTATTAACTGTATTAAATTGCATTTGCACCGTTGGCTGAGTTGTTTCTGCATCTTCACTACATGCACTAAAAATGAGTACTGAAGCTACGAAATATGCTGGGATTGACTTAAAATAATTTTTCATAAGGATTAAATTTTGTTTGTTTAAAATTGGTTTAGAATTTCTGAAGGGCCTCGGCAATTAGTTTTTTAAAAACCTATTCTCTTCACAATCTATAAAACAGCTGAGCTCTAAAAACTCCTACCTCACATTCCCTATTATTTTGCTTTTTTTACAAAAATTGGATTGCAGCCTTGTACTTGAATAAAAAAAGGGAGACCAAAACTGATCTCCCTTTTTGTTGATTTACTTTAATTGCTTTTCTTAATCCTCTGTATCTTCATCCTCTTCCTCCTCTTCCTCATCCTCGTCAATATCTCCATCCTCGTCATCATCCTCACCAGCATCTAAGATATGGTCTAAGTTTGAGGCAATTGCTTCTAAAATATCAACATTCGAAGATTCATTGATTCTAATGACACCATCGTTGTCGGCTGTCGCTGTATTTAAATCAATTCCTGAAAACAGCGTGTCTAAATTTAGCAAAATTAACATTCGGTTTGAAGCACCTCCATCCAAGACAAATCCAGTCTCGTTTTCCACTTCAAACTCAAGCTCATCACTATTGCCGTATTCCACAGAAACAACTTCATTATTCGAGTTAGTAAAATCAAACCCAACAAAAATTGAATACCCTCCCTCAAGGATTGGTTCCATTTCAATTTCGATCTCTTCATAGATGCCAGGTGCAATCTCAGCCACACCAAAATCAGGGGTACTTGTTCCTCTAATGAGGTCTACAATAAACTCTCCCTCAAATTCCACTTCTTCCTGCTCATCTTCACCTTCTTCATCTTCCGTTTCAGCTTCTTCCAGGGTTTCAAACTCTAATTCTGTAACACCAAGCAGTATTTCAGTGAATACATATCCTGTATTATTGCTTCTAGCATTAACAACCGATTGATTAGTTTGTGCTTTCATTTGTAGCGCCACCTGTGCATCCGCAACGTCCACATTTTCCTGACTACAGCTTTGGAGAAATAAGCCAATAGCCAATGCTATTGCAAACATAGAACTCCTCATTATTAAATTCATAAAACTAGGCTTCATTTTCATCTTATTATTTGTTTAGTTAAAAATTGTTTTTTTAATGAATGGTGAATTGCTAAAATGCTCTTGTAATGATTTCGAACTATTTGTTTTGCATTCACTAATTATAAAACAGATAAGCTCATCAAACTCCTACCTAATATTTAAAATTATTTGCTTTTTTTTTAGTGGCTATTAGTCTTACCCCTGAATAAAAAATAGGGAGATCAGTTTTGATCTCCCTATCCGTTGATTTACTTTATTTGCTGTTAATAAGACTTTTCGGTCTTGCACTGTTTATTTAAGAGGGGTCTGGTCGCCATTTACTTCAGATGAAAAAAATTGCTTTTTAGTACCACCATTCAATATCTGCAGATCATTTGCAGGAATATTCAAACTTACCCATAGCTTGATTCTTAGCTTCAATGGTCTTTCATTTAACAGTCATTATAACATTAATTACTTCATCAGTATCCAATGCCGTAATCTTTATAGAGTCATTGTTAAAATGTTCAAGTTTCCAGTCTCTGTTAAGTAAATTTAAGTTACCGTCCGAATCAAATTCAGTGGAAAGCTGCAAAAATCCGTCATCACCGCTGGTTTCCCATTCGCCATCAATTTCTTCTGAGTCTGTTTTTGCAAGTAATATATTGTCGTCTAGAAAACTGATATCTATACCTATAAAAAAACCGGATTTATCGACAGCAGCAGAATCATACTTCGCCACCATCCAAATGCTTTCTTTTAAAATATTGTTCAGTTCAGTAACATCTATATCATGATCATCATCATCCTCGTCACAACTATCTTCATATAATTCAACGGCTGCTTCTAGTTCTTGATTGCTGTTAATGCTGATCATGTCATTATTAAATAAGACCAAATCAATTGGGTAAATAAGACTTACAATTTCACTATCTTCTATCTGATCAAGAAATTGATAAAGTTCTCTATCGTTTTCTATGGTGGTTGTACTAGCTTGTTCTCTTATTTGATTATAAATGGAAAATGTAATTGGATAAACAATATCCAAACACTCAATATCATCGTCATCATCGCATTCATCAAGTAGGTCTTCAAGCTCATCCATAGTTGCTATAGTCACCACGGTATTATCAGGTAGAGAAACCTCGATGGGGAATTGAATTTCAATATTATCCGAATCATCTTCTAACTCATCAATGATATCTTCAATAAGGTCAAAATCATCTTCTGAAGTAATTTCAACTGAAGCTCCATTGATAATAACTGTAAATGGAAATACAATTGAAGTGCAACTGCTACCATCAATTATATTGTCACCAGATCCCTGCTGCTGACTAATACGGAAAAGAAACTCTCCGCTTTTTGATTCAAGTGAAATTATTTCCGTAGGCATAGGAGTAACTATTTCCTGCGCTTCTTCTTGACAACCGTAAAGGCCGAAAATGAGACTCAAAATTAATATAGAAAATAATTGACCTAAATATTTCATGATGGCGTAGTTTTTTGGCCTACACTAATAGAACAGATGAACATGATAAATTCCTACCAAAAAATAAAATTATCCCTATTCTTTTTTAGTCTTTAAAGCTACATCATTATTACACTACAAAAGCTGCTAAATTAGGATTTTCCTACAAAAAAATGAATCTTCACTTATATTAACACTTTTAAAAAAAAATTAACTTCTTTAGATAAGAATGCTAAAAAGCCAACTGCCAGAAGAAAATCTAGATGTATGCAAGGAATCTGTATTCAGTGAACTATTTGCTAAATACTCAAAAGACTTACATAATTTTCTCTATTACAAATTTGGCGAAGCACTAAATCCTAAAGACGTAGTTCAGGAAGCTTTTGTTAAATTATGGAATAATTGCGCAAAGGTAAGTTACCCGAAAGCAAAGTCTTTTCTTTTTACAGTGGCAAATAATCATATGCTCAATGATATTGCAAAGAATAAAACAGCTACGAAATTCAGAGATATTAAGCCTAAAAGCTATACAGTAGAATCTCCAGAATTCATATTGGAGGAAGATGAGTACATGCAAACTTTACAAAATGCTATCAATTCCCTCAGTGAAGACTTAAGGGCAACTTTTTTACTCAATCGTATCGATGGTAAAAAGCATCAGGAAATCGCTGATATGTTGGGAATTTCACGTAAAGCAGTAGAAAAAAGGATATACAAAGCACTCAGTTTGATAAGAGAAAAAGTGGACGGGTTATAAATTGAAGAATTTGGGTAGGAGATTCTAAAACTCATCTGTTATATATATGAGAAACTATGACACAGCAAGACTACATACAAAAATGGTTAGAAGGAACACTCTCTGAAGAAGAGCGCCAAGCGTTTGAAAAAACGCAAGATTATACTGACCTTCAGAAAATTGATGACCATCTTAAATATTTTAAGGCACCTGACTATAACTCTGAAGAGGAATATGCGGAAGTAAAGTCTAAATTGAAAGGGGCTAAAATTGTCTCCTTTAATTGGGTTAAACCCTTGCTTAAAGTTGCTGCGGTACTATTAATAGCAGTGATTGGTTATGGAGTTTTCTACTCCGTGTCAACAGTCCATTTACAAACGGAGCTGGCAAATCAGTCGGAATTTTACCTTCCTGACTCATCAAGAGTTTTAATGAATGCTCAAAGCGATCTAAACTACAACTCTTTTAGTTGGCAAAATAATCGAAGTCTTGAATTGCGGGGGGAAGCCTTTTTTGAGGTGACGAAAGGTTCAAAATTTGATATCGAAACATCATTGGGTACAGTAAGCGTTTTAGGAACAAAATTTAATGTAAAAATAAGGGATGAATATTTTGAAATAGTTTGCTTTGAAGGAAAAGTTCAAGTAGAATATGAAAGTAAAAAAGAAATTCTCACTGCTGGTAAGATGTTTAGTGCTCTAAATAGGGCAGCTGTAGTGTCAAATGTTAAGCTAGAGGATCGCCCGTCATGGCTCTTAAATGAAAGCAGTTTTAACAGCTTGCCTTACTCTTACATCATAGCTGAATTAGAAAGGCAGTATGATGTAGAAGTGACCACTAAAGGAATTGATACCACGGTCTTATTTACGGGCAGTTTTCAGCATAATGACCTTGAACTGGCATTAAAAGCACTTACAGCTCCTTTGAATCTCACATACAAGATTAACGGTAAAGAGATAATCTTAACTAGTGAAAATTAGTTTAAAAATATATGTAGTACTATCTAGTTTAAGCATCATCTTCAGTTTTAATGAATGCTTAGGACAGGTTGCCGATCAAACTGATAAACCCATACCCTTGAATAGAGTGCTGGATTCTCTTGAACAGGCATTTGATGTAAAATTTAGCTATGTTGATGACCATATAGGAGACTTACACCTCGACAAATATCCTTCTTGTGAAAAATTAGAAATTTGTATAGCAGAGATCGAACAAAATTTTGATCTCAAATTTGAAATTCTGAATGAAAGATTCATAACCATCCTTAAAATTGATTCAAATCTGCAAACGTTCTGTGGTATCCTATTTGATGCTGAGACTAAAGAGGTGTTGGAAGGAGCTACAGTGATGATTAAAGGTGGAATTGCCATATCTGACGAATACGGAAAGTTTTTAATTAAAGATGCTACATTTGGCGACAGTTTAGTAGTTCAATACCTGGGATACCAATCGAAAAAGATAGCAGTGCCGAAACTTCAGGCGGGAGACTGTGCGAAAATAGGTCTTGCACCTCTTATTACTATGCTTAAAGAAGTTACTGTTCAGAACTTTTTAGTAAAAGGAATTGACAAAAAAGCAGACGGTTCGCTAAGTATTGATCTCCAGGAAACAGAAATCCTCCCTGGCCTAACTGAGCCCGATATTCTACATACTGTGCAAAAGTTGCCAGGTATCCATAGTATAAATGAAAAAGTGTCGGATATTAATGTAAGAGGTGGTACAAACGATCAGAATTTGATATTATGGGAGGGTATTAAAATGTATAAGACAGGTCACTTTTTTGGTTTGATTTCGGCTTTTAATCCCTATTTAATCCAAAAAGTTCGCCTAATAAAAAACGGAAGTTCTGCAAAATATAGTGAAGGCATCTCCAGCATAATAGATCTGAAAACCTTTGATAAGGTAGATAAAGAGTTTGAGGCCGGGGCAGGAATCAATATGTTAAATGCAGATGCATATCTAAAAATACCTGTAAGTGACAAGATAGGACTACATTTTTCTGCTAGGAGATCATTTGCCGAAGTGGTTAACTCTCCGACCTTTAGTAATTATTTTGACCGTGCCTTTAGAGATAGTGAGGTATCAAAATTTGTGAGTGGAACGGATACACTTGCCACAAACAAAAATTTTTATTTCTACGACTACAGTGGCAAATTACTGTACGATATTTCTAGGCGAGATAAGTTAAGAATAAGTTACATAAACATTTTCAACCAGATAGGATACGAGGAAAGTGAATCACCATCTGTCAGGCAAGAATCAAAAAACAGTGAACTCCAACAGTCAAATCGAGGCGCAACTGTCAAATACGAACGTGTATGGAGTGACTTTGTGACAAGCTCCTCTTCTTTGGCTGTTTCTTCCTATAATTTAGTCTCCACAAACTTCGATATCCCAAATAACCAGCGTTTTCTTCAAGAAAACCAAGTATTGGATGTCAGTGTAAAATCCTCATTAGATATGAGATTATCTAATCATTTCAAATTGCAAACTGGTTATCAATTTAATGAAATAGGGGTCAGTAATCTAGATGATTTGAATAATCCGAATTTCCGAAAGTTCACTAAGGAAGTGCTTAACATTCATGGACAATTTACAGAAATCGCCTTTAACTCAAGTAGTGGTCAGACATTGAGTCGATTTGGATTGAGAGTTAACTATTTTGAAGAATTTAATAAGTTTCGCTTCGAGCCTCGTTTCGCTCTTAATCAACTCATAACGGATCATATTACAATCGAATTATTAGGAGAAGCTAAGAGTCAGGTAACCACCCAAATTATAGATTTTCAAACAGATTTCTTAGGTGTGGAGAAAAGACGTTGGGTTCTGGTCAATGAGGATGACATACCTATAGTAACCAGTGGACAAGTTTCACTGGGGGCTCATTACAAGAAAAATGACATATTGCTTAGTGTTGAAGGCTATTTAAAGCAAGTGGACGGAATAATTACCTCTAGCCAGGGTTTTCAAAATCAGTTGGAATTTGTAAGAAGTTCAGGGAGCTACATTTCTAGAGGTATTGATATATTACTTAATCATAGGATAGAAGATCTTAATTATTGGACCACCTATTCCTATTCAAAAAATATATATGATTTTAAATCATTACGACCTAGCCAATTTCCGAACAATCTTGATATTAGACATGCTTCAACTTTAGGTGTCAGTTATAGCATGAACAAATTAGACTTTTCAGTTGGACTAAATTATCAAAGTGGCAGACCTATAACTGAACCAGAAAATTTATCTCCTATCAGCGATGGAAGTATTAACTATCAAACACCAAATAGCAGTAGATTAGGACATTATCTTCGTCCTGACTTATCAGCTAAATATCATTTCATGATGGGTGATAAGATTCGGACGCAAGTCGGTTTTGCCCTATGGAATTTCACTGATCAAACAAATGTTGTTAACCAGTACTACATTATCAATAAATCGGAGGAAATTCAAAAAGTAAAAGAAAAAGGATTGGGACTTACTCCCAATTTAATGTTTAGAATAACACTCTAACTTGCAGGAATATTTTAACAATATCTCTGAATAAAATTCTGGTCAGAAGATTTTTTGAAAACTGACAAAACTAATATAAGTCTAAGTGTGGGCAAAGCACGGCCCAAATCCTGCTTAATGTGTATTTTAATTAAAGAAAAAGGAACTTTTAAATCTAACATTGATTCTGATCTGACAATAACTTTTTCTTAGAGTTAAGTACTCACCTGTGATTTCACGCTAAAACTTTCCATATTTTAGTCAAACAGGAGATTTATATTGAGTTCGACTGAAAAACTTAGTACTAAGCTTAAAGGATAAGTTGGTGTCAATCGGAAGATTTTCATAGCTGATTTCCTACAAGATTGCTTGCTTTTCTATTAAGCTTCGAGCCAATTTCGCTGCGCCAGGACAGTGAAAAAATCAATCCAAACATAGTGAAAGTTACAGGCATGCGGATGAGAAAGATGCAAGAGTTCGCTTTGCCGGCTACAAAAAAAATCTCCTCCGCCAGATGGCGGAAGTATTTTTTATGTGCTGCTCTTGCATCTATCTCACCGGTCCTGTGTGGATGCGCACTATGTTTAAATTAATTTTTAGAGTGCGCATCGCCAGCCGGTGGTTGGTGGCGTACGTTCGTCTTCGTCCAGCGTTTAGTTTAACGCGGTTTCGTGTTCAGTCTGAAGGTTATTATTTCCTTCGGTTTTTGTGGTTTGAGATTAATTTCTCGCCATTGCCGTTTTAGTTTTATTGCCTGGTGGGTTTTGCCTGCCAGGTTTTTATTTTTTTGCTTGCATCAGGGAGTCATAACATAAACCAATCATTTAAATGAAATTATATATTTCTATTTGGTTATTGCCATCAATTACTTTTATTTACTGTTTATATAAATCAAAAAATATGAAAGTGAAGTATATTTTAATGGCAGTAATCTTCCTGCTTGGAAGCAAATCAGCTTTTTCTCAGGATGCTACGGCAGGCCCAATGATCAAACAAAAAAGTCAAACTTTATGGGCTGATGCTAAACCTGTTTTTTCAAACGAGGCAGGTACTTATTATTTACTAATTCCATATTCAAGTATCCTCTCAGTTCCCATGATGGGTGGAGCAAGCTTTCATAGTATTGGATTTGTCAATCACAATTCTGAAATGGAAAAATTAATACCTCTTGAATTTAGAAATGGTAAAAAGGAAGGGGTGTTTTCGGAAGCAGTTTCTTTTAATGACAATTTATGGATTTTCAGTTCTTTTCAGAATAAAGATGAAATTGTCTTAGGCTCCTATTCATTGGATACTGATAAACAGGAGTTAATCAAAGAAAATGAAAAAGTCCTGTCAATTGATACACGTGATTTAAAGTATGACGATGCAAATTTTACATTTGAAGTATCTCCAGACCAATCAAAAATCCTCATCAATTACACTTTGGTAGATTCAGAAGGTTATATACAGAGTTTTGGATATTCTGTTTTTGATGAAAACATGATGGAAATTAGAACTTGGAATGGTACTTTAGATATGTCCGATGGCATTTATCAACTTGATCAGTTTAGAGTGAGCAACACAGGGGACGTATATCTGCTAACTCGTTATTTTTCTGATAATCAGAATCTTAAAAACAGTACTGACTTAAAGAGAAATGGTTTGCTGTCATCAAGTAAGAGCTTATCTTATTCCGCTAACTATGAAATTCGATTAGTGCTATTCAAAAACGGAAAAACAGACAACATTAGTCTGACAGTTCCTGGTAAGTTCTTCATTAGTGCAGATTTCATCACGGGTCAAACTGGACTAATCGTTGCGGGCTTTTATGGTCCAAAGGTAACCACTACACCAGAAGGAGCTGCAGTTATGAGGCTGAATGATTCAGGTAATGTCATAAAACTAGATAAAAAAATCCTAACTGATGGCTTTGAGAAACCAAGTAATATTGAGGATAAATCAAATGGTTTAATGTCCAATGATAATCAATATGATGCCTACCGATTTACATTAAAAGACCTAATAGTTAAAGAGGATGGGGGTTATATCTTAAGCGGAGAGAGGACCGTAAATCAGCAGAAAAAAGAATCTGTTCCAGGTCATGCAAGTTATTCAATCGTAAATCACACTGACGATATTGCTGTAGTTGACATACAAAAGGATGGTACAATAAAATCAATTTATAGAATTGAAAAAGCTCAGGAAACAACAGCGCTCGAAACTTTATCAAATTCGTACTATATCACAGAGTTAAATGGCTCTATCTATTGCTTATTTACCAATATAGGAAAAAGCAATAAAAATTTTACGGGAAAAATGGTTGACACAAAAGCTGTTTTGGTAAAAATTGATGAATCAGGTGAATTGTCTAGAGATATTTTATTGACTAGCGACCAAACAGATGTTACAATAAGACCACAAGCAACTTATTTAAATGATAATAATCAGCTCATTTTATACGGTCATAAAAACAATAGATTTTGCAGGTTTTTAAAAGTAAGCTTATAAAGCAATTTCATTAATTAAGACTACTATTTCCCCAGGGTAAAAAAAATTACTCAATGATTTAGAATGAAAAGATTCGTTAAGCCTTTTTGATTCTTGATTACATTATTAAATGCAATCAACGCCATAGTAATTCAATAGGAATGCTAAATTGAAAAAAAAAGCCGTAGTGCTCACCTACGGCCTTTCTTCTTGATTTTCTTGACCACCCATTTCATGGCCAAGGACATACAAAAACTAACTAATGCTCCGACAGCTGCCAAAATGCAAGTCTTGATAATATCAGCACTTTGCAAATTGACCAGCACCGTAAGGATTGTTCCACCAGCTGTGCCAGCCTTACCGTGGACTTGCATCTCCTTTGTTTTTTACCTCAGGCAGTGGAGGTATTTTGACCTCATCATCCACCGTCACCTGACTGACCGCAGTCAGAACACTAGCGCCAACAGTCAGATATCCTGCAACTGTAATCAATCCAGCTGGCAAAGTGATTGGAGCACCTAGAATGGCACCGCCTGCAGCTGCCAATACCAAACCGACAGTCCGCAATTTTCTAAATAAATTTGGAGTGGGCTTTTTTACCCTTTCTAAAATATTCATAGCTGATTTCTCTTTAATCGTGATGTAAATATGATTCTGCTTCTCTTGAGCCTCTTCAAAGATTTCCAAAAGCCTGTCCGTGGCTTCACCCGATCGACTTCCTTTTCCTATTCCTGTTAGCTCCGAGACTGGTGCAATGCAGCCTTCCAGTTCTGTTCGGGCATCATTAGCAGGATGGATTAAAATCCAACTCCTTCCTGGAACACTTTTCAATATCAGATGAAATCCCCTTTCATGCGTAATCCTTTTCTCCAAAAGGTATCTACCTTCAGGAATGCAACTGACATTTACTTCATTGTCCTTCCAAGGAAGTTCAATGGTATGGCAGATTTTTTCACTGCCATACCTTAAAGTTCCATTGGTTCCGCTTGACCTATAATTTCGAATAAGTTCAAAACTCATTTCCTAATTCTATAAAGGTCCAGGAATAGTATTGTCAATCTCCACCAATGCAAGGGCATTGTATGCACCATTTTTAAGCGGGTACATTGTCCCATTCACCTCCTGAAGGAATTCTACACCAAAGAGCAAAAAGATCGGTTCTTTTCCACCAGAAGGAACTGTGGCGGTTAAAGTGATAGCCGCTTCAGTTTGTGGTCCAATGGCTAGCTCACTGCTTTCATCAGTACCCAGACTGAATGTTTCCTCTGCGAAATCTACTTTACTTGCAGCTGACACCAAACGCATATGACTTGCCCCTCCAGGAGCAGCAAAAGTATTCTGCGGAATAAAAGCCGGAATGTTTATCGTTGCTTCCCCAGTTGCTCGATCAATAGCAGCCGTAAAAGGCGCATATATGGTGGCATTCAGCTTTCCACTTTGATTGAACTCAAAGCCCTTCAGCAATTCAATATCACCGTCAGTAGCCGTTCTTTCGCCTCTATCGTTGGATGTATCGCTTTTCACGACCTTCACCATTTCTCGAGTCATTCGGCTGGCCACTCGACCATCAGCCGCCTTCAAAAGCAAAGGACGAACAGAAGTTCTCAAAAGCCTGCCAGCTTTTCCAGCTCTTCCAAATTCAGCGCCATTTTCTCGAGTCCGTTGGAAAGCTGGATCGTTCTTCATACGCTCCTTGTCAATGCCCCCTTTTTCTCTAGCCAAGTAGCCATCTTTCGTTTTGTAGAAAGACAAATCTCCGATCTTTCCTTTAAGTTTGATAATTCCTTTTTGTCTTGCCATAATTGAAAAAAATATTTGATGAGCCACCAAAGTATTCTCTCAAATAGCGTTTGTCAAAAACGGACTTCCGTTAAAGGTCGTGTTGTCTTAATTGGCAATTATTGTCGTTAAAGCTTTCAAGAAATTGGCTATATTAGTGTATAGCATCCTTATGGATAAAGTATAGATAAAGTATGAAGTAATGATCTTAAAAAGAACCGTCATATACCCAAAGGACATTCAGCGCATAACAGGTAAGAGTGAACGCACCGGAAGAAGGCTACTAGAGAAGATTCGGGAAAGAAGAGGAAAAGAAAAGCACCAGCTCATAACCGTTTCCGAGTTCGCAGATTACACTGGAATAGATGCTGAAACAGTCCAGGAATACCTTACAGATTAAGCCAAATTTTTAGGTTCTAATCCAGAAATTTTCCCGCCTTTTATTCATAAAATTTGCCCTTTTTTGCGTATATTTAGTATAACAAAGAAACGTTCTTTGACAGTTTTAGCTTCAAACAGAGCCGATATTTGGCAACAAAAACGATTAAATTTTTAGTACCCTATTCGTGCCCTTTTAAACCATTCAAATCATAAGCAACTGATTATCAGTTTTAAATAAGGTTTTAGTGTGGTCCAGGTGGGCCCACAAAATTAAGCTTCAGTATCTCTACTGAAGCTTTTTTTGTTTTAAAAGCATGTTGCTTTCGTCTAATACTCAGAGAATTTAGCTGTGTATTTGCTCTCTTTCAACTTCACCTTAAGATCAGTAATTGAGCTTTTCGCAGCTTTTCAGCTTTCTAATATTCAAATGTGAAGGAATTAACTTGATTAGACTGCAGAGAAATATTTTCGCTGACACCAGATGTTTCTACTCCATTTTTTCGTTTTGTCCATACTATTGTAACTTCCGTAGAATTTTCAGGGACATTATAAGATACAACCGAATTTACATTTTTCCCTACCCATGACGTTTCATCCCAGGCTACAAGACCACTTCCATCGGCTGGATGATGAATGTTATTTACTCCGAAATTTTCAACTTCAGTCATGAAATTTTGGCTTGTATTAGAGAATAACGAGATATGCAAATAATCATTAGAATCAAAGGGAGAAGTATTTTTAACAGAAACTTCCAATTTTACGAATCTATTTATTTTTATAATAACACTATCATATGCTTCAAACACGCCATCATAACCGCTTGAAGTATCTGTTTGCTTGGTAGGGGCAAAGATGGAGATATTAGAAGCGTCTTTCATCAAAGCGCTAAAATTACCATTGGCATCGGTAGTTACATCTATGTGATCAATTTCTCTTTTACCGCCTAGGAGTCCTGATTCGTAGTATTGCAATACTTGTAATTTAACAGTTTGACCAGCCACTCCATCTCTATTAATGATCCTTTCAACTCTACCATTTGCTACAAAATAATCTTCATCCTCGATGCATGACTGAAAAAGAAAAAATAGTCCCAATAAAACAAAAAGACTCTTCATATTCTATTAAGGTAATAATTATAGAAGAGAATATCAATTAATGACCAGAGCAAAGCGAGCGTAGAATTAGAAAACTCTTAAAAATAAATCCTCTTTAATAGTAGCATTTTAATCCGCTAATGATTTTGTTGCTTGCCGTTATAAATCATGAGTAAAATGAAAGCAGCTACATTATCAGAAATCAAAAAGGAATTACAACACAAATCAGAAGAAGACCTGCAATCTTTATGCTTAAGCTTATCCCGATTTAAAAAGGAGAATAAAGAACTCCTCACCTATCTCCTCTTTGAAGCTTCTGATGAAGAAGGCTATATCCAATCGGTAAAAACTGAAATCGACCTACAATTCTCTGAAATCAATAACCAAAATTATTACTGGATGAAGAAAACAGTAAGAAAAGTGCTTAGGATCACCAGGAAATACATACGTTACTCCAAAAAGAAAACTACTGAAGTTGAATTACTTATGTACTTTTGCCAAAAGTTGCTGACTCTATCTCCTTCCATTAAGGAAAATACGGTTTTACATAATCTGTACGAAAGATTGGTCCTTTCTATTAGAAAAACGATTTCTAAAATGGAGGAAGACTTGCAATATGATTACAATACTCAACTCGAGCATTTGCTTTACGGAGAAAATTAGCGAGAAGGCCATCCTCTACATCTGTTAATATCATTATAAAATTCTCAACTCAAGCTGAAAGGCATAAAATTTGCTCATTTAGAAATAAACTATTTAGACACCTCTTAAATTACAAACCATGAGAAAAATGTACGCTATTTCGCTTTTTGTTGCTTTGATTGCCTGCTCAAGTTGCGCAACCATTTTCACAGGTACAAAGCAAAAAGTATCTATTGATTCGAATCCGCAAGGAGCAAAAATTGTAATTGACGGGCAAAATTTAGGAGTAACTCCTGCTAAAGTGAAAGTTGATCGAGAATTAGATGCCTTGCTTTATGGTGGAAAGGAAATACAATTTGAGCTAGACGGATACAAAAAGTTTGGATATGAATTGGACGCTAGATTCAATACCGTTTCCATAATTAATTTCTTTAATCCACTTTTTTGGGGAATTGATATTGCAAGCGGAGCCGTTACCCAGTATGACAATTACTATAATTTTCAGCTCATTCCGTTAGAATTCAATAATACCCGCTCGATTACAGAAAGCAATATGGAAAAATATGAGAAGCTTATTCAACTTAAGAAGTTACTTGAAGATGGAGTGATCACTCAAAAAGAATTTGAAAAGGAAAAAGCAAAAGTTTTAGCTGAAGAATAGCAAGATGTCTTTTATTATCTCAGTAATGTAATACTACCTGATCTTGCTATTCCACTTCCGTCACACCTGATTACAAAATAGTAGACCCCATCTGGGACAGGGCTACCATTAGCTGTGCCCTCCCAGTCATTGTTGTAAGGTTTAGCTTCAAAAATTTTGTTTCCCTTTTGATCATAAATTTCAACTCCACACTGAGTCAGACTTTCAATGTTTTCCACTTCCCAAAACTGCGCAATATCATCGTTATTGGGTGAAAAGAACTTCATCGGAACTAACCTATCTCCTACATCAGTTTCATCAACAGTAATCAATATTTCAGCGCTTCCAAAGCAACCATTTTCATCAAAGCCTTCCACTCTTATCAAGGTGCTTACTTCTGGAGTATATTCTATCTCATCATCAGTAATATTCAAAGATACCGAATCGGCAAACCACTCATAGTCACTGAGTCCGGAAGCAGATATTGAAACCGTCTCACCGGTACCAACGGAAGTAGCGGAAGCAAATAATTCCACATCAGGAATTGCGAAAGTCCCTATTGAAATATTAGCAGAGCCTTCACATCCATTTTGATCTGTGACATTTACTGAATAAGTACCTCCTGCATTTACAGAAATTGTTGGTGTAGTGGCTCCGGTATCCCACTGGTAAGATTGAAAATTACCATCCACTGAAAGCACTGCTTCATCTCCTTCACAAATAGAAGTGGCAGAAGTATTAATAACTGCATTAAGTGCAGCATTTACAGTAATCTGCTGTGAAAATTGTGAAGAACAAGAAGTAAATCCGTCATACGAGACTTCTAAAGAAACCTCAAAAGTACCAGCTTCATTATAAGCATGAGTAGGATTTTGATTATTTGAAACATTTCCATCCCCAAAATCCCATACATACTGAGCAATCGATTGATCTGCTACAATTGATTCATCCGAAAAAGAAACAGGCACATTAAGGCAAACATTGGAAACAAACTCAAAATCAACTTGGGGCGGTTCTAAAAAGGAAACTTCCAGCGTATCAGAATAAACCTTCGGGCAAAAAGTATTAATTTGATCGGTGATCTCCACATAGTAACTACCAGAAGAAGTCGGGTTAAAGCTTTCGGAAGTCTCACCTGAAACTGGATTAGCACCCTCATACCATTGGTATGCAAAATCATTGTCAAATGGCGAAATGCTTAGGACAACTGTCTCTCCTTGGCAATAGGTTCCTGCTCCAGTACGCGCTATGGAAAATTTAGGAGCAGAAATGACATCCACTACTATACTCTTGGTTTCGATGACACATGAACCCGCATAAACATCAAGAAAATAACGTCCCGCTTTATTGACATTAAAATTATCAACATTAACGCTTATTCCAGTTGCAGAAAATTCTTGCGGTCCACGCCATTCATATTTGGTTGCGCCTACATCAGTTGAATTTAAGGTAAGAGTACCTCCGGTACATACTGGATCATTTGAACTTATATCTGCACTTGCTAAGGATCCAGAGGATAAGATATTAACCTCTATGGCATCAGACATTTCGTTGCAACTCCCTCCGTCAGAAATAATAGACACTGTATAGCTCCCAGATTCTGAAATATCATCTAATTCTATGAAGTTTTCGGTTCCTGATTTCACTATAGATCCATCCTGACGCCATTCATAAGTTAAACCATCTATATCTTGAGTTTCTAACACAACAGGGTTTCCTTGGCAAGAATTGATTGGGCCTTCGGGAGTGATGACAGGGGTAATACATCTGTTATTTCGCAGTATTGAAATATTTGAAGCCAATATATTATTGCTCTCATCATCCACACTTGAGAAAACTATATCGGGTTTACTATCTCCGTCAATATCCGCTACCTTAATATTTCTATTGATAAAGGTTACGGGAACAGAAACCTTGGGGAAATTCAGTCCTCCTGAGCCCGCATTATTCAAAACATTAACACTCTTGTTGGCACCAATGGTAGAAACAATTATATCCATATTTCCATCCCCATCCATGTCTCCAAAATCTAAGCCCCATGGCCTTAGGTCAGAAGATAAATTCTGAGCGGAGCTAAATTGAGGGGGATTTCCAGTTCCATTTGTTTGATTAATAAAAACTGCAACAGAAGAACTCAGAAAGAGTGTGGCTACGATATCTGGTTTATTATCTTGATTTACATCACCAACTTTTAGGTTTACAAATGTTCCTGCAGTATTAAACTGAACAAAGCTTTCAAAGTTAAAATTCCCAGGCGTACTGGTATTAGTGGCTACATAAAAGCCTCCCCCATCGGTGAGAAATTGATTTGATATTATTTCAGGCTTCCCATCTCCATTTAAATCTTCCACATCCAAACCCGCGGTACTACCGGCATTCCCTACGGTGAGCTCAATAATATTATTATCGAAGGAAAGATTTCCTCCGCTTGATGTATTTTTAACAATAAAAATTTTATTACCTGTTTGATTTGAAACAACCAGGTCTGGTTTTCCATCGAGGTCCATATCCTTAATTACGACCCGTTTAGTTGAAGCACCTGCCACAGTCAGCGTTTGAAGCGTAAAAGAAAAATTGCCGGGAGTGCTGAAATTAACTAAGATTAGTAATCTATTCCCATCATTTCCTTCAGTGAAAACTACTTCTGGTTTACCATCACCATTTAGATCACCAGCTGTATTATTTAATCCAGGTGTTCCAATATTAAGATTGGTTTTCACCATGCTTATATTTGAAGGAGTACTTAGATTCCTTAATACAGTAGCAAAATTAGAATTTGAATTTGCTCCTACTATATCATTTTTACCGTCACCATCGAGATCGCTGATCGTTACATCATACAAACCACTTTCTGCAAAGATATCAATCTGTGGATCAAAATCCGTACTTTCCAAGCCTTGTTCCCCTCCATAGCTTTGGATGAAATGCTCACCGCTATAGTATAAACGAGTAGTAGAATTTAAAACAGTAACATTATCAAAAGTAGCACCACTAGGCACCTTTGCTTCTATTAGCTGTTCGCTTACACTCACTATTTCTCCTTCAACACTACCAAAAAAAACTCTATTAGCATCCTCTAAACCCACACCGGTGATATTTACAATCTGGCCTGCATATCCATTTTTTGGATCAACAGATTCTATAAATGAGCTTTGGCCAAATACATCATTAGCAACAATTACAAAAAATAATAGAAGATAATATTTTGGATTGAATTTCATCATATAGGCCCATACATGGATTTAAGCGTCATTAATTAACATCCACAATAATGACTTTAATGTTTTTAAAATTGGTTATTTCTTCTGCTGTACTCTTCTCTTTATTTGCCTCTCTTCTGGAGAAAGTTTCATAAATATATACATAATAAACTCCATTTTGCTTGTTGAAAAATATATCTGCTGTGATATCTTCATCTTTTTTCAACTTTTTCACTAGTAGATCAGCGGAATTGAAATCATTAAATTCTTTTACAACAACATAGTATTTTTTATCTTTAATTTCACCTTCATCACCCCCTAGCTGTACATCCTGACTGGAAAATCTTGGAGCTCTTTCTTCTGTTCTTTCTAGAGATTTCAATTTAGGTCTTTCGACTAGCCTTTTGATTTTATCACCTATTTTGATGTTAAGTTGAATTTCATGCGAACCGTTAGCAATTCCATCAACTAATTTACTTGAAGGTTCATATGCATAGCTTAGAGACAGTTTCTGCATATTGAAACCTACGATTCCTGACATCCCGTAGTTAAGCCTATAGGATCCTCCAATCCAGAAAATTTCATTGAAATTTAAAGTACTCAGCAATTCTATTCTCTGCCCATCAAATTGAGAATACTGATAAAGCGCATAAATCTGCAAGGGAGCATACACATCCTCCAACTTGACAGTTCTTTTAAACCGACCAGTTCTTCTAGTAACGAGTTTATAATCTACAGGCTTTTTATAATAAGCCATGATGGTGAATTCCTCAAAGGGCGATATTTCGAAAGCTTCAAAATTTTGTGTATTGGCATACTGCAGTTTAAAGAGTCTTGGCAAAGCGGCTCCAATATTAATACCACTAGCGGTTTCCAATTTAAATCCAACATTGGAAATCGGTTGCACATTATTGTCCAGAAAATTATTTATTGCGGGATCGCTTAAGTCCTGAATTTGAGAAAAATCAATACTATTGGAAGTTACACCAGCTGAAATTCCGAATCGGATTGAGGAGGATTTAGTTAAATTGACTGCATAGGAATAGGTGGCTAAAAAATCGGTTGTAGTTATAAGCCCTCGACTAAAATTCCTTAGTGTGGCGCTTAACCCGTATTTTTTATAATCAAATGGCGATTCAAATGTTAAGGTGGAAACCATAGGTGCTCCCTCCACACCCATCCATTGCAGTCTTTGATTCAAGGATATATTTCTATATGGACTTGCCGCAGCTTCGGCAGGATTATATAAATAAGGAGTCAAGTAAAAATGATTATAAACAGGTAGCTCTTGAGCTACTGAGGAAAGTCCGGTAACAAGTTGAAAAAATAAACATGCAAAGATAAACTTGGACATAAAAAAGAGGTGACTTTTATACTTTCCTTCTATAAAATTTTATAAATCTACTACTAGAATAATAAAAAATGACAATATATTAAATACATACTCAATTAACATTACTTAAATAACAAATTTAAAAATTTTTTCAGCATTTTTTAAAGGATAGTGTGCACAATTACTTAGTTTTAGGGTTGGAATCGTTCCTGCTTATGCATAGACTCGAAATCACTAAAAGTATCTTTACAATCAGCTATAAAGCCGTATTCATCACTATCTCATTAGTGGTTTTACATTTATTTAATATTTCAAAAATAGATGCTCAAGTATATATCGGTGCCAAGGCAGGCGCAAGGACTTCATGGTTACAATATGATGATTTTGCTTCTGAGGATTATGATAAATCTCTTTTCTATGGGTATAGTGCAGGCTTTACTGGTGCTGTAAAAGTACAAAAAAGATTTACTCTTCAGCTTGATATCATGTATGCTCAAAATGGAAAAAAAATAGATGGGATAACCGATGCATCTCTTCAGAATTATGCTAAGTACCATTTCATAAATACTCCTGTTGTTTATAAATTAGATTTTAACGGTTCACTAGGGGCTAGATCCTTTAAATGGTACGTAGGGGCTGGGCCAAATGTGAATTTTTGGCTTGGTGGAAAAGGCATTTTGAAGTCTGTAGAACTGCAGGAAGAAAGTTTGCAAGAACTGCAATACCAAATAATTTTTGATAGTAAGCCCGCAAGCCCCAAATTTGGCGGATTGTATTATGAGGAATTTAACAGAGTCCAAGTTGGTCTAATAGTTTCAACTGGGTTAGTGGTAGAACCAGTTCCAGGTCAATCACTAATAATAGATTTTCGGTATGAATGGGGTCATAGCTATATGGCTAATGAAAAAGGAAGATTTACTAACGTAATAGCATATCAGGATGATTTGCGAGCGAGAAATCAAGCGATACAGATTTCAGTTGCTTATATGTTTGACATTATAAATAAGGGTAAAAAAGAGAAGAAATTATATTATAAGAATTAATTAAAGGTAATGATAGCTTGGTGTCAATTTATTGATGCTTGTACCAACTGTAATGGTCTCTTGAAACATGAAATTAGCTTATAAAATCTTAAATTAAACTAAAAATCAATGCTGCTAATAGAAAATATAGACAATAGTATTTTTATTTAATTATTACCATTTCATTACATAAAACATATATATCAAATAATTTATAAAGTCTGTAAAAAATCTTTTGATTAATATGCATCTCAATTAAATCCTTAAATTGTATTGATTCGTAAATTCACATTGTCATGAAAAAGATTTTACTTCTACTATTCTTCCCCCTATTTTCAATAAATTTACTCGCACAAGAAATTTGTAACGATGGAATCGATAACGATGGTGATGGGTTCATTGACTGTTTCGATGGCGATTGTACTGACAATACTGCCTGTGACGGCTTTTATCTTGGAAACGATGCATCTTGTGAAGCAGAACCGAATGCATTTCCTCAATTTTCACTCAAACTTGGCTATCAATCAAGAAATGACGCTTCATTAAACTTGAGCAGAATTGCCATCGGAGACTTAGATAGAGATGGGATTCCTGAAATATTGTCAACTACCTATGACGATGACAGAATATACCTCCTCAATGGTGATGACGCAACAATTAAACATCAGGCTACAACCAATAATCCCTCCTTTAGATCGGCCTCCATGATTAACATTTCAGATGACAATTGTGGAGAAGTCTTTATTATAAACGAAAACGGATGGAATAATTTTACTATTAAAGCATTCGATTGTGAACTGAATTTACTTTGGACATCAGAAAGGCTATACAACGATCCAGTTTTTCTAAGTTTCGCAGATTTTGATCGTGACGGTCAAGCCGAAATGTACTATAAGGATGAAATCAGAGATCCGCTGACTGGAGTTAGATTAGTACAAAATTCAGGTACAAATTGGAATAGTATTCCGAGCGGAGCAGTTGCCGTAGACATCATGGGTGATGAGGACTTGGAATTAGTGCTTGGAAATAAAATTTACGCTGTCGAATTAAATGCCAGAACAGCCGATGCAGGTACTTTAACACTTATTAAGACCATGCCTGCTACATACCAAACTAAAAATGGAGGATATCAATCTGCACAAAGTGCAACTACATCTGTTGCAGACTATAACCTTGATGGAAATCTTGATGTTATCGTAACAGGCGCAAATGGCGGAAATGTGTCCAGCGTGTTCTTTTGGGACGTAACAAACGATTTGGTAAAAGTTTTTAATGATCCCATAGGTACTGGTGATTACCAATTTGGTTGGAGACGAGGAATGGGAAGGGTTAATATTGCAGATTTAGATGGTGACGGGCAATTAAACGCAGCCTTTGTTTCAGGTAAATATCTATATGCGTTAGATGAAAATTGGAACTCTCTATGGGTAGATGAATTTGGTGATCCAGCGCCATCTGAAGTCAATGAAGAAACTTCGGGCATTACGGGATGTACTTTGTTTGACTTTAATGGTGACGGCCAATCTGAAGTGGTGTACAGAGACGAAGACTATTTATATATCATTAATGGAAATGATGGGAGTGTCAATACTCAAATTCATTGCCGCTCCAGGACATCGGTAGAATACCCAATAGTGGCAGATGTAGATGCTGATGGTTCTACTGAGATTTGCGTCACTTGCGCTAGTGAAAATTTCAGTTCTACTACTCCAGGAAGAAACTTATCATTATATACAGATGCCGAAGTCAGAATTTACAAATCTGCTGGTGAACCGTGGGTACCGGCAAGACGATTATGGAATCAACATGGCTATTTCAATGTAAATATCAATGACGATTTGACTGTCCCAAGAAACCAGCAAAAGCATCAAGCGGTTTTTTCAACAGGAGTTTGTACGAGTGGTCCTAGTCGACCTTTGAACAGTTTTTTAAATCAATCTCCATTTCTTAGTTCTGATGGTTGTCCAACTTATGCATCACCAGATTTAACGATAATTGAATCCTCTTTTGATGTATCTCCTCCTAATTGCCCGGAAGAAGATTTTACAGTAAGCTTTGACTTCGAAAATATTGGGGATGTTCCGCTATCTGGTGACGTTCCAGTAACATTTTACGATGGCGATCCTATGGTGGCCGGAACCAATAAATTGAATACTGTTTTTATAACATTAAATAATTTCACTGTGGGAACAACTGGTTCTGCAATTGACTTAGTAGTAAACGGAACAGGTGCGCAATTTACACTCTATGCTGCATTGAACGACAATGGTTCAACTACACCTACACCAATTAGCTTTCCTAATTCCAATTTCTTGGAGTGCGATTATGACAACAACATAGTTTCAGCGGAGGTTAATCCGATACCTTTTGCCCTGTCAACTGAAACTACTAACAATATCACTTGTTCAGCAGGAAGTGTTGCTCCTAATGGATCCGCTAGGGTATTTAGATTAGTTGGCGGTTCAGAAGTGACTTCTGATTATGACTTCTTCTGGTTTAATGGAACAACTGCCACTGGAACACCTGATTACACGGGTTCAATCTATACAGGACTAAATGCTGGAACCTATACAGTTTTCGCCAATGACAAAATAGCCGGATGTAGTTCGGATACCGTTCAAGTGGTAATTACTGACAGCACAAGAACAATTGAGGCAGAAATTACGGTGGATAGAGGCAATGACAATTGTAAAAATCCTAATGGAAAGTTGACAGTAGCGGTAAATGGAAATGACCCCGTGGGTGATTTTGAATACGAATGGTATGAAGGAAACACAGTGGGTGGTGGTTTACAGATTAGCAATAGTCATGTAGCGAATAGCTTAGAGTCCGCTACTTACACCGTGCTAGTGACCGATAAAGCCACGGGATGTCAAACCATTGCTTCCATGGAGGTGCCAGACGAAACGGTAATACCAGTAGTCTCCCCTACAGCAACAGATATTGTTTGTTCTGATATCAATTCTGGAAGTCTAAGTGCCAATGTGGATGGGTCAACTGCAGGATATACTTTTGAATGGTTCATTGGCAGCAGCGAAAAACCAACGCCTGACTTTACTGGTAGCTCGGTAAATAACTTACCTCAAGGAAGCTATACAGTTAAAGCAATCGATAACAATACAAATTGCGAATCTGACTTGGTCACAGTTGTGGTTGACCAAACTGTTAATCCTGAGATTGATGATATTACTAGTACTGAAAACAATTCATGTGACAGTAGCCTTCCTAACGGTACGGTAGCTGTGTCAATTATCGGAAATACTGCGGACCACACTATTGAGTGGTTTGCTGGAGCTAATACAAGCTCAGCGGTTATAGGAACAGGACTTTCATTAAATGGTCTTGGTGCAGGAGATTATACTGCACAAGTTACTAATACTAATACTGGCTGTTTTGTAACCGATAGAGTGACGGTGGTAAATAATATAATACAACCAGTACTCAGCGTGAACGCAGATCCGGTAACTACCTGCTCTCCATTTGACGGCCGAGTGGAAGCTAGCGTTGATTTAGATGATGTGAGTGACTATACATTTTCGTGGTATGAGGGTAATCAAGTAAAAGCCTCGACTGACTTTAGTGAAACTGGAAATGTTTTAGATAATCTTGAACCTGGATTTTATACAGTTCAAGCATTTCATAATACCCGGAACTGTTTAGCTGATGCAGTTACTATTGAAGTTATCGATCAAGCGATTATTGCTATTACTCAGAACGATGCAGTGATTGCGCTTCCAACCTCTTGTTCGTCTCAAGATGGTATTTTGCAAGTAGTAGCAAATTCACCTAATAATACCTCCGGATTTCTATTGGAATGGTATAGTGGCACTTCAACAGCTGGCTCCCCTTTTTTATCGGAAAGTGGCGTTAATTCTTCCCAAGCTAATAATTTAGTATCCGGCCTATATACAGTGGTTGCAACTGATTTAGATAATGGCTGTTCCAATTCTCAAATTTTTAATTTACCTTTTGCCGATGCTCATAATTTGGAAACGGTCTCGATCACAAATGCAACGACCTGTGTACCCAATACAGATGGAGCAATTACAGTAGATTTAACTCCAACAGCATTAACTGGTTTTGATGAAGCTAATTATACTGTATACCTATATCTTGGTGATGATGTGAACGTTCCACCAATAGCAAGTCAAGCAGGCATTGCTGGAGATTCCATTTATACCTTCACTGGACTTGGAGATGGGGATTACATTATTGAAGCACGTGCCGATGCTTCACTAAATAATTGCTCGGTTTATTCTTTCGCAGAAATAGAACTTGATGCTACAGACCCTGTCGTGAATGTAATTAGCAATATACCCAACACGAATTGTAGCAATCCATTAGCAAATGGATCCTTAGAGCTAAATATAGATAATGGGGCATCACCATCCTTTTACACTATTAATTGGTACGAGGGAAATGATACTACTACTCCGTTGGGAACTAACATCGGAAATACTGCCGGAACTAATGGTGAAATCGCTACAGATTTAATTGGAGGTAGTTATACTGTTGAAGTATTCAATGACTCTACACAATGTTCAACCATTCGTACTTTCAGTATTAATGATAATCCTGTTGCGATTTCTGTTCCATCAAGTGATCTGGAAATCTCCAATATCACTCGTTGTGATATTAATGACAGTGAAGCTACAATAACCAACGTTTATGAAAATGGAGTTGTAGGAGACATAAATAACTATACATTTGAATGGTATGATGCCAATATGAATATATTGCCTGATGCATCAACGCCAAACAATTCAAATACTATAAGTGCTCTTGCTGAAGGCTCTTACTTTGTTCGAGCAACAAATTCTAATTCCGACTGTGCAACGTCATTAATTGAATTCTCTATAGAAAATGATATCGTTGAGCCGTCCATTTCTTTAGATTTTAGAAATCCGGAAAGATGTGTACTACCTTCCCCAGATGCTGCATTTGGGTTTTTAAGAGTAACAGCTACTGCTGCAGGCACTTCCTTTTCTTATGATTGGTATAACGGACAAGATACTACTAGTGCCATCGCAAATAGTGGGAGCGAATATTTAAACTTGGCTGCGGGATTTTATACAGTTAAGATTACAGATAGTATTTCAAACTGTATTTATACTGAAACCTATGAATTGGTCACAGAAGAGAATTCAGTAAATATCTCAGCTTCAGCAACTCCAGTTACAAATTGCGATAGTCCAAATGGGTCAGTATTCGCAACAGTAAGTTCTCCTGGAGATTATTCATACAATTGGATAGACGCAAATGGAAACACGGTTGGAACTACTAAACAGGTAAATTCACTTCCTGAAGGAGAATACACCGTTACAGCCACAGATAATACTGATACTTTTTGCGAAAATACGGCAACAGTTATTATTACAAATGATCAGGTAACTCCTCCACTCACAATTGATCAAATTGCTCCAATTACGGTTTGCGACTTAACTTTGGCAAATGGTGCAGCTAAAGTAAGCGTTGATGGTGCTTTTATTGGATATACATTTGAATGGTTTGAAGGAACGACTTCTAATGGAAGTTTGGTCCACATCGGTCCTGAATTTTCACAAATGGAAGACATTACTTATACTGTGAGGGTTACGGACAATCTAACGCAATGTACAAATGAAGAAAGTATCACGATAACTTCCGAGATCCCTACAGTGGCTCAACCCACCGTTGAGGTAGTAAGTAATGACACCCATTGTATAGTTGATAATGGCGCATTAAGGGTTGATGTAGGAGGTAATACTGGCAATTACAGATTTAGCTGGTTTAGAGGTGATAATGCAAATGGTACTCCTTTTACAACCGGGGATAGAGTTACTGACTTATCAGCTGGCGAGTATACAGTTGTAGCAACAGATACAAGAAATGGTTGTAGCTCTGAAGCTGTAACAGCCGAAATTATTGAAGACTTGGTGTTTCCGGAAATAATGACCGAATTTGAACCGTCCACATGCAATAATGATAATGGGTCTGCCACTGTTTTTGTAACTACCGCTGTAGATATTAGCAGAATCGAATGGTACAATAGTTTTGGTACCTTTATTAATACCGGACCTAATCTAACAGGTGTTCCAGCAGGAGATTATATTGTTAGTGTACAAACCGCAAATGGCTGTACAGTGGAAGGAGAAGTCAGTATTAAGGCAGAAATTACTGCTTTTAATGGTATTTCAAGAAACGGAGACCGTTCGAATAGCTTTTTCAAAATTGATTGCATATCTCAATATCCTGACAATAACGTGAAAATATACAATAGAGCAGGGACTTTAGTATATGAAGCAAGAGGTTATGATAACAATAATACCAAATTCGATGGTGTTTCTAACAAGGGTATTAATATATTAGGGGATAATTTACCAGATGGCACTTATTTTTATGTGATTGAAAAGAATGACGGTTCTAAGCCTCAAAATGGTTATTTGGAAATAGTAAATTAAAATTAATGTATAGCAAATTTCTTAATATTAAGACTTTATATTTAATAATTGCATTATTGTCAATGTCTGGTGTTTTAAAAGCACAACAGTATCCTATTTATTCTCAGTACATTTTCAATGGGTTAATTTTAAACCCCGCTTATGCTGGAAGCCACGTTCAATTGAGTGCGTCTGCAATGTACAGGAATCAATGGGTAAACTTTGATGGTGCTCCAAAGACATTGTTTTTTAGCGCTCATACTTCCCTGATGAACGAGAAAATGGGTTTAGGGCTGTTAATCAACGATGATCGAATCGGTAGCTATTCAAATCAGAATATATACGGCAGTTATGCATTCATTATTAAAACACCTAAAGGCAAATTGGCAATGGGTGTGTCAGCTGGCCTCAATATTCTATCTGCAGATTTTGGTAATCTCAACTTAGATGATATCGCTGATAATTCTTTTGCGAGCGTAACAGGTAACTTAAAGCCAAACTTTGGGACAGGAGTCTACTTTTATAATAAAACGCTTTTTGCGGGATTTTCAGTTCCTTTTCTATTGAATAATGGATTTGGGGATACTTCCTTCGAAAGTGCCTTGAATGAAATACGATCCGCTCGGTACTATTATCTAAATGGTGGTTTGATGCTACCTTTAAATCTTGAAAAAACAGTGCATATTCAGCCTTCAGTATTGATCAGAGGTCAAGAAGGAGCTCCACTGAATTTTGACATCAACACCAGTGTAATTTTTTATGATTTACTCAATGTTGGAGTGTCATACAGAAATATAGATGCAGTGGTTTCCTATATAGATTTCAAGTTGAGCGAATCTTTTCATTTTAGTTATTCTTATGATTGGACTACCTCAGCTATCAGATCCGCATCCAATGGAACCCACGAATTTATGCTTAATTATAGAGTGCGGCTACGAGATATTCACGATGATGTAAAATGCCCTAAGTTTAATTACTTTATGTAATTCGCTGCATTTTTTTGCGTTTTGAATAATATTGGTTTCATTTCTATCTTATAAAAGGTGTGAAAGCGCCTACTCATAACCAATAATAGTGACAGAATTACAAAATAGACAATACTAAACTATGTTATGAAGCTGTCTTAAATTTATCTAACCTAGCTCGTACATAATCTTCCAACCTATCATAACTTCGGTGAGTCTATAGCACGTAAAGTAAATCTAAGATGTATTAAATAACCAGATCCTTTCACGTTTTAAAACACATACTTTTTAATTGAGATGACCAATACTAAAAGACTTTTTGTTACAATCTTCCTATTATCTGTAATATACTCTTGCGATAATAGTACCATGTACAATTATCATGAAGCAACAATTAGCGTCCTTCCCAAAAACTTTGAAGCAGTAAATTCCGAATTTGATGATTATAATTCTGCTGCTCCTGGATTTGGAGAATCCTTCCCATTGTGCTTTTCATCTAATAGGCGATCAAGTGGTGGGGAGTTTGACATCATTTACAAACCCATCTACATATACTTTTCAAAAGAAACTGGAGAATTGACTGTAGAGGAAATAAAAAACTCTAACTCAGACTACTTAATAAATTCAGCAGAGATAGACAAGGTTCTTAGAAAAACAAACTCTAGTAGTAACGAGTTAGGCCCTTACATGACAGAGAATTTTCACTCAAGCGGAAAGCTGTTATTGCTATTTGCTAATGACGAATCAGGTGATTTCGACATAAAATTCATCCACGACCTTAATAATCAAGACTATGACTCCATCTATAATGTCCCAATTTTAAATTCTCCATTTGATGATTATTACCCTACATTCAATAAGGATAGTAGTCAAATATATTGGTGCAGCAATAGGAACGGCCAATTTGATATCTTCAATGTCGAGCTTGATAATTCCCATGACCTGGTTGACAAACTTAATGATCAGTCAGACAAAAGCATTCGTAAAATAGATGCACTTAATTCTTCTGCAAATGATAAATGCCCTTTTATTATCAAAGATTTTATGGTCTTTGCTTCAGATAGAGCCGGTGGATTTGGAGGTTTTGATTTATACTATTCAGAAAATATTAATGGAGAATGGACTGAACCACAAAACCTTGGGTCGCGAATCAATTCAGAACATGATGAATACCGCCCGATTATTCACCCGATGGGACCTGACTTTACAAATGACTTCATGATATTTTCTTCCAATAGACCTGTTGGACTTGGCGGCTTTGATCTCTATTATGTGGGCATTGATAAAGTTGACCCTTAAGCTAAATTATGATAGATGCTCTCCAGAATTCTTTTGAACTCTTGAAAATCATCTGGCGACAGATTTTCCCATGCTTTCATTCTAATTTTCTGCACCTCAGGCAAGCATTCTTCTACCATTGATTTACCGTTTATGGTTAAGGCAATCATAAAGCTCCTTCTATCATTGGGATGAGGCTTGCGGACGATCAACTGTTTGGCTTTTAATAAATCAATAATACGGGTCATGGTTGGGTGATCTTTGAAAGTATTGCTTGCCAATTCCCGCTGGTTGAGTTCTCCTTTATCATAAAGCTGCTTTAGCACGGCCCATTGGTCAATGGTGATAGTCCAGCCTAATTCCCTAAATCTTTGTTTTGCATACTGCTTTACCCTTCTGGCTGTTTTATCTAACAAAAATGAATACCGACTGTACTTCTCTGCTTCTTGCATTTTTAATAATTAGTATAACAACAAAGATACGGAAATTATACAGAAATAAGATTAGAATAGAATTGGATTAAAAGGCTATAGTTTTGAACCAACAGTTTGAAGCAGAAATAAAAACTTTTGTAATAGCAAACAATATATGCGTTAGCTGTAAAGAGAATTATCTAACAAAGATTATCTCAACCACTTAAAAAATGATATACCCGTAATCTACATTGGTGCATGGGTTCCTCGCCCACCCCCACCACCACAATAGTTTCTTTACCTTAACATTCACAACACGCGGGATTTGTATTCAAGTCATTGAATTTTTAAAAAAGGACTAGAAATTAGATGTATTTAATCTTTCCTTGAGTCAAGAAGAGTCATTTTAAATGATAAAAAGCAAGTTAGCAAAGCTTTACAGTTAAAATTAGGTCAATTTATAACGTTAATTTCCGTTTATTTACGCTCCTGTACTTTTGCTTTCTAACTTACTTATTATTGTCTTAATTTGATTCATCAATGACAAAAACTTTAAACATAGCGCAGAATAAAAGCAACTCTCTTTATTGGAAGTGTCAGTTTTTTGGATGGGGATTAGTGTCCCTTTTCTGGTTCTATATTGCTCTATTTAGAGATGATTTTGAATTATCTGATGCGATTATCAACTATATTTTTGATGTGGCTATTTGTATTGCCATCACGCATGCATACAGAACCATGGCAGTAAAAAGAAAGTGGAACCAATTGAATATAAAGGATTTAATCTGGAAACTCATCCCAGCCCTTATCATACTCTCCATTATGTTCATGATCATTATGAACATAAAAACATCAATCTATATATATTTAGCAGATAGACAAAACGATTCAATTAAAGAACTCTTCGTTTGGAACCCGTTTTTTGTATGGAATCCTGTACTAATAACTGGTTTGAGACATATGAGCATCTGGCTACTTGCCTATCATTTGTACCACTTTTACCAAAGAGAAGTACAATCAACAAAGATGAATGCACAACTATCTCTAATAGCTAAGCAGGCACAGTTCGATAATTTATCGGCTCAATTAAATCCTCACTTCCTATTTAACTCTCTCAATTCAATCAAATCGCTTATTATTGAGAATCCTAAAATTGCCAGACGTGCAGTAGACTTATTGTCGGATATTCTACGCTCATCTCTTTATGAAACGCAAGATTCAACAGTTTCATTGGAAGAAGAAATGGGACTAGTAAAAGACTATGTAGAGCTTGAAAAATTGCGATTTGAAGAACGTCTAAAATTTAATCTGGAGGTAGATGAGCGCCTGAATCATATACGAATACTGCCGCTGAGTATACAATTATTAGTTGAAAATGCACTTAAGCACGGTATCGATAAGCAATTAGATGGTGGGACTCTTGAGCTATCTATTAAAAAGGAAGGTAATAAAGCAGTTATAAAAGTAGTAAACCCTGGTACATTAAATATTGAGGGTGATAATAGAATAGGGTTAAAAAACCTAAAAAATCGCCTTCAACTGAAATATAAAGGAGCAGCACAATTTGAAATAAATCAGATAGAGAATGAATCTGTTCTAGCAAAATTAACAATCCCAATTATTGAATAATGGATACTTACAAAACTATAATAATTGATGATGAACGCCTGGCTCGAGAAGAGGTAAAAAGGGCACTTGAGAACTATCCTGAATTTGAAATAATTGGAGAAGAAAGTAATGTAGAAAAAGCTAAAGCATTGATTGAAAGTACGCATCCAGACATTATTTTTCTTGACATACATATGCCCAAAAAGTCTGGATTTGATCTTTTGGAAGAATTGGGTACCGTGCCTGAGGTAGTTTTTACTACAGCTTATGACCAGTATGCAGTAAAAGCATTTGAGGTAAACGCTTTGGATTATATCGTAAAACCCATTAGAGAGGAAAGGTTTGCCAAAGCGATTGAGAAGATTAAAAAAGGATTTACCAAAAGAGAAGAAGAATCCCCAGCACCATTTTTATTACACAAAAAGATTTTCATTAAAGATGGTGAAAGCTGCTACTTTATCCCTATCTCAAGCATTAGCCTTATTGAGTCGGTGGAAAATTATGCAAAGCTACACTTTGATGGAAAAACGGTTTTAATCAAAAGGTCTTTAAATCTTCTAGAAGAGAAAATGGATCCAAGTTTGTTTTTCCGGATCAATAGAAGTCAAATTATTAATACTGAATACATAACAGAAATAAATCCCTATTTTAATAATAAGCTGCAAATCACCTTGTCAACTGGCGAAAAGTTAGACGTATCTAATCGACAGTCTGCAAAATTCAAAAAGTGGAACAGCCTGTAATAGTATAAACCTTAACAAATCTGAACATGAAAAAGTATAGCGTAATATTTATTACCATGGCATTACTATATGCCTGTAATACAGCCCCTAAAGAAGAAAAAGAAAGTATAACTGCACAAAAACCTAGTTTAGAAGACTATCACATTGGAGAACAATGGACCTGGATGGAAAAAAGTGTTGCTGGCGAAAAAATCCGATGGGAAGGCCAAGACAAACGGGAAGTTGTTGCCTTTGAAGGAAGCCTAGGCTTTTGGAATGGTACTGACACAGTACTGATTTCCAATACCATCAAGGAAGAGACAAGCAACACTCCTTTTCGCGATTGGCCTTTGGAGGTAGGTAAAAAGTGGACTTTTGAAAGTAAGTGGGAAAATGCTGAAGGTACAGCTATGATCACCAATCAAGAGGTAGAAGTAGTTTCTTATGAAGAAGTAGTGGTTCTTGCTGGAAGATTTATGGCCTACAAGATTGAGCATAAAGGGACTTTCACCAATACAAAAGCAGGAAGTGGTAAAATGAATGATACCTACTGGTATGCACCGGCTTTGAAAACAAGCATCAAGCATGCTCAAGATGATGGCTATGGTTCCTATATGTTTGAACTATACGATTACAAAAGCGGAAAATAATTAGGATGAAAAATTTACTAATTATACTGTTTTTAATAAGTATCAGCATGAGTGCTTTTAGTCAAAATCTGGATTTTGAGAAAAGAGCAATAAATGATACAGCTGCGCTTGATCTGGCAATGAATAATTTGGCCAATCGTTACTTGGACTACACTAAAGCTGAAGGCATAAGCATTGGCGATCGGGAGCGATTGAGATATGAAATGATTGCTGGCCGCAATGAAGATGCTATCCAAACCATTAGAAATATTAGAGCTGGAAATACTTCGGAAGGTCATCTTACTTACTCGCAATACGAATTGTATCTTAAAGCGAAGATTCAGCAAAATAAGTCAGGCGAGAATTTCCAAGACTCTTATCGTTCTGTCTTCTCACAATATATAAAAAAATGTACTGATATTATGGCCTCCACCATTACGGTTAATTTCACTACCTATGATGGAGTGGCTCAATTTACAGATGACTTTCACGCTAAATACGCAGGTGTTCCGGAGGAAACTTTAACGGCTGATGAAGCAAAGAGCATCCTAAATGCATATTTTCTCTATCATGTGTATTCCCTTACCGAACCTATTATTTTCGAGGAAACAGAAAGAGATGAGAATGATAGGTACTTAATTGAAGAATCCCTTATTATCTCGGCAAGGGATAGTGCTGAAATTTCGGTCATCACCGTTCGAAAAAGAAATATAGCAGCTTTACCTGCTATTTTAATCTTCACTATTTACGCAGATAATTCCAATAAAAACCAAGCAATGATTGCAGCGTCAAAGGGATATGTTGGCGTAATTGCCAACTCTCGTGGCAAGCGAAAAAGCACCAATGCCATCGAGCCTTATAAACACGAATACAAAGATGTATATGAAACCATAGATTGGATAAGTAAACAATCTTGGTGTAACGGTAAGGTAGCCATGTACGGGGGAAGCTACAATGGATTTAGTCAGTGGGCTTCCATGAAAGAAAAAGTACATCCTGCTTTAAAAACCATCATCCCTTCGGTTTCTGCAGCACCGGGGCTTGATGTACCCATGGAGAACAATATCTTTCATAATTTCCCCTATAAATGGATTCCTTTTGTAACCAATAATAAGCTATTAGATAATGGTGCAAATTTTGATGCTGCTAGATGGAATAGAATGCAAAATACTTGGTATACAAATGGCCTAGCTTACAATAAGATGGATTCCATTGATGGCGTACCTAATCCATTATTTCAAGAGTGGATCAGCCACCCTACATACGATAGTTATTGGCAAGCCTTTATACCTTATAAGGAGGAATTTGCTCATATTGATATCCCAATTCTAACAACCACAGGTTATTATGATGATGGTCAGCGTGGCGCAATGTATTATTATCTAGAGCATTTAAAATATAATCCAACTGCTGAACATTATTTATTACTTGGCCCTTATGATCATTTTGGTGCCCAGACTGAATCGAGCGCCAATTTACGGGGCTATGAAATTGATAGTGTAGCCAACCTTAAAATTCAAACTGGGCTAGCTTTTGAGTGGTTCGATTATATCTTAAAAGGAAAGAAAAAACCTATTTTACTGAAAGACAAGGTAAACTTTCAAGTCATGGGTGAGAATAAGTGGTTGCATAGGCCAACGCTTGCTGAAATGAGTAATGATTCTTTAGTATTCTATTTAAGTTCTAATGAAAAGGATTCGTCCTTTCAGCTTACAAAAAAAATGAACAAAGAAGTTGAACCTATTCAGCTTAGCATTGACTTAGCAGATCGGTCAACACCCAACAATGCAGATTATTACCCTTGGCCAATTATAAAAGATAATATAAACTTGAAGGACGGTTTAGTTTTCAAAACCAATGCTTTTCAAGAGGAAGTGGTAATCAATGGCTCATTTACAGGAGAGTTTAAGGTATCAACCAATAAACAAGATTTTGATTATTCCATCAACCTCTATGAATTACTGGCCGATGGAAGTTATTTTCATTTAAGCTATATTATAGGCAGAGCTAGTCATGCTAAAAGCATAGAGGAGAGAGAATTATTAACTCCAAATAAGGTAACAACCCTTACTTTCAACAATACCCGTATTATTAGTAAAAAAATAGCTGTTGGCAGTAGACTGATAGCGGTCATAAACGGAAATAAAAATCCCAATTCACAGATTAATTACGGTTCTGGAAAAGAGGTAAGTTTAGAAAACTTAGAGGATGCTGATGAACCTATAATTATCAATTTTCACCCTGAAAGCAAATTAAGAATTCCTTTATGGCGAGAGCCATAAGGGAATTCTTCCTTAAGACATTATTACTGATTTATTAAAAATATTTACATCATATAAAATGAAAGACTTAAGTTCAACACAGCATCAATTAACTATAAAGCGAGGAATTTTGGCTATAGTTGCCATGTACGCATGTCAGCTTTTAGCAGGAATTATCATTTCCTACGCTTTTAAGTTAGCACCAAATACGGACACTCCTATAGAAATTATAGGATTATCTTCTACCCTGCTGAGTGGCATCATGATTTTACTGCTATTCTGGTGGGATTTGAGAAAATCGGGAGACTCTTTTTACACTCAGATAGGTTTGCAAGCCAGTAAAATCAAAAATAGTAAAGCGGTTTTATTGGTATTAGCTGTATTAGCATCAACTCATTTTTTAGCATGGATATACAGATCAGTAATTCTTCCAGCCTATGACTATGGCGGGATTATCGGAGGCGGTTCCAAAATGTTTAGCTTTATTCAGGAAAATGGAGGTGCACTTGAAATGAGCGGCTTTTTACTTTTGGCTCTCATTGTTGGTCCAATCATGGAAGAAGTTGTTTTTAGAGGATACCTGCAATCTTCCATTGCCAAGAAATTACCTGCCTGGGCAGCCATTTTGATTACCTCAGTTATTTTCACAGTTGGCCACAGCCCTATGATTTTGTGGCCTATGTACTTCCTTTTTAGTATTAGTTGGGGATGGATCTATTTGCGAACCGGCTCTTTAAAAATGGCTATACTTATTCATATTTTAAGTAATTTATTTTATATTATTGTAGGTTTTGCCGGTTGGAAGCTTTTAGCATAACTTTAATCACTCTCAAAAACATGGACGCTCTAATAGAAAAAGTAAATAAAAGTAATTACCTAGAAATAGTAGAAGTCTGGGAGGCTTCTGTAAGGGCAACACATCACTTCTTGAAAGAAGCTGATATTGCCTACTTTAAACCACTCATCTTAAATAACTATTTAGATGCCGTTGAATTAAGGTGTATTAAAAATGAAAATAATAGAATTATCGGTTTTCTTGGTGTTGCTGAAGATAATCTCGAAATGCTTTTCATCCATCCTGAGGACAGAGGTAAGCAAATCGGCAAAAGCTTATTAACTTATGCTATTAATGATTTAAAAGTTAGCAAGGTTGATGTAAATGAACAAAATGAGCAGGCTGTTGGCTTTTACCAGCATTGTGGATTTGAGGTGATAGGCCGTTCAGCATTAGATGCCTCAGGTAAACCTTATCCTATGCTGCATATGCAGTTGAAAACACGAATGGAAAAGGGTGAGTAAAACAACAAGGACTCTTTTGATCTTATCAAAAGCTCAATAATACATTTATTAAAGGATCTGGCGAGATGTGATAATAGTTATATTAAAGCAGTTTATTAACACTTGACTTATAGGTTTGACCTATGGGAACTTCATGATCATTTATAAAAATCCGGTTGCCTTCAATAAACTTGCCGCAGAGTCTCTTCTTGAGTCCCTTATTCAGCCTTCAAACTTTTAATAGGATTTCCCAAGGCAGATGATATAGCATGATAACTAACAGTTACAAGCGTAATCACAATTGCTCCAACGCCCGCTATGGCAAAGACTGACCAGTGTAAATTAGTTTTATATTGAAAGCCTTCTAACCATCCGGAAACTAAATAATACGCTATTGGTATAGCGACTAAACATGAAAGACCTACCAAGACGAGAAAGCTCTGTGTAATCATCTTCCATATACTCAAGACAGAAGCACCTAATACCTTTCTGACTCCAATTTCCTTTGTACGCTGCTCTGCAACAAAAGAGGCCATACCGAATATACCCAGACAACTAATAAAAATGGCTAGCAAAGCAAATAAGCCGGCTACTGAACCAAAACGTTCCTCACTCGCAAATTTCAATCCATGCTGCTCATCAGTAAAAGTAAAATCCAATGGTGTAGACGGTAACTGCTCCTTAAAAACATCCTCAATTATAGCGATCGAAGCTGATGTACTTTGCTCTGGATTAAGTCTCATGGTCATACAATTCATAGGACTATTACTCATAGAGAATATAATAGGAGTTACTTCATCAAAAGGAGATTGAATAATTAAATTTTCGATGACACCAATTACGCGCAGTTCCTTAGTTTTTTCACCACTTCCGGATCTAATAATCTTTCCTATTGGGTCTGCAATGCCCATTTCTCGTACGGCCTTTTCATTTAGAATTACTGCTTGTAAATCAGAGGTGATATCTCTGGAAAAGTCTCTCCCCTTTATTATGTTCCAATTAATCGTTTTTCCATATTCCGGGGTCACTGCAATCTTCCCAAAATCAACATCGTAATTATTATCCTTTCCTTCCCAGGATAAGTTGCTGGTTCTACTGAATATCTGTGTTAATGGGCTAGATGATTCTGACAATTCTACAATTGCTCCTTTGCTTTTCAATTCATTCCGAAGCACGTCAAACTTCCCAGTAAAATCTGCGGAATTGCTCCACAACATAATGGTACCTTCAGCATCATATCCCATGGGTCGGTCCTTAGCAAATTCAACTTGCTTTTGAATAAATAATGTACCGATAATTAATACAATAGATGCAGAAAACTGTAAAACCACTAAAACTTTTCTAAGCATTAATGAGGACGGACCGGCTTTGAAGGATCCCTTTAGGACAGAAATTGGACGAAATGAAGACAGATAGAATGCCGGGTAACTACCAGACAGCAGTGCAGTGCCAAAAATGAAACTCCCGCAGAAAATCCAAAAATAAAGACTACTTAGCGGGAGTTGGATGTCTTTGTCAACTAATTCATTAAAGAAAGGCAGCGCTATGAGAACGATACAAAAGCTTAAAACAAAGGATATGATGACCACTAAAAAGGACTCAATAAGAAATTGATTCACCAATTGTCCTCTTCTAGATCCAATTGCCTTGCGAACACCCACTTCTTTAGCTCTCCTTTCAGACTGTGCTGTACTTAAGTTCATGAAATTAATACAAGCCAGCAATAATACTAGACCAGCAATTATGGCAAATAATTTTACGAACTTAATTAAACCTCCAGATTGTACTCCATTTTCCCAGGATGACTTTAAATGCCAATCATTCATGGGATGAAGGAAAACCTCTGGTTTCTGGGCTTTTTCTTCCTCACTAATATGGCTATACCCTGCCCTCTTTATTTGCTGATTGAGGCTTTCTAAATCAGTATCCTGAGCTAATTCAGCAAATATCTGAAATGAATTATTGCCCCAATCGTTAGTTACGGCTGCCTCTCTTATCCAATCTTGTGAGTTTTGGTAAAGTTTCCAGGGAGCAAAAAAGTTAATTCCATAAAAACTGGAATTTTTAGGAAAGTCAGCGTATACACCTGTTACCATCACTTCTAATTCATTATCAATTTTCATCATTTTACCTACTGGTCTTTCATCTTTGAAAAGCGCATAAGATAATTTCGATGAAATAATTATTGATCCTGGCTCTGTCAATGCTTTTTCATCTCCTTTAAGCATATGAATAGAAAACATTTCTATAACGTCCTTCTCAATAAAATTTCCAATTGAAGTCATCTTTGTATCTTCATGAGAGATAATTAGATTCTGTGGCCAGTATGCTAAAACCATTTTATCGAAGCCTTCTCCGTAGTTAGATTGAAGTTCTTCTTTAAGCGGGATTGGAAGCGCGGCTTGCATACTGATTTCATCATTGAGTTGCTGATGCTTCATCACTTGAGCTATTCGGTCATGATTTTCATGATAACTATCGAATGTCAATTCATCATAAACCCACAAACTAATTAGCATCGCGACTGCCATGCCCACTGCTAAGCCCCCAATATTTATAGAAGAATAGCCTTTATTTCGTAGTAGGTTTCTGTAACCAATTTTGAAATTAATTTTGAACATGTCAGTATAATTTGAATTGTATGACTTTGATTTTTGAATAGCAAATGGGCGTAGATAATTGATCACTTGAAACCAATAATTGATCTTGGCCTTCATCAAAGAGCGGTTTTCAACCCTCGAATGAAAATTCTCTTCTAGATCACCAAGGACTTCCTCAGCAAGCTCTTCCCTTAGGAAGCTTTTCAAGAGCTTTTGGGCCAACTTTGGAGGTGCTGGTTTCATTAGGAAAGATTTAAATGATTAATAGAGAGTTTATTTAAAGATAATCCAGGGATTTGATTCCATAAGGACACTTTGAAATCCTGCGAATTTTTCAATACCTCTTGACCGATAGCTGTAATCTTATAAATTCTTTTCCGTCTTCCTCCCCTGTTAGCTGAAGGTTCACCCATTTCCGAGCTTAAAAAATCTTTCTTAGATAAACGATCCATAGTAGAATGCACTGAACCAATGGAAACACTTCTTCCGGTTTGGTTTTCAAACTCTTCTGCAACTTTTAGTGAATATGCCTCTTCTCCTAAAATGGCTACGACCAGTAAAATCACCTCTTCAAATTCTCCGAGCTTTGTCTCTTTCATGATTACCTTTTTAATTGTAGAACAAATATACGGAAAGAAATTATATTTGTTCTACAATTTAGTATGTATTGCAAATAGTTTTTAAAAATGTATAAAGAGTAAAGGAAAAGATGTAAGAAGACCAAATGTGAAATTAGATAAGAAAGATTTGTCTCTTCCCCTAAAGTCGTGCCGTCTTACAACGTAAAAGTGCTTGGTATTAATGAAGCCAAAATGAAATTTAAGTACTACAAACGAGCTGCTTTTCAATGTTCGCCCTATTTATTTGTTAAATATTATCAATTGGCTTTTTAGAAATTTCTAACCGAAGAAATGGGATTCGATAATAAGAAAACTTTGGCTTACATTACTTATCGCTTATGCCCTTATCAAGTATTGTGGTTTTGTTGAAATCGCCAAAACTACATTCGAACAATATCTTTATCGACAAGCATTTTTTTAATCTCTTTATGATTCTCCCAGAATTTGGTTCGGATTTTCTGTACTGTATTCTGAAAATCGGGGTGATTTTTCATTTTTAATAGAATCGGGTCCTTATCAAGAAATAGAACGAACCAATATTGATAATTATCCTGTTTAGAAAATGCCTTTAAGCCGTTCATGCCTTTTTCGATATCCCCTTTGGCTGCAAAATAGGCAGCCATAGTTAATTCTTGATAAATAGATTGATCCTTTTCCGCAAAAGCCAAGTAGCTCTCATAAAAGCTCTTAGCCTCTTGTTCCCTTCCTAGTTGTTCTAACACAAATGCCATATTGAGATCATAATTATGATAAATATCTAATTTCAAAGCATACCTGATTGAAATAAGTTTTTCATAATAAAACCAAGCCTCTTCGTACTCTTCTAAGGTATAACAGACTTTTGCGACTTCACTGATCACATCAATTTTAGTCGTGTCCTGATTAAAGATTTCGATCAGCGCAAATTTAGTTTGTCTCAAATCATTATGCTGGCCAAGCTTAATATATTCATGGAGGTATTTTGAATAATGATTTTGAGGATTATAGGCCTTCGATTTCTTAATATATTTTTCTGCCTCATCGAGAAAACCTGTTTGCGCCAAAGCATTACTTAAATGCAAATAAGTGATACTTGCTGATACAGAATCTTTGTCTGAAATAGCTACTTCAATCCCTTGCAATGCGTGAATCAAATATTTTTTAGTATTGGGAAGCATATAGGCGTAGATATCGGACAAGAAATTGTGAATCCAGGCTACATTAGGATAATATTCCAAAACTTCTAATAAGGCTTCCTCTGCCTTACGAAAATCCTTGATTTGCATAAAATATAAAGAATTGGCAATCAAACTCTCACCTAAGTCAGCATCTAAAAGCATTGCCTTGTCAGCATAGTTCTTAATTTCTTCAGTGTGTTGTTTTTCCTCTCGAAAAAGGTCTAAATAATAATATGAGATTGCGATATAGGCGTAGGCATTGGCAAATTCTCCATCTTCTTGAATCGCTTTCTTAAATTGAACTATTCCTTCTTTCAGGCCATTCCCAGTATCATCATTTAATAAGGTTAGTCCTTTTAAATAGTAGTCATAGGCCACTAAATTATTGGTTGGGACTTTTTCTATTCGCTCTTGTTCTTTTGGTGTGATTACAGCATTGATTTCTGCGGCAATGCTTTTAGCTACATCAGCTTGGAGCGCGAAAACATCATTTAGCTCTCGTTTATATCGCTTCGACCAAAGGTGTTTATCGCTTGGTCCCTCAATCAATTGGATAGTTAATACAATTTCATCCCCGATTTTTTGCCCGCTGCCTTCAACGAAATAATTGACATTTAACTCCCTTGAAAGCTCTGGTATTGACTTTAAATCATTTCTATACTTTTCAGAGGTAGTTCTACTGGTTACTTTTAGGTCTTCAATTTTCTGAAAGTTGTCTAATATTGCCTCCATTAATCCATTCATGAAATAGACATTCGTACTGTCGGCACTATCATTTTTAAATGGCAGAACAGCCACCGACTTGGCTAATAGTTTTGAAGGGGTATTATTCTTTTGATAGTAAATTACTAAAAGTGCTATTGCTACTATTGAGAGAATCACTATTCCGACCAGAATAGGTCGTTTTAATCTTAAACTTTTCTGTGAATCAGGATTGCTAGTTTCGCTTAGGTCTCTTTCAATATTTATTTTTGATGTATCTCCAGGAGTATGTCCATATAATTCCCTAAAGCATTTCGTAAAATAAGAGGTACTACTGAAACCTACTCGAAATGATATCTCAGAAACTGTGAGTTCACTTTCTTTTAATAATTGAAGAGCATTTTGTAATCTAACATTTCTAATAAATACACTTACTGACTCTCCTATTTCCTGTTTGACTTTGCGAAGTAAGTTAGACCTGCTCATGTTCAAAGCTTCGGCCAGCTCGGTTACGCCAAAGTGTTCATCGCCTAAATTATCTTGAATTATAGCTACTACCTTTTGTAAAAAGGGGCTTTTATGGTTTAGATAGTCTAACATGAGAGTGCTGTGCTGATATGCAATATTCGGCAATTAAAACACCATTTACAACTGCTTATTTGACGGGTTTGCGTCATAGTTTATAGTCCTTCTCCATAGTTTGTATACAAAATGCATGGCTTATATCTATTGAAGCATGCTTGCTACCTGTCATCCATGTTTCCTACAGACCTTTGTGTAAATCAAAAATTTATTAACACTTAAAATTAAAATCATGAAAAGAATTCAATTAAAAACATCAAAAGTAGTTTATGTATTAGCTATCACAATTGCATTAAGCTCAACGGTAGCTTGCCAACAAAGCGAGGAAAAAAGTACTAAATCTGAGCAAGAAGAAAAACCAAGTACACCTATTCAAGAAGCAGCATTCTTCGGGAATGTAAAAGTTATTAAACAACATGTTGCAGCAAAATCAAACCTGAATGAAAAAGATGATTATGGTTCAACTCCCTTACATATTGCAGCCACTTTTGGAAAAACAGAAGCAGCCAAACTACTAATAGAAAGTGGGGCTGATTTAAACGCAAAAAGTGCGGATGGCTCAACTCCTTTACATGTAGCATCATTCTACGGTAGAGTTGAAATTGTCAAGGCTTTGCTTGAAAAAGGTGCAGAGACTTCAACAAAAAACTCTTATGATGCAACTGCTTTTGAATCCGTTTCGGCTCCATTTGAGGCATTAAAACCTATGTATGATCAAATCAGCAAAGATCTTGGGCCTTTGGGTTTAAAATTAGATTATGAGCAACTAAAATTAAACAGGAAGCTTATAGCCGAAATGATTAAGAATCATCAATAATCTGGAACAAATGCTAAAAGAAAGAAGATATGATATTGATTGGTTAAGGGTCATTGCTATTGGTTTATTGTTAATATACCATATAGCAATTGGCTTTCAGCCATGGGGTGTGTTTATTGGTTTTATTCAGAATGACAAGTCATTAGAATGGATTTGGACTCCTATGTCCATGCTTAATGTCTGGAGAATTCCTTTGTTATTCTTTGTTTCTGGAATGGGCGTCTATTTTGCTATTCAAAGACGCAGTTGGAAAGGATTACTGTTAGAAAGATCAAAGCGGATTTTGCTACCATTCATTTTTGGGATGTTTGTAATTGTTCCTTTACATGTTTGGCTATGGCAATACTACTATCATCAGGACTTATCTTTTATGCTAAATCCTGCTCATCTATGGTTTTTGGGTAACATATTTATATATGTCCTGATTTTCACACCATTGTTCTTTTACTTGAAGAGTAAACAGCAGAGCAAGTTATTTTCAGCATTGAATAAATTCATGGCAAAACCCATAGCGCTCTTAGTTTTAATGATTCCCTTTATTGCAGAAGGGCTATTGGTACAACCTGAAAACTTCGAGCTTTATGCGATGACACCTCATGGTTTTTGGTTAGGAATGCTTGCTTTTTTGACTGGGTTTTTATGTGTTTATTCAGGGCAAAATTTCTGGCAGAATGTTACCAAATTAAGATGGGTAACACTGGCAATTGCTTTTACCTTATATCTTTTGCGGATACAAGGATTCACAACCGATCTATTGAATTACCTCATCCCAGTGGAATCTAATTTATGGATATTTACGGTCTTCGGATTTGGTCACAAATATTTAAATCACCCAAGCAAGGCACTAACCTATTTAAGCAGTGCGGCCTATCCGATCTACATAATTCATATGTTTTTTCTGTATCTAGCTTCTTTGGTAATTTTCCCATTAGGTATTCATCCTTTTGCGAAATTAGTTGCAGTTATCTTAGCTACTTTCGCAGGATGCTTTATAAGCTTTGAGTTTCTCATAAGAAGGATTAGTTGGATTGGACCACTTTTTGGCTCGAAAGAAAAGTTAAGCTCTCGTAAAAATTCAATTGCTGGAGAAAAGGAAATAAGATTAGGGAAGTTATGAAACATTCACAATTAAGAGCATTAACACATCTCATTGTAGGAGTCACTCTTGTATTTGTTTTTCTATGCGGATGTTCAAAGGATCTTTTTTACATACCAGGATCAATTGAGGAAGAAATGCAAAAAGCCGTTGATGGTAAGTTTGATGGCATGATTGTTTATGTAAATCAATCAGGAAAGTCGTCATTTTACAGTGCGGGCTTCAATAATAGAGAAGAACAAACACCAGCTGATCCGCATGATTTATTCAAAATAGGGAGTATCAGTAAGCTTTACATTGCTGCAGCATGTACAAAGTTAATAGCTTCCGGAGCATTAGATCTAGAGCAAAAATTGGTTGATCTTATCCCAGAAGTGGTCACACATATTGAATATGCTGAGCAAATAACCCTAAGAATGATGATTTCGCACCGTAGTGGAATTCCAGAATTCATTTATGAACCAGGATTCAATGGAGGTACGACTGAAAGCTATTTGACCACAGCCGAATTGATCTACGATAAAGCTGCGGATTTTAAACCCAATAAAAAATATGCGTACTCCAATACCAATTATCTGTTGTTGGGAGAAATTCTTGACAGAACCCTTGGGTATTCTCATCATGAATTTATTCGGAATGAGATTCTTATTCCACTCGATTTAGATGAAACATATAGCCTCTATAGTGAGGTTGATTCCAATCAGGTCATGAGTGGATACTTAAAAGGCTGGGAACCCGACATAAAGTCTTGGGATCATACGAGACCTGGTGGCTCCATGATTGCAACAGCCGAAGACGTGGGTACATTCCTTAGAGCCTTAATTGATGGAAGTTTATTTAGCGATGAGGAACAAGCTATTTATTCGTCTGTATATGAATATGAACATACAGGATGGCTTCCAGGATACACCAGTATTGCTCGTTACCACAGCGATATTGATACGATAGTTATTCAATTCGTGAATACAAGTGATAAGGAGTGGTTCTGGCTTGAACTTGAACGTGTATACAGCAGAATTTTGAAATCCCTCGAAAAAGGACTTTAAGAAAAATAAATAATGAAATACCTTATCCTTTTTACACTGATGAACTTACTGCCATTTGTAACGACTGCACAGTCAAGTGACTCCAAAGGAAGTTTTGGATTCGCTTTAAACTCTAGTGTGAATGGTGAACTCTATCCAATTCGGATTGTACCTAGCCTGACCTATATCAAAGAAAAAAATCAACTCGAATTGGGTTTAGGTTTCAACCCTTTTAGCCGAAAATCTCAAAAACTGATGAGTGGTGAGTTTAACTATAAATACTTTCCAAATGGAACTGAGCATAAATTCAATATGTACCTGATAGCTCGCTTTTCATACATCAAAAGTGCTCGCGACACCTACTACCCTACCGATTACAATTACCTATTTTTAAACGGGGGCTATGGTATTGAAATCACGGCATTTAAAAAAGTGTATCTTGGAACGAATATCAGCACTGGATTATACACCTATAGTAACAAGTCCGATATTCCATATGCCGCATTTGCTAGTCAAAAGCTGTTTGATACCTTTAGATTTAACCTTTCTTTTCAATTCAATGTGGGATACAGGTTCTAGCCATATGTCAATATTGGATAGGAAAATAAAAAAATAAGACAGCTAAAAACGGATTATCTTTTGATTGAAAATTTTATCCTAAGGACATCCATGGTACAATTCCTTTTCCTTCCATTATGGGCAGCATAATTTCAATTTTTGAATGGTATCAAATGGCAAATACAGATAAAATAAAATCATTTGACACTCCTACAGAAGACCTTTTTATCATCATTACATAGAGAGAAAAAGAACTTAAAGAAGCTATAAACGCGATACAAAAGAAAAAGAATAAAACCATTACAAAGCCAGTAGCCAAGAATCGCTGAATATACAATAGCGATTTGAGTGTTAACTCAAAACATTTTTCAGTAAATTAATGTACATTGTAAGCTGAAAAGTAGCCGATTAAAATCTGCTATTGCTCATATACAAGAACCTTATAGCTAATTAAAATAAAATCATAAAAAACCAATGGCAATTAGCAGAAGCCAGATAAAGAATCGAAGGAGATGAACGACCAGCTGTCCATATCATCATCCAATAAATCCATTGTGGTTCTGCCTTTTGTTAACATGAGTGCTGACCCTGAAAACGAATACTTTAGCGATGGCATTACAGAAGAAATAATCAATGCCCTAACCACCGTTAAAGGCCTGAAGGTCATTGCCCGCACATCTTCCTTTGCATTTAAGAATAAAAATATAGATGTACGAACCATTGGTGATCAGTTAGGAGTAAGTACCGTTTTGGAGGGTAGCGTACGGAAAGCCAAAAACAGGGTTCGCATTACAGCGCAGTTGATCAGTACTGATGACGGTACTCACTTTTGGTCAAAAAATTTCGATCGCGATTTAGAGGACATATTCGCAGTACAAGATGAAATCAGCTTAAGCATTGCTGACCAGATCCGAGAAAACTTTGGTCACCTCAACATTCAAGAACATTTAATTGAAGCACCAACTAAAAATATGGAAGCCTATGACCTATATCTTAAAGGTCGCTACTACCATTTAATGTGGGATGGACAAGGAATGGTAAATTCAATAGCGCTCTATGAACAATGCGTAGCAACAGACCCCTCATTTGCTTTACCTTTCTTTGGTTTGGTGTATAGCTATGCCATGTATGGATCATGGACAACTAATAAAAGATTATTACAGTTGTCAGAAGAGAACCTTAACAAAGGTTTTAAGCTGGATAAACAATCCTATACAGGGCATTTTGGTCAAGCGACACTACATTTTTGGGGTCATTGGGATTTCATTAATGGCCAGAAGATTTTTCAAAAAGCAATAGAACTTAATCCATCCTATACGGAAGCAGAAGAAGGCTTATGCGAATTGTACACGGCAATAGGTTATTTCGAAAAAGCTCTATGGCATGCCGATAATATTTTAAGAATCAACCCTTTGTCTCCAAATCATTATTTTACCAAAGCGAATATTTACTATCTAAAAGAGGACTATTCGGAAGCGCTTAAATGTTTAGAGACCTCATTGAGCATCAATCCTGATTTCACACATTCTATCGCATTAAAACAAATCTGCTTAATTCTTACGAAAGATTACGAAAAACTAAATAATTTCTTAGATAAAACTCCTTTGGCAGAGAGACCAGAAGAATGCCGAGTATTGTACCAACTGGTCAATTCGGAAGATAAGATCAATGTTGATATCAGCCGGGCTAGTTCAATGATAAAAAAAGAGATTGGGGAAGCACTTTTCCCCTGGCCACTGTTTTTGATGGTCCATTTAGGGAAACACGAAATGGCATTGGACTTTTTGGAAGAAAACATCAAAATGCGTACCGGTCAAATCATAAACTTTATGAATATTCCGCTGCTTAAACCTTTACATCAATATCAGCGATTTCAAGATTTGGTACAAACTGCTTTCCGTGTAGAACTATTGCCGCCTAATTCTGAAATACAAATACAAATCACCTCTACTAAAGCCTTAATGGCAGATGCTGAAATCAAGACAGCATTAGGCATTATAGAAAAAGGAATGAAGGAAGAAAACTGGTTTCTAAACCCCTCTTTATCTTTACGGTCTCTAGCTGAAAAATTGAATATTAACAGCAACAAGATTTCTTGGTTACTGAATGAACGAATCGGCCAAAACTTCAACGAATACATCAATAGTTTACGTTTGGAGCACTTCAAAACGCTTGCTCTAAATCCTGAAAATAGCCACTTTACCCTTTTAGCTCTAGCCTATGACAGCGGCTTCAATTCTAAATCGGTATTCAATACCTTCTTTAAAAATAAGGAAGGAATGTCACCAAAAGCCTGGCTGAAGGCTAATCAAAATTAAGCCTATTTAAAGCAGGTTTTAATATCACTTTTAAGTTCTGAATTACATTTCAGGACGATTCGTCTTCCTTTTCACTCCATCTTTGTATTATCAATTCGATAAAGCAGAGGTAGGAATCATAACGGGAAGTGCTTTGCAGAAATCGAATTTCTAAAAAATGCATATGAAAACAGCATTATTAACCTTGACTTTGCGCGGACCATTTTTGCTCGCCAAATCTCAAGACACAAGTGTTGAATTATCAACGTTCGGAGTACAAACCGGAGTTTTAGGAATCTGGTTTTACAATGAAGTAAAACTGCCAAAAAACATTAGTGATATAAGTGATATAGCAGAGCCTCTGTTATCCTGATGTTAGGTGCAAGCAGGAAGAAAAAACCATAATAAGAAAAACTGAATGAGTAAAATACATATTGTTTTTGGACCTCAAGGGGCAGGAAAATCAACATATTCAAAGAAATTAGCAGACGAAGTTAAAGGAATTCATTTGGGAATAGATAATTGGATGTGGAAATTGTATGGAGATGATCTTCCTAAGTCAATGAATCTAAAATGGATTATGGAAAGAGTTGAAAGATGCGAAAAACTAATATGGGAATTATCAGAAGATATATCTAATCGAGGATGTGATGTGATACTTGATCTTGGATTTACTAAGCGAGAGAAAAGGAAATTATTCCTGCAATTAGCCGAGGAAAACGGTAAAGAGATTCAATTACACTATGTGTCTGCAAAACATCCACTTAGACGAAAACGAGTATTAGATAGAAACGTGAATAGAGGTGCAACTTTCTCATTCGAAGTAACAGCAGGAATGTTTGATTTTATGGAAGGGGAATTTCATAAGCCAACAGACAGCGAATTAACGAATGCCGTAATAATAGATACCAACCCTAAAGAATAAGAGCCAGTACTTAACATTAGAGAACTCAGAATGAAAGAAGCGGAAGAAATTTGTCCAAGTAGTAGAGAAGAGTGGAGAGACTGGCTCGAATTGAATCATAAAGAAAAGGATGCCGTTTGGTTGGTTTTTTATAAAAGAAGCACTCCAAATTTCAATCTCAGTTGGAGTGAATCTGTTGACGAATCTCTTTGCTTTGGTTGGATTGACAGCACTAAAAAGACAATAGATGATGAGCGATTCATACAATATTTTAGTAAAAGAAGGCCGAAAAGTAATTGGTCAAAAGTGAATAAGGATAAAGTAAAAAACTTAATTGACCAGGGACTTATGAAAGATGCTGGCTTTAAAAGCATTGAAGTCGCAAAAGAAAATGGCTCGTGGACAATTCTAGATACTGTTGAAAGGCTAGAGATACCTGAAGACCTAGAACGAGAACTAAGAAGAAAGAAAGGAGCAATGCAATACTTTGAAAGTCTAAATAAGTCTTCTAAAAAGGGATTTCTCTACTGGGTTGCTTCGGCTAAGAGAGATAACACAAGAAATAAACGAATTTCGGAAATCGTTGAAAACGCGAGTGTACAGATGAAACCAAAACAGTTTAGATAAAACGGCTTACAATAATAAGCATACGAAATACTCTTTTGGCCACTGCGCTTGAGACTAAACTAAGATGAAATTTTAACACAACATAAAAATGAGGATAAATATGAAACCAGCGGTTGTAATAAGCCTTTCTGAAACAAAGGTTGAGGTAATAAGGAAATTTGATTCATCAGTAGAATCTGTCTGGAAACCTTTCACCAATACAAGCTTGGTTAGTCAATGGATGCTTGGCCCTCCTGGATGGTCAATGCCGATATGCGAAATAGATTTTCGAATCGGTGGTATCTATAGGAACGTTTTTCGAAATGAAGTAGAAGGATTAGAAATTGACATTACAGGCGCCTTTCGTAAAATCGCAACACATCAAAAGATAGTGCAAGACGAGCAGCATAAGATTGGAAGTTCGAAAGGAGGAATCACTAAAAGTACTGTAGTCACATTAACTTTTGAACCAGTAGGTGAAAGTACCAACGTTAGAACATTGATTGAATATGGTTCTAAAAAGGAACGTGACGAAGCCTTGGCAACTGGGATGGGTGATGCAATGGAAATGGGTTACTGTCGCATCGATGAGCTCTTATCTAATTGATACTGTCAACAATAAATATCAAAATGAATAAAATAAAAACTCTCTTTTTTCTAACATCAATAATCTTTTTCACAAACTGTCAAAACAAAAACAATCCGACAGCAAAGTATTTGTCTGAAACAACAATAAACCAAATAGACACATTGATGAAAGTGTCATTTGATCGTGGATTATTCAACGGGAATATTCTTATTGCAAAGGGCAATAATATTATATATCAAAATGAATTTGGATATTCAGATGCCTCTAGATCAAAAAAACTTAGTAGAAACTCATTATTTAACATTGGTTCTATAGCAAAAGAATTCAACGCTGTTGCGATAATGATTTTAAATGAAAGAGGGTTACTTCATCTGGATGATAAAATCTCAAATTTTGAATTGCAATTACCAGAATGGTCAAATACCATTAGTATTAGGCATCTACTTCAATATACTAGTGGACTGCCAAGAATCAACTGGAACAATGTTAAAAATGACCATGATATCTATAACGAATTAAAAAATATTAAACATCTAAGTTTTAAACCTGGCACAGATTACTTGTACAGTAACAATAATGTTTTCCTACAAAGAAGAATTATTGAACAAGTATCTGGAATGAGTTTTAATGATTTCATTCAAAAAAACCTACTTATTCCTGGCGGTATGACAAATACTATTATTGACGCGGATACTCAAAACCCTAATTTAGTAACCGCATTTAATAATGCTTTTGTAAATGATAGAGAAATGGATATCGAATTCTCTGGTTGGGTAAACCCTACTGCAAATGATATGTATAAATGGATAATCAACTTACATTCAGGACAGTTTATATCTGATAAATCATTAATTACTTTATTTGATTCGCATTCTAAGGAAAGTTCTTCTGCTTTAGGAATTGGGGTAATTGAGAATGACACTTTGCTAATTCATCAACATCATGGATCGTCTTTCAATTATGAATCTTTTATCCATTTTAATGTGAAAAAAGATTTATCAATCGTTTTAATGACAAATAATAAAAACCGCAAGCTTCGAGAAATAACTGATGCAGTCGAAAATATTTTAAAAGGCAATTCCTTTTCAATACCACAGAAGTCTATTTATCTCGCAATTAGAGAAAAATGTTATGATAATACTAGTGAGGGAATTCAGCTTTATAAAAACTTAAAAAAGCAAAATTTTTCGGAATATAATTTTTCGGATGAAAATGAATTAAACCAACTTGGCTATGATTTGATAAAGAAAGGTCAAACAGAAGAGGCCATTAGGATTTTCACATTGCTTATCTCAGAATTCCCAAATTCATCAAATGCATTTGATAGTATGGGTGAAAGTTATTTCCTAAATAACCAATTTGAATTATCAAAAATAAGCTATCAAAAATCTTTAGAACTCAATCCTGAAAATACAAATGCAGAAGAAATGATAAACAGAATTGAAAAAATAAATGTAAAAACAAACTAATGGCATCAAAGTGTATAATTCAGTGCTAGTTCTAGCCTACTTTCAAAAATCCACTCTGATTTTCTATTCGGATGGTATTTGCAAAATTAGTTGCTTAAACGCGCAAAAAGATCATACACAAAACCGGTTGACACTCCAAAATAAAAAGAATGAACATAAAAATAGTAATGATTTCAAGTTGTATTTTTTTAGGTGCTTTAGGAATCACTTTCACGTTTATACCTGATGAAATTATCTCAGGTCTGAGCGCAACACCAAACCCAATATCAATTTTGTCACTACAATTATTAGGTGCACTTTATCTCGGATTCACAATGTTGAATTGGATGGCAAAAGGATCTCTAATTGGCGGCATTTACAATAGGCCTATCGCTATTGGGAATTTCATGCATTTTGCAGTTGGAGCATTAGCTCTAATTAAAATAATTACTAAAATTCATACCCATTCAGAAATAGTTATTTCGTTAACTGTAGCCTATTCCGTTTTCGCAATACTATTTGGTTATGTCTTAATAACTAATCCATCCAGAATAGAAAAAAAAGCTTAAAAATTATGACACTTAAAAATGCAATTAACTTTTTTGAAAGTTTAGAAGCTGAGACAAATAGTAAATCTGAGAAAAAGGTTTACCAAGAATTTATTCAAATTATAAGTAGTGTACAAAAGAAAGATTTACCTGAAAATGATATTCAATCTATAGAAACAGAATTAGATAATCTTAATTTTAAATCGAACTCTGTGAACAGAAAAAAATATTACAAGAAAGCGATTAATGATTTTAAAAAATATTTAAAAGACACATTTTCCTTAACTACAAAAGGGTATTACACAACTTTATATGGTGGACTAGGATTAGTATTTGGTTTACTATTTGGAGTTGCAATTTTATCTAACATAGAACGCTCGTTAGGGATTTCTATAGGTTTAATTGGTGGAATGGTCATTGGTTCAATTATGGGTCGTAGCAAAGATGCTCAAGCTGAAATCTCTGGAAAGATGCTCTAATTTAATGATTTCTATACTTAAGACGCATATAGTTTATGACGGGTGAACGGCTGCCAGCAAGTTTTTCTCTCCGTGGCGAACTTTAGCTCCGATGGACAGAAAAGTGCTTCAAAACGTATAAAACACATATTTATACTGTTATACAAAATTAAAGACAACAAGAATGAATAAAAGCAATAAAATGACAAAAGGATTAAAAATAGCATTGACAATGGGGTTCATTGTTTTCTTTCAAGAATTCATACAAGCTCAGATAAATCAAAATCAACAATTTTTACAAAAAGTGGGTGTTGCGGATAGCCTCTATTCTGAAATACTTGATGAGTCAAGAAAGTTTTATGTGCAAATACCCGCTAACTATAATGCAGATAAAAATCAAAAATACCCCGTAGCATTTATTTTAGATGGAGAAATATTTCTACCTACTGTAAACGATGTTCAAAATTATTATAGCGGTGGTTTTACACCCGATATGGTACTTGTGGGTATTGCTAATGATAAAAACAGGATTCGAGACCTCACTACTTCCACCATAACCACCAAATATGGTATGCCCTTCAATGAAAAAAACGGAGAGGCAGACAATTTCAGGAAGTTCATTGAGAAAGAGCTAATTCCTTTTATTGAAAGAAAATATCCAGTCACTAATTACAGAACCCTGATTGGTCATTCCTATGGAGGTTTATTTACGATTTCCACACTACTTAATCAACCCGATTTATTTTCGAATTATTTAGCCATAGATCCAAGTCTAGATTGGGACAATCAAAAGCTATTGAAAGAGGCTCAAGACGTATTTGCAAACCAGAATTATACAAACAAAGCCTTATTTATATCATTGAGTGGACAACTACATATGCAGAACTCGCAAATAACGATAGACAATGTAATGCAAGACACCACAGACTATACCTTATTCCCAAGGTCTAATATTACCTTCTCAAATATAGCTAAACAAAATGCTAAGAAGGGTTTATCGCTAGACTGGAAATTTTATCCGAACGACATCCATGGCACAGTCCCTTTCCCTTCAATTATGGACGGGTTAATTTCGCTATTTGAATGGTATCAAATGGAAAATACTGATAAAATAAATTCATTTGACACCCCAAAGGAAGAACTTTATAGCATCATAAAATATAGAGAGAAAAAGCTCAATGAACATTTTGGATATGACAAACCGCCTTACCCTGAGGAACTCCTAGCTATGTCAGGTTATATGAATATGGATATGCAACAAGCTGAAAAAGCGAAAATGTATTTCGAATTGGCTATTGAGTACTATCCGAAAAGTGCAAATGCTTATGATTCAATGGCTGATTATTATGAAGCTCAAAATGATATTTCGAATGCTTTAAAATATGTGCAAAAAGCTGATGAAATAAGTGATAACGATCACTACAAGAAAAGAATTGAAGAACTTAAAAGAAAATAACTAAGGCTAATCTTTTTATTAGCAATGGAAGTTGATGCAGTAAATATTAAGGTTTGTAACCCGCTCAAACTGTATAGTAGTTTGAAACGGAAAAGCCAGCATTCAGCCTCTACTCATACAGTATGCCGTTGTAACACATAAAAACAGATATATTATGAAAAAAAAGATTTTAATCATTTCACTAATGATGTCCTCTACTTTTTGTTTTTCGCAAGAAATCAAGACCTTATTTTCATCAAATGATAGCAAAAAAAACCTATCCTTTGGTAGGTATGGTGGGCCACTAATTGAAACTACTCAGATCAACAGCGATTGGGGACTAACGATAGGAGGAAAAGGGGGAGTTATTATTAATAATAAATTTGCTTTTGGGGGAATTGGAAAGCGTTTAGTTAGTAAAAACAACTTCTTAGGAAATAACTTAAATGGGAATGAAAGTACTTCTTTGACTTTAAATTATGGCACTGGAGGAGTTTTTGGAGAATATATATTTAATATGGTGAGTCCTGTTCACTTTTCTATTCCTATCAATCTTATGGCTGGAAATGTATCTATTGAAGAAAATAATGTTGATATTGAATCCTCTACCCTATTCATTTTTGAACCAGGAGTTAATTTAGAATTTAACTTTTCGAAATATTTTATTTCAGCAATAAGTGTATCTTATCGACAAGTATTCGGAGGCTTCCTTAGTAAACCTTAATAATCGAGATTTATCTGGATTAAACATTGGTCTAGTGTTCAAATTCGGAAATTTTTGAAATATATGACAACTATGGTAAAAAAAAACTTAGCTGTCCTGTGTGACAGCAAAGCTTTTTAGCCAGAACCTTGGCCTCCTTAGTTGACACGAGCTTTCAGCTCGTGTCATCATAACCATCATGACCATTCAATAAGTGAACATAATTTAAAACTTTCTTTAAAAGAGAATGTCATTTTTGGCCTTAAGTCGTATTTCCACGATTAACAGCATCTAAAATAGCTAGCAAGGATATGACACTTGGCCAAGGTTGGTAAAGAAACAAACCATGTCGTGGGCTTTCTTTCGTTACTCAATGAACGAATAAGTCTAAGAATTCAATGATAGCATCAAAAGTTTTTGATTGAGGATCTACAAAGAAGATGCTTTAAATCCTACCAAAAGCATCCTTACCTTTTTGGCAATAGCTATGCACGAGGTGTTAATTCAAAATCGATATTCAATGACTTCTTTAAAAAGCCCTAAGCAATGACACCCAAAGCCTGCGTGAAGAATAATCAAATTTAACCTATCTCATAAGGTACTAAATATCATTATTAAGTACTGAATTTCATTTTAGGACGATTCAGCTTCCTTTTCACCCCATCTTTACAATATCAAATCGATAAAGCAAAGTGAATAATCATTAGATGATTCATTTCTCCTTAATAAAAATAGAATAAGAATAACTGGAGATACTTTGTGAAAATAGGAATTTAAAAATGGAATTATGAAAAAGACATTATTAATCTTGACATTGTGCGGACTAACTTTAATCGCCAAGTCTCAAAATACTAGCGTTGAACAATCAACATTCGGACTACAAACTGGAGTTTTAGGAATTTGGGCATATAATGAAGTGAAACTTTCAAATAGCTTTGCACTGAGAACAGAGCTTGGATTTGATTTTGGTATCTGGGAAACTACATATTACGATGATTATAACTCTCCGTTTATCCTCACCCCTGTAATAGTTATTGAGCCGAGGTTTTATTACAATCTCAAAAAACGCGCAAAGAATTCGAAAAGAATTGATGGAAATAGCGGCAATTTTATTGCCTTAAAAACTAGTTATCATCCTGATTTAGCCCTGTTTAATACTGACGATGCTCCTGTGGTAAGCGATTTCGCCATTATACCTACATGGGGAATTAGAAGAAATTTAGGAGAGCATTTCAATTATGAAGCAGGTATCGGAATAGGATACAGTTTCACATTTGCTAAGCGCGCAGGTTATTCTGAAGACAAAGGTGGACTAGAACCAAATATGCATTTGCGCATAGGGTATAAATTCTAACATAAGCAATAATTATTCTTAAGACTTTCTGCCTAAGGTAGGGAGAGATTTATAACAAATAATAAACACATGAAATTTAGAATTTTGATTTTGATACTTTTCTGCACATCACAATTGCATGCCCAGATATATACTATCAGTGGATATGTGAAAGATGCTAGATCGGGAGAAGTATTGATCGGAGCAACAGTGGTTGATAAGAACCAGCCTAGTATAGGAATGGCTGCCAATATATACGGTTATTATTCCTTTGAATTACCTAAAGGAGAGTATACGCTGAAAGCGAGCTATGTGGGGTATGCAATCAACGAAGTAACAGTAAACGTCACAGAAGATATTTCAATAAATTTTAGTTTGGAAGAGGAAGCTTCAAGACTGGAAGAAGTAGTAGTGTCTGCAACGCGAAGTGATGAAAATGTTAGTTCAGTAAAAATGAGTACTGAAAAACTTCAAATTCAAAGGATTAAATCAATACCTGCTCTTCTTGGTGAAGTCGATATAATTAAAAGTCTACAATTATTACCGGGCATTTCTACGTCTGGGGAAGGCACTTCCGGCATGTTTGTAAGAGGAGGAAGTGCTGACCAAAATTTAATATTATTAGATGAAGCTACTATCTATAATGCCAGCCACCTTCTTGGCTTCTTTTCTGTTTTCAATCCCGATGCAATAAAGAATGTAGAGATTTATAAAGGTGGAATCCCTGCAAAATATGGCGGTAGAATTTCTTCCATATTAGACATTCAAATGAGGGAAGGAAATAATCAAAAATTGCAAGCATCTGGAGGTATTGGTAGTATCAGCAGCAGATTGACAGCTGAAATTCCTGTTGTAAAAGATAAGTCTTCTTTGCTTTTATCGGGAAGGAGAACTTATGCTGATATATTCCTAAATTTTCACCCAGATAAAGACGTAAGTACTAGCACGCTCTATTTCTATGATTTCAATACGAAATTTAACTACAGGTTTAGCGATAAGGATAAAATTTTCGTTTCTGGTTATTTTGGTCGCGATAAATTGGGTCTTGGAGATTTATTCGGTTTTGACTGGGGCAATGCCACTTTTTCTACCCGTTGGAATCATCTTTTCAATGAAAAATTATTTCTAAATACTACTTTACTCTACAGTGATTTCGACTATGGGTTCGATATAAGTTCTGCGGGATCAGGCTTCAATTGGAATTCAGGCTTAAAAGAGTACAACCTAAAACTTGACTTCGATTATTTTCTAAATAATAATAACACCTTGTTTTTTGGTGCTAATGTTATAAACCATGTATTTGCTCCTGCTGAAATCAAATCGGAAGATTTCAATGTTCAGGACTTCAGTCTCCAAAATGATTATGCATTAGAAACAGCACTTTATGTGAGTAATCAGCACACCATCAATGATAAATTGAGTTTGGAATATGGTGTTCGGTATTCCTCATTTGCAAAGATTGGGCCTGATTCGGTATCTATTTATGAAGAAGGTCTAAGAAAGAGTGCAGAGAATCAAATAGGAACTGAGGTTTTTGACGAAGGTCAGCTCGTTCAACATTATGGTGGATTTGAACCGAGATTAGGAATTAGGTATATGGTTAATTCCAAGTCTAGTTTGAAAGCTTCTTACAATAGAATGCGTCAATATTTGCAAGTGGCAACAAACGCAACTGCCGGTTTTCCCACCGATCGATGGATTCCTGCTGATTATCATATCAAACCTGTAATTGGCGATCAAGTCGCGGTGGGTTATTTCAGAAATCTAAAAGATAATGCATGGGAAATCTCAGTGGAAGGGTACTATAAATGGCTTCAAAATGTGGTAGATTTTCTTCCTGGAGAAGACGTTTTACTTAATGACAGAATAGAGACCGCAGTAGCAGATGGAATTGCATGGTCCTATGGAGCGGAGTTCATGCTGAAGAAAAATATTGGAAAAACAACAGGTTGGTTAAGTTATACTCTTTCAAGAACTCAAAGACAAATTGAAGGTGTTGCAAGCGGAGATCCTTATTTAGCTCGCTACGATAAGCCGCACGATATTTCATTAGTTCTATCGCATAAGTTTTCTGAGCGCTTGTCCTTCTCTGGAAATTGGATATATGCAACAGGTGCAGCTGTGTCATTTCCAGAGGGAAGATACAACATGAATGGACAGAGTATTCCTTTTTATGATGATAGTAAAAGAAATACTAGCCGGATGCCTGACTTTCACCGCATGGATTTAGGGCTAACATATGAATTGAATAGCAGGTGGAAGCATTACAATCATGAGCTTACATTTTCATTTTATAATGTTTATAACCGCCAAAACCCCTTTTCAATAGAATTTAGAGAAGTCACTAATGAAAATCCAAGGTTTGATCCAACGCAAGATGGACCAGTAACCAGTACTAGACCAGCCGCAGTGAGAACTTCATTATTTGGAATTATTCCTTCCGTAACCTATAATTTTTCTTTTAACTAATGAGAGCAAATAGAAATAAAATATTGAGTGTACTTTTTGCAGTTCTACTTAATTGGAGCTGCCAAAACATTATTGATTTGGACTTAGAGCAATCTGACACCAGGTTAGTAATTGAAGGCGAAATCCTTGATAAAAACACGATTAAGCGAATCAGAGTATCGCAAAGTTTAAATTATTATGATACTGGTAGAATGAACCCAGTTACAGATGCTGACATCAGTTTGCTAGATGAAAATGATAATCTGATTAGTAGCTTTTTTTATAATACCCAGGATAGCATCTATCAAACACCCGATTCCTTGACTTTGGATGTTGGATCAGCGTATAAAATTCAAATAGAAGCGAATGAAGAATTATTGGAAGCAACAGGAAAAATCTTAGAAAACCCCACTGTAGACTCAATTTATTATTTGTCTGATCAAGAGCTGATGGAATTGGGACAGCCAGTATTCGAAGAGGGTTATTTTCTGTTTGTAAATGGTAAACTGAATAATGAGGGTGTGGAGTATTTTAAATTAGATATTTCGGTAAATGATACACTTCAAAACTCAAGAGACGATATTTCGAATTCAATTTTGACTTCTGAGTTATTTGGAAAGGAATTTCAAGGACTGCCCATTCCTGGTTCTTTTGAAGAAGAAGATGAAATCTTTTTAGAATTTTACGCCATAGAAGAAGATGTTTACCAATATTATTTAGAATTCACCAATCTACTTTTTAATGACGGGGGCGTATTCAGTGCACCACCGGTGAATCCTTCTACGAATATTAATAATCTCACAAATCCTGAAAATAAACCGTTGGGCTTTATTCAGTTTAGTTCAGTACAAACGAGAAGTATTATGATTAAGAAAGGGGATTAAATGCATTTTAGTCTAACATCTGCCAATCGAGTAGAAAAATGCTATTCAAAAATGAATAGAAAAGTAGGTTGCAATATATAAATCAGAATAATTACAGTTTTTTTAGCTCAATTGATTTGAATTATCAGCATACTAAACTTAAAAACAATTAGTCAATAGTAAACAATAAATAAACAAAAATTAAACATGAAAAATCGATCAATTCTATTTACCTCAGTAGCTTTGTTGTTCATCCTTAGCTCGTGCGGTGTCAGTCATTCCTTTATGCTGAACCAGAACCAAAACACTACCCAGGTACATCTTGGCAGTAATAATTTCAGTGTGGTAGAAAAAGTAAGCGGTACCTCTGAGGTATCATATGTTCTGGCCATTGGTGGGCTTAACAAAAGGCGACTGTACCAAGATGCTTACAGTGCCATGGTAAAAGATGCAAATTTGACTGGTTCTAAGGCCTTAATAAATATTGTGACCGAAGAACATATTGGTGGGTTTCCTCCATTTTTCACGAAACGAACACTCACTGTAAGTGCCAACGTAGTTGAATTTACAGATTGACCAGTAAACAGATAATGTCTTAGTTTGAAAGTATAACTATTATAGCTAGCAGTAATTGCTTGTTCTCGCCTTGTTTGGAATTCCTTGCAGAATTTTCAGCTTGGTGAGTACTTGCAAAGTTAAGTAGAAATCCACGCTACTGCTCATAGCAGAGAACGTTAGTAGGAAAATAGGTTAATGACTTATATTAATTCAAAAACAACCTTCTAAAAAAGTCCTTAAATAGCGGTAGACCTAGTCGATGAAGTACTTGTGGTTAATGTTTATATTACATTTACTGAGTTGTTAGGCTTCATTAAAAACAACTAATAACCAATATAATTTTTATTTTAACGTATTTAAATTCAAAAGAAATCAATGAAACATTACATCTACTTATTAGTACTTATCGCATCGATTTTAATGGTCAATCAACCTGCAATTGCACAAACAACTGAGTCCCAAACAGAGCAATTTCAAAATCGAATAGTCGATTCCATATTTTCTAAAACTTTGAGTGAAAGTCGTGACTTTTGGGTAAGATTACCAGATAATTTTCAGCCAGATAATGATGAAAAATATGCCGTGATTTATCTAATGGATGGATTTTCACTAGAAAGCACTTTGGAAGCTGTTTACGGTAATTACTGGGGGCATTACCTGCCCCATATGATACTTGTTGGGGTTTCTAATCGCAAGAACCGAACAAGAGATTTAACTACTTCGCAGCTAAAAATGAGACGCGGGAGTGCATTTGATTATGAAACTGGAGGTGCAGAAACCTTTACTAAATTTATGGAAGAGGAACTCATCCCATATATTGATAGTAAGTATCCAACCATGAACTACCGCACATTAATTGGTCATTCCCATGCAGGGCAGTTTACCATAAATATGTTGGTTAACCATGCACATCTCTTTCAAAATTATATAGCCATAGATCCAACTTTGGATTGGGACAACCAAAAATTATTAAAGCAAGCTAAAGACAAATTTAAAACGGAAGATTACAATGGGAAATCGCTTTTTGTTTCACTTGCTGCAGAGATGTTACATATACAAAATGAAAGTATAACTATTGATAATGTAATGAGTGACACTTCAGAATTCTCATTGCCTGCACGTTCTATAATAGAATTCTCCCAACTTGCGAAGAGCCAAAATCAATTAAACTTTTCATGGAAGGTTTATCATGAGGATTTACATGGTACTGTACCGCTACCAACAATAAGAGATGGGCTGATTTTTCTTTTTCAATGGTATCAGTTCAAATCTCCTCAAAAATTTAATAATCCAGAAACACCTATAGAAGAATTGGTTTCGCTATTGAAGGAGCAGGAACAAATCTATACCGAACATTTTGGTGTTCCCACTGCACCAATGGTAGACGAAATGTTAAATGGCTATGGCTATATGAATATGCAAATGGGACAGCCTGAAAAAGCTTTCATGTTTTTTGAAATGAACATTAAACAAAATCCAAATAGTGCAAATGCCTATGATTCGATGGCTGAGTATTATGAATCTCAAAACGACAAAGAGAATGCCTTAAAATACTTAAACAAGGCCTTTGAATTAAGTGGTAAAGATTACTATAAAGAAAGAATTGAAGCGGTAAATAAAAAATAACGAAAGGCTAACAACGTATATAAAAATAGTAGTTTATTCGCTTAAATAAATGAATATCAATAAATTATAGGTCATTTGAAACTGAAAAAATAGTGCGTAAAATCCGCTAGTTTTCATATACAAGAACGTTAGGCCAAAAGAGCACTGCGCTTATATCTAATAACTAGAGGCTAAAGGCAATAATTGCGTTTATTCAATTGTTAGCAAACATTAAGCAAAATGCAGTAGCAAAATAGTTTCTGAATTTTTTTACTCAAAAAACAAAAAATATGAATGAAAAAGAATTACAAAAAATAGGTGGGGCTTGCGCAATTTTTGAGGGACTTATATATATCGTTGCCTTCATTATTTACGGAGCTATACTAGTATATCCAGATGCTACTGCCAGTGCAAATGAAAGACTTAACTTCCTAACAGAGAATCACCTGACTTTTTCATTATTGACTTTTACCAGCTATATTTTATTTGGGATAGTATTGGTAGTATTGGTTATTGCAATCTACCATCGATTAAAAACTTATTCACTAATTAGTTCACAAATAACATCTGTTTTTGGTGTAATTTGGGCTGGGTTGGTTATTGCAGGTGGGATGATAGATAATATAAGTCTCAACGCTATCATTGAAATGGGAAGTAAAGAGCCTGAAAATGCAATGTTAGTTTTTTCCGCTACTAATATCATTACAGAAGGGCTTGGTGGTGGAAATGAAATAGTTGGAGGAATTTGGGTATTATTATTAAGTCTAGCTGCCTTGAAAGGGCATTTGTTTTCTAAACCACTAATTTTTTTGGGTATTCTAGTTGGAGTAGCAGGAATATTAACAATTTATCCATTAGATATTTTTACAGAGGTTTTTGGAATTGGTCAAATATTTTGGTTTTTATGGATTGGAATATTTATGATACGAAATCCATTGATAGAAAAGACTAATTAAAACGTTTGCTAACACTATATATGAAATCATAGCTCCCTTTCGGTCGCTACGCTTCATATACTCACCGTTGGCATTTATTAAAACGAACTATGAGAATCACTTTAATATTATTTGTATCATCCATTTTATTAAGCTGTTCTAGTGAAGCTCAAATTTATCCAGACATAAATTGGGCAACTCATCAAAATCCGGTGGAAGCAGGTTGGGGTGATGCAGATAGTAGAACTTTCACTCGCTATATAATTGATAGCACCTATATTACTGGACTGGTCATTATTCATAAAGGACAGGTTGTACTTGAATTCGGGGACTTAGAAGAAAACAGCTATATCGCATCATGTAGAAAAAGTGTATTGGCTATTCTTTATGGGAAATATGTGGAAAATGGAGTCATTGACCTTGATAAGTCACTTAAAGAATTGAAAATTGAAGACCATACTCCATTTCTTGAACTTGAACAATCAGCAACTATCAAAGACTTAATATCAGCACGTTCAGGAGTTTTCTTACCTGGCTCAAATGGTGGTGATTTCAGAAGACTTGCACCTGAAAGAGGATCTGTTAAACCCGGTAGTTATTGGCTATACAGTAATTGGGATTTTAATTTGGCCGGATATATTTTCGAACAAGAAACGAATCGAAATATCTATGATGAAATAGAGGCACAGTTAGTAGAACCTCTTGAAATGCAAGACTGGGAGAGATCTTTGCAAATAAAAAATGGGAATCTGGAAGTGTCGAAGTTTCCAGCCTATCATATATGGTTATCAACAAGGGATATGGCTCGTTTAGGTTTGTTGATGTTGAGAAAGGGTAAATGGAAAGAAAAGCAAGTTGTACCACAGAATTGGGTAGAGGAAATGATTACTCAAAGAACCTCTTATCTTGAAGCCCAGAAAAATGCACCTGTTCTAAAAGAAGACGGCCTTGATCTTGGATATGGATATATGTGGTGGTTAATAGAAAACACAGAAGACGCTAGATTAAAAAATGCTTATTCAGCTCAAGGTGCATTAGGACAAAACATTACTGTATATCCAGAAATAGATGTTGTCCTAGCTTTTAAAACAAAAAGCGATTATAGACGGAGAAATAGCATTCAAACACAAATGAATGTGATTAGGAAGGCTGTTGAAATCTACAATCCAAATTAAAAAATAACCCTAAGACTATTATGAGAATAGTAAATTACATAATGATTTTAAGCATATTTATACTAGCCTCTTGTAATCAAGCAAAAAAGCAAAATAGTGATTTTACGAAAGCTGCTAAAACGGCCGAGATTGATACAGAGGAACTGGTGGCCATGCTGGATACCATTTGGAGGACTGAACAGGAACCTATTCGAATAAGGGATTCTCTGGGCAAAGTATATGGTTATGAATGAGAAGAATTTCAGAAGCAAAATGAAATATACCATAGAAACCATGATATAAACGAAAAGAAAATACTTTAACTTCTGTAAAGTATGTGCCTTCACAAACATATAAAAATTAACAAAATGAATAAAAATATCATTGCAGTACTACTTTTACTGATAGGTATTAATCAGGTAAAATCACAAGATGCTGGACAAATTGTAATCGGCACAAAACATTCACTTAGGTCTAATATCTTGAATGAAGATAGAGAGTATTGGGTTAGTATTCCTGATTCATACCATGATGAAGCATCATCCCACAAGAGATACCCAGTGCTTATTGTGCTTGATGGAAACTCGCACTTTAAGCCCATAGCAGGAATCGTAAACTACATGAGTTCTAATGCGTACAGAAGCTTGACAATTCCAGAAATGATTGTGGTGGGTATTCAAAATGTTGATAGAAGAAGAGACTACACGCCAGACAAAGTCATTACAGTCAGAGAGAATAATACAGGTGGCGGAGATAGCTTTCTGAGTTTTTTGGAAGAGGAACTTATACCTGAACTAGATCAAAAGTTTAGGACTAGTCCATATAGAATGCTTTTTGGACATTCCTTAGGAGGTTTGTTGGCCACTCATACCTATATGAAAGAAAAGACAGTTTTCAGTTCATTTATTGCAGTTGACCCCAGTTTTGGGACGTGGGATTCAGAAACCATGGACAAAAAATTAGATTCACTGACAGAACGACCATTTGAAAGATTTATTTACATAGCCACTGCCAATTGGGGCAAAAGGAACATCAGAAATCGTGATCGGCATGTACGGTTATATGAAGCATTGAATAGCAAATGCAAAGGCGAATTGCCTGCAAAATTAGAATACTTTGATAATGAAGACCATAGCTCAGTTCCAATCATTGCTTTTCATAATGGAATCTCTGCAATTTTTAAAGGCTATGGGATTTCCTATCGTGATGTGAAAGATAAAGATCAACTAACTAGGCATTTTCAAACACTTTCTAAGCGACTTTCATGGGACTTCCAACCTCCTGAATATCTTGTAAACCAATTAGGTTACAGAATGATACGAAGTGGAAATGATAAAGACAAAGCCAAGGCATTAGAATTCTTCACATTGAATGTAGAAAACTACCCTAAATCATCTAATTCCTATGATAGTCTTGGAGAAGCTTATGAAATATTAGGTGATACTCAAAAAGCCATCGCAAATTATGAAAAATCTCTTGAGCTAAACCCTAGTAATGAACACGCCAGAGTGAAAATAAAAGAATTAAGCAATAGAAAATAAATACGATTGGTAACATCCGCTTTAGCAAATGCGGGATAACTTGTGAAAGTAATTGCAAAAAAACAAACTAACCAGAAAACTAAATGCTAGAAAATTTATCGGAACGTAAAGAAGTCTGGAAAACGATCTTTCTATTTCTCGCTCTCGTATTTGCGCTTACTTCACCTTTCCATTATGCCATTGTAAAATTATATCCATCGCGGATATATGTTGGAGCAATCATGTGGTGTCCTGCTATTGCTGCATTTATCACCTTAAAAATAAAAGGGCGTAAAATTTCATCTCTGAATTGGAATTGGGGAAATTGGAAATATATCCGATGGTCTTATTTCATTCCTGCCTTATATGGATTAATCACTTATATACTAATCTGGAGTTTCGGATTTGGAAGTTTAGCCAATGAAGAAGTGATTTTAGACTGGGGAAAAGAACTTGGTTTGTTTGGAATAGGAACGTTAAATCCAACGGCAATAACAATAATAGCCATTATTTTAATAGGTACTGTAGAAGTAGTAAGAGCATCAGCAACAACTTTAGGAGAAGAAATTGGATGGAGAGGCTTTTTTATCTGTGAATTGAGAAGGGTACTTTCATTTACTGGTGTATCTCTCTTTAGTGGATTTATTTGGGCTGCTTGGCACTGGCCGCTGCTTGTTTACTATAGTAATAATGTGCTATTGGAATTTATAACATTCTTTATCGTGATTATTTCTATGTCATTTATTATGACATACTACACTTTTAAATCTAAAAGTCTATGGCCAGCAGTAATTTTTCACGCAGTGAGCAATGTGTATATTCAAAAATTATTACCCCCTCTAACAATGAAAACTGTTGGAACTGAACATTGGCTTGGTGAAAACGGAATTATGTTTGCAATTGTGACTTTCGTTTTTGGAATTTACTTTTGGAGAAAAGCAATTAAAGATAAATTGTAACTGAAAAACGCAGGGCCTAATCGAGTCGGCCGTGAGCCATAAGCCCACAGTGCGCCTAGCACCCTCTGGAATAATATGGTATCTTCGATATCAGATACCCATACTCGGCACACACACTAAATATAGGTCATTGAGCAGATGGTGCTAAAATCGAAAATGATTACATTTAAGAAAATATTTAGCAAATTGGTAATTTGGAGCTTTGTGTTTGTAAAGGCACATACTTTACAAACAACCTGAGGAAGACATAAAACCTAAGAAAAATTGTTTTAAACATTATTAAATAAGGATTCGGAATGAACTCATGGAAAACAAATTTGTAGACTATTTTTCAAGAATACCTCCGCTTTCAAAAGAAAAAGCAGAGGCCATTGCCGAGAGTATGCAAACAAAGCAATTCAATAAATGTGAGTTCTTGGTACAGTAAGGACAATTTAAGGATGAATTGTAGGCTTTCTATTATTTGTTCTGAAATGAAATACGATTTAGCTAGCTTACACAGTTATAATCACATTACCTCGTTTATGTCCCATTTCCACATATTCATGTGCTTCCGCTATTTTCTCCAAGGGATAAACTCTGTCAATGACAGCTGTGATCTTGTCTTGCTCCGCCAAGGATTTTAAATTCATAAATGCCTCTTTAGGAGTTAATGGCGTTCCATGATCGATGGAGATGTATTTTCCTTCAGATGTCACTGCTTTTTTACTTGCTTCTTTGAGTGCCGAAGACTTATTGTTACCTACGGCATCAATAACATATTTGTATGTTGAAAGTTGCGATTCGGCATTATCTACCCTATAGTCAATCGCTTCATCGCTACCCAAAGACTTCACTAAATCAAAGTTTTTGCTGCTGCAAACACTTGTAACGTGCGCACCAGCATGCTTTGCCAATTGAATCGCCATGGTTCCAATACTACCCGAAGCGCCATATATCAGTACTTTGTCTCCATTTTTAATCGAAGTCTTCTTCAATAAATGAGAAGCAAGTAATCCACCGTAAGGAATGGCTGCTGATTCTTGAAAACTTTTGTTGTTTGGTTTGTGCGCAATATTCCAGTCCTGAGGCAAGCAGATGTACTCTGCATAAGAACCAAAAAGACGTTTTGTTGGTGAAACCGAACCATATGCAAATACCTCATCGCCTACATTAAACTTGCTTACTTCCTTCCCCTTGGCTTCAATAATACCCGAAGAAACCATTCCCAAAATTGGGTTTCTTGGTTTACCGAAACCAAAAATCATCTGTAGAATAAATCTCGAAACCGCTGGTTCGTTCAGTCTTCGAATAAGAACATCGCTTGTTGTTACCGAGGTAGCTTTAATTTTTATAAGCACTTCATTATCCTTTGGTGTTGGCTTCTCAAATTCCGTTAATACTAAGTTTTCAGAACCCCCATACTTTAAACATTCAATTGCTCTCATAATTTTATTTTTTAGTGTATCATTATGGTAACAAAGTTATTAATGGTGCATTTCAATTTCATTGATTTGGGTTAAGAAGTGCAAGACTTTGATCTAGCTCTCCCCGACCTAGAGGACATGTACTTGCATTTTCTTAGAAAACCTTTTTCTTTTAGGACACCCTCATTGATTAACGGGGTGGCCTAAAAGAAAAAATCACCTTCTTTGAACGCTTATCTTCGATGCTTGAATGCCTTTTTTCCTCATTATAGTATTGGAAACTGACCAGGTCAAAGCGAACCTGCTTCTTGCGCCACCTTGGTTTAAACTTGCTTGTAAACCTGTCTGTCGGCAGACAGATTTTCTACATGTCAGATCAGTGATTTTAATAGTCTTTAAAACTAAACTTACTGTCCAGTTCTTTGGGGAGACATCAGCCTGTCTTTATAGAAGGACGGAAAATTGGTAGAGTAACACTAGACAGATTTAATGAGAAAGGAAGTGGCAGGTCTAATGTGATAGCCTCAGCTTTGAGATATCCTGAAAATCTTTGGATAGAAAAATAGCTAATCCTATCCCGCTTGACTAAACTGATGGGTTTTAAGAATTAGCATAAATAGATTTCCCAAATCCAAATTAATGACTAGGTTGCTTTCAATTTATTAATTAAAGAAAAGTTTAAGTATTTTGCTTAGAACTTGACTTATAGCAGCACAAACTAATGACCGAAAGCGTAATAAATTATTTTAAAAAGATTACAAATCTTTCATCCGAGGAGAGCAAAATTCTTTCAGAAAGTATGTTGCTAAAAACTTTTGAGAAAGGAAGCTTCTTAATCAAAGAAGGCCAATACGAAAACGAGAGTTTTCTTGTGATGAAAGGGATGGTTAGACAATATAAAAATGTTGACGGAAATGAGGTCACTACAAATTTCTTCAACGAAGAGCAGTGGATCATCAATTTTGAAACCGTGGAAGGTAAATCAATTTCCAAGTATAACTTGTTATGTGTGGAAGATACCACTGTTGTAATTGGAGATGAAGACAAGGCAATTGAACTATTTAAACAGTTTCCGAAATTCGAAAGGGTTTCTCGTCAAATAATGGAGACCGTTTTTAAGGAGCAACAAGAACAGATGGTCTCTCATCTTACTGATAAGCCAGAAAACCGATACTTAAAGCTTTTGGCTGCAAGACCAGATATTTTCCAAAGAGTAGCTCAATACGATATTGCCTCATATATTGGGGTTAAACCTGAATCCCTTAGTAGAATCAGAAAAAAACTAGCGCAAAAGGATTAATCTATTGCGCTACTCTTTTGTCTGAACCATTGAATGGAATATCCCACAATAAAAACAGTAGTTACTATTTCTATCACTGCGAAGAATAAATAATAGCTCGTAAATGTCCCAACAAATAAAGAGGCTACCATGGCTAAAGTCTTTACACTGCCTGCAAAAATATTGGCTATTGCATTTGCTTTTCTTTTTAATATTCTAGAAAGCAAAACCATCGCGATAGGAATCTCCATTAATATACCTGCATAAAGGAGGAAGCTTTCATTAATCACCAGTCCTTCTACGGTTCCTGTTAAATACTGCTTTAGCAGACTTGAATCCATTAAACCAATCAAATCACAATACAAATAATTTAAGGTCACAAATATCCAAAGGACGCTTAAGAGTTCTTTTTTATTTTTCATTTCTTTCCTTTTTAGATTTCACTTTCCATTTAATAGCGTCTATTGTTATGAAGGTAGTAGCAGCAATTTCAAATGCCGAAAATACAGTATAATGTGGGGTGGGTTTCCCAATAAATAAAGTACTAGCCTGCACCAAGGTCATCACTGTGCCTGAGGCTATTTGCACCCAACGCAAGGTCTTTTCATCTTTTATGAGGTGAGGTAAAAACACATTAGATATTGGGATTTGCATAAAAACGGCTGCAACTGATAAAAATTCAGGTGTAATCTTGGTTCCTTCTACTAAGCCGGCTTCATATTGTGCATGAATATTGGCATCCATCAAACCTACTAAATCTGCATACAAGTAATTCAAAGAAGCGAATGCCCACATACTTGAATATAGATTGCGCCTGTTTTTAAGAAAAGGTTCTGATTGCAACTGATTTGTAAGCTTCAGATTATTATTAGCTTGAACTATCATCGCACTTGAAACTCCCACTTCCAAGTTTAAATTATCCCATGTATTCGACTGGTATTGACTTTGAAAATCCTTTTTCTTGTTCCATTCTAGCTTATCAGCTAAAAAAAGCTTCTTCTCGAATTTTAAATTGTTCTTAAATTCAAAATTACTAGGACTACTATGTCGATTGAACTGTACAGCCAATCTACCCTCCTGAGCAAAACATGATAGGTTCAAAAGTATTCCGCTCAACATTAAAATGATCTGTTTTCTGATATCCATTTTCTTTTTACTTTTATGATAGTACAAAGTAAATCTGCTGGGATATCATTATCATTGACTTTGGTTAAGAAAGGAATTACTAAACCTAAACTTTTTGGTACTAGATAAAGCCAGTAATTAACAATAGCTATTCGGAAAACCATTCGCCTATTAAGAAAGTATGGTCCCCAAAAAAATCATTGTATTGGACGCACATCTAATGTGCTTGAATGCCCTCATTGCTCAATATATCATTATAAGTTTTACTTCAGTAGTAAGTTAAAGGTCAATTAAAGTCCTTTTGTGGTAGATAAACTTTATTCAGAGGACACATCAATAATTAAAAACAAATGGTTCAAATCTTTAATCTAAAACGCAAATCTGGTTCAAATCTTTAATCAGATTGTGATGCACAATTATAATATGTAAGACCAATAATCAATCAGTTTAGACCTGATAGGTAGTTTCAACTCCTGCTTCACTACCTTTCAAGTTACTGCATCTATTCAGATATCCTCATCGCTTTTTATAAATGCCAAAAATATTTCCTATCATTGCTAACTAAAATAAATACCCCTTTTCTATTAAGATGAGAACACTCCTCCCTATTTTACTAATATTTAGTTCATTTGTGACTTCCTGCAAAGACCAAGAACTTCAAACTCTTCTGGAAGTAGATTTAACTATACTTGAAAAACTCGATTCGATCTCAGCAATAGAATTTGAACAAGAGCGAAAAGACGCTACTCAAGAATTCTGGAATGAAATGAAAAACAACAACAGCATTCCCTATACAAAAGATAGTCTTGCCGTTTTCTTTTATTTCGAAGATGCTCAAGAAGTGAGCTGGAATGGAGATTTCAATTCATGGTCTCAAGACCAAAGTTTTAAGAATGACGGCACAAATATAGAAGGTACCAAATTATGGTATTGGTCATCGGTATTTCCTAAAGATGCCCGTTTGGACTATAAAATTACTGTAAATGGTAGTAATTGGATTTTGGATCCTCAAAACGAGCACCAGCAGTGGAGTGGTTTTGGACCTAATTCTGAATTAAGAATGCCCGAATATGAAGCTGAGAGTGCTTTAGAAACTGCTGCAGGAATTCAAAGAGGAACGGTCGAGTCTTTTCAAATTTTCAGTAACCAATTACAGTATGAAATTGCATACCAAGTTTACTTCCCTGCAGATTATGAAAATTTGAAAGACCTTCCTATTATCTATGTCACTGATGGCCACGAGTATAGCGATGAGAAATTAGGCAATATGATTACAGTACTGGATAACTTGATTGCAGATGAATCTCTACAGCCAATTCTGACTGTATTTATTGATCCACGAGATCCGAATAACCTGAATACAAACCGCAGACAATCCGAGTACCCTATAAATGTAAATTATCTGGATTTTGTCACTGAGGAACTGATTCCTCAAATTGATACACAATACAAAACCGATTCTCAAGCTGACAAAAGAGCTATTCTAGGCACCTCACTTGGTGGAATCAATTCATCCTATTTTGGAGCCAAAGCCTCTCAGCATTTCAAAAATATTGCTATTCAATCCCCTGCTTATTGGTACCGAGCCAATCAGATTTATGATATCGTAAAAGCAGCTGAACATTCTGATACTAAAATTTTTATGACTGCTGGCACCTTCAATGACGGGCTTGAAAATGCAATAAAAATGAAAGAAATCTATGAATCTAAAGCTTTAAATATTGAATTGATGACCGTTAATGAAGGTCACAGCTGGGGAGCTTGGGCTGCCCAATTAGATGATATTCTAGTCTATTTTTACGGCAAAGAGTAAGCTCAAAGCGAGACGAAAAATATTTTAAATCTTTAGCGTCTCTGCCATCAGTTCATCAGCTTGGTCCCAATCCATATTTACAATGGCAATAGAGTATAAGGTTGGCATCATCTTCCCATATTTTTCGCGTAGCAGCAAATCGATATCATTGAAAAGCAAGCCCTTTGTTTTTCCTATAACTAAGGTCTGCGGGTGAGTTTCAAAAGTACCGTCTTTCAAGCGTTTACGCATTTTAGCCTTTTCAATCATTAAAGCATTCAGGATAAGCTTCTTTTCGATTAACAAATCAGTAATTTCAATTGCTTGTTCCTCATTATCGGTTACAATGTGTATAAGTACCATTTTCCACTAATTTTAGGCTAACTATTTATTTAAATAAATTCTAAATAAAACGGATATTTATACATTTTGTTAAATACAACTTGAGAAATCTGTCCACCGCATATTTCAAATTATCCTCCCCAATGGGATTTAAAGATTGTTAAATCTATCCCAAAAGCTAGTTTCATGTCATTTCGAGTCATACAATTGCTATTGAGCTCCTTCTTTACATTACTATGGTATTTATAAATTAGCCTGAATGATTTCAAAAATAAACCGAAACGAAATGTCGTACCTTAAATCCCTTATTGGTTCAGTGTTTCAACTTGCAAGACTCCAGTATGAAAATCAAGGATAGTTTGCTGAAATAATAAAGTGAATTTTGCCTGCTCTAGATTAGCCTGTGCCGTGATTAAAGCTTGCTGTGCAATTGATAAGTCTGAAAGATTTGCTATTCCTTCCGCATACCGCTCATTTTGCATCTTATAGGCCTCTTGAGCAGAATTCAATACTGATTCACTCACCTCAACTCTTTTAACAGCTGCATTGAAATTTAAATACGCATTTTGTACATCTTGAAATATGGTTCTTTTAAGGTCCTCCACATCAAGTCGGCTATTGGCCAATTCTACTTGTGCTGTTGCAACTCTTGATTTGTTCACGTAATTACTGAATAAAGGAATACTTAAGTTCAGTCCAACAGTATTATTGGGGTATAGATCAAATAACTGTTCACTAATACCAAGCGAATTCAAGGAGCTATATTGTGTCCCATATTGATAAAAAGCTGATAAGGTGGGCAGATAATTTGACTTCAAAAAATCAATATTTGTATCGGTCGCCTGGCGCTGCAAATCTAGTTGCTTTAGATCTGATCTATTTTGAATGGCTAATTCAAACAATTCTGATAATTGGTAAGCCTCGAGTGATGTACTTGCTGATCCAAAAGCTTCGGACACTTCATAATCTTCTAATAAATCAAGCTGTAAAGTCTGTGCCAGACGTGCCTTGTCCAATAAGTAAGTATTCTCTGTTTCTATAAAAGATAATTCCAATTGGTCTAAAGTAGCTTTTTGTGCGAGAGCATCTGCTTGGGGTCGTAAACCCGTCAAAACAAAGCCTTTTATTCTTTCTAGCTGATTTTTCTGATCTTGAATTGCATTGGAGGAAATCTCCATCAACTTTTTATCAAGTAATAGTTGCAAATATTGTTGTGCGATGTCAAATACTACTTGCTGCTTACTTCTTTCAATTGCACTCCTTTGAGCTTGATAGTTTAGATCGGCCATTTTGATTTGATTAAGTCTACCAAGTCCTCGGAAAATATCAACAGAAGCAGAAAGGTTTCCTGACAATCGGTTCGCCTGAACATTATTAATCTCAAAACCATCTTCCACCAGCTGAAACTGTTGCCCACCTTGACGCGCTGCTTGAACATTAGCTGAAACCGAAGGTAAAAAATCAATTTTCGATTGCGTTTCCTGCATAGAAAGAGCATTCAATTGATTCACATTCTTTCTCAATGCTATATTTTGTTCTAAACCAACTTTTATGGCCTCCTCAAAAGTTAATATTTTCGTGCTTTCTTGCGCTTGAAGTGAAGAACAAATTAGTAAGAAAGGGATGATTATAATTCGTTTATAGTACTGCATTTTTCGATTCATTCAAATAGTCTTTAGTAATTGCGCCATCTTCCAATTCGATTATCCTAAAACCGTATGATGCATTCTCTTCTGAGTGTGTTACTTGAATAATAGTAGTTCCTTGAGTGTTAAGCTCTTGGAATAATTCCATTATAATTTTCGATTGAGAGGAATGTAGATTCCCGGTGGGTTCATCTGCTAGTAGAATTGCCGGTTTTCCAATTATAGCGCGTGCAACTCCCACCAATTGTTGCTGCCCTCCCGATAACTGCTCTGGGAAAAGATCTTTCTTAGCTACTATCCCAAATCGATCCAGGACATCAGCAACCAGGCTTTTTCGTTCAGCAGATTTCACTCCACGGTACAATAAGGGCGTTTCAATATTTTCATATACTGTCAACTCATCGATAAGGTGGTAGGCTTGAAAAACAAAGCCAAAATACTCCTTATGGAGCGTTGATTTCTTTTTGTCATTGAGCGAATGAATCACGCTACCATCCAAAAGATATTCCCCTTGAGAAGCATTATCTAATAAACCGATAATATTCAATAGCGTAGATTTTCCAGCACCACTTGGTCCCATTATGGTCAGGAATTCACCTTTTTCAACTGTAAGGTCTATGCCTTTCAATATAAATTGTTTGCTAAATCGATTTGAGATTGATTTGTCAATATCTGAAAGTTGTATCATCTCTATATTTTTTAATGTGTTTTTTCAATTTGTGTGCCAGTACCGACTACTAGCTCTAACAGCCAATCAAAGCCTTTTTCCTTTCTATTACTGTCCAAAAGCGAGAGAATACGTCCGAAAACGGACACGGAATTTAGGCTTCCAATGAGTGTTGCCACTTGCTAAATCTCTTCTTAAATTCACTCTAAATCTATTGTTGAATTCACTGAATTTCATTTGCAAATAGTCCTTTCCTATTCTTTTTTCTTCTATACAACAAGGGTTTCCTGTTCTCAACTGAAAGGATTACATCTCAAAAATAACACCCCTATAATCCCCTCAAGGGGATAGTTCTCACAGATTTATTTTTGTTGCAAATAATTTGTTAAATAGCTATTTGTAAATTACTAGCAAAAAATCAACCTTCAGTCAAGATCAATTCCGTGCGACTCCCCCCTTGAGGGGGGTTGGGGGGTGTTAGTTATTAACTTGAATCTGACTCGCCTTAAAAACAATTTACAGATTTAACCTTTTTGGTAATTTCAAACTTTGAAAACGCTATTACGGCAGACTATTCATCTTTTAAAGTGTCTGCTGGGTTAATTTGTAAAGATTTAATGGTTTGGAAGCTGATGGTGATCCAAGCAATACCTAAGGCTGCTGCTCCTGCTCCAGCAAAATAGTACCAGGCAGGTTCAATGCTATAAGCAAAACCCTGTAGCCAGCTATGCGCTGCCCAATAGCTGATAGGTAAAGCAATCACAATAGCTATCAATACGATTTTAGTAAAATCGGCCGATAAAAGCTTTACAATTTGTAATCCTCCAGCCCCTAAAATCTTCCTGATGCCAATCTCTTTTTGTCTGCGTTCTGCAGTGAAAGCTGCCAGTCCGAACAAACCTAAACAGGAGATAATAATAGCTATTCCAGCAAAATATCGAGACAGTAGAGATACTCTTTGTTCTGCCTCATATTGCGCCTGATAGTTACTATCGAGAAATTCATAATTCAATGTGAAACCAGGATTGAAGTCTTTATACAATGATTGTATCCCCTGAATCACTTCATCCGGTCTACCTGCTTGCATCTTTACGAAAATGCTTAGCATGAAGCTTTTATCAAAATGGAAGAGCATAGGAGAAACCTCCTCATGTAAAGAGGAGAAATGAAAATCCTTTACCACACCGATGATTTGTTTTTCTTTTCCCCACATGGTCACCGTCTTGCCAATCGGATCTTCCAGGCCCATTACCTTAATAGCGGCTTCATTAAATATGATCTTTTCTTCTTCCGCTCCGAATTTTTCTGAGAAACTCCTTCCCTCTTTCATTTCTATGCCTAATGTTTCAATCAATCCGTAGTATGCTCTAGCCTGCTCAAATAATATATTGCTGTCGGGATCCTTTCCCTGCCAAGTAACACCTGTGGTAGAAGCACCACTTTTCACTATTGAGTGTGTTGTTGCTGAAGCATTCTCCACACCGGGGACCTCCTTTAATTGATTAATGAAGGGTTCCAGTCGATTAGCTACTGCTCCTTCAATTGGAAATTTTATCACATGATGGCGATCATAGCCAAGATTTTTATCCTGTACATATTCAATTTGCTTGTATACAACCCAAACTGACACCAAGAGAATGATGGAAATCACAAACTGAAAAACTACTAATCCCTTTCTCGTCCATAATTCGCCAGTAGATGTGGTCAATTTGCCTTTCAAAATGCTTACAGGCTTAAAACCAGAAAGGTATAGAGCAGGATAGCTGCCCGCCACCAAACCAGTAAAGAGCGTGATGAGTATCGTAGCTAACAGTAAATTGCTACTCAGCTCCAGACTTAGTTGCTTTCCGGTGATTGCGTTAAATTGTGGTAGTAATAGAAATACCAGCAAATAGGCCACACCTAATGAAATGACGGTCATGCTGACTGATTCTCCAAGATGCTGAAAAACCAAGTGCCTTCTACTGGCTCCCATGGTTTTCTTCACTCCTATTTCTTTCAGTCGCCTGGAGGCTCTAGCTGTACTTAAATTCATAAAATTGATACAAGCAATAGCCAATACAAATATGGCAATGATAGCGAACATTCTCACGTAGGTTATCCTACCTCCTACTTCCTGCCCATTCTCAAAATTTCCATGCAAATACCTGCTTGAATATTGCTTAAAAAAGGGCTCTACATTTGTATTGGGTACTTTTTCTTTAATTATAGAACTTACTTTATTGTTAACCGCTGCCACATCTGTCCCTTCTACCAATTGCACATGCGTCAGCGCAATATAATTACCCCAATGATTTCGTTCTGGGCCCATCAAATCATCAATAAAAACCGAGAAAGGGAGCACAAATTCGAAAGATTCTGTACTACTCTTCGGAAAGTCTTGAATTACTCCTGAAACTTTGACTTGACCCTTAAATTTCAAAATCTGCCACTCCAGGCTTTCGCCCATCACATCAGTGGTGCCGAATAGCCTTTTCGCTAAGGATTCGGTCAACACAATGCCGCTCTTGTCTGATAAAGCCGTCTCAGGATTTCCTCTTAAAAATGGAAATGAGAAAAGTTGAAAATATTCATCTCCAGAGAATTTCCCTCTTGCCTTCATTTTGTCTTCCCCTACTGATAATGAAAAACCTTCACCAAATTCATCTGTGTCAGTATCTTCCACCGCTGTGAGAACCTCAGGTATTTCCTCCTCCAAAGCATCTGCAAGTAGTGCCGGTACATTGGGAGCAGAACGAATTTCTCCATTTTCTTCATGGTGCATATATACCTGATAAAGCTGGTCATCCTTCTCATGAAATTTATCCATCGAGAGTTCATCATTCACCCATAAATAAATGAGAAGGGCACAAGCCATACCTGTGGAGAGTCCTAAAAGATTAATGAAAAAAGTACTTTTGAATCGCTTGAAGTTGCGATAGATGATCAATAGGTTATGTTTGAACATTGTCAGTGTTTTTATTAAAAAATTTCCTTAATTGTTTTTCCAATTAAGGTGCCATAGTATAAAAAGTACCCATAAGAGTTGAAAATGAAGACTTTGGGATAATGAATGTTCAAATTTGCAATGGTAACGCCCGATTTCGGGCATTCTACACTTTTAAAATAATACCACTCAGGTTCAATACTATAAGCAAAGCCTTGCAACCAGCTTTGCGCTGCCCAATAGCTGATAGGTAAAGCAATCACAATAGCGATCACTACTATTTTAGTAAAATCGGCCGATAAAAGCTTTACAATCTGAAATCCCCCAGCCCCTAATATTTTCCTGATGCCAATTTCCTTTTATCTGCGCTCCATTAGCATCTATACCCGAAATAGTAATCCAAGTACTTTCAAATCCATTTGGAGCAAAAGAAACTAAATTTTTCAGGTAATATTCTACAGTGTCGAAACTGAAAAAATGAGATGGGTACAAAGAAATCTTTTTTGATTGTATACTCAGTAAATCGCCGATTTCGAAAATACATTGACCAATATTTGAAGCACCTGCTTTAGCACTGCAAGCATCTAAAAGTACATCACCTTTATTATCGTATAAATATATACTGTCATCCTATTCAATTTTAATGTATTCTCAAACAATTTCCGGACACACTCGCATAGAATGGATTAATGCCACTATCATATTAAAAAGTATTTAATTCTTAATATTATTAAGTGGATTTACTGTTGAAACCTTAATTGAGTGACCAATTACAACAAATGCAGCGATTGTAATGGAAAATAAGCCGGCAACAATAAAGGTAAATATTCCCATGTTAAATTGATATGAAAAGCTTTGCAACCATCTACTAAATACAATATAAGCAAAGGGGATGGAAATTACATACCCTAATAGTACTGGTCTTACAAATTTATTCATAAAAACACGAACAATGTCAGTTGTTCCAGCTCCTAATACCTTTCTAATGGAAACTTCATTTTTTATATTTTCTGCTAGGAACATGGACAAACCAAATAAGCCAATACTGGCTAGTATTATTGCTACAAGGGTCAGTATATTTATTAAAAACCCGAGCTTTATCTCCGTTTTATATAACTTATTGTAGGCATCATCAAGAAAGAAAAATGAAAAAGGTTCTTTATTACCGACAACTCTTTCCCAGATATTCTCTAAGTCACTAAGTGTTTGGCTCATATTATCACTTTTTACTTTGATAGACAGAAATCTTTCGTAATTAGTAATTGTTAAACACACGGGTTCTATCTTATTCTTCAAAGAACCATAATGAAAATTCTTCACTACCCCGATTACAAATCCTGACTTTTTCATACGAGGATATTCGATTCTCTTACCTATCGGATTTTCCCAACCAAATTTGTCAGCTAATTCCTGATTTACTATAAATGCCTCTGTGGAATCAGTGGAAAACTCTTTACTAAAGTCTCTGCCTAGAATGATTTCTAACCCGAGAGTATTGATGAAATTATAATCGACCCACACAATTCTCACCCCCTCTCGAATCATTTCATCATTTTCTCCTTGTCTCGATATTCCGTTGATCATGAACTCTCCTCCCGGTACTTCAGTTGCACCGCTAACATTCACTACAGCTGGTAGTTTACTCGATAAAATCTTTAAATTATTTTTAGCATTTGATTCTTCTAACTGAGTTATGGGAAGGATTAGTACATTTTCTTTATCCAATCCTAGATCCTTGCTATTAACATAATTCAACTGCTGCATAATGATATAAGATCCTATTATTAAAAAACTGGATATACAAAATTGAAATAAAACCAATAGCCTTCTCACTCTGGGAATTGAACTTCCTGTATTTGTAAGAGACGACCTTATGCCTACTATCGGACTTAAATTAGACAACACCTTTGCTGGATAGACTCCGGCAATACAACCTATAATTAGTGGCAGTAGAATCACACCAGTTACTAGATATTGATTATTAAAAATATCCATAAACTCCAGAGATTTACCTATTGTAGCATTGAATTTAGGTAACACTAATTGCACCAGAAAAACACCGATAATTAGTGCAATAGAACTTATCAATGTAGCTTCTCCAACTAACTGGCCATATATATCTCCTTTTTCTGCTCCATATATCTTTTTAAGAGATATCTCCTTATGTCGTTTTGTTGAATGAGCTATTACTAAATTAGCATAATTTGAAGCAGCAATTAAAATTATAAAAAACAGTAAAGGAACCAACATATAAATATATACTATATCTCCATTGACCTCTAATTCACGTATTGATTGAGAGTATAAATGAATATCTGTAACCAGATTAGCTTGATACGAAATCTTGGAATCATTATTAGTTTGAGCATCTAATAATGGTTTCATAGAAGTTTGTATTGCAGTGGCAATATCATCTGCGTTAATATTGCCTTGAGCTAGTACATACGTATAAACACTATTTCTACTCCAGTTTAGAAATCTATCACCTTCCGTGGCTATCATCGTTTCCATAGATATAAGAATATCAAAATGAAAGTGTGAATTTTCTGGCATCTCTTTAATGACAGCTGTTACTTTATTTTCTCCATATCTTCCGCAATACATTACCTGACCAATAGGATCTTCATCTCCAAAAACTTTCTTCGCTATATTTTCTGTAATTACAACTGTATTTGGTGCAATTAATGCCTGATTTAAATCTCCAGAAACCGCTTTATATGAAAAAACATCAAAAAAAGTCTTATCCACTATAGCAATCTCTTCTTCTCTAAAACTCTTGTTTCCAAATCTTATAGTTTGTTCAGTGGGACTTTGAAGTACTCGAGTTCCCGTTTTCAACCGCGGAATATTTCCAATCAAGTATGGAAATAAATTTATTGTGGTAGTTACCCAATACTGACTTTCACCCGTTTCTGCCAAAACATCTTTTTCTATTCTATATATGTTTTCTGCATTGTTATGGAATCTATCATAGCTTAGCTCAGATTGAATAAAAAGTAAAATCAGGATGGAAGCACCAATCCCTATCGACAGTCCGAACAAGTTTAGTATGTTTACAAACTTATCATTTTGTAGTCGTCTTATTAAAAACTTCAGATTGTGTAATTTCATTTTTTCTAGTGTTGATTGAAAGCTCGTATTCTATTAAACACATGTAAATCGTTGATAGTGATTTATATTTTTTGTCAAAAAATTGGCAACTAGTTTCTTATTATCGAAGATAAAAAAATAATTCCCAGGAAATATTTTTACTTCTAAATTGAAAATCGATTCTTTCCCACTCGATTTGGCCTGCTCAAGAGTAACATTTTCATCTTCTCCAATACCGACAAATAAAGGAACTTTCAAAGGTTCACTTTTTGTAAAGCAATACTCTTCAATAGCTTGAAAATTAGCTCTACTCATCCTTTAAAACTTTAGCGGGGTTTCTGTTGGCGGCTTTCCATGTATGTAGGGCAACAATACTGATGCTTAAAAGCAAAGCGATTACACCCGATATCAAGTAAATCCAGATAGGCATTTCAATTTTAAATTGGAAATCATTTAACCAGTTGCTGATAAAATACCAAGCCGGATAAACAGCCAAAAGAAATGCCAAGCCGATAAGGACCACATACTCCTTTGAAATTAAAACAAGGATATTGGACAGTGAAGCACCCATAACTTTTCGAATGCTAATTTCTTTGGTTCGCTGTGCAATCGTAAAAGAAGCCAAACCAAATAAGCCGAGGCAACTGATCAAAATGGCGATCACTGTTGAAAAAAGCAGCACCTTTCTCAATCGGACTTCACTTAGGTAAAAATTCTCGACCGTCTCATCCAAAAATTGAAACTCTCTAGTTTCATTTGGATAGATTTTGTCATAAGCATCCTGCATAGCATCTACATTAGCTTTTAGATTTACTTTTGGAGCTAACTTGGCATTTACTGTAAATAAATTTCTATCATCATAGCCCATTATCATAGGTCTGATGGCTTGATGAAGCGACTGAGTGTGTATATTCGGAATTACTCCTACAACAGAAAGAAATGTACTGTCATAGTCTAACTGCTTACCCAATGCCTCACTAGCATTTTCTATACCTAGCTTATCAAGGGCAGCCTCGTTAATGACAATTTCAGATTGATCTAATGTATAATTTCTTCCTGCTAAAATCGGAACTTCATACAAGGGCAGATAACTGGTATCAGCAGTTTTAAATTGCATGCTTACTTCTTCAGGAGCACCATTTAAATCATGTTCGACCGTGCTAGTCCACAATGATCCAGAAATCATCATATCGCTGCTTAAGCTGACTTTTTCCACTCCAGCAATTGCTTCCAATTCGTTTTTAAGTAATTTGGTTTTGTCTAGGGTTCCCTGGAAGGGTGTAGAAATATGCAAGACCGCTTCTTTATTGAAGCCAATACTCTTGTTCAAAAGAAAATCAATCTGAGAATTGATAGCTAATACTACGATGATAAAAGCAATGGAAGATCCAAACTGGAAAACAATCAGATTTTTCCTCAAGAAGTATTGAAAATTAGACTTCCTCTGCCCTATTCCTTTTTCCTTTATTGCTTTTATTGGGCTATAGCCAGAAAGAATCATGGAGGGATAAAAACCAGACAAGAGCAACACCACGATAGAAAGTACGATCAAAAATAGGGCATTGTTGATATTCCAATAATCGAATTTAAAATCTGCAGGAAGAACCTCTTGAAAGTACGATGTGGCCAACTGACTTAGTAATGCAGCGCCAATAACTGCTAACAGAATAATAACATAGGTTTCTACCAAAAATTGACTAATCAACTGTTTTCTAGAGCTACCCAATGTTTTTCTAACTCCAACTTCTTTCGATCTCAATTTAGCCTGAGCAGTTTCCAGGTTTATAAAATTGATACAGGCAATAAATAGAATAAAGAAACCAATAATAATCAAGCCATTCAAAGTGCTTCTATCAGCTGAATTCCCACTGAATGTATCCGAAAAATGTAAATCCTCAAATGACTCAAATTCAAAATTAGTAGTCCAGTTCCCATCAGCCTCTACGTATTTTTCTTTAATCGCAAGCAGCTCATCCTCTGCTTTCTCCCTCTGATTTGCCGCAAGCTTGACAAAAAGCTGAGCATTTGAACTTACGGAACCCCAATCATCTACATTCCTCTTTGCCCTAATTTCTTTATTGCTCAATAGTATCTCATAGGATATGAAATCCGTAAAAATCAAATCCGTTTTATGCTTTACGTCCTCCACTATTCCACTCACCATTACTCGTAAGGTATCGGAATAGACTAACTCCTTACCCAAAATCTCATCTATAGGCTGCTCACCAAAATATTTTTTAGCAACTGAATTTGTTAGGACAACCGCATTAGGTTGATCTAAAGCACTAGAAGGAGAACCTGCTAACCAATCATATTCGAAAAGCGAAAAGTATTTTTCATCAGCAAAAACCACCTTCGTACTGATTCCAAAGTTTTCAGTTTCATCCGCTGACTCCACCAAAAATCTGTAAGCACTAAAAATAGGAACTACTTCTTCAGCTGCAGACATTTCATTTCGAACAGCTTCTACTAGCGGAATTGGAGTTCCCGGATTAGGCCACTCCTCCTCTCCATTACCCGTTACAGAGGTGATTCTATAAATTCGATCGCGGTCTTTCTGATGAGTATCGAAGCTGTATTCATAGCTCACCAAGTTATATACAACAAAGCAAGCTGCTATCCCAATGGAAAGTCCAATGACGTGAATGAATGACCTAAGTCCAAACTTTCTAATATTTCTGAATGCTATTTTTAAATGATTTTTCAACATAAGATCATTTTTTGGAGACACATACTATTTTCTACTCACTTTTCAACACCTTAGCAGGATTACTCAATGCCACTTTAATGGAATGATAAGCAACCGTGATCCAGGCAATAACAAAAGCCGCTATTCCGGATAGCGCAAACAATTCCCATCCAATTGAGATTCTGTAGGTATAACTTTCCAGCCAGCTTGAAATGCCCCACCATGCCAATGGCACAGCAATAAGGAAAGCGATCACTACCAGTTTTGAAAATTGCTTAGAAAGCATAAATACAATTCCATTAATGCTTGCCCCCAGTACTTTTCTGATTCCAATTTCTTTGGTGCGCTGCTCTGCCATAAAGGAAGCTAAAGCAAATAGTCCCAAGCAGCCAATGAAAATGGCCAGCCCAGCAAAAACAGTGAAAATCTTACTTAAACGGATTTCAGAATTGTACATATCATTAAACTCCGCATCTAGGAAATCATAATTAAAGGGCAGGTTGGAGCCAAACTGATTCCACAGTGCTTCAATTCCTTTTATTGAGGATTGAAGATCATCCGTATCTAATCGTACTGCCAGAATACTGCTGTTATCGCTTAGCATAAACGCTAATGGTCCTATATCATTTTTTAGTGACTCGTAATGGAAGTCCTTTACTACTCCTAAAACCTTATATTTATCGAAATTTTCAGTTGAAAACTGGCCGGTTTCCTGGTCAAAGGAGTTAGTCTGAATATAATTATCTGCGTTCCTATCCGTAAAGCCAAAAGCTCTAAAAGCTGCTTCATTAATAATTACTCCAGATGAGTCAGTTGATAGCTCTGCACTAAAGTTCCGACCATGTATAATTTCCATTTGATACGTCTGCAAATACTGATGATCAACGGACCAGATTTGTGTACTGACCAGGTTATCTTCAGTTGGCTGTTCTCCTTCACGCCAAAAGGTATTATCACTTCGATTGTAGCCACTCACAGGTAAAAATCCACTGTAAGAAGCATCCTCAACATTAGGAAGTTTCTGTACTTCCTTTTTAAAGGATTGCCGCTGCTCATCAAGCATATAAGCATCATTGACAAGTAAAACTCGCTCCTTTTTAAAGCCTAATTCCTTATTTTGAATAAAGTTGATTTGTTGATAAATCGCGATGGTTCCAATGATCAACAGAATACTTATAAAAAACTGAAACACTACTAAGCCGCTTCTAATAAAAGCATTACCAGAACCTAATGACACCTTTCCTTTTAACGTTTCTACTGGTTTAAAAGAACTCAAATAAAATGCTGGGTAAAGCCCAGCTAAGAGCCCAACAAACAAGGCCAGCACAAACAAGCCCCCAATAAATAGCAAATTGACATCAGGCATTACTAAACTCTTACCAGTAATGTTATTGAAAACTGGCAAAACCAAGATCACTAACAATATCCCCATTAAGAAGGATATAAAACTCACCATGGTAGACTCCACTAGAAACTGTCTAATCAAATTTAATTTTCTAGAGCCTAAAGCCTTCCGTACCCCTATTTCCTTGGAACGATTGGATGAACGAGCAGTAGATAAGTTCATAAAATTAATACAGGCCAAAATGATGATGAAAATGGCAATAGCTCCAAAAAGATAAATGTAGTCCTTATTCCCCATCAACCCGATATCTATTGTAAAATCGGAATTCAAATAGACGTCTTTGAGTGCTGTAACTTCAACTACATAATAATTTCCAAGGGCCTCAAGCTCCTGTAAGCTTTTCCCCATAAACCTCATGATTTCCGGTTCTAAATACACATTTACTGCCTTATTAATTTTGGACCGCAACACCTTAGGATCGACATCAGGACCGACTGTAAAATAGGTGTAAAAATTATTACTGGTAAAGGAGGTATTTTGGGCTCGGCTTAGGTTAGCCATTGACATCAAAAAATCTGCTTGAAAATGGGAATTTGACGGAAAATCCTTAAAAACCCCTGTAATCATGTACGTTTCTTCTCCATCTAAAATCAAAGATTTATTTATGGCGCTTTGATTAGGGAAGTACTTATTTGCCATCCGCTTACTTATCGCTATAGTATTTGGACCGCTAAACTGGCTTTCTGGTTTTCCTTCTAAAAGTGGAAAGCTAAACACCTTGAAAAATCCCGAATCAACGAACATCAGTCCTTCTTCTTTGAAGGACTCGTCCGAATCAGCACGTTTGACCAGATAGGACCCTACCGTTCTGATTCTTACTGCTTGATTCACCTCAGGTATTTCAGTATTTAACAGGGAAGCTAAAGGAGCCGGTGTAAAGGGAAAACTGGCTTCATTGTCCCCAATCTTTAAGTCTCTAGTCGCCCTAAAAATGCGATTTTCATGAAATTCATCGTATGAGAGTTCATTTGAAACATACAAGAAAATCAGCATGCTACAGGCTACACCTACTGATAACCCCGTAATATTGATAATGGAATAGAGCTTATTCTTGATAAGGTTCCTCCAGGCAATTTTTAGATAGTTTTTGAACATGTTTTCACAATTTTAGATGGGTCGTAAATTTCAGTTATTCACTTCTCAGTGACTCTACAGGATTAATTCTTAAGGCCTTATACACCTGACTTCCAATTGTTAAGGCCACAATCACAAGTACCAATACAAATCCTAATGCCAGCGTTGCAAATCCAAAATCTACTCGGTACGCATTATTTTGCAACCACATATTATTGACGAAGTAGGCGAGCGGTCCGGCTATCAGGTAAGAGATCCCGATCAGTACTAAAAAGCTCCTGGTCACGGTTTTGGTGATATCAAAAGCTGCAGCTCCTAAAGTTTTTCTGATGCCTATTTCTTTGGTTTTATTCTGAATATGGAAGATTACCATCCCTAATAAGCCCAAGCAAGCTAGTGAGACCACAATGAGGGTGACATATCCTAAAATCGCTAAGATGGCGGTATAATGACCATAGCTCAAACTCATGTCATCCTCGAAATAGGTGTAATTGAAAGGTCTGTTCGTATGCTTTTTCCATCCCGCTTCCAATTGAGCCAGTGTTTGCTGTTCATTTTGGTCTAAAATAGTCACAATCATACTATTGACAGATGAGGGTAGATATCGCAAGCACATCGGGCCTATTTGTTCATCCATCCTTTCATAATGGAAGTCCTTTAAAACTCCAATCACTTCTAATTCTGTTTCATCTATTTGAATTAGCTGTCCCAAGGCTTCATCAAGGTTAGCATATCCCAATCTTTCTACTGCAGATTCATTGATGATGGTAAATCGTTCTTTCTTAGGCATGTTTTCCGGAAAGTCTCTGCCCGCCAAAAGCTCTAGATCCAGAGAATTCAAATAATTATCTCCTACACCAAAATAACTTATGAAAAAGCTATCTTCTGTTTCAGGAATTTGTACTTCGCCACCATTATTTCTTCCCAGAGCGGGTAAATGGGTGGTGGCTGAAATCGCTTGAACAGACGGAATTGACCTAAACTCATTTTTGATCTTTTCATAGTCCATCCCATCCAATTTCACATTGAGTATATTCTCAGTTTTAAAGCCATGATCAGTTGTTAAAACCATATTAAACTGCTGGTAAATGGTAATTATCGTCACCACAAAAAAGATGGTAAAAGCAAATTGAGTCACTACCAGCAACTTTTTAATGCTGAATCGGGCAATTCCAATTCTCTTTCCTAAATTCTCAAGATTAATAGATTTTTTCAGTGCCACCAATGCATTGGTAGTGGAAAAGAAAATAGCGGGTACGATTCCGGCAATCAATCCCGTGAAGGCGGCAAAGCCTACATACCATAAGTAGAGATAATTGACTTTATCAAATCTAATGGGTGCTCCCAGACTCACAAACATATTATTTAGGGCAGGATGAAGGTATTCGACCATCAATACAGCAAAACCAAAAGCGATGAGTGCGATTAGCAAAGCCTCCACCATAAATTGGAAAATAATATGTTTCTTCTCCGCGCCAATAACTTTTCTGACACCAATCTCTTTTGCACGATTCATCGCTCTGGCTGTGGTCAGATTAGCATAATTAAAACAAGCGGACATCAACACAATAATGGCTAATCCTAGTAATATGTAGATGATAAAAGAAGGTAAGCTCACTCCCATTGTATTACTTTTTAAGGGGCCCATTGTGATATCGTCCAGACTCTGCAGTTTGAAGAAATACTCAAATTCTCCCTCTTTTTCATAATTGGATTGAGCAGCGCTTAGAAAGAATTCGTTTAGACCATCTTCATCAAAGTCTTCAGAGGTTTTAATGTAAATATAGTTGTCGTAAATATTCGTCCAGCTGGTTAGAGGAGCCAATAAGAGGCTGTCCTTCTCCAAGCTTGGTAAAATTTGAGTAGATGCTAAAGCTTCGAAATTAAAATGAGACTTTCCGGGGAACTCCTCCAGTACTCCAGTTACGATAAAATCACCAACTCCTTCCATCTGAATGCTTTCCCCTATTGGATCTGCATCAGCAAAGAGCTTTTTCGCCAATTTATCGGTTAGGACAATGCTATTGGGTAAAGTGAGTGCTTCTTCTGCGTTGCCTTTAGCCAAGGGAAAATTGAACATTTGCAGAAAATTATTATTTGCAAATAGACCTTCAAAGGGAATTTCCGCCTGGCTCCAAGTAGCTGTGCCCTCGAAATTCTTTTTTAATAGCGCCATTTGCTCTACTCCTGCTTGCTCTTTTAGCATTTCCGCTAAAGGATAGGCAGTAGTGGCTGTTTCCCATTCGTATTCCTTCAATTGAATACGATCAGTAACTACTCTGTAGATTCGGTCTTCATCGGCATGAAAATTATCGTAAGTATATTGATCTCCTACAATTATAATAAGGAGTAGGCAGACCGTCATACTCACAGCAAGACCAAAAATATTAATGAATGAGATCGTTTTGTTTCTCAAAATATTTCTGAAGGCGACTAAAAAGTAGTTTTTCAACATGGCTTTGTATTTTAAAGGCTAATAATGCAAATTCTCTTATACATGGAATTGCTCTCGGATATTCTCTGTGACCACTTTGCCATCAAATAAATTGATCACTCTGTGGGCATAGTTTGAATCATGAGGTGAGTGCGTTACCATCACAATAGTGGTTCCTTCATTATTCAGTTGCTCCAATAGCTTCATTACTTCTTCACCATTGGCTGAATCCAAATTACCGGTTGGCTCATCGGCCAAGATCACATCGGGCTTGGCTACTATGGCTCTGCAAATGGCCACTCTTTGCTGCTGACCTCCAGAAAGTTGCTGTGGGAAATGATTTCTTCTGTGCATGATGTTCATGCGGGTCAGCACCTCTTCGACTTTGGTTTTTCGCTCAGAAGCAGGAACTTTCATGTACAACAATGGCAGTTCCACATTCTCAAAAACAGTCAACTCATCAATCAGATTGAAGCTCTGAAATACGAATCCTATAGATCCCTTTCTCAACTGCGCTCTTTGTCTTTCTGAATACTTAGAAACTTCGTGATCTACAAAGTGATAAGCTCCTTCGCTTGGATTATCCAGTAGCCCTAAAATATTAAGCAAGGTAGACTTCCCGCATCCTGAAGGACCCATAATGGCTACAAATTCCCCTTTTTTAATTTCAATATTAATCCCATCCAAAGCCGTAGTTTCCACTTCTTCTGTGGTGTATAATTTTTTCAGCTCTACCGTTTTAATTACATGATCCATATTCTTTCAAGTTTACAAGTTATCAAGTTGACATGTTTTCAAGTTAGCAGGTTGGCAAGTTGGCCTGTTCACAAGTTCGCATGTCTGTTGTTTCTAATTTATTTATATAATCTATTTCCTAATTACATTTCCCATTTCTCCCATCATCCCACTTCCATCTATACCTATACTTCATGCCCAAAAAATAACCTTTGGTTATTTTCTTTTGTGTTCTCTTGTCTCTTTTGTGGTAGAAGTTTCCTACGACTGTGCATATTCACAAACATTACTTTTTAACCACGACTTGTCCCGCATTTATCGGGAAAAGAATCAAAACCTGCCTGCCGGCAGGCAGGGAAAACAAAAGATTTTTTTCGCTAAAGCGAAAAACACATCCCTCATCCATCATCCTGCTTCTAACTTCGTGCTTCCAACTTCCATCTTCTAGCCAAATCCGGTCCGACCTTCGGTACTGACCTATGTGGTATCACCCAACTTCCTTTTCCATTCGCAGCCACCAGTCCCCCCTTTAGGGTCTAGGGGCTATTTCATCCATCATCCTACTCCAAGCTCAGCTTCTCATTATCCCCATAATTATCATATCCCGACACAATCACTCGATCTCCTGCCTCCAGGCCTTCCATCACTTCATAGTAATCCGTATTTTTGCGGCCCAATCTAATTGGTTTCTTATAAGCGACAGAAGCATCTCCCTCACTAATCACATAAGCCCAATTACCGCCTGTATCTTTGTAAAAGCCGCCTACCGGAAGGAGCAAGGTCTCCTCTGTAGCGCCTAATTCCAACTTAATTCTGATAGTCTGCCCTCTCTTGATTCCAGAAGGATGCTCCCCTTCGAAAACCATATCCACTTCAAATCTTCCATTGCTAATGGTAGGATAAATTTTATCAATAATAAGTTGATACTCAGCCCCTGAAAAAGTAAAACTTCCTTTCTGTCCGACATCTACTCTAGGTAAATACAATTCGTCTATGCCTACTCGTACCTTATAATTATTCATCACATCAATTTGGCCGAGTCGCTGACCTGAAACTACTGACTGTCCTACTTCCAATTGCGGAGTGGAGAGCTGACCGTTTCTGGTGGCTTTGAGGGTTAAATTATTAAGGATATTCCCAACCGCATCTAGGCTGCGTTGCATTCTTGATTCTGAATTAGCCAATTGGCGTAATTGATACACTCTGGCTATGGAATCATTCTTATAGCTTTTATAAGTTAATTCTCTTCTTCTTCGATTGTATTCGTATTCTTCCTTTACCTGCTCAAACTCCCTTTCCGAGATCAACTTACTTTCATAAAGGGTATTAAATCTGGAATACTGCGGCTTTAGTAACTTCAATTGATAATCGATTTCCGCTAATTGCGCTTGTTGGCTTAAATCGTTTTGATCTAATAGCAAGCGGGTTTGTCTTAAATTATTGATTTGCTCATAGAGCTGGGTTTCACGCTGCATGACTTCCAACTGAAGATTAGAATTGGTTAAGGTCAAAATGGTATCGCCCTTTTCCACTTCTGCTCCTGACTCGCGAGTAATTTCCGCAATAATCCCTCCTTCTATGGCATCGAGATAAAAAGTTTGGCCCGGCTCAATATTACCGGTAACCGGAATGAAATCCTTGAACTCACCCATTTGCACAGTGGCAATGCTCAGTCTATCTTTATCTACATTAAGCGTGGAGCGGTTATCAGCAAAAAGCAATTGGTACACAATGAGGCTCAACACGAGCACTCCTCCCCCAATCATTAGTAACCTTTTTGTCGTCCACTTTTTTCGTACAATTTTCTTATCCATCTAATTTTTGTAATAATGCAAACTCACATTTACCAACTCTGTGCCAAGTATCATAAAAGTAGCTTGAATAGCATTTAAAGGCAAAAATCAGGATATACCTGCGTTCATAATAGCACGCGAACGTCCGAAATCGGACGTGGTGGTTTTGCGGAAATACCTTAGATAATATTCAAGACTGAAATCATTAGATTGAGAGCAAAATAACTAAGCCTCACGCGGATCATGCCGGAAAGGGGTCACTTTAAGGACATTATAGAAGGGAAATACGCACTCTTGTGGCTACCATTATTTTTAAAACGATAAATAATCCTTTAGATTACTAGAAATACATAGCGCATACTATTAACTTTGATAACGATATCAGCCTGTTTTACGCAAGCTAAAAAAATTACATCCGAATAGCATAATTTGATTCAATGGACATAAAATTCATCAATAGGTCTGATAACAGTATAGAAATAGAAAGACCTCCAGGAGAAAAATTATTGAACTTCCTATATCATAATCTCATTGGAGAAAAATTATTTTTGCCGATAGCCAAGCAAAAATTTATTTCAGAATTGTACGGGAAAAGAATGGACAACCCCAGTTCTAAAAAAAGAATTGAACCCTTTGTGAAGTCTTTGAAGATCGATATGTCAGAGGCACAGAAACAAATGGGCGAATTTGAAACATTCAATGATTTCTTTTACAGAAAGTTAAAGCCAGGAGCTAGACCGATAGAAGAAGGATTGGTCTCGCCAGGAGATGGTAGACTTTTAGCATTTGAAAATATTTCTGAACTATCCACTTTTTTCGTGAAGGGCAAAAAATTCACTTTAAAAGAATTTTTACGAAATGACACCTTAGCTGAAGAACACGCGAATTCATCAATGGTCATCTTGAGGCTAGCTCCCAACGACTACCATCGCTATCATTTCCCATATGATGGAGTTCCAACACAAGCTGAAGAAATAAAGGGCGTTTATTATTCGGTATCGCCTATTAGCGTAAAAGAAAAATTCACAGAAGTTTTTAATGAAAATAAAAAAGAGATCTGCAAATTAAAAACAACGGACCGAGGCGAAATTTTGATCATTCCAGTTGGAGCAACTATGGTCGGTAGTTTGAATTCAACATTTGAAGCTGATACATCGGTCAAAAAAGGAGAAGAAATGGGCTACTTTGCCTTTGGAGGTTCCACTGTTGTTTTGTTATTCAATTCTAAGTCATTTGAATTGGACAAGGATTTAATTGAGAACACTAAAAATAAGTTAGAAACCTACGTGAAAATGGGAGAAAAAATAGGGAGCCCAATTTGAAAATAACTGTTCTGTTAAAGTAATGTATGCGTTTATGCTAACTCAATGCAAAGCAAGCGTTCAGCTATATCTCGCTTTCAAAAAATTAGCGATTTTCATTTCAAACTTAGGATAAGGAGTAAAAATAGCACTTATAAAGCCTATTATTGCCGATACAAATAAGTTAGGGCAACATGCATCCACATTGATTCCCTGATCTCGAACGGTTATTTGAGCACCGATTAAAGAAGACTTTTGAACGATTATACTTTTTTGTGATTTAGACCCTAAAGTATAAACTGAGTAGCCTGAAAATTGAGTCTTTAAAGCCTCGGTCAATTCACTAAATTGAGGTAGTTGTGATCCTTGAACAATCATAATCTTTTCATTTCCTGATTGATTAAGATACAAATTAATATTGAATTGTTTCGATTTTCCAGTCATGCTGTGCCTTGTAGTCTTATTAGTGATCAGATGCACCTCTAACAATTCATTTCGAAAACTGAAGGTACACTTACAAAATACCAATCTGCAGGATTGTGAAATTTACAGACCGTGTTCCCGCCATGCTCTGCATGGTGGTCCTGATTGCCTACCTACAACATCAAATGAACATCTAACATGCCCTTTCCACCAGCATAATTATTTGCAGAAGAATAAAGATAATGATGTGGTTCTGCAACCTCACCACTGACTACTGGATTATGATGTATGTAATCTAAATTCCTTTGAATAGCATCATTTCTCCATAATTCTATTGGCTGGTTATGTTGCTGCCAAAACTGAATATCATTTTTGGTCGTTTTATTTCTTTTTGCAGCCAACTGCATAAACCAAAGATATCTTTCTCGCTTACTCTCTTGTGGATTGGTTTTAATTAACTCAATCAATTCCTTAGCTGTGGAACTTTTAAAACTTTGAAGCAATCTTTGTGGATTCTTTTCTTTTGCCCGAAATATGAGATGAACATGATTACTCATGATTATCCAAGCACCTAAAACCATCCCTTTTTCCTCAATACAAAACTTTAAATGCTTGACTATACAGTCTTTATATAACCTCCTTGTAAATACTCTTAACCAGAACACAGTTGCAAAGCTTACAAAATACCAGCCTATTGGATTGTGGAATTTATAATTTCTACTCATAGAAAATAAAACTATAAAAAAATTCTAGCTTATGCTGCCACCATGCAGAGCATGGCGGGAACGAAAGGGAAGGTGGTTAGGATTTGGCATTCTTGTGACAAAAGAGGCCGCGGCTGATTTTATAATTCTTTTTGAAATTCAGATTCTCCCTGAGTGACTATTGGGGTTTCCTGAGTGGTTTTGAGGGTTTTTTGGGTGTTGTTGGAGCCTTTTTGAATTTTTATTACTATTTTTCTGAATTTTCCAGTTTCTTCTTTAATCTTTTTTCTTGATAAAAAAGATAGAAAAAATCAAGAAAGTTTAAAGCTTCCTCGCGCAATGCCAACGCTGGCCCGCTAAACTTTCCTCCCTCCCGCTTTTCCGAGTGCCTCGGAAGTGGGGGTGTTAGTCCTTGTCTAGCATTAATATGGAAAACTGATTATCAATTTACTACTTTTCTAAAATATTCATCAAGTTCTGATTGCGGTGTAATTTAATAAAATGACTATCCTGATTTTAGTCTTTCCCACACTTCCCTATAAACCTATTCCGCAGTGGCAGAATCAGATTCTGGCCGAATGCCGAAAATCAATAGATATCCAATCATCCAGAATTCAGCTACGGAAGCAGGAATAGTGAGGTACTCTACCCATGAAGCGGATACACCACCATATCTAAAGAAGGCATTAAGCAAATAGCCGATTCCTCCGAGTATTAAAACTCTGCCTAACCATAGAGGCATTCCTTTTGAGCTAGTAATAATGAATCCCAAAGGGATCAGCCATAGCCCAAAAAACAGTGAACCAATACTCCACGACTTAGCACTCATTTTTGTTAATAAATCTACCAATAAAATTTTATCTTCCACTATGAGTTCAGAAGCCGCTACTGACATAGCGACCGCCATTGCAATTGCACTTAACATAATCACCATTGAATTTACGGTACCCCAAACCATAGTAGCTAAAGCAGCGGTTTGATTAATTTTTCTAAAAAGTTTATAAAACCATATTGCAGTAAGTGCTTGAGAAATTATGATAGCAAATTCTAGCAATAAGCGAATCCTGGCTGTTGATTCACTTTCGGTCAGGTTCTTTAAGGTCTGCTGTGGATCTGAGGTATAGACCTCTGAATGGAAAATAAGAAATCCGAAAATACCAGAAATAGCCATTAGCAAATACCAAATACCTGCCAGTCGTGCTGTATTTTTTAACTCATTATGGTTTGTAATCATCTCAGTTTAGTTATTGGTGGGAATAGAAATTGAATACTATTAAGATGCACTAAATGACAATAAGTTACATCAATTAAAGGAATTATTTTGATTTAATACTCCTTTAATCTGATTTCAAATGATCCAGCTATAAAGCTACTTGAATAATTCTTGTTTTTCCTCTTACCTAGTAATTGAGTAGATTTTTATATTCTCCTGAGAGACTTTGCAGCTTCCCTAAATGATTATTGACCCTTCCTAAGCCATTTCACCCCTTCCAAAGTGACTATTTGGTTTTCCTAAGTAATTTCACCCCTCTCCTAGATGACTTTACCCCCTTCCTAAACCATTTCACCTCCTCCCTAGACCGTTTCACCTCCTCCCTAAGCCACTATTTTGCTTTCCTAAGTGACTATGGGAGCTTCCTGTCAGGATTTTAGCCCTTTCTGCATCACTGCTATTGCGAGCTGCCTAGCTCACTGCTGGTGCGAGCTTCACAGCTCGTACCAGCAGTTTTGTACAAGTCTGCGCAAAACAAGAAGCCGTCCACTACTGACCGTAAACGTCCGATATCGGACGCGGTAGTGAAATATAGGAATGTGTTAGCTTCCCGTAAAATTGCCTCATTATGACTTAAATAGACTTTCTCAACATTTATCAGCTATATTTTAATTATATTTATCAAAACGGTATAGCTTTTGACTATTTGGCTTTATTATCGCAACCGAATAATACTTTTACATAATGAATGAGCAAAAAGCGGGTAAGCTACTTATTATTGACGATAATCAAGACCTTTTAAATGCTGCAAAAATTTTCCTAAAGCGGCATTTCTCTAGAGTGGATACGGAGTGCAATCCGGAAAAAATCCCTCATCTGCTTCAGTCTGACAATTACGATCTTATACTGCTCGACATGAATTTCACGATTGATGTCAGCACAGGCCAGGAAGGTTACTTTTGGCTGGATAAAATACTGGAAATCGATCCTAGTGCTATTGTCGTTTTGATAACGGCTTATGGTGATGTAAATACTGCCGTGAAAGCCATTAAGCAAGGCGCTACTGATTTTGTATTGAAGCCCTGGGATAATGACAAACTATTGGCTACACTTCATTCGGCTATGAAGCTCAAGAAAGTCAGTAATGAAAACAGTTCCCTTAAATCTCAACACAAACAGCTTTATGCTGATCTGGATAAGCAGTTTAAAGATATAATCGGTAATAGCGAGCCTATGCAACAGGTTTTTGATACCATTAAAAGGGTCGCTAGAACGGATGCTAATATCCTAATAACAGGTGAAAACGGAACGGGTAAAGAATTAATTGCCAGATCGATCCATAGAAACTCCTATCGGGATGAAGAGGCATTTGTTACCGTTGATTTAGGAGCCGTAACGGAATCCTTATTTGAAAGCGAATTATTTGGTCATAAAAAAGGAGCTTTTACGGATGCCAAAGAGGACCGCCCGGGAAGATTCGAAATGGCGCAGGGCGGAACACTATTCTTAGATGAAATCGGAAATATTAGTGCTCCTCAACAAGCCAAACTCCTAACAGCTCTTCAAAATAGAAATGTAACGCGTGTGGGCAGCAATAATCCTATTGATATTGATATCCGATTAATCAGTGCGACTAATATGCCAATTCAAGAAATGATCCAAACAGGCCAATTCCGACAGGATCTGTTGTACAGAATCAATACGATAGAAATTCAGTTGCCGGCTTTGAGAGATCGCATTGCAGATTTGCCATTATTGGTAGAGCATTATATTAAAACTTATGCCAAAAAATACAATAAGGAAGTACACAAAGCCAGCGAAGCAGCGCTGAGCCGATTAATGAAATATGACTGGCCGGGTAATATCCGAGAGCTGCAGCACAGTATAGAACGCGCTGTGATCATGAGTGCCAGCAGCATCTTGCAACCGGAGGACTTCTTTTTTAATGCCAGCCATAAGGAAGATAAGAAAAACTCAAAATTTGATTTGAATCACTTAAACATAGAAGAAGTAGAAAAGCTACTCATCAGAAAAGCGCTTGATAAGAATTTCGGAAATATCACCGAGGCGGCAAAGGAACTTGGACTCACCCGATCTTCTCTTTATAGAAGACTAGAAAAATATGACCTATGATGCACTCCTCTAAACATCTTAAAAAGTGATACTTAAGCATTTTAGTCTTCGAATAATTCTCCGATTGATATTCATTTTTCTCAATATGGGCTTAATGGCTTATCTGTTATTTGAATCCCAGAATTATTTGGCGCCAACCATTTTACTCGGATTGCTTGTTATTCAATTCTTTGGTTTGCTGCGTTTTCTCAATGCGACAAATTACAAATTGGTCCGATTCCTTGAATCTGTCCGCTATTCAGACTTTACCTCTAGTTTTGGAGCAGATAATTCAATGGGGAAATCCTATAAGGAAATTAACTTGGCCTTTAACGAAGTGGCCGATGCTTTTAAGCAAACACGTGCTGAAAAAGAACAAAACCTCTTAATCATTTCAGCAGTCCTTCAGAATATCCAAACGGGAATTATCCAATTTGACAACAAGGGTGAGATCGGTATTATCAATACCATGACCAAAAAACTGCTTTTAACCCCTCAAATCAAACATTTAAACGACATCAAGAAATCTCGACCGGAGATTCATCAACGATTGATCGAATTAAAACCCGGCAAAAATGAATTAATCGATGTCAACAGTGAAATAAAATTATCCATTAATTGCAGCCTTCTCCGGATGGGGGAAAAGGATTGGAAAATTGTATCGATCCAAAACATTTACACCGAATTACAGCAAAATGAATTAGATGCCTGGCAAAATCTTACGAAAGTATTGCGCCATGAAATCATGAACTCCATCACGCCTATTGCTACTTTGGTGGGCTCCTTGACTGACATACTTCGTGAAGATGGCATTAAAATGAAGGAGGGCTATCTAATTCCTGAAGAGTCACAAGAAGATTTGAAATTGGGCTTGAAAACCATTGAAAACCGTAGCAGAGGTTTAATCAATTTCATCAATGCATATCGCGACTACACGAGTATTCCAAGTCCAAAATTTGAAAAAGTAAATAGCAAACAGCTGATTCAATATGTATCGCGATTACTTTCCGAAGAACTGAATAAGGCTAACATTAAAATCGACCTACAATTACCAGAGAATGAAGTAGAAATTTGGGCTGATGAAGAGCAGATTCAGCTCATCCTGATTAACCTTATTAAAAATGCGCGCGAGTCACTTTATACTCATCAAAATCCAAAGATTACTATAAAGCTGATTGTGGCACAAAAGAACACTTATATTAATGTAGAAGACAACGGACAAGGCATTGTTCCGGAAGCGATTGAACGCATATTTATTCCATTTTTTACCACGAAGAAAGATGGCTCCGGGATCGGTTTGAGTCTTTCCCGACAAATCATGCAATTGCATAATGGGAAACTGAATGTGGTTTCAAAACCAGGAGAGTTGACTAGTTTTAGTATGCAGTTTCCGAAGGCATCTGGAGACCTAAAGTGATTGAATTGTAAAAAAGCAGCATATATATATAACAGAATAAAGTTAATGGTAATCTAAAGTGAATATATCCTAATACTTAAACAAATAGTAGCACTATTCCATATCAAGAACCAACACTCATCTTCTCAGGCTTCTTTCGATTTGAAGTGTTTATATTTGCAAACGCATTTCTAATTCGGTTATAGTCCAAGAAATAGCTTAGTCTTACCGATAAACTATTCAGTTGCGGCTGACTAAAAAGGTAATCAAGATTTTCATTTATACTTTGCCCGCTTTCTTGCAAATAACTGTCCAAAGCATTTCGATAGAGAATGGTAATCTGACTACCCGGGGCAAACCACCATGCAAACTTCACATCCAGATTCCAGGTATTGAAAGACACATCATAGATATTTTCTCTATCAGGCTCTTCCGTCAACTCTCCGTTTTGCTCCAAACTGTAAAGCTTGCTGTATAAAGCACCAGAGTAATAGTGTCGGAAAATAAGGTTTAAGGAAATCTTATTATTAAAAATGTAATTTCCTCCAATGGAATTTTCTACAGTGATCCTGTCTCGTTGCCCGAATATGATATCATCACCGTCCATATCAACAAATCCCTGTTCTTTGTAAGAAGGATTATAAAACAGGCCATAGTTTAAATTGAACTTATTAGAAAACCTATAGCGCGGATTTAAGCTAAGAAAAACACTACTTCTACCCTCCTCAAAATACTTATACCAGTCAATGAATCCTTCAAATGCCAATTTCTTTCTAAAATCGGTATTCATCCAAATCCATTGATCTTGGTAACCAGGAAATTTTACATGCCTTCCATTTATTCTTGGTTCATAAATATCATTCGTTCCGAAAGGCGTTGTTTCAATACCTCCTCCAAAACCAAAAAACTCTTTAGTGGTAAAACTAGAATTAAAATTAAAGGTGAAATTGCTAAATAAATCAGGATCTAGCCTTCTGAAATGGTTGAGGTTAAAATTCAGAAACATATTATTTAAGTTTCCTCTGGGCTGGAGATATCTGTAGCCATAATATCCCCTATAACGTACATAATTGGTATTAGTAGAAAATCCTAGATCATTGATATTGTAATCTAAAGTTCTCAAGTCAAACTCAGCTTGAACTCTATGTTCCCCGCTTATTTTGCTTATCCCTCCTTGAATCTCGGTACCAAATGTATTCTCATCTTCTACAAACACCCAGCTTCCCTCAGTACTAACATTGTAATTCCAGGTATTCGCCTTGTTGGTGTGACTCAGGTAAAGTCCGGTTGCATTAGCATCTCTAAAATCGCCAACCCTATTTACATTAGTATTGACGAAAGACACGGAGCTATTATCTCCAAATCGCTGATCTAAAACGGTTACGTTGTAATTGGTGTAGGGCTCAACTATCTCATTTCTAATTTCACCTGTCTCTTCATTTCTTATTTCTGCAAAGGCCTCATTTGTTACCGCATTAAAGAAGCCAATACCAAGACCATTTTCGGTTCTTCCTGATACTTTTGTTGCATTGATTAATTCCACAGTATTAGGTCGGTATATTACTTCTTCTCTTTCCTTTGGACGTGGCCTACGAGCAGGTGCCCCCCCAATACGTCTAGAATAAAACATATCCCCTTTAGAGAATAATTCCGTGCCTTCATTGAAAAAGGCTCTTTGTTCGGCAAACTGAACTTCAAATGCAGATAAGTTCAATACATTATTGTCAAACCGGGCCTGACCAAAATCAGGGATTAAAACCATATCCAGAGTAAAAGCATCTGAAATACCGTATTTCAAATCTAAGCCCCCATTGAAACTGAAGTCAGTATTGCCATCATAATTATTAGAATAAGCTGATATATAAGGTTGAAAAGATAATCGTGTCGGAGTTTTGATATCTTCAATTCCATGTATTTCTCCATCGTAGAGTGAAAAAGCTCCTTTTTGATTATCCACATGATTCCAACTATAGCGAGTCCTCGTTCTAAAAACCTCCCTTTCCATATTTAGACCCCACTCCTGTACTGCCTTTTTCGGGAATCTTAAAATAAAATAAGGAATAAAGACTTCCGCTACCCATCCATCATCTGTAATCTTAACATCACTATACCAAACTGCATCCCATGAATTATCTTCACGACCATTGGTCATTTTAGCATCATATTGTACACCTGCAGCTGTAATGATAAACTGCATGCTTTGCTGCCGGTCATTATATCCATTAAGTAGAATAAAAAAGAAATCATCCGCCCCTATATCATCTCTCTCGGTTAATTCTGTAGCTATTTTATGCGGCTCAGAATCCTTCATTTTAGCCCCAAAATAAATCCCCAAATCATCGTAGATAATTTTCACCTCAGTAGATAAACTATCAGGTATTGCTTGTCCATTTGTAGGATTTCTTTCAACAAAATCTTTTGCAATGGGAGCATTTTCCCAAGCTAAATCATCCAAAATCCCATCAATTTTGGGGGCTTCAGCAATTCTGGGGATATTGATATTTTTGCGGAAAATACTGTCTGCCTCCTGTGACAAGCTGAAAAAACCGAAGAGAAAGAATAAAGTAAAAAAGTAACACCTTAACATGCTGATTATTCAATTAATTAGTTAATCCGAAACAATTGCAATCCTACATTTTCCAGCATAAAAAGAAGTTCATAAATGTTCATTTCTCTCTATAATGAGCAAGTAGATATGGTTAATGATGTTTAATAACTTCAAATAGTTGCAATTATTTCATTGTATTTACTCTCACCAATAATTAAACCATTCTAAAAAATCGATTTAAACGGCCTTATACGTACTTATAGGAAGGTTTTAATGTTCGATTATGAACAAAGATGACCGAAGGTGGACAACCAAAACTCGCTAAATTAATCTTTTGCAAGAAAGCATATTCACATTAGGATAAATTTTATAAATTGAGACACACTAAACCTACTGACTATGAAAACATTATCGATTTCCAGTACCTTCTTGCTCTGCATTTTTTTACTCGCTTGCAGTTCTCAGAAAGTAACAGAAAAGGAAGAGGACAAGCTTACGCACTATACAATTGAAGAGTTTTACAATAATATTAATTATTCAGGCGGGTATTTTTCCCATGATGAGTCAAAACTATTAGTATCAAGCAATGCAACGGGCATTTATAATCTTTACGCCCTACATACTGATGGTTCTCGGATTGACACCCTTTCGAATAATGAAGATGAATCTTGGTTTGCGGAATCCTATTTTCCAAATGATGATCGCATCCTATTTTCAGCAGATAAAGGAGGAAATGAAATTAGTCACATCTATTTATTGGATACCGATGAGAATGTGACCGACCTCACGCCTGCTGAAAATGAGAAAGCATCTTTTATAGGATGGAATAAGGATTTAAAAAGTTTTAAATACACTTCTAATAAAAGAGATCCGCAGTTTTTTGATATCTACGAAATGGATATTGAAAACTTTGACAGTAAGATGATATTTGAAAATAATACAGGTGGTAATCCTTCTGGCATTTCTGATGATCATAAATATGTGGCCATCAACAAACCTATTACCACATCCATCAATGAATTGATCATAGTGGAAGTGGAAACAGGCGAACAGACCAAAATATCGCCTGAAAACCCAACGGCAAGCTATGGAGCACAGGAGTTCAGTGCAGACAATAAATCCCTCTTGTACACTACCAATGAAGGAAGCGAATTCACTTATCTGAGTAAATTTGATTTGGCTAGCGGTGAATCTGAAAAGGTAGTTGAAACAGAATGGGATGTTTGGTATGCCAACTTCTCTTGAGAGGGTACCTACCGTGTAATGGGAATTAATGAAGATGCCAAAACCACTGTGAAAATTACCAATACCGAGGAAAGTGCAGAAGTGGAATTGCCAGAAATAAAGGGTGGCAATATCAATGGAGTAGGCATCTCAAAGAGCGAAAACAAAATGCGATTATCAGTAGGAAGCTCTAAATCTCCTACTAATATTTATGTCTATGATTTTGAGAGTAAAGAACTCAATAAACTCACAGAATCTTTAAATCCTGAGATGGATCGAGAGGATTTAGTCGAGGGAGAGGTCGTTCGCTATCCTTCCTTTGATGATTTAGAAATCCCTTCCATTCTATACAAACCGCATCAGGCTTCGGCAGATAATAAAGTACCGGTATTGGTTTGGGTCCATGGGGGCCCTGGTGGTCAAACTCGCCTCAATTATTTTCCTTTAATTCAGTATTTGGTTAATCATGGATATGCCATAATAGGTGTTAATAATAGAGGCAGCAGCGGCTATGGCAAAACCTTTAACCGATTAGATGATCAAAAGCATGGAGAAGATGACTTAATGGATTGCGTTTATGCTAAAGACTATTTGGCCACATTAGACTGGGCCGATACTTCTCGAGTAGGTATAATTGGAGGCTCTTATGGTGGATATATGGTGATGGCAGCTTTAGCTTTCCAGCCGGATGCTTTTGATGTAGGAGTGAATATATTTGGGGTTACCAATTGGATAAGGACATTACGTTCCATCCCAAGCTGGTGGGAAGCTCAAAAAACTGCTTTATATGAAGAATTAGGCAATCCAAATACTGAAGATTCGGTAAGGCTTTATAGAATATCTCCATTATTTCATGCAGATAAAATCACTAAGCCAGTGATGGTACTACAAGGAAGTAATGACCCAAGAGTATTACAAGTTGAATCCGATGAAATGGTGCAAAATGTGAAAGATAATGGCGTGCCGGTAGAATATGTGCTCTTCCCTGATGAAGGCCATGGTTTCCGTAAAAAGGAAAATGAGATTGAAGGCTATGGAAAGATTAAGGTATTTTTGGATGAGTATTTGAAGTAGAATAGCTTCTAAAAAATAGAGGCATCAGTTGCTAAGCTGATGCCTCTATTTTACTAATATTTCCCACTTTAGTCATTTGTTATATCCTTTATGCTTTTCTCAATTTGCTTTCCTGCTTCATTCAATTTCCGTTCGACTTTCCCAGCTTCTTTTTCAATTTCCTTGGCTTTTTCCAACAGTTTATCTTCTAAGCGCATCACCTCATTATCTAAATCCTTATCCAATCGCTTCAATTCAATTCTTAATTTTGCCATCCATCTGTTGAAATTAATAGACGCTTTGCCAGTTTCAATTGAATCATCTCCATTTTCAAAAGATGCCATTCTTCCCGAGGAAATATTTTCTGATTGACCTTCCACTTTAAATGCTACGGTACCTTCCGCAACTTGAACCTCTAGTTGCTCCGTGTTGGATTTCATGCTAAACTCAGTTCCTAATACCTCCACTTCGCCCAAATGACCTTCAACTATAAATGACTTATTAGAAGACTCTATTGAGAAGTAGCATTCACCTGAAATGGCCACTCTACGTTGATTAAATGCTTCTAAGTATTCAAGCTCCGAATATTGACTTAGAAAAACGATACTACCGTCAGGCAATTCCACCGCTTCAGAATTTTCATTAGTGGTGATTTTCTTTTTAGAACATGCAGAAAAAAGGACTGCGAATAAAAATATGTAAAAAGTGTATTTGAAATTCATTGTCATTGTTTTTTAAATCATAATGACAAATTTATAACATAAGCCTTATACTTTTACAAATACCGAAAATTATCTCGTAATTACTTATTAATCAGGGTGATAGAAAAAATAATGCAAAAAGGGAGAAATGTTTCGCCCCGTCAGGGCTTCGTTGAATTGTAGACTTTTAGCGTAGGGCTTCATCCCACGTTCAGATATTTCGTCCTTTCCGGACTAAAATTGATAATTTGCTCTACAGGAACTGACTCCCGCCAGCATCCCGCTGGTGGAAACTACTGGCTCCTCCGGAGCATTTGGGCAAGAGGGGCACAGCCTCTACTTCCTTTTTATAACCAAAGCCGTTCTGTTCACACAATAAATCTTGATAAAATCCCCTCCTTCTTTTTTAAAGCTTTCATGAACAGTGGATTCATCTATTCGTTTATGGCCTCCAAACCTTGCATCATCACTATTCAAAAGGTATTGGTACATACCCGCACTGGGCACCCAAAACTCATAGTCAGGGACCGAATTATTAGGATGAAAATTAAAGACGAATATCAAATTTGACCGTTCAAAAATCAAAACCTTATTGGTTTCATCAATATTCAGAAGATTTGCAGGAGATGCTTCTAACACATTTTCATTCTTTAAAAGCGCTAGCATTGCTTTCTCAAAATCGTTGAGGAAATGATATTTCAGTTCTTGATTATCAACCAAAGACCATTGTCTTCTTGCGTATTTGTAGCTCCAGTTGTTACCTTCTCTTGGGAAATCCATCCATTCAGGATGTCCGAATTCATTGCCTATAAAATTCAGATAAGCTTCCCCGCCCGCTGCCGCTGTCACCAAACGAATCATTTTATGTAAAGAAATCCCACGGTCAATAATCAAATTATCATCCCCTTTGGCCATGTGCCAATACATTTCTTTATCCATCAGCCAAAAAGCTAAGGTTTTATCTCCTACCATGGCTTGATCATGCGACTCGGCATATGCCACGGTCTTTTCTCCGTATCTTCGATTGCTCAACACATTCCAAATCTCCTGCATGCTCCATTCTTCATCTTGCTTGTGCTTGAGCCATTTGATCCAATTATCTGGAATTCCCATACCTAAACGATAATCAAAGCCTAGTCCCCCAGCTTCTATGGGCTGGCACATTCCCGGCATCCCACTCATATCCTCTGCTATGGAAAAAGCATGAGGTTTAATTTCATGGATTAAAGTATTCGCTAATTGTAAATAGCGGACTGCATCCCAATCCACTCCGTCTTTAAAATATTTATCATAATGATCGAAACTCACCCCTTCTCCATGGTGATGATATAGCATAGAAGTTACGCCATCAAAACGGAAACCATCAAAATGAAAATCTTCCAACCAGTATTTTAAATTTGAAAGTAGAAAACGGGAAACTTCTTCTTTTCCATAATTAAATAATTTGGAATCCCATCCTGTGTGGTAACCCCTACCACCATGATGGAAGTACTGGCTTCCACTTCCATCGAAGTCATTTAAGCCTTCTGAGAAATTCTTTACTGAATGAGAGTGCACCACATCCATTATTACCGCGATCCCCATTTTATGAGCTGTATTCACCAAGGATTTTAGATCATCGGGAGTGCCGAAACGAGAAGAAGGTGCATAAAAATTAGCTACATGATATCCAAATGAACCGTAATAAGGATGCTCAGCTACAGCCATCAATTGGATGCAATTATATCCTAATGATTTTATTCTAGGTAAAATATTCTCTTCAAACTCTTTAAAGGTGCCAACTCCTTCTTTTTCTTGCGCCATACCCGGATGTGCTTCATATATCACAGGATTTTTAATTGCACTTAAATCAAATTGAGAATCTGTCCATTTAAACTCCTTCTTAGGCGACCAAATCCTGCCTGTGAAGTCATAATTTTCTGTATTCTGGATTGCATACTTAATGTAGGCCGGTATTCTGTCATGCTTACCATTGGCGGCTGTCACCCTTACTTTTACTTGGGCTAGATTCTCTAATCCTTCATCATCAGATATTTCCACATGCCAAATACCATTCTCATCCTTTTTCATAGGATGAGCATTTTCATCCCAATTATTAAAGCCTCCCACCAAAGCCATGGCTTGAGCTTGCGGAGCCCACTCTTTATAGGAGAAACCCATTTTAGTTATTTGAAAGCCTAGCTCTTGATGTCGATTAGCAAATTTCAATAAGCTTCCATACTCATCACTAATCCTATCCAATTCAGATTTATAATAATCATAGCGAGTGTGAATATCATGCTCATAAGGAGCCAACCACGGGTCATCTTGAATAATTTGTAACATCTTAAATGATTTAGACTTTTCTAAAAATAGGAAAAGATTAGCGAATCTTACAGTGTTTGAAATATTAAGTTATTTCCCTACTAATTTACCCATAAGATTGTAGATTTGCGCACTCAATTAAAATAACATTCATAAGAACGAAGACATGCGAGTAATCACCAATATGTTAGCGCCCAAAGAATATGAAAGTAAAAATGAATCGGGCAATATCTTGAATATTGATATGTATGATGCTAAAAGCAAAGATTATTTTTCTCCAATGGAAAGTCTTTTAGCCGCTTTGGCTTCATGTGCATCAGTTGATCTGGTGGAAATGATTAAGAAAAGAAGGAAAAACCTGATGGACCTTCAAGTGGAGACTACTGGGGAAAGAAGAGATGAACATCCACGAGCTTATGAAAGTATCCATATGATATTTACAGCAACCTCAGATAATCTGAACGAAGATGAATTTATGAAATTAGTAGAATTGGCAGCCGGTAAATATTGCTCGGTTTCGGGGACGCTGAATGTAAAAGCTACTTACGAAGTGGTAATTAAGGAAGTATAATTAAAGCTCCTAATGTAAACCGCCAAGGCGCAGAGACGCAACGGTTATCTAGCTCAAGAGAAAGAAATTAATATTGCTTAGCGTCTTTGCGGTTGATTTTAAATGATTATTTACTACTCGTTTAATTCCGTTCTTAATTAAAGTTGAGTTAAAATTTATTAACAAACCTAATTTATTATCTGTCAATTTTAGATAAGTTAATAATTGTGTAGTATGGATTGGTTCAAATTTTTGAACTGTTTTCAATTCTAATATCACATCTCTTTCAACCCATAAATCAATTCTGTAGCCACACTCCATTTCTATATTTTTATATTTCAATGGAAGCTCAACTTGCTTTTCGACATATAATCCTGCTTTTTGGAGCTCATATATTAATGCATTTTCATAAGCAGACTCCAACAATCCCGGACCTAAATTAACATGAACTTCATAAGCGGCATTTACTACTGCCTTTGAAATTTGATTCTCTAGCATTTCTTAAAACTTGTCTTTACAATCTTGTCTGATATAGTCAAAATATTGAATATCAAAGAAGCAAAGCATTAATTTTGTAAAGGTGACTTTTGTTTTTCTATACAGTTCATTGCAAAACCTCAGCATTTTATGTCACCAAGCCTGTTTTGTAATCTATTTGCTGGTATTCTTCTTTGGTCAATTTCAAATCTCTTCGAGCATTTTGAATCTCAGGTCTGAAAAATGAGCTGTAGAGTAGCAAACCGGTGAAAAGTCCCATTAAGCCACTATGATAGGTCATAGCAAATACTGCTACAGTGATTACTTGATATATGGCTAAACCAATATATTTTACTAAAGTAGCGCTTCTGTACTTCTTCATTTTGGAGTGCAAGTCAGAATCCTGAGCAGCAGATTTATATTGTCTGGCTGCCAAAAAATGAAGAAATACAATTTCAATAATCGCCAGAATCACAGTGATTCCTACTACAGAATTTTCTAAATCAGCTGGAATTCCAAATAATTTTGCACTTCTATTTTCAGCTCTTAAAAAAACTAATGCAAATAAAAATAATGGAGCCGCAAGCAATGCGTAATAGGTCATTTGCATTGATTGAAAAAACGACTCCCAATATTTATAATTCGATTTTTGATCCATAAATTTTCACTGCTTTATTCAGATGCAGAATCTAACAATTTAACTGCTGACAAGCCCAAATGCTCAACTAAAATTTTCTTATACTCGGTAGTATTCTTATAGCCACCATTTGCATTAAAGAACTCCTCAATTATAGGTTGCCAATCGCTTGATTTTGGCATCACAAATGCAAATTCTTCTGAACCTTCATCCCCCACCTTATGTCTTTTCAGTGGCTTTCTTTCCTTCACAGCTGATAAATAAAAGGCCAAGTCCAAATATGATAACGATTTTTTATCTGTTAAAACTTTTTCCAGTACATCAGGGCTAGAATTCACATAACTAACTGCCAATTCAGGATAATAAGTAGATTTTAGATTATTGATCCTTTTCTCATTCAATGTTCCTTTGGCAGTATAAGCCGTAAAACCTTTGAATTTTTGCGGGACTTCACTCATAGATCCCAAAGAAGGGACGCTACTATGGGTAACCAGAATAGCAAAATTGGTTATAAAAGACGGACTAAAATATATTTCACTTTTTCTGGCTTCTGTGACGGTGATATTTCCTAAACCAAAAACACCATTTTTTCCATTCTTTACACCATTATACATAGCGCTAAAACTACTCCCGTTTCCTAAAAAGCGAGCATTCAAATTAATGTCGTGATTCTGTCTAACATACTGCAAGAAATCATTCATAATGTCAACACAAACTCCAGTCAATTTCCCACTTTGATCTTTATAAACGAAACCAGGAGTTTCTACATAAGTGAAAGTCACTGTACCATTACCTGCTGCCTTTGCAGTGGCATAATTATCGCCAGATAAATTCTGCGATAAAACAGTGGAGCTCATTAAAAATAATAATGCAACTAATCCAGTTTTAAAATGTCTCATAATATTAATTTTAGGGGTAATTCTAACGCTATATAATTAGATAAATAAGTTATTACTCTTTAGGATTCAAATTTTCTTGAGGTAAAGCGTATTTCGGAGCAATGCTTAACGAATTTTTGAAATATTTTTTTGCAGACTCCTCATCTCCTTTTCCTCTTGCTATTAATCCTTGCATATTTAATATCACTGCTTTGAAAGGAACCTCGATCTCGTTCCCGGCAGCATCCTTTGCATAAACATTGCTGCCATTCACAATATTCTTACCTAAAAGCAATTCCGTATTGATCATGGCATCATCAAATTTCTTCAAGGCATATTGCTTTTGAATCACTTCATATAAAACAAAAGCATCATCCGATATTGTGTACAGCTTTTGGTACATTTTTAATGATTGATCCAAAGCACCTAATTGATCCAAACTCTTTGCACCAATTTGCAAGACCAACTGATTATTCGGATTTCTTTTTAAGGATTCTCTACTAACCAAGGCAGCAGAGGCATATTGACTAAATTCGAAATAAATATAGGCTAAGGAATCCAAATATGAATGGTTGTTTGGCTCTAAGACCATTAGATCATAGACAGCGTTTTTTGCTACCTGAAAATCATTGAAACGAATTGATGCATTGTATTTTGCCTTAGCTCTTGCAACAGCATCTTCATTTTGAGCTATTGAACTAAAATTAAAAACCAAAATTGTAAAAGTAATTGTTAACAGTATTCTTTGCGTAAATTTTTGCATATTCATTTTTATTAATTGATGAATTACCAATATTGTGCCAATATTAATAAAATTAAGTTCTTATGAGGTTTTTAAATTAAGTTTTCGACCAATTTCAAACATAAAATCGAAGGCTTCTTCTTTATTATTCTGGATTTTCCCATCTAAGATAGCCTCTTTTATTTCGCTTTTGATTATCCCAATCTCTTTACAAGGAGATAAATCAAAAGCTTTCATAATATCTTCTCCGCTTACTGGAGGCTGGAAGTTTCGTACTTGATCTTTTTCCTCCACTTCTTTCATTTTCTGTTGTACAGTGTCAAAGTTTGCTCTGAACTGCTTAACCTTATTCATGTTTTTAGAGGTGACATCAGCCCGGCATAGTGTCATCAGATCTTCGATATCATCGCCTGCTTCAAATAGCAATCTACGGACGGCATTATCAGTAATATTATCTCGTACAAGAGGAATAGGTCTCAAATGAAGTAGCACTAACTTTTGAACGTACTTCATTCTTTCATTCAAGGGCAATTTCATTCTTTTAAAGATTTTAGGCACCATTCTGGCCCCTTTATCTTCATGCCCATGGAAAGTCCAGCCTTGTTTTGGATTAAACCTTTTGGTAGCAGGTTTTGCAATATCATGTAAAATTGCTGCCCATCTCAACCATAAATCTCCACCATACTCTGCCGTATTGTCTAAAACTTGCAAGGTATGATAGAAGTTATCCTTATGCTTGTAACCATTCTTTTCTTCCACCCCTTGTAGTTCCACCATTTCGGGGAAGAACTTGTCCAGCAATTGAGCATGATATAACAACTTAAAGCCATAAGAAGGCTTCTCGGTCAAGATGATTTTGTTCAATTCATCTGTTATACGCTCTGCTGAGATTATTTTTAATCTTTCTGCATTCTTAATAATACTATCAAAAGTAGTGGGGGCAATATCAAAGTTCAATTGTGCTGCAAAACGAATCGCTCGCATCATCCGCAAAGGATCATCAGAAAATGTTATATCAGGTTCAAGTGGCGTTTTAATGAGCTTCCGTTTCAAGTCTTTTACTCCGTCAAAGGGGTCAATTAAAGCACCGTAATTCTCTTCATTCAGACTAATCGCCAGAGCATTGATTGTAAAATCACGTCTATTCTGGTCATCTTCGAGAGTTCCCTCTTCAACTATGGGTTTCCGACTGTCTCTTTGATAGGATTCTTTCCTTGCCCCCACAAATTCCAGTTCTAAATCTTCGTGATGAATGCTGGCGGTACCAAAATTTTTAAAAACCTGGAATTTCTTTTTAGGACCAATTTGGTTTGCCACCTCTTGAGCCAAAGCAATTCCACTTCCAACGCATACAAAATCGATATCTTTAGAAGGACGCTTTAAAATCAAATCACGCACATAGCCTCCCACCACATAGGCCTCGATACCGAGAGAATGGGCACTTTTTTTAACTAACTCGAAAACAGGGTGCTGTGCAAGAATTGCAGAGAAATTCATTTTTACTACTTAGATGGTTTTACCAAGTATTGAATACTTAATAGAGCACTAATAATGACCTCTTATTAAGCAATTGTAAATTTAGTATAATTTGATGATAAGAGGATGAAATCAGGAAGTATTTTGAGTTTGGATTACACTTTTTTAGAGATTCTTACGTGAATGAATTCATGAATGGTGTAAGCCATCGTTATATTTTAATCTTCGATTAAAATGAATAGATCCCTTTCTTCAAAGGGATGACGCACGGAATGGAGTCTAAAGTCTGATTATAGTGCTTTAGCTTTGTTCAAAATGGTTTAAATAACTTATACCCCCCTATCTTCTCATGTTGTTCTGTGCGTCATCCCTGCGAAACTTGTCCCGCACTGAAAGTCGGGAGGCAAGGGATCTTGCCCTGTTGAAACTTCGTTTCAATTCATTTCCATAAAAAAATAGCTCTACCAAATTGGCAAAGCTATTTATTATATGATTAAAAAATAAACTCCCTAATTCCTTCTGTTAATTTCATCTCGGATTTTAGCTGCCTTTTCGTAGTCCTCATTTTGGATCATCTTATCCAAGAGCTCGTTCAATTTATCCATTGACATATTCTTTAATTTGTCAAAATCAGATTTTGATTGCGGACCTGAGGGACCTGGTGAGGAAGACTTTTCCACGGGCTTTTTCAATTCAGAAATATCCTCTTCTTCTTTCTCGTCAGACAATACAATGCCAGCTTCGGACATGATTTTTTCATAGGTATAAATCGGAGCATCGAATCGGATTCCGATTGCAATTGCATCCGATGGCCTGCTATCTATTTCTATTCTCTCCATGCCGTTATCGCAAACAATTTTGGCAAAAAATACGCCTTCCTTTAAATCAGATATCACAATTTCCTTTACAGAATAATTGAAACTGTGAGCAAAAGACTTAAACAAATCGTGCGTCATGGGCCGATTGGGGACAATCTTTTCTATTTCAATAGCAATTGCTTGTGCCTCAAACATCCCAATGATGATAGGAAGCCTTCTGCTACCTGGCGATTCACCTAAGACTAAAGCAAAGGAGCCAGATTGTGACTGACTAGACGATAAACCTAATATTTCTAATTTGATTTTATCCACAAGTGAATTTTAGTTTTGCGCTGCTTTAATAGCTTCAGTTAATTTTGGTACTACTTCAAAAGCATCTCCTACAATTCCATAGTCTGCTGCTGAGAAGAACGGTGCTTCTTCATCTTTGTTAATCACCAAAATATACTTAGAAGAATTCACCCCTGCTAAATGCTGAATGGCTCCAGAAATCCCGATCGCAATATACAGCTGAGGAGAAACTTTGACTCCCGTTTGCCCAACGTGCTCGTGATGAGGTCTCCAGCCAATGTCTGAAACCGGCTTAGAGCATCCTGTAGCTGCACCTAGCGTTTTGGCCAAATCCTCAATCATTCCCCAGTTTTCAGGACCTTTCATTCCTCTACCACCTGAAACGACTAATTCTGCTTCCGGTAATAAAATTTCGCCTGTTTGCTTATCCTGAGAAGTAATTTTCACGGCAAAGTCTGAATCATCCAAAGTGGGTTCAAAAGCTTCAACTGAAGCATCGCCACCATCTTGTTTTAATTCAACTGCATTTTTCTTAATCCCAATAATTTTATTTTCAGTGGTCATTTCCACATTAGCAAAAGCTTTACCAGTATAAATACTTCTTTTCACAGTAAATCCACTTGAAGTATCTGGTAAATCTGCAACGTTGGAAACAAAAGCTGCTTTCATTTTAGCAGCAATTCTTGCTGCCACAGGATCACCCAAAGATGATTTTGCAAGTACCAAAGTACTAGCACCTTCTTTTTCCATTGCCTGCGCAATTACTTTGGCATAAGGCTGGATTAATCCTTTTGCTAATTTTTCATCTGCAGCGTGCAAAACTTTAGTAGCTCCTGCTGATCCTGCTGCTTTTAAAACAGCTTCATCTACAGGACCTAGTGCAATTGCTGTAACATCATCACCCATTGCGGCTGCATAGGATACTGCCTCCAAAGATGATTTTTTAATTTCGCCTTCTGCGTGTTCTATAAATACTAATATTGACATTTCTTTCTTATAATTTCGTTCAACAATGATTAATCGACTACTCCGCTATTTTTAAATAACTTTAGCCTCGTTTTTCAACAATTTCACCAACTCTTCTACATTGTCGGCATCAATCATTTTCACATCACCTTTTGCAGGAGGTAATTCATATTGCTGTAATTTCACTGCCTCAGAAGCATCTGAAGGAGCTACTACATCAAGCTTTTTACTTCTTGCTGACATAATTCCCCTCATGTTAGGGATTTTCCATTCTGCAATTGGCTCTTGACAACCTGCTATGAAAGGCAACTCTAATTCCAAATACTCTTTACCACCTTCAATCTCGCGAGCCAACTTTGCAGTTTGACCTTCGATATCTAATTTCATTACTGGAGAGATTGCTGGTAATCCTAATAACTCGCCTACCATTCCATGCACCATACCACCATTGAAATCAATGGATTCTCTACCCATCATGATTAAATCGTAACCAGCATCTTTAGCGTGATTAGCAATTTGTTCCGCTACAAAAAAAGAATCAGTCGGTTCAGCATCTATTCGAATCGCATCATCAGCACCGATGGCTAACGCTTTTCTAATAGTTGGCTCTGTTTCAGAAGTGCCAACATTTAATACGGTTACTGTACCGCCTGTAGCTTCTTTCAATTCAACGGCTCTTGCCAAAGCGTAGTCATCATATGGGCCAATGATAAACTGTACTCCGTCTGAATTAAACTTTTTATTATCGTCCGTAAAGGAAATTTTGGCCGTAGTATCCGGCACATGCGTTATGCAAACTAATATTTTCATAAAATATATTGAGTTTATAGTTCTATGCTAAGAGCACTTTTTGCTCAAAACAATTTGAAGATTTATAAAGTATAACTGATATTAAAGCCCGAAGTTAAGTATAATTGAAAAAAATAAAAATTGAATCCGACTAATGAATGAAGATAGAATAGCACAACTTCAAAAATTCAAGGAAGAATCTCCCAATGATCCCTTTATAATCTATGCCTTAGCCACAGAATACAAGGAGGAAGCACCAGAAGAGGCCAAGAAACTTTTCGATGAATTACTACTGAAACATGAAAACTATATAGGTACTTACTATCATGCAGCAGCATTGTATTCGGAATTCTTTGACAGAGACAGGGCTGATGAAATCTATCAAAAAGGAATTTCTGTTGCACACAAAAATGGAGAGCATCATGCGCTAAGGGAATTGCAAAATGCCTATACTAATTTTCAGTTTGAGGAGTAGAAAACGAGAACCTAGAGTCTAGAATATAGATTTTAGACTTACACCTGCGGTAAGCTCATCTTTATTGAAAAAAAAGACAAAATCCTAAAGTGCGTATGCTATGGAAAAAAGAGCCGATCTATTTTTGATTTCGATACCTCCCGAAGAGCCAAAAACAACAAGGCCAGGATAGAAATCTTTAAATCCAATAAAAACATCACAACCAATACTAAAGTCTTTTACTATTTGCTGATTTATCCCTATAGTATATCCCAATTCAGTTTGGGAGGCCAGAAGAGATACTGGATCTTGGTCTTTTGGTTGCCAATGTCTAACTATTAGGCCAGTATTTATAGACCTATTACCACCTAATAAATACTTAATCATAATAGGAACTTCAAATGCCAGATGCCTCTGTATTGCTGTATCATCTAACAATGGAAGTAGCGCCCCTTTTCCGTACCAAAATATTTCATCTACCAGTGGCGATTTACTTTTGGCTCGAAAATAAAAGTTCAATCCAGACTCAATTAGAACTCTATTCCCAATAATCGTTTTTGAAATTCCAAACCCTATGCGATTTACCATTGCTGGGTAATCTTCTGTTTCATATCCTGACACAGCAAATTTTGTTATTCCCATTCCAAATTTGGCAAAAAGGTTATAGTTTTTGTTTTTATCCGTATTTGTTTGGGAGTAGGCAAAACATACTGAGCTTAGATAAAATCCTAGAAATACTATTAATCTCATTTACTTAAGGTTACTTTCCAAAGCATTTATTTCGTAAAAAATTGATCTTATAAATAGGGTATTGTCTAAGTATTATTGTCTATTTAAACTTCAAACTGTCATTAAAATTATGCTCCATTTAAAATTTAATTGCGGAAAGCAGTTAATTTTTCTTTTAAAGTAACTTGTATTGCTCTGAGGGCAAACAAGTCATTCTCCTGACATTCCTATGTATTAACACAGGTTTTACTCAACCTCATAAATTACCCGCGGTTTAAGGAGGTAAATCAAAACGAAATATATCAATGAGTAATTTAAAAGTTGTAAAAACAGAAGAAGCAAATTCAGTATCAAAAGAAATTTTTGAAGGCATGAAAAAACAAATGGGCATGGTGCCTAATGTTTATGCTGCAATCGGTAATTCAGGTCCTGCTTTGAAAGCTACCATGGCTATTCAAGAAAACTTAGCTGAGGGTGAATTCGATGGAAAAGAGCAAGAAGTAATTGCATTATCTGTTGCGGAAGCTAATCAATGTGGATACTGTTTATCAGCCCATACCGCTGCTGGGAAAATGAAAGGACTGTCTGTTGACGAAACTGTAGAAATAAGAAATGGTGAAATAGCTGATGAAAAATATAAAGCTTTAAGCGATTTGGCTAAAGCCATTACTGATAAACGAGGCTACCCAGATCAAAAATTGTTTGATGCATTTTTTGAAGCTGGCTACAATCAAGCGGCTTTATCAGAATTAATTGTATTAGTGTCCTTAAATACAATTACCAATTACACTAACCATATTGCCCAAACAGAAATTGATTTTCCTGTTGCTCCTAATTTAGAGGAGGCATAAAGCATGTCCATATAATCCCAACAGCAATTAACTGTTGGGATTTTACTATAGCCTCCAAAAATCTTCAAGCATCGTTTTACTCTTCAGCTTAAAGAAGAAATAACTCAAACTCACACTAAAAAATCCATTATCTTCATAAGTAACTGTTTCATTTGGCAAAGCTTGGGGAAAATTATGAGTGTAGGTCATCATCAAATTAAATGAGCTCAGCGAAATAGAAATAGGAATTTGTATGCTGTAATTCATCAAGCCAAAGTTATTCTCTGTCGTCAATCTTCTTTCTGAATAAGTCCTTACAATATCTTGAATCTGATCAGGTGTAAAATTATTTCTTCGTAGAAGTACAGATGCCGCAACGGGCCTTTCTTCATACAACAATTTGGTCAAGTAGTATTGTTGTCTCCTGTTAAGTTCAGGATAATTTCCATTTTCAATAATTCGCAAGAGATCGAAATATGGATTATCTGATTGCTTCCAATACACTACTTCTGAGTTCCCAAATTGTACCGATGCTCCTGGAAAAACTCGGATTCCGCTAATTAAACCATCAAATTTCCATTTATAATTAAAAGAAAGTGTACTATTTATTCGGTGAGCCAAGGAATTACCGTAAAGCAAACTGTAGTCAATCCCAATATCTAGATATTTCGGACTATAGTAATTTGATATGTTAAGGGCTTTATTAAAAGGCTGGTTACTTAAAGTATCATTGTAAATATAGAAATCATGTGATGCAGAGAAATTCCAATCGCTAAAGAATGTTTTAAAATAACCTGCTGAGAGTGTGGTGAGGAAATACTGTGGTTCATAGGCACTGTTGTACAGTCCGTTCGCGTCCACAAAAACTCCTGTTGGATGAAAATAGCTTATCCCTGTTGATACACCAAACTGAGGCACTTCACTTTCCCTTCCTGCAGCAGTGACTTCCCCCAAATAGGCTACTCTACTCATAACCGCATGGTATCTGATTTCCTTTTGCAGCATCAAGCTATCAACTAGTTTTATAAGGTCTGCTGTTGAATCTTCTTGTCCAAAAAGAGATTCCAATTCCATAAATAGAGAATCAAGCGCTTGATTGGTGCTATCCTTCTGTGCCTGCGTTTTAAAGGGCATAAGCAACAAAAGGTAGCCCATTAGGAAAATGAGATACCATTCTAATTTGAATATTTTCAACAAAAACTGATTCAAAATGAACAAATGATTTAATTATCCCTGAATTTCCGCTCTTGCCGGTTCTGAAACCTTTCTTGTTTTTCCTTTCTTTCTTTTAGCCTTTCTAGCAATAGCCTTTTAAAATCATCTTCGGCTTTTCTCAGCGCTACCAGTTGTCTATTGCTTACCACTTTATTTAATCTTTCTGCATATTTTCTTTCAAGCTGAACTTCTCGCTCTTTAATTTTGAGTCCTAATTGAAGGAGGTCTTTACTCTCTTCTTCAGTTAACTGCCCTTTTCTATATTGTTGACGGGCTTGCAAGTACTCTCTTTGAAGCGCAGTTCTTTCTTTGGAAAATTCATTGTATAACGGCCAGAATTTTTCCGCCTCTTCAGGGCTCAAATCCAATTTTTGGGTTATATAAGCTATACGTGCACTTTCTATTTTATCACTTTGTCCTTGCATGTTAAAAGCAAGAAATAAACATAGCACTAATATAATATGGAACCGTTTCATTCTTTTATTTTTTTATAAACTATAATATTCCAATAAAGCATCTGCTTCATCTTCTTCAAATTCAAAATACTCCGTAGGATCCTCTTTCATTTCAGCTCCAGATTCATCGTACACAAAACTTCCTATTTCGTAATAGCTAAGATCTGAATATTCCAGATATGCTATAATTTCATCATCACTAACCTCAGCAAGTATCTCAGTATAGCCTCCACGGGTACTCCTGCTTTGATTGTTAAAATACCATATGGTGATGACAGACACAGCTAAAAGCGCAATTGATGCCGCCACCGCATAAAAATTTCTAAACAGAATCGTTTTTCCGCGTGATTTTTCTGTAGTGTCTGTATCAATTTTATTCAAAACATCCATTTGCAGTTGATCGAAATAATCCTCAGGAACCTTAAAGCCCTCAGTCTTTTCAATCTCACTCAAACTTTCAATATGTCTTTTTTTGTTTTTCATTTAGTATTTAGATGTTACTGACCTTAAAAGGTTTAATGTGATTTCAAAAATTCCTCTATTTTTTTTACTGCATGATGATAGGATGCCTTGAGGCTTCCTACACTTCCATCAGTGATTTCTGCTATTTCCTCATATTTAAGATCATCGTAATATTTCATATTAAAAACCAGTCGTTGTTTTTCAGGCAACTTCAATATTGCCTGCTGCAATAGCTTTTGTATTTCATCTCCATCCATTAAAGTTGAATTACTGATTTTCGTTTCCAGAAATTCGGTGTATTGCTGTTCATTTTTAAAGCTATTTTTTCTTTTTCTTAGCTGCTGCAAAGCCTGGTTGACAGCTATTTTGTACATCCAGGTATAGAGGGATGCCTCTTCATTAAAAGTATCAATTTTATTCCATATTTTAATGAAACATTCTTGTAATGCGTCATTAGTATCATCATGATCAATTAAGATTTTTCTAATGGCAAAATATAGCCTTTCTTGATATTGATCCATTAACAATTTGAAGGCTGCCCGTTTTTCTGCAGGACTTTTAAGTGAGTAAACTAATTGTTTTTCTTCAGCCTTCATATATTTTTTACCAGAACCAAAAGTACTTAAGTATTTAATCTTGAGTTCAACTTTACTTAGCAATCATTCTGTATTCCTCTTCTTCATGGAAATGCACTAAACCTAAGTTAGGTAGACCGCATCGTAATTTAAAGAATTTGAAATTTATAAATGGTAAAAGAGGAAGAAATGCTTCCTCTTTTACAGATGATTAAATCCTCAGGCTTTCTTAACCTTCCACCGTAACAACTCGATTATTGATTGTTACCGTATAACTCCCATCGCAACTTCCATCACCGTAGTCTACTGTTCTTGTTCTTTCTCTATTTCTGAGGCTAAATTTCACTTCTTTTATTCCAGCGGTTCTTAGCATGCTACCATTGCTCAAACAACTAAAATCTACTATGATCGGCTCAACAATTGTGTGACTCCAATTCACCCCACGGGTTGACTCTCCATTTAATGAACCTGTAATTTGGAATTTATTTGTACTTGGGTCTCCATCGCCTGCTCCTTCTATCCATTCTCTTGTACGACTTCCGTTGGACACAAAAGTATTGCCATTTGGGTAAATCAATGTAAAATCGGTTAGGGTATAAGTATTCTGATAATTTCCGTTTTCATTTTCTTCTGCTCGAACGATAAAAATTTCTCCAGTTACTTCAATATTATTGACAAAGTAATTATCGAATGTGATTATCCGATCAGATATATACAAAGTGCCTTCATTAACATAACTAACTAATATTTTCCCAGAACGCTCTTTGCCATAAGGACCAACGCAACCATCGCCAAAGTCAATAGTTAAGACGTTACTTTCGCTATCCCAAGTCGAAGTAAAACAATTAGCAGACCGCTGCGAACTGGAAGCTACTTCTAATTCAGCCAAGTCTGCAAGGGACACTTCCTGATCAGAATTATCTTCCGCAAGCGTGGTATTTTCTACAAGTTCAATTTCTTCAGCTTGTTCTTCACTGTCAATTGTCATTTCTTCATCTTGCTGACAAGCTTGAAGGCTAAGTATTCCAATTACAATTCCTAACAACAATACTGTGCCTTTCTTCAATTTAAATTCTCTTAATGTTTTCATCGTTTTAAATTTTTATTTACCCCTTTGATGTCGCGAATTGAGAAAGGTTTAATGGTGTAGTGAAATATTTTTGGTAAAAAGTGTAAATTCATGGGAAATCAATTAATTAAAATGAATGTCAATGCTTGCGGGAAGTTTAGAATCAATCAAATTTTCAAAAAAGAAATAGGGAAAATATTCTAAAACCTAGGTCTAATGTCTTAGCTTTTACATTCTATTTGAAACAAGATGATCAAATTGAGCAAAACAATTAACAATTATGAAATTAAATAGCTTTCAAGAAAAACTCAATAAGGAGAACAAAACTGACTTTAGCGATCTAAAAGCCGTTTTCATAAACTGCACTTTAAAGAAATCACCGGAAAAATCTCATACTTCGGGGCTGATCAGCATGTCTGCCCAAATTATGGAAGATAATGGTATTCAAGTTGATATCATTCGTGCAGTGGATCACGAAATTGCTTTTGGGGTTTATCCCGATATGACAGAGCATGGTTGGCAAAAGGACGATTGGCCGGCCATTCAAAAAAAGGTAATGGATGCTAACATCTTAGTAATCGGCACACCCATTTGGTTAGGGGAAAAATCTTCAGTGGCAAGTCAGGTGATTGAACGGCTATACGGATTTTCAGGAGAAACAAATGAACAAGGTCAATATGCATATTATGGCAGAGCAGGGGGATGTTTAGTAACTGGTAATGAAGATGGAATAAAGCATGTGGCCATGAGCACATTATATAGTTTACAGCATTTAGGTTATGTAATTCCTCCACAAGCTGATGCCGGTTGGATCGGTGAAGCAGGACCTGGTGCATCGTATATGGATAAAGGAAGTGGCGGTCCTGAAAATGATTTCACCAATAGAAATACCACTTTTATGACTTGGAATTTAATGCACATGGCTAAGATGCTTCAAGACAATAATGGAATTCCAGCGCACGGGAACCAGAGAACAGCATGGGATGAGTCATCTGATAAAGATAATCCTAATCCAGAGTATAGGTAGGCTGCGGAATTATAAATGTTAATTGGTCATAATTTGCTTATTTACTAAAAGAACATTTATTACATACTATTGCCTATATTTTTTCGACATTTGCTAGTTGAAAAACCAATTATCAATGGATAGCATAAAGCTAGGACTTAAAGAAAACTGGAAACAGTTTACATTATTAGTGATTGTCAACGGCTTTGTTGGCGGTATGGTGGGAATGGAGAGAAGTATATTCCCACAATTTGCGGAAGTCGAATTTGGCGTGGCTTCAAAAACAGCTATCCTGACTTTTATTACCGCCTTTGGTATTAGTAAAGCCATTGCCAATTACTATACCGGCAAACTAGCCAATAGATTTGGCAGAAGAAATCTACTACTGTTTGGCTGGCTAATAGCTATACCTGTTCCTTTCATGCTTATTTATGCCCCAAGTTGGTCATTTGTCATTATCGCCAATATTCTTTTAGGCTTAAGCCAAGGATTAACTTGGAGCAGCACTGTAGTGATGAAAATTGACTTGGTCGGTGAAAAAGACAGGGGTTTTGCCATGGGTTTGAACGAATTTGCAGGCTATTTTGCTGTTGGAGTAGTGGCTTTCATCACTGGATTTGTAGCCAACAATTATGGCATTACTCCCTACCCTTTTTACGTTGGCATTTTCCTTTCGATAGTGGGACTTCTTCTGACTTTACTATGGATTAAAGATACTCGTGTCCATGTCAATAAAGAAAGTAGCAGTAATAAAACTGTACAGTTGAAAAACATCTTTTTGGAAACCACTTTCAAAAATAAAACCTTGAGTTCTGTTACCCAAGCAGGCTTAATTAATAACTTGAATGATGGAATGATTTGGGGACTTTTACCAATGGTGTTGTTCTCATTGAACTACGATAATGAAAATATTGGAATTATTACGGCTATTTATCCTACAGTCTGGGGGATTGGTCAGTTATTTACAGGTAAAATGTCTGACCATTATTCCAAAAAAGGCATGCTTTTCTGGGGGATGTTATTGCAAGGTGTTGCAATACTGTTTATCCCATTCTGCAGCAATTTCACCGTTTTAGCTGGTCTATCTGCTATTTTAGGCCTGGGAACTGCCTTGGTTTACCCCACCTTTCTAGCCACTATTGCACAGACCACCAGTCCGCAACAAAGAGCGGAAAGTATTGGGACTTTCAGACTTTGGAGAGATTTAGGCTATGCTTTTGGAGCGGTCATTTCAGGTATTACTGCTGACTTCTTTGGAGTAAATTACGCAATAATATTGATTGCATTGCTGACGATTACTTCTTCTATTGTTATTAAATTCAGGATGCCATCTACTATTAAAAACATAAACGATCATGAGAGCGAATGATTTGTCTTCATTCACTCTCATTGATTTATTAGAAAAGTGTGTACTAGACTAATTCTTCTATCAAGTTCTCAGTTGGATTAAAAACTTGATCTACCCTTGATAGTTTTCTCCACATTAAATTTCCATCATACATATCAGTAATCTCTCCATCATCACTCATCGCCATAAGGAAAATCCATCTGTTATCACAAAGCTCTTTTATAGAAGAATGTTTTTCAAGAATTTTGTCCATAGCCTCTGTTGGAGCATTGATTACTACACTTAATCGTAATGGTTCATGTTGATAGTTTACCCCATCGTGTATTGATTGCATGGGCAATCCAGTTCTTAAATCTCCTGCATAACCTTCCAAAACACCAATTCCTGACGTTACGTTATGCAGCGTTTTATTGCCGGAGCCAAAATGTTTATTGTCAACAGTGGATCCGTAATATTGCAGGTTAATCCAGCTTGTTACCACCATAGGCGCTGTCATAATAGCTTCTAGCACTTTAAATCCAGTGTCTTCATTCCAATTGTAAGAATGCAAAAACGATCGTCCTTCCAAGTTCAGCCCTTGAGTGATATGTCGTGGTGCCACAATAAAAGAAGAGCAACCTGCTAATCCCCATTCCGGCCTAACTTGCGACCAATCGTTACTTCTTGCCTTTATGAATGTATCGATATTGCTTTTATCGTCCATGCTCATCCTAAGAACTCTTTCTGCTCTAGTTGCTTTCCCTGCTTTTTGAATTCTTTTTTGAATATTTTCTAAATCTTCTTGATGAGTCGAAGGAACCCAATTAGTGTTAAAAAGTGATACTTCATCAATTGTAGTATCATGCAAACAGGCTAGAAAATAAGTGGTATCAGGAATATTAATTTTCTCTTCTGCTAACTGCTTTCGAACTTCTTTATCGTTTAAAATCATCGAAGCTACTTTAGCATTAGCTTCACCTGATTGACCTGCACATGCACCGCAGTCTAAACCAGAAGCGTGGGGGTTATTGACAGAGGTAGACCCGTGACCGACAATCATTACTATTCTAGCAAAATCTTCTGTCAGGGACATTGCCTGCAAAGCTCCTTTTGCCATAGTTACTCTGTCCGATAAAGGAATTCCTGTAGAGAAATTATGACTTTTAACACTTTCGATATTCACTGATAGATGCTCAATATCTGATTTACTCAAACCATTTTTATGCGGATGCGGAACTGGTCTAGTCAGTCCAAACGAATCTGTAAACAGTTTAGGCATAAGCGAGAGTCCAAGCGGGCTTACGAAGCCAAAACTGCTAATAGCACTTGATTTGAAAGACTTCCAAGCAGAATCAAAAATTTTATTGAGTTTTCTTCTTGATACCGACCTATCATTTTGATTTTTGTCGGCTATACTTTCTTCAACAATAAAAGAAGATGGGATTAATGCAGGACATTGGTCAAAGCCCTCGTCATGGCCCAGCTTCCTAAAGTTGATAGGGAATCCGAAAAATCCGGCAAAACCTAAGGTCTCGATTTCAGGAGCCACTGACTCCAAATTTCTACGATAAACTTCCGATCTCACATCAATACAGAAAACTGCCTGAACTTTAGCGCTGTCATCGTTTTTCTGTCGAGAAGGGTTTTGTTTGAATTTCTCGATTAATCTTCTTTGAGCCGTTAAGTCAAATGCCTCTTGTAGAATAATTAAGTCCATTAATTCTTCATTTAAGGGATTTGACTCCTTTAATTTTAGCATCTCTCGCTTAGATCTTCTCCACTGACTTTCCACCAGGGGATTTTTCATGGCCTGATAAACTCCATATTCCCAGCAGATTAACACGCTTAAGAATTCACTCAACTGCGCTCCTGCACGACCATACCTTTTATTATCCCAATCAAAATGCGCAACGTAGGAAGACCAACCTCCTAGACGTAGCAGAAGACTATGTAAATAAATTGGAAGGGCATCGTCTTCAACACTTAAATCATTGAGCGCAAAATGTGCAGCTTCAATGTAATTATCCGGTAAAGATTTTATCACCTTATGAAACCCTCTCAAACCCATCAAAGATGGCGACCTATTGGTTCCCGCCTCTATTTTCCACGAAGCAAATAACCCAAGGTCATGATTACTATCTCTCCATTGAGTTTGTGATGAATCAAAATAAGAAGAAGCCCAAGAAGAGATACTGTCCACCATAAAATCTGGCCAATTGGCTGTTGTTACCTTCCTCGAAACCTCACTGACGGTTTCTATCTTAGGAGCACTAATACTGTGAAATTCCTTCTTTCTTACTCCCTCAAGGAATGATTGTGCACTTTTCTGTATTCTCCTTTTATCAAGCACACTTTTTAGGTCTGCTAGCAGTAGTTTATTCTCTTGGATTGCATTCAGATAATATTCAGCCTTCATCGTTGTTTGAATACCTGCCAATCCGGATAATTGCTGCGCTACAGATTCAAAAGACTGATCACCTAATCCTAGGTAAGGATTCACAGCCACAAAGCTTTCCAGTGGCCACAAGGGGGCAATTTTCTTTGAGGCATTATCCAAAGCATTTGTAATTCTGTCGTAATCTGAATTGAAATTGGATTCTTTCGTATTTTTTAGCATTTGATGTTTTTTAATGAAACAAAATCTCATTGAAGCAATAAAGACCTCCTAAAGCCTTCATTTTTGATTCTACTTTTCGTATTTGCATTGTAGCAAACTCTAAGCATTTTCATTATCATATTTATTAGAAAGAGCAAGTTTAACTTTTCTCCCAGCGATCTAGGCTTGAAGAAGATTTGATATAAAGTGCTCCTACCATTCTATCGTAGATTACATTGGCATAAAGTCCATTTCTAAAATGAATAGACCATTTTCTCCAGAACTTTTTGCCTTTTATAAAAGGAGAAAACATCTGAATTAGCACCAATCCTATGAAAATCACTAACCAAAAAAAGAGCATGACAGTAACTAGATTTGAGGGTTGACTAACTACAGGAATTTGTGATTTAAGTACATTTGCCATTAGAGCTTCCAAACTGAAAAATGCCAGCGCCACCACTGCAGCAACCATTGTGATTTTCAAGATTAACTGCTTAGAATTTTTAGTACTTAGAGTAGTTCCAATCAGTAAGGACAGTCCCATCACTATGATGCAACTTACCACCAATAGTGATAATTCCTCTATTGGATTTACTCCCCACAAAAGAGCTAAACTTCCAAAAATAACAAAGGCCAAAATGATACTTGCTATAAGAATCAAAGGATTGGAATTGCTTGGCTTAAGATTGATTTTAGATGCTTTTTTCACATCGATAAGGCTGCCTGAAGAAAGAAATGCGTGTGCCTTGTAGAATGAGTGTGCTACAAGGTGCAGGATTGCAGCAGCATAAATTCCAAATCCGCACAATAAGATACTAAACCCCATGTGAGAAATACTAGAATAACCCAGTGCAGTTTTTACAGAAGATTGTGTCATGTAGGCAATCGAACCAAACACGGCTGTAAAACCACCGAAAATTATTAGTATAATAGGAGCGTAAGTCATTTCGGTCATTAAAAATGACATCCTGGCAATTAAAAATGGCCCTGCATTTAATAAACCTGCATGCAACATGGCCGATACCGGTGTAGGAGTTTCCATCACCTCCACCAACCAGGCATGCGTAGGGAATAAAGCAGATTTCAAAATGGCAGCTGCTGCAATAAATATCATGGCCATTTCCAATGCTATTGGAAAGGCTCCAGCAGGATTCTTCATTGCAAGGATGATTTCCTGTAAATTGCCTGTTCCAAAATGATTATAAAGGAGAAATATGGATGTTAACAAAAATAAATCCCCTAAGCGAGCAGAGATGAATTTCTTGCGTGCAGCCAATTTCGATCTTCGTCTTTCCGCATAGAAAATCAACATTCTTTGTAAAGAAATACTGGTCAAAACCCATGAAACCCAAATCAACCCTAAATTTCCTGCTAACACCAGTAATTGTACAGAAGCAATAGTAGCCGCCAGTCTTCCAATAAAAACTCCTTGTTTACTATCTCCATCCATATAATTAAAACTAAACCTCATCACAATAAAGCTGATGAGATTTATCATAGTGAATATTAGTACACTCAAGGCATCTAACCTTATGGAGAACCCTAAGCCTTCATAGGCTATGCTGTTACTCTCCAAAATCCCATATTGATATACAAATGCGCAAGAAACTAGCGCTATGAATATACCCAAGTAAATACTGATTCTGCTTATCAATATTAATTTAGCAGGTCTTATGCCTCGCATAAACCATGATAATAATGCAATAAATGAAAATAGGATTGGGGAAATCAGAACCAAACTAGTCATTAATTCCTTAGTCATGCTCAGCAGTTTTTAAACTAGTTCAATTATAATATTTGAATTAATTTTAACAGCTTTCCCTTCCTCTTTGGCAGCATCAATAATTTCCAACAAAGATTTCCTACTTTCTTTCAACTCCACAATCCTTTTCAGAGAATTTTCATCCGGCTTTCCATATCGCTCATGAGAACTAAAATCTCTCAGATTGTGAAAATTAATTTTTTGACTAATTAGATTAGACACAATTTCTTTAGCTTCTACTGCTGAATACTCTCCTTTCACTAGGACTTCAGTCTGCTTATTGACTAACACTTTTTCCATAATTTTTAAAATTGTTTAATGATTTATGAAATTATTTATACAAATTTGAGAAATATTACTCATATATTTTTATTTATATGTTTTATACTACTTATAAACTATTGTTATGAATTACACTATCCACCAATTGCAGATCTTCCTAAAAGTGGTTCAGAAAGAAAGTATCACTAAAGCATCGCAAGAACTTTTCATGACTCAACCTGCGGTTTCCATCCAGTTAAAGAATTTTCAAGGGCAGTTTGATATTTCACTCTATGAGATTATTGGCAGGAAACTACACATCACGGATTTCGGAAAGGAGATTGCTATAATAGCTGAGAGGGTTATTGAAGAACTCAACAATATAAATTATAAAACTGAAGCCTATAGAGGTATGCTGACTGGGAAACTAAAAATCTCTTCGGCATCAACTGGCAAGTATGTTATTCCATTTTTTCTCGAAGAATTTCTGTCCCAAAATCCTGGAATAGACCTAGTTTTGGATGTCACAAATAAAACAAGAGTTATCCAAAGTCTGAAAAACAATGAAATAGATTTTGCTTTGGTAAGTGTAATACCTGGTCTACTGGACGTTGAAGAAGAGCTTTTAATTGATAATAAATTATACCTAATAAGTAACGAACCGAAACGAAATGACAGCAAAGCACTCATTTATCGAGAAGAGGGATCTGCTACCCGAAGCGCTATGGAGCATTACTACGGAACTCATAACTCTAAGGACAGAAAAAGACTAGAACTTACCTCAAATGAGGCAGTAAAGCAAGCTGTAATTGCAGGACTAGGAAATTCTATAATGCCTCTCATTGGGATAAAAAACGAATTACTAGATAAGCAATTATATATTTTACCTGCTGACGATTTACCTCTGAAAACCAAATGGAGGTTAATTTGGCTGAGCGGAAAAAGGATTTCTCCCGTGGCTCAAGCATACCTAGATTTTATTAGAGTTAGAAAAAATGAAATCCTTGATAAAAAATTTAAATGGTATCTCGATTACAAATAGTCAAATAAAATCTCCACTATTTTACTCCTGACCTGCGCTTGTGTATCAAAAAGAATATAAAAACGCCTCCTTCTTATTAGAAAATTTTTGCTGTCTATATTTTATAGTAAACATTTGAATTCACCTTTCATTCCCCTACATTTGCAACAGAATTATGGTTTCTGTTGGAAAACAATCCTTCAGGATTAAAAGGGAATTCGGTGCTTGGTTTTAATTTTTTAAAACCGAAATTCCGAAACTGTCCCCGCAACTGTAAGTCCAATTTTTGTTTGAAGTGCAATACCCTTGCCACTGTCCGCCTTTTGGCTGATGGGAAGGCCGCAACTTCATAGGACAAGTCAGGAGACCTGCCATGGCTTATGAATATTTTCGACTTTCGGGTGAAAGGTCAGGAATGTACGAAAGCTGTTAGCGAACTTTTTTACATCTGATTTTGACCGTGGTCGCATTAAACTATATTTTATGCGATTAGGTGTGTTATTTTTATTGCTATGGTTCGGTGATCAACTATTGGCACAAAACCCACAAGACAGTATGACTGTCTTGCAGGAAATCTCTGTGCATGGAAATTTTGAAAAACAATTTCTACCGGGAAACAACATCCTATTGCCTAATCCTAAAACACTTGACTTCTACAGTAGCGATAACATCAGCAATGTTCTGAGGCAGAATAGTAGTATCTACTTCAAAGAATACGGAAATGGTATGCTGACGACCATTGCCTTTCGTGGCACCAGTGCGAGCCAAACTTCTGTTTTGTGGAATAACTTTAATATCAATAGCTATACATTAGGCCAAACTGATTTTTCATTAATTCCTGTTCATGCCATTTCAGAAATATCCGTTATTCCTGGCAGTGGTAGTAGCATGGGAGGAAATGGTGCATTTGGAGGTGCTATATTGTTGGAAAATCCCCTGCAATTCAAATCGGGTCATCGTCTAGCCCTGAGTCAACAATTAGGCAGCTTTGGTCAACTCAAAAGTAATCTATCTGCCAATGGAAGTAGAGGGAAATGGGCTTACAGCACTAAATTATATTGGGGTAAAGCAGAAAATGATTTTACCATTTTGCAAACTGGTGAAAAGCAAGACAATGCGCGTTTTGAGAGCTGGGGTGTAAATCAAAGCATCGGTTATAAAATCAGCAGTAAAGACCAAATGACTTTGGCCATTTGGTACCATGATAATTTCAGGGAAATACAACCTCCAATTGGATCGAGCAGAGACCTAAACGAGCAGACAGATCAAAATCTAAGAACTCTTCTGAATTATGAGAGAAATGGTGAACACCACCAGCTAAAAATTGGAACAGGCTACTTTACCGATGAAATGGATTACAGATTAGGTCAAGCTATTTCATATTATAAGGTAAACAGATGGGAAAGCTTTGCCGATTATAAGTATTATTTTTCCAGAAATCATCAATTGAAAATATCGGCTCGACACAATCACATAGAAGCTCAAAACCGAAACTATGAATTGGGAAGAGCTACTGAGGAGCGTTTTAGCTTTGGAGCCTTGTTCAAGGGAGAAATTTTGAAAAATATAGACTATGCTTTTCATCTAAGACAGCAGGTAGTGCCGGGAGTACAAATTCCAATTTCACCTTATGCAGGATTATCCACTATTTTACTTACAAAAAAGAGTCATCAACTGAAGCTCAAATTAAATACTTCTTACAACTACCGACTTCCTACTTTAAATGATCGATTTTGGAATGAGGCAGGTCGGTCTGACCTGAAAGCAGAAACCTCTTGGAACAAAGAAGTTACAATATCCTCTAGACATCATTGGGGAAAAACAGAATCGGAATTCTCTATAACTACATACCATAATCAGGTAGATAATTGGATCCAATGGATTCCTGATCCTAACAATCAATGGCGACCAAGAAACATTAAGGAGGTACTAGCACAAGGGATTGAAAGCAGTGCTTCTCTTCATTTTCCAATAACTTCAGGACTAGATCTTGAAGCTAATGGTCAATATAGTTATACCGCATCTACGGTGATAGAAAGCGAAGGAAACCGAAATGAAATTGGCAAACAATTGATATATACTCCATTGCATAAAGCCAATGCCTCTGTTACCATTATTTGGAAAAAGTTTTCGTTGGATCTATTTCAACAATGGATGGGAAAGGTTTACACTACTAACAGCAATTCAGATCTTTTTGCATTAGAACCATTCCCTTTAACCGACTTGGGTTTGAATTGGAAATCGAATTTGTGGCAACTATCAGCTACAACTAAAAATTTGTTTAATCAAGAATATTTCCTCTACTCAGGGTATGCTATGCCCGGTAGAAATTATCAAATAACCATAACCAGAAAACTTTATTTAAAATGACAAACAATTACAGCAAACTATTAGCTCTATTGACCCTAGTATTATTTTTTTCCGCCTGTAATGAGCCCGATGAAATTAACTTAAAAACCTCTGGGGTTTACATTTATCATGAAGGAGCCTTTGGAAGCAATAATGCTACTATTGGAAATTATGACCCAGAGTCCTATGAATATAACCCAGATTTATATAGTGGACAAAACGGAAGCAAAATTGGAGATGTACAACAAAATATTCTAATAGAAAATGGGATGATATATAGCGTCTTGAACGGTAGCAATTCCATAGATATAATGGGCAATAATTTAAAATCAGAAAGCAAGATCAGAATACCTGAGTTAAACAAACCAAGAGATATTGCAGTACATGGAGATATTGCATTTATTGCCAATTGGGGACCTTATAATGAGAATTTCGCTTTAATAAATAGTGAAATATTGGTTATTGATTTGAACACAAATGAATTAATTGATCGAATTGACACGGAAGAATATCCAGAACACCTGCTCATAAAAAATAATAAATTAATCGTAAGCCATGCCAGTTTTGATGGAAGTATTAGTGAGTTAAGCGTGATCAATATGGACAATTTGCAAATTGAAACTATCATTGAAGTACCAGCAGGCCCTCAAGAATTTGAGGAAGATGATGCTGGGAATATATGGGTTGTTTGCACTAGTGGCAGTTTACTCAAACTAAAGGCCTCTCTAAACGGAATCCAAGATGAAATTAAGTTAGGAAATAAAGTTCTTGGCGATATTGATGCTCATGAGGACCTTATATACTATTATTCAGAAAATCAGATATCATATCTTAAAATCTCGGATAATTCAACAAATAATACAGGAATCGAAGTTCAAATGGAAACACCTTACGCCTTTGCTGTAGATCCCGTAACAGGAGACTTCTATCTAGGTGATGCAACAGATTATTCAAGTGAAGGACTGGTTTATAGATATAGCAATGAAGGGGAGCTGATAGATACTTTTGAATCAGGCATCATTCCAACTCAATTTAGCTTTAATATTGAAAGAGAAAGATGATTAATACTAAGGAACAAAAAATTAAAAATGCAATTACCAAAGTAACCAAAGCAGTTTTTCCAAACACAACCAATCATTATGATACCCTGTTTGGAGGAACTGCTTTGCAATGGATGGATGAGGTGGCCTTTATAACGGCCACCCGTTATTCCAGACAGAAAATGGTCACCGTTAGCAGTGACAAAATAGATTTCAATAAAGCCATTCCTGCTGGAACCATAGTGGAATTAGTGGGTCAAATTGAGAAGGTCGGAAATACTAGTTTGGAGGTCAGAGTAGATGTTTTTACAGAAGAAATGTATTCCAACCACAGGGAAAAATCTATTTCTGGTTGTTTCACTATGGTGGCTATAGATGAAAATAAGAAACCGATTTCAATCACATGAGTGCAAAAAACATAAAGATAGAGAAGGATGATTTTTATATGGAAAATGGCTTTTTCGTTTTCACTGAAAAATATCATTTAAAAAGAGGTTATTGCTGCGGAAATAAATGCAGACATTGCCCTTATGATTTTAAAAATGTGAAGGCAAAAAAATAACGAAAACATTCAAATTATTTTTTACTTTCGTAGCTAGCTAACTGAACAGAAGATTGAAAAACAAGACTACGAACTGTCTTAATTGTGGTGAGCAATTAACACCTGATCAAAACTATTGCCCAAATTGTGGCCAAGAAAATTCCGACAAAAAGCTGCCTTTAGGTGCTTTTATAAAAGATTTCTTTTCAAACTATATTAGTTTTGACACTATATTATTCAAAACTTTAAACCCCTTTATTTTCCGGCCAGGAAAGCTCACCAAAGCTTTTAATGCAGGGAAAAGGAGAAGGTATATCAATCCTATTAGATTGTATTTGATATTTTCCCTTTTCTATTTTTTCATGATTAGCCTTACAGTTCCTAAAGATTTGATTGACTCAGGATTAAGATCAGTTGTCAATCAAAAATCCATTACGGATTCGCTAAAAGTTGAAGAACTTGATAGTTTAGGAATTCAACAACTGATTAATAAAGCAGAGCAAAATAAAGTGGCAAATAAGGAAGATTCCATTAATAAGTGGGCAACCTTAAAATATTGGGCAGCAGATGAAAATTTAAGCGATGAGGAATTTGAAGCGAAACTTGATAAAGTAGGTGGAAGTATCGAAATTATTCCCGCCAGTTATAAAAGATCATTTGTATTGAATTCTTCCATGTTCACCTATCAGGCCATTAGAAATCTGCCTTTGATGATGTTTTTCTTCCTCCCCGTTTTTGCTTTTATCTTATACCTCCTTTTTATGAAGAAAAGGTATTATATAGAACATCTCATTCATGGGCTGCACCTTCATGCATTTGCATATTTTATTTATGGATTAGCCATTTTATTAATCAGTCTATTTTCTACAGCTGAAGAATGGATTATATTTCTAAGTTTTGTTTGGGTTAGCATTTATACCCTTTTCTCCATTAAAAGGCTTTATCAAAACAGTTGGACAAAATCAATTTTTAAATTCATCACCTTAGGCTTTTTCTATTTCACACTCTTGTTATTGGGATTGGCTTTAGAATTGTCTATTTCGTTCTTTACCATATAAAAATGAAAAAGAAAATTGCTATAAGTTGGAGCGGAGGAAAGGATGCGTGTTTAGCATTTCATTATTTAAAACAGTCAAAAGAATATAAAATAGACCACTTACATACTGTCATTGGCGAAGAAACCAATAGAGTGGGCATGCATGGCATCAAGAAAGAATTGATTGAAGCGCAGGCAAAATCATTAAACTTACCACTCAAAATAAGTCACCTACCGTCTGATAAAAGCAATAAGTCATATGACCAAGTGATGAGCGAATATGCTGAATATTGTAAAACAAAAGGCATTGATACCATTGCATTTGGGGATATATTCTTAGAAGATTTGAGACAATACAGAGAAGAAAGAATGGCAGAAACAGGCATGAAATGTGTATTCCCATTGTGGGGAAAAGGAACTAAAGCCGTTATTGAAGAATTTTTGGATCTAGGATACCAAACTAAAATTTGTGCAGGAGATGCATCAAAACTTAATAAATCCTTAATTGGGCAAACCATTAATCATCAACTCATTCAGAACTTAGGTGAGAATGTTGACCCATGTGGCGAAAATGGAGAGTTTCATACTTTTGTTTATAATGGGCCACTTTTTCAAAACTCAATAGAATTACAATTGCTTTCAATTCACTCTCATTTTTATGTTTATAAAATTGAGGATGACGGAAAAACCAAAGAAATGAGAACTGAATTTTATTTTGCTGATTTTGAATAATGACTACTCGGCTTTACAGATTTTGAAAACCGAGCAGATCACCATTATTCCTTAATAATCTTTTCTACTATTCTACCTCCCTTCCTATCAGTAATAATCATAAAATATAGACCTTGTTCCCATGCAGACATGTTAATTGACTGTTTATTCTGGAACGACTCACTAAAGTAAAATTTTCGGCCGTCTGCAGCTAAAACAGATATTTCACGGATATCCTCTGAAGACTCAAAATCAATAAACAATTGATCTTGAACAGGATTAGGGTAAATATTCACGAGTCGATTTAAGGAATTTCGATTATTCAAAACCATGGCATCAATCGTCATAGTGGCAGTACTAGTTCCACAATCATTATAGGCTGTTAAGGTGACTTCAAACGGGCCTTCATTATCGTAAGTATACACTGGATTTTTATCAGTAACTATGCCCGAGCCATCTCCAAAATCCCATTCAAATAAATTAGAGTTTCTTGTTAAGTTTACAAATGTAATTTCACCGTCTTCAACTGAGACCGTAAAATCTGCAGAAGGTAAGCATTTTGTTAAATTTACGTTATACTCGAACTGTGAAGAACCACAATCATTGCTAACAGTGAGTCGGACTTGATAATTCTCAGCATTTTCATAAGTATGCACTGGGCTTTCTTCTGTTGAAATATCACTTCCATCTCCAAAATCCCATTCATAACTAGTACCACCCAAACTGCTATTGATGAAGTTCACTTCCAAATCATTAATTGACGCTGAAAGATTTGCACTTGGTAATCCATCAACATTATTAGAAAGAAAAGTTGTTAATGTTTCTCCATTTTCTAATTCTACCTTGCACCGGAAACGCATATCTGCCAATCCCGACAGCTCTGAATTTATTACAAGCTCAGCCGAATTCACACCTGAATAATCATTATTATTTGTTAAATTTTGGGGAACATCGCCATCTACAAGCTGCCATTGATAATTATTAACTTCAAAGCTCTCATCAACTTCCACTCTTAATCGAGCTTCTGTACCGCAAGAAGTAAAAACGGGGTGTTGCACAATTTTTTCTTCTATAGTAGGTCTAACTAAGAGCAATCCATTATTAATATCGCTAATTGCAACAATACCGCTGTCAAAATAAGGGTAGTTACTCCAACTTCCGCTAAAAGAAGTATTATTCCCTTGCGTAAAAGAATCAAAATAAGCTACCTCTCGCAAATCACCTTGGGCAATTCTTTTACCATCCAGAACTATCAACCCATTTGTGTAATTAGATTGAAAAATTAATGACCCCTTTGTGTATAAGTTATGATCAATAGCTGTTCTTTCTGATAAATATTCAGTTAGTAAAATTGGATTGTCTAGATTTCTTACATCCCAAATCAAAGTTCTGGTATTCAGCCCATTATTCAATTCATCTAACTCATCATTTGAAATAAAAAATTGATGGTCTTCGGTTAACCATCCTTGATGAGAATATGCCGATTGTGAATATCCCATTTTCGAAATCAACCTGGTATCTTCCTTGTCATTCACATTTGCAATTGTCACAGTATTCTCATTGGCATTGAAGCAAATCTCCATTCCTTGGTATTGCTGATCTGGGCCATTATAAATAACACATTGTCCATCATGAGTATAGCCATCTGAATCAAAACAACCTGCAAATTCAGGATTTTTTGGGTCTTGAATATTGACTATATGCAATCCCCCCTGACCACAATTATTACCTGCACCCCTGGCTCCTACTATATACGCAAATCCAGTTTCTTCATTGATCACCACATTATGGGCACTAGAAACACCAGCATAAACAGCATCCGCGCTAAACATTTGGATTGAACTATTTGCCTCTCTTAGTCTTGTTAAATCAAAGACCTGCATGCCGTGACCAGTATTATTATCAGCAACTACAAAAGCATGATTTTTGTAAACTTTAATATCTCTCCATGAACTGGGATTTCCGGATTGGCTTGGAAGTCTTCCAATAATCCTCGGGGAGGCTGGATTGCTGATATCAACAAAGACAGTCCCGTTTGTCTGCCCCATCAAAACATATTCCTTTCCAGAGGAGGGATCTGTCCAACCCCAAATATCATTTCCTTCGACCCCGTTGGTACCTGATAACTCGGCATTACTCAGCCTAGCAAGATATTCTATTTGATTACAGTCATATCCTGCAGCCTTTCCATTTTCGCACGGGGTTTGGGCAAAAGAATAATTCAAAATTAGAATATAAGTCAATAGGAAAGTAAATATTTTGGCCATGATAGTTTATTTATAATATTGATTTAATAACGTTCTTGCAGCTTTAACAGAATGCTTATTGCCCTGTCTTACTTCATCTTCAAATTTGCTTAAATTTTTCAATACTTCAGGACTTTTGTAGAAGTTTTGTTTTAAAAAATGATGAATTGTTTGATGCATCCAATGAATTGCTTGTTCTTTTCTGTTTAATGCAAAATAACCCGTTTGCTTTTGTTCTACTTGAAATTTATTTAATAACTGAAAAATCTCAACCAGCCCTTCACTATTCACTGCTGAACAAGTCTTTACCTCAGGTACCCATCCATTTTCATTTGCAGGAAATAAATGTAAAGCATTTTGATATTCTTTTTTGGCCTTTTCAGCTCTATCAATGTTGTCTCCATCTGCTTTATTAATCGCGATGGCATCAGCCATTTCCATTATTCCTTTTTTAATGCCTTGCAATTCATCGCCAGCCCCTGCTAGCATCAATAACAAAAAGAAATCAACCATGTTTTTAACGGAGGTTTCAGACTGACCTACACCTACTGTTTCAATCAGAATAAAGTCATATCCGGCTGCTTCACAAAGTAACATTGTTTCCCGGGTTTTGTGCGCTACTCCTCCTAATGCATCTCCTGATGGTGAGGGTCTTATGAAAGCATCTGCAGATCGACTAAGTTTTTCCATTCGTGTTTTATCACCCAAAATACTACCTCCTGTTTTTTGACTGGAGGGATCTATGGTTAGAACAGCCAACTTCTTTTTGTTCTCAAGTACAAGTTGTCCAAATGCCTCAATAAATGTACTTTTCCCAACCCCCGGAACTCCGGTAATTCCTATCCTGAACGATTTTCCAGTATAGTCATAAATCTTATCTATCAATTGAGCGGCTAACTCATTATCACTGTCCAGAGTACTTTCAACAAGAGTGATAGCTCTACTTAATCCTACCCTACTGCCAGAAAGCACACCTTCTTGATATTCTTCTAAAGATAATCTTCTTCGTTTTTTCAATCTATATTTTCTTTAAACCCAAAAGTTAAGATGCAAAACGTCTAAAGTATAATTTTTTTACATATAATTGTTAAATTCAATTAATTATTATAATTTTACTATTCAGATAAAAAGTTTAACTATTTTAATATAGGATGAAAGGGAGTATATTCAAAAACATATGGATAGATTCAATTTTAGCAACGGCATTTATTTTCGTTGTAATCTTTGGGTTATTTTCTTTAATCAATGTTTTTGATGCTATTGATCCAATTGGAGAGGCTTTAGAAGATGTAGAGTTCAATGACATTGTATACTCCACATTAAGGGAAGATCCCTCAGCTGATGATAACGTGGTTCTTGTGAACATCGGGAGGCTTCCTCGGCATATGATAGCTGAACAAATAAGAATCATCAATAAATACAATCCTAAGGTAATTGGATTAGACACTTTTTTTCCTTTTTCAAAAGGAGAAGCTCAAGACTCTGCACTGGTCAATGCAATAAGTGAAGTAGACAATATTGTTATGGCTACCAAACTTGAGCGATATAATGAGCTCAATGTAGTAGATTCCTTAAAATTATCTGCAGAAAAATTCAGGGTACATGCAGAGGATTTCGGCTTTGCAAATCTAGTGACAGGAGAAGGAGTGACACAGGAAGATGTAAAAACATGCCGTTCCTTTGTTCCCAAAGATTACTTATACTCTAAGGATAGCACTCATTTATTCTTCGCTGTGAGGCTAGCACAATATCTTGCACCTGAAAAAGTGGAGCGTTTTTTGGAAAGGGATAACGAAACAGAATACATCAACTATAAAGGAAATGCAATGGGCAGCGAGACCAATTTTGCTCCTACCTTTTTTGCTTTGGATATTCCAGATGTTTTTAATGAGAATTTCGTTCCTGAGTTAATAGAAGGAAAAATAGTAATCTTTGGTATGCTTGGTGAATATTTTGGTGACCCGTATACGATAGAGGACAAATATTATACTCCTTTAAATGAGAAATATGCTGGCCGAGGAAAACCTGATATGTTTGGAGCTGTAATTCATGCCAATATCATTTCTATGATTTTAGATGAGGATTACGTTTATAAACTTGAAGAACATTACCAGATCATAATTGCAGTTTTATTATGCTATTTAAATGTTGTGGCATTTATGTGGGTTTACTATCGTTTAAAAAATTGGTATGATGGTATCACCAAAGTAGTTCAACTGATAGAGTTATTGCTTATATTAGGAGCAATTATCTATAGCTATCATCTGTTTAACATTAATTTGGAATTAACACTTGCAATGGGTGTTGTGGCAGTAGTGGGTGACTCCTTGGAAGTATATAATGGAGTAGTAAAAAATATGTTTACCAAAGAAGGTAGAAGAGAATTATTTAGTGTAAACAAAAGTGAGATCGACAAAGTAGAAATCAATTAAATCAATTATTATGAAATCTTTAATCAAAATTGTAGTGGTGGCATTGTGGCTAGGTAATTACGCTGCCAATGCGCAAAGTTACGTATTTAAGGTCCTGGCCAATAAAGGTGATAATTCTGTTAAGTTGGAAGGAGCTGATTGGACAAAGCTGAAAACTGGTCAGTCATTAAATTCTGGAGATGAGCTAAAATTATCAGAAGAAGCATATTTAGGTTTGATGCATAATTCAGGCAAAACTTTAGAAGTAAAAACCCCTGGTTCTCATACCGTTTCAGGTTTGGCAGCAAACTTAAAAAGTAAAAACACAAGTGTGGCCAGTAAATATGCTGACTTTGTGATGAACAAGATGAGTGATGATGAAGGTAGCGGAGATTACAGAAAAAGTCTAGGAGCTACAGGAGCCGTAGACAGAGCTTTGGCGAGTGGTGCTTCTATTAAAATAATGGCTTTAAGCTCAAGTGAAATCATCAATGATGAAGTAATTCTTCGATGGAATGAGCCGAAGCAAGAGGGAGAAATAGAAGATTTATCTTATGAATTGACATTCAGCAACCTTTTTGATGAAACCATTGCCACTGAAACGGTCGATAAGACTTCTTACTTATTGGATAGAAGTAAAGAACCATTTGCTGGTCAAAACTTCATTAAAGTGAAAGTTCAGGTTAAAGGTGAAGATTTGAAATCTGATGATTATGCTATTACCATTAAGCCAGAGGAAGAAACGGCAGAAATAAAAGAAATACTTGAACAGCTCAAAAGTGAGATAGAAGGCGAATCTGCTATGGATAAATTAGTGATGGCGGCTTTCTATGAAGACAATGATTTACTTTTGGATGCTTTAACAGCATACGAGCAAGCCATCCAAATGGCACCAAATGTTCCGGTTTTTGAAAAAGCTTATGAAGATTTCTTGATTAGAAATGGTTTTACAAACTAGATAGAGCCTATTTGGTAATAATTAGAGGGACTATTATAGTATTGTGGATATTCAGTGCCAAATCGCACTGATTAGCACGATTAAATCAGAGAGTAAAAACCAAAACTAAACTAAAGAAGGAAGCCTGAAAAGTGCTTCCTTTTTTTATGCCAATAATTCCATATCTCTAATGAGGATTTTTCTTCTATCGAAGTTGATGATGTTTTAAAACTTTTTATAAATACATAAGTAATAATTAGGAATTAAGGATAAATTTATATAATTTAACCTTACAAATAAATTAACACCTTAAAATCAAAGCCTTATGTTAAAAAGAATTTACATTCTAGGATTTGCCATCATGTTTTTCAGTTGCACGAAGGAAGAACATTTTGATTTAATTCTAGATACCCAAAACAATGATAAGTTTGCTGTAAATATTGAACAAGCTGACTCAATCGCAGAGAATATTAATTTTCTGATTGATCAAAAGGATGATCAAAGCAAGCGAGGCGGTCAAGAATTCATAAATAAATCAGTAACGGAAGTTATTCCAGTAAAAAATAAAGAAAATGAACTTTCATTTTATACCATTAATTTTAAAGAGGGTGGTTGGGTTTTATTGGCAAGTGACAAAAGAGTAAATCCCATTTTAGCTTATTCTGAAGATGGAAGCTTTAACCCTGAAAAAGCAAAAACAGCAAATGGCATTTCTTTTTGGATGGATAAAGCTTACGATACAATAAATGAACTTAAAAAGAACAAAGAACAATCTTTAAAACTCAAAAAATTATGGGGAAATATTCAGGTTGGAGGCTTTTCTAATGCATTGCCTAATGGAAGGCCAATGGATGAACCTGACTGTTCCAATTATACCGAATTTAATGAAAAACTGTTAACCTTTCCATTTAAGTGGAGACAAGGAGGTGGTTTTAATGATGCTTTACATATAATACAATGTGATGATAACACCTCAACAAGAGCGGTAGCAGGATGTGTACCTATTGCCATTGCTCAAGTAATGCGATATCATGAATTTCCTACTAATTATAATTGGGGAAACATGAGTAACACAGTGGGTAATACTACTTCAGCAAATTTTATTTTAGATATTCATAATGCAATTGATAATAGATGGTGGAACGAACCCTCTTACAGTTGTGAAACTGCATCAGAGGCAGTTACAGGCGTTGGAAGCAACAAAGATAAATCACTTATTTTTACTGGCGATTTTGGTTACTCATCCGCAACTCAGTCCTCATTTATTGGTGGTACTGTAAGAGTGGAACTAAATAATAATAGACCTGTTATTCTATCAGGTAGTAGCAGTACGGGTGGTCACATGTGGGTTACAGAAGGATATCAATTATATACTTATCATTATGATGACTGTACGGGTACTAGTATAGCCTATTATCGAATGAACTGGGGTTGGGGATCAAGTTCAGATGGTTTCTATTCATCAAGTTTTGATCCTTCAGGCAATAATGGACCTTATAATTCTAATCAAAAAATGATTTATAATATACGACCTTAAAAGATTTTATTATTACATAATTCCACAATCAACTAACCTTTAAAGTAATTTTTAATTAAAAGACAAATAAGATGAAAACTCAATTTTTAATACTTGCAATTACAATACTATCCATGAGTTGTAAAGAAGATAATATTACTAATGACAGAATTGAAATCGATATGTATTTTTCATTAGTTGATCAAAATGGAAATGATTTATTGGATCCCAACAATGCAAATCATATTAAGGAGTCAGATATTAAATTAACTTACTTCATGGACTCCTCTTTACAAAATCCAGAATCTAGTAAAGAATTACGCTTTTTAAATGAAAAAAAAGATGGTCTTTATATGTTAAGTTTAGTGCCTAATCATACAGACAATTATGAAAAACCAATTACACATGTTGAATGGGGAGATTTCAAAAAAGACACCTTAAAAGCATCAGTTGCGAGAAGTCAGGGTATTCTTGCGTTTGCCAAAGTATGGTTAAATAATGAGCTTATTTATGATCCGAGCGATCGTGAATTGGAAGATGGATATTACAATATCATACAACTCAATATTGAATAGAAATTTATTTTAGAGTAGAATTACTTTTTAACTTCAATTAAAAAATCAATAGCGAAACATAATTTTAATAATAATTTAATAAAATTGGTTCAGAACCTAAAAAGGAAGCTTTTGAAGGCTTCCTTTTTTTATGCCAATAATTCCATATCTCTAATGAGGATTTTTCTTCTATCGAAGTTGATGATGTTTTTCTCTCTCAGTTCATTTAAAATAGTGGTAACAGTTTGCCGAGAAGTACCCGTCAAAGCGGCTATATCTTTGTGGGTTAAATGACTGGGAATCATCATTTCAAAACCGATTTTTTTTCCTTTTTCATTCGCCTCATCTCTAAGAAACTCTACAATTCGAGTACGAGCATCTTTAAAAACTAAAGACTCCAATCTCCTTTCCGTTTTACGCAAACGCAGTCCAATCAATTTCATCATTTTAAAACTTAAAGGCTGGTTGTTGGCCATCAAATTTTTCATGTCATCCAATGTCATGGGACAAACAATAGTCCCTGCATCCATGGCCTGAGCAAAATCCTGCCTTTTATCCTCACCAGTCAAGGCCAACTCACCAAAAATCTCTCCTTTGCTTAAAATCGCTTTAACTGATTCCTTTCCGTCTTCCAAATAAGAGCCGATTTTTATCCTTCCCTCCGCTATCATATAAATATAATTAGAAGAATCCTCCGGGAAATAAACAAACTCTTCCTTCTTGAATTTCGTCATGGGATGATCGTCTTCTATGCCTTCAATTTTATGTGGGCAAAGAATGTTAAACAAATCAACATTTTCAAAATACCATAGTTGAGTAGAATCTGCCATATTACTTGGAGTTAGGAATTGTAATAATTGTTACTAAATCTAATTTTATACTTTACGGAACTAAACAAAAATAAGTTCATAATCATTACTTTTGCAACAGGGTAAAATATTCCTACTTCAAAAAATTGAAATCCTAATTAACAAAATATGTATTTATATATTAAGTCTTTGCATATCATTTTTGTAGTCACATGGTTTGCAGGATTATTTTATATCGTTAGGCTTTTTATTTATCAAACTGAGGCCCTCCAAAAGTCTGAACCTGAAAAAGGTATTCTACATGCCCAACTTAGTAAAATGGCAAGGCTCTTATGGAATGTGATTACCTGGCCTTCGGCTATTATCACCTTGATTTTAGCTACAACTTTACTGATTCTACAACCCGTTTGGTTGCAACAACCCTTTATGCACATTAAACTAACTTTTGTGTTTTTCCTTTATTTATACCATTTCTCCTGTCATTATATTTATAAAAAACTCCAAAAAGGAGAAATCAAATACAGTTCTACACAGTTAAGAATTTGGAATGAGGTGGCAACTCTTTTTCTGGTTGCCGTAGTATTCTTAATAGTACTTAAAAATGAGCTCGACTGGATTTGGGGCACGATAGGCTTTATCAGTTTTGGAGTTTTATTAATGGTGGCTATTAAAATTTACAAGGCTTTAAGAGAGAAATAGTAATTAATAATTTGCAATTAACAAAAATGAATAAATTTAAATCTAGTATTCTGTTCACACTTACAAGCTTAATCTTAGTGGCTTGTGGTTTAGAAAATCAAAAAAATAAAAAAGCTGAATTTCCTGTTTTGGGAAGAAAGCAATACGTGGAAAAAATTGTAGATGGAAAAACCGTAACCGACACAGTTGACCATACAATTCCAGATTTTAAATTAGTTAATCAGGACAGTAATTGGGTAACTCCTGAAACTTTTGATGGCAAAGTTTATGTAGCGGATTTCTTTTTTACTTCCTGCCCTACGATTTGCCCTACTATGAAGAAAGAAATGTTACGGGTTTATGAAGCTTATAAAGAAAATGATGAAGTTGCTATTATCTCACATACCATTGACCCAGAATACGACACTGTAGCTTTATTAAAAGATTTTGCTGAAAAACTTGATGTACAGGCTCCGAAATGGCATTTCGTTACCGGTGAAAAAGAAGACATTTATGAACTTGGGCAAAAAGGTTATATGGTTACTGCCATGGAAGATGAGAATGAAGAAGGTGGCTACCTCCATAGTGGAGCTTTTGTTTTAGTAGATAAGGAAAGAAAAATCAGGGGGGTGTATGACGGCACTCGTTCTGAAGAAGTTGATAAATTGATCACGGATATTGAATTACTTTTGGCCACTTATGATGAGAAGTAAATATTCATCATTTAGTGATCTCATTATTAAATTTACTAAAAGCTGTCAGCTTTGTAATTAATATGAAATGATAAAAATGGAAGTACTTCAAAACTTTTATTCAATGAAACCTGACAGGTTTCCTATCAGACTGAGATTTATAAAGTCTTGGCAATTATTAATTATAATTTTTATTCCAATTATATCTTCCTGTGGTCGATATGAGGAATTTAAAAATTCTGCCACGGCAGACTATTCCAGTGAAAAAATGCAGAAGTACGCCAAGTATATGGTACAAGGAAAGCAGCTTTACACTACTCATTGCAGCAATTGCCATCAGGAAAAAGGGGATGGTTTAGGCAAGCTTTTTCCGCCTTTGGGTGAATCTGATTATATGTTGGAGGATATTCCAAGAAGTATTTGCGCAATAAAAAATGGATTAAAGGGAGAAATTATAGTGAATGGAAAAACCTATAATCAAGCAATGCCAGCCTTGGATCGATTGACCAATTTGGAAATAGCTGAGATTTCAACCTACATCTATAATAGCTGGGGAAATGAGACAGGAATGATTGAGCTGGAAACAGTTGAAGAGTCACTCTCCAACTGTCAATAACGTTATTTTAAATATTCTTGAGCCTCAGCAATACTTTTTTTCATTTTTTCACTCACCTCAGAAATGGAAGATTTTTGCTTTTTGAGATACTCCATTTTTTCAGCATCGGACATATTTTCCATTCTAGGATCGTAATTACGCATCCAGTTCATCATAGCTTTGTCAGATTCTTCTAAAGCAATAATCAAAGTTTGGATGGTTTCTTGCTTACTTTCGCTTACTGAATCTTTTTTACTTCTTAGCGATTTTTTCAGTTTCATAATGTCATCCATTTTAGGCATTACTTCATCATGAATGGCGATTGTCTCAGACTTTAATTTTTCAACTTCTTTTTCTTTTGATTCACAACTCATTAAAAAGCTGATCATTAAAAGTGCACTTATTCTTAGTATAGCGTTCATTATTTTTGATTAGATTTTTTAAACGGATACGTTGAAAAAAAGCCGAGGTTCTTAAAAAAATGAATTAAGGCAATGATTTATAAAAAATAGTTTTGTCTTCATCTGAACTATAGATATAACAGTTCGGAAATTTATATAAATAGCTACAAACCGCTAAGTCTTTCAAGGCATAAAGTGCATGAAAAAAAGAAAGTGATAGTAAAACAAAAAGCCAAACTCCGGTAGCATAAAAAGCAGCCATCAATGGAATCACAGAAAACAAGAAAAATGTGAAAGCACAAATTAGGAAATAGCTCTTTTTACTTAAAACAAAATCATTGGCTTGAACATTAAAGCGGAATAGATTCCAGTTCCATCTGAAATTAATTGTTTTAGCTCCAAAGAATTTAAAAGACAGCGCATGCACTAATTCGTGTAAAACAGGACTAATTAGAAGAGAAAGTAAAAGGCCACCCGTCAAACCAACTATCCAAATTCTATGCTCAATCTCTGCTACGTTGTTTGATAAGGACATGTAGACGCCAGCCAGCAAGCCAACGAATAGATAAACCCAGTAAATCCTTGTCACAGAATTTTTCCTTCGAATAAAAGTAGATATGAATAAAAGCCATTCTGAGCTATCCATGATGGATAACACATTTTTATATTGGCTTTTATTTTTTAACAACTCTGGACTCATCTTCACATAAATGTACGTGAAAATTAGCATGAAGATTAATAGACAATGTTAAGCTTTAGTGAATTTTAGATGTAGATGGATACAAAAAAAACAGCTGCCTTGAAACAGCTGTTTTTTCTCAATTTTTTACCCCTTAAAATGGAGAACTAAAACTTATTTCTTTTCTTTGACTGGCTTCTCATCTAAATCTTCACCATTAATTTTGGCCCTGATTTTAGTTTCCAGTTCCTCCATCAATTCTGGATTATCAAGAATTAATGATTTTACAGAATCTCTTCCTTGTCCTAATTTATTGTCCATATAAGAAAACCAAGAGCCTGCTTTCTTTATCACATCAAGTTCTACACCCAAATCGATGATCTCCCCTACTTTGGAAATGCCCTCTCCGTACATAATGTCAAATTCTACGACTTTAAATGGAGGAGCAACTTTATTTTTCACGACTTTAACTTTCACTCGGTTACCGGTGATATTATCAGGCCCTTCCTTAATACTTCCAATTCTTCTGATATCTAAACGAACAGAAGCATAGAATTTCAAGGCATTACCCCCAGTTGTAGTTTCAGGATTACCGAACATTACGCCTATCTTTTCCCTTAACTGGTTAATAAAAATACAAGAACAGCCTGTTTTGCTGATAGCGCCAGTCAGTTTTCTCAATGCCTGAGACATTAATCTTGCTTGAAGGCCCATTTTACTGTCCCCCATTTCGCCCTCCAATTCACCTTTTGGAACCAAGGCTGCAACAGAGTCGATCACTACTATATCTAAGGCACCAGACCGAATTAAATGTTCGGCAATCTCAAGCGCCTGTTCCCCACTATCTGGCTGAGATATCAACAAATTCTCTGTATCGATACCTAGTTTCTCTGCATAAGATTTATCAAAAGCGTGCTCAGCATCAATAATAGCAGCCATTCCACCTGCTTTCTGCGCTTCAGCAATACAGTGCATGGCCAAGGTAGTTTTACCTGAAGACTCTGGGCCATAAACCTCAATTACCCTTCCTCTTGGAATTCCTCCTATCCCTAACGCAATATCTAGTCCTAATGAACCAGTATGAATGGAAGGTACATCTGCAACCTTTTCATCACTTAACTTCATCACGGAACCTTTCCCGTAAGTTTTATCTAGTTTATCAATTGTTAGTTGTAATGCTTTTAATTTTTCGCTTTTTTCGCTCATCTTTAATTTTTTCTATAGGGCTTATTTGTAAATTGCTGCATCGAATTTAGCAGGAAAAGAATCAATTGCCAAATGCTTAAGCCTTGCTTTACAACTAAATTTTATGAGTAATAAATTTATTAGTGTTTTCATCATCATTTTAGGCTTTAGTGTTAATCCGTTGATGGCTCAATTGGATAATACAGGCTTTGAGCAAAGGATAAAAAAAGACAGTACGATTGAAGATCCATTCAGCTTTTCATTAAGGGTTTTGTCATTCAATAAGAATAATGAATATTTCAATAGAATTGTAAAAGGATATACATTATTTGGTACTCGTTTTATTCCAAGTATCGGCTATCAACTAAATGAACAAGTGAATATACAAGCTGGTGTATTTCTCCAAAAAGACTTTGGGAATAACAATTTGACCTATTCTATCCCTTATTTCAGTATTTTATATAATTGGAACCACAGTCAATTAATTTTTGGAAATTACAATGGTTCAATTCATCACAGAATGTTGGAACCGCTTGAAGATTTTGAAAGGCTTTTAGTAGATGCACCTGAAAACGGTTTGCAATACTTATACAATACAGAAAGAATCTTTTTTGATGCCTGGATCAATTGGGAGAAAATGATTTATCAGGATTCTCCTTTTAAAGAGGAAGTTTCTGGGGGCTTGGTAAGTCAATATGATCTATTTAAGGAAAATGGGAATACGGCCTCACTCCATTATCAATTTAGAGGCTATCATAAGGCTGGTCAGATTGATGCTCTAAGAGGCCAGCCCTTAATTACTCGATTTAATAATGCAATTGGCTTATCATTCGAAAGCAAGACTAAGAATGGCTTTATTCACGGCCATAAATGGGAAGGCTATTTTTTACATTATATCGACAATAGTCCTCAGTTTCGTTTACCATATACTCAAGGTTACGGTTATTATCTTAATGGAACCTTTGAGACATCCGTTGGAGACTTCATGCTTAGCTATTGGCAAGGAGATCATTTCTATTCCTACAAAGGAGGAAGACTATATCAGTCCTACACCACAGATCCTAACTCAAGATTTTTTGAAGACGAAAGAAAACTTTTAATTCTAAGGCTAATGAACGAATTTAATATTGGCGAGTCCTCTACCCTCCTACTAAGATTTGAACCGTACTGGGACTTTAACAATCGTTCATTTGAATTCTCTCACGCCATTTACTTCAATATTTTCAAAACTATACCCATCAATAAGAAGAATAGATGAAATCCATTTTCAGGAAAATATTATTGCTCGCCTGTTCAATAGTCTTGATTATTATCGTGGTAAAATGGGACTTAATTCGGTATGGCTGGCAACAAGGGAAAGGCCAATTTACTATCATGTATAAAGCTAAGCCTCTAGAATTTTATTTAGGAAGTTCTGATTATCCTGATTCCTTAAAACAAAAAATCAGATTAGTACAAGAAGTCAAATTTTTTGCACAAACTGAATTAGGATTTGAATCGGAAGGACAGTACCAAAAAATGTTTGACCAGCAAGGAAAAGAATTAATGTGGGTTGTCACTGCGGCTTATCCTTATCAACTTGAAAGCTATGAATGGAAATTTCCGATTTTAGGCAAAGTGGCTTATAAAGGATTCTTTATTGAGAAGGAGGCATTAAGATTAGAGCAAGAAATGAAGACCCAGGGCTACGATGTTAGATTGCGCACCGCCAGTGCCTGGTCAACCTTAGGCTGGTTAAGTGACCCTTTATTAAGCAATGTCCTAACCTACGACACCGGCAGACTAGCAGAATTGATTTTTCATGAATTAACGCACGACAAAATATTCATTAAAGACAGTGTTGATTTCAATGAAAACCTAGCCTCTTTTTTCGGGCAAGAATTCACCAAAATGTTCTTTGAACACCAGAAGATAAAGTTTAAGCCTGCGTATGAATCCTATTTAGCTCAGCTGCAGGACAGACATCATTTGAATCAATTTGTAAGGGAATATTTGCCGAAATTCGATAGTATGTATGAAAGAATTGATGGTTTTAGTACTACGGAAAAAGAAAACCAGAAATATTACTTTTTTGAAAAGTTTAGAAAGGAACTAAGCCAAGAAAGATTTAAAAGTTCAAAATACGCTGAGTTTCCGAGCAGCCAGATTGAGATTAATAATGCCTACCTTCTCTCATTCAGACGTTATTCCGGTCATCAGCAGTTATTAGAACAAGAATTAAAAGTACAATTCAATGGTGATATTTTAAAGATGTTGAATTTTTATCAAGAAAACTTCAATTCTTTATAAAGAATGTATCCTTAAGTTTAATTAGATATTAAGAAATTGTTATTACCATTTTAATCGCTTAATTTATAAATATTTTTATCGAATTTAGCCTAAAATAAAAAAAGCAACTAACCATGGGAAACAAGCAAAGCCATAAAGTGCTTGTCGTTGATGATGAATCAGACATTCTTGAGTTATTGGAGTATAACCTCACCAAGGAAGGCTATGAAGTAAAAACGGCTCAGGATGGAAAAACGGCAGTTGAAAAAGCTCAAAAATTCCAACCCCAATTGATTTTATTGGACATTATGATGCCCAACCAAGATGGAGTAGAAACTTGCCGTCAACTCAGAGAAACTCCGGAGGCAGCCAATGCATTTATTATTTTCTTGACGGCAAGGTCGGAAGAGTATTCGGAAGTGGCTGCCTTTGAAAATGGTGCAGATGATTACATTACAAAGCCCATTAAACCACGTGCATTGATGAGCCGGATAAACGCATATTTTAGACGTGATGTCAAAAAACAAAAAGACAGTAATAAAATCACCATTGGTAATTTAATGATAGATCGTACGAGCTATACGGTTACTGTGGATGGCAAACAAGTATCCTTACCGAAAAAAGAATTTGAACTATTATACTTTTTGGCCCAAAACCCTAATAAAGTATTCAATAGAGATGATTTATTGCAAAATATTTGGGGTTCTGACGTTTATGTTTTGGCCAGAACGGTTGATGTTCACGTGCGTAAAGTCAGAGAAAAAGTTGGGGATGGTTATATTTCCACTGTGAAGGGAGTTGGTTATAAGTTTGATATGGAATAAATTTGCTATATGCTTTTTAATTCCAGAGGGGTTTCCATTTTATTAGCGCTATCAATTGGCATTGTAACAACTGCTTTCCTAAGCTTGTTGGAAGGAATAAGTACTACAGCCCTCATCTTGACATTTATTTTGGCCTCCTCTTCGTCATACTTACTTATAAGCATAGTATTGGAATTTCTTTTTTTCAAGGAAATCAATAAGTTGTATGAAGTGTTTAATAAATTAGGTGAAAAAGATTACTCCTTTGTGAATGATATTGAAACCCAGAAATCATTCAATCCTTTAAGAAAAATTAATCAGGAAATTTTCAGCTATGCTGCTAACAAACAGCAAGAAATTGATGAGTTGAAGAGAATGGCAACCTATAGGCGAGAATTTTTGGCTGATGTTTCCCACGAATTAAAAACCCCAATTTTTGCAGCGCAAGGGTTTGTTTACACTCTTCTCGATGGCGCTGTTAAAGACAAGAAAGTAAGGGGTAAGTTTCTGAAAAAAGCTGCTAAGAGCTTAGATGGCTTAGAGATGTTGGTAAATGACCTGCTAACCCTTTCTCATATAGAAGCAGGTGAAATTAAGATGCATTTTGAAGAAATTGATTTATTGGCTTTGGTGGAAGATGTATTTGATCAATTTGATGGAAAAGTTGATAAAAAAAATATGGATTTACAATTTGATAAGCCATACGAATCTCCAATTAATGTCATTGCAGATTACCAGCGGATTTATCAAGTAATTGTCAATTTGATCTCCAATGCCATCAAATATTCCGATGAAAACACCGAAATTGCAGTTGGTTTTGAAATAACTGAAAAAGATGTAACGATAGCCATACAAGACCATGGTGCTGGAATATCCCCAGAGCACATTAAAAGAATATTTGAAAGGTTCTACCGGATTGATAAAAGCAGGTCAAAAGAAAGGGGTGGCACTGGCTTAGGCTTAGCTATTGTAAAGCACATCATTGAGGCTCATGGCTCATCTGTTTCTGTTACAAGTACTGTGGGAAAAGGCTCCTTATTTAGCTTCAAACTTCCTGTAAAAAAGACCCCTGAACCATTAGTTTCCGTATTGGAAGATGATTCTGAGACAGAATAAAGTTATCTTTGTGGCAATATAAAATTTACAATGTATTACAAAGCATTAAACCCTCTGATTATAAAAGAGTCAGACGACTATATTTTTATCAATAAACCGCCCTTTGTTTCTACATTGGCAGACAGGAACGATACTGTGACCATATTGTCATTAGTCAAAAAATACAATGATGATTATCAGATCTGCCACAGATTGGACAAGGAAACATCTGGCGTCTTGTTGGTGGCAAAAAATCCAGAAGCCTACAGAAATGCCTCGATCCAATTTGAACATAGACAAGTTGACAAAACCTATCATGCTATAGTAGATGGCCTTCATCAATTTCAGGAGGTAGAAGTTAATTTGCCATTGCATACTACAGCTTCAGGATATGTGAAAATCTCTCACAGAAAAGGCAAGAATGCTTCAACTAAATTCAACACCATAAAAACATTTAAGAAGCATTCTCTCATTGCTTGTAAACCTGAAACCGGTAGGATGCATCAAATTAGGGTTCATTTAGCATCTTTAAATGCCTCCATAACTGGAGACGAAACCTATGGGGGGCAGGCACTCTTTCTTTCTTCCATAAAGAAAAGCTTTAATGCTGGAAAAGGAGATGAAGAACAACCCATTATCAAAAGATTTGCTCTACATGCATTAAACATAAGCTTAACTGATGTAAAGGGTAAAGTCATAAGTGCAGACGCCCCCTATCCTAAAGATATAGAAGTAGCATTAAAACAATTAGAAAAAAACAGGTGATATAAATAATCACCATTATTAAGGTAAAATAAATAATATCCTCACCTTCAAAGAGTAATTCATTGCGATTTTTTTCGTAGGATGTTGTTTTTCAATTAATAAGCATCTATCTTTGTGTCCCTTTTAGCGGATAGTTCGCCCGATCATAAATGTTTACTATCTGTAAAAAGCTAATTAATAAGGAGTTAAGAACTAACAAAAAGAAAAAATAGTGGATACGCTTAGTTACAAAACCATCTCGGCAAACAAAGCCACAGTTGAAAAAGACTGGGTTGTAGTAGATGCTGCAGGAAAAGTATTAGGTAGATTTGCCAGCGATGTAGCCAAAATTCTTCGTGGTAAAAATAAACCAAGTTTTACGCCTAATGTTGATTGTGGTGATAACGTGATTGTTATCAATACAGACAAAATCATTATGACCGGCAAAAAGTGGGATGATAGAACGTATCAGACTTACACAGGATACCCTGGTGGTCAGCGTGAAATCACTCCTCGTCAGTTGAAAGCAAAATCTTCTACTTTATTAGTAGAAAGAGCTGTAAGAGGTATGTTGCCGAAAAATAGATTGGGTAGAGAATTGTTTAGAAATCTTTATGTGTATGAAGGTGCTGAACATGGACACGAAGCTCAAAAACCTAAAGTTAAAGAAATCTAAAAAATCAATAGATGGAAATTATAAACACCATTGGTAGAAGAAAAACATCTGTTGCTAGATTGTACATGCAGTCGGGCAAAGGTGCTATTACCGTTAATACAAAAGACGTTAAGGATTATTTCCCAACTGAAATTCTTCAAGCAATCGTTAATCAACCATTTGCCACAACAAAAACTGAAGGTTCTTTCGACCTTAAGGTAAATGTTGATGGTGGTGGTGTTGCAGGACAAGCAGAAGCAGTACGATTGGCAATCTCTCGTGCACTTTGTGAGCTTGACCCAGAACACAGGCCAGCATTGAAAGCAGAAGGCTTCCTTACTAGAGACCCGAGAATGGTTGAACGTAAGAAATACGGAAGAAGAAAAGCGAGAAGAGCATTCCAGTTCTCTAAACGTTAATTTTTACAAACAATATAAATATAAAAACTTATGGCTAAGCTTGAGTACAACGACTTACTTGAAGCTGGTGTCCATTTCGGACACTTAACAAGAAAGTGGGATCCAAAAATGGCTCCTTACATTTTCATGGAGCGTAATGGCATCCACATTATCGACTTGAATAAAACATTGGCTGCTTTGGACGAAGCATGTCATGCCATCAAAAACCACGTTCGTTCTGGTAAAAAAGTTCTTTTTGTTGCAACAAAAAAACAAGCTCAGGACATCGTGATGGAAGAGGCAAAAAGATTGAACATGCCTTATGTTGTGGATAGGTGGCAAGGTGGTATGATGACCAACTTTGCAACTATCAGAAAGTCATTGAAGAAATTGGCTAACATCGATAAAATGCAAAAAGAAGAATCATATCTTAATCTTGCAAAAAGAGAAAGATTAATGATTCAGCGTGAAAAAGAAAAGATGGAGAGAGTATTAGGTGGTATTGCTGACTTAAACAGAATTCCATCCGCGCTATTTGTTATCGATATTAAAAGAGAGCACATTGCAATTAAAGAAGCTCAGAAATTAAATATCCCTGTTTTTGCAATGGTGGATACTAATTCTGATCCTACTCAAGTTGATTATCCAATTCCAGCTAATGATGATGCTTGGAAATCAATCAGCTTAATCTTGAAATCTTTCGGTAAAGCTATAGAAGAAGGCTTAATGGAAAGAAAGCAAGAGAAAGATGATGCTAAAATGAAACAAGCAGAGGAAGAGAAAAAAGCAGTTGATACTAAAGAAGATGCTCCGAAAAAAGAGACTTCAGAAAAATCTGCTGAATAAACCTTCTAATGAACAATATTGAATAAATCAATAAATTGAACATCGGACTAGATTCGGTGTTCATTTTTTTATTCTAACCTATTCTACATATTTAACATTAAATCTAAAATCAAATAAGCATGGCTATTACAGCACAAGAAGTAAAAAAGCTTAGAGAAATAACAGGTGCCGGCATGATGGATTGCAAAAAGGCATTGACTGAGGCTGATGGTGATTTTGACAAAGCCATTGAGTTTTTAAGAAAAAAAGGTCAGAAATTATCTGAAAAAAGAGCTGACAGAGAAACGACTGAAGGAAATGTATTCATCAAAACTAATGATGACCAAACTCAAGCTTTCTTGATTTCTTTAACTTGTGAAACTGACTTCGTTTCAAAAAATGAGGACTTCCAAAAATTTGGACAAGAAATTATAGAGAAAGTTGCTACTGAAAAACCAGCAGATATGGATGCTTTAAAAGCAATCCCTTACCAAGACATTACTATTGGTGAGAAAGTTATTGAAATGGTAGGTAAAATCGGTGAGAAAATCGAAATCAGTCATTACGAGACCCTAACTGGGGAGAAAGTAGTTTCATATGTTCATGCTGGTGCTAAATTAGGCGTATTGGTTGCATTGAAAAATACTGGTGGTGTTGACGTAACTGATGCAGGAAGAGATGTTGCTATGCAAATTGCTGCAATGAATCCTGTTGCAGTTGACAAAGATGGTGTAGATGCAACTACTATCGAAAAGGAAATCGAAATAGGAAAAGAAACTGCTCGTCAGGAAGGTAAGCCAGAGGAAATGCTGGAAAAAATTGCTACTGGTAAATTGAATAAATTCTTTAAAGAGAATACTTTATTACCACAAGCTTTTGTAAAAGATAATAAAACTTCAATTGCTCAATACTTAGATTCAGTAAATAAAGGAATGACTGTTACTGAATTCAAAAGAGTAGCGATTGGATAAAGTAATTTCTAGAATCTAGATTTAAGATTCAAGATAATCGACAAAGCCTTTGGATATAAATCCAAAGGCTTTTTTTGCTTCAAGAGTTATGTAATAGCAGAAGATTTCGAATTATTTCAATAATCGTTCAATCTGTGCTTTAGGAATAGTCCTCAAATCCTCCTCATTATCAATATCAGTCAACTCTTGCAGCAGAACATATTTTAAACCTAATTTCTTGAAGTCTTTTATAGTACTAGGCGCTACAGTTTCTGTACTCCATTCCTTATCGGAAAAAACTTCTGAATGCAGCTGATTCATTCCTAATAAATAATAGCCTCCGTCATTACTTGGTCCTAATACTGCGTCTTTACTTTCCAACGCCTTAAATGCTTGTTCAATCACTTTATCATCTAAAGCCCAGCAATCGCTTCCGATAATGCATACTGATTCATACCCATTCTGAAAAGCCTCCTCAAAGGCAGACTTCATCTTTATTCCTAAATCTGGATTTTGCTTTTGAAGGGCCTTGTAGAAAGGCGGCTCATTAGACCACAAATCATCAAAATCTAGAAAGGAAGAATAATAAATCGCTTTATTACCATCCACCTTTTCAGTCACCTGTTTGGTTCGATGAAGCATATTCCGATAGAAATTTAATGCTTTTTTATCTCCTATTGTGGCCGCCAATCGGGTTTTGCATTTTCCCAATTCAGGGTTTTTTACGAAGATAATCAGTAGTCTTTTTTTATTCATAAATCTTTATCCCTTTACCTTCTTCTAACCATTTGCCCCAACGCTTATTGTAGGTATGCACACTATCGGTAATTTCCCCTTGCTGATTCACTACATTCAGGTCCTCATTTTTCCACTGAAAGATGCCACCATACATATTGCTTACATTTTGAAAGCCTGCTTCTTTTAGTTTCTCCCCTATTTTTTCGGATCTATACCCTACTGAGCAGTAAACAATTACTTCTTTATCTTTCGGGATATCTTCAACTTGGGAAATATCAAATCTATCATAATCAATAAATTGGGCATTGGGCAAGTGACTAACGCTATATTCTTTTGCTGAACGTGTGTCCAATATGAATACTTCATTTTTATTCAATTTCTTATCTACAGCTTTAGGCTGAATAAGTGGCACTGTTTTTTTATAAAGAGATTGCAACTTTTGGTCGTACGTCTGCTGACCACAAGCCACTAAAGACTGTAAAAATGATATTAACATGATGTTGATCCAGATTTTAAGCATAATAAAGTTTACGATTTTTATTCTTTCCAGGCAATTCAATTACGATAAAGACCAGCAATGAGATGTATTCAAATGCCACTATTCCCAAATTCTCCTCATAACCACTTACACTGTATCCCCAATAGGTTAAAAATATGGTAAATGACCATAGTATTGGAAACCTATATCCACTGATGATTCCCAATACTAAAATAGGCAAAACGTACCATGGGTGAACTGTGGTAGCCAACAGAAAATAGATAATGTAAGTCCATAACATCCTTTCGGACAATTTAATTTTTGGAGATGCCAATAAGTTGAATATTATCATTGCCGCAAAAGACAAAATTCCCATCCACGGTCCTGAAGTGGCAATAATATTATAGCCTTTGACAGCAAAGCCGATTTCACGAATTAAGTAATACAGGCTAGCATTAAATTCGAAGTTTTGAAAATATAAAGAACTGCTTTTTATAATCCCCTGGAGAGCATCAGAAAATAAAAATGGAAGAAAACTCATGATAGCAATTGCTATAGCTACCACAATGAACTTTAAATAACTTTTCATATCTAGCTTCTTAAAAAAGCCAGCCAATAAAATTAAGGGTAACAATTTAAAACTGATGGCTAATCCCAGAGACACCGCACTCTTGTTGTGATTCTGCTTTTCGAATTCAAAAATGGCCCAAATTAAAAAGAAAACAACAAAAGCCTCAAAATGGAGATTTCCACTTAATTCTAATATGACTAGTGGATTAAAAGCATATATAAGCAAGAGTTTGGAATCTTTTCCATATTGTCTTAAGACTTTTGGAAGCAAGAACAGTGTACCAATTTCAGCAAGAATTATAAATATCCTTATCACAATAATTCCCATTGAAATATTTTCAAACAGCCCCGCAACTGAAAAAATCAACTGATTCAAAGGCGGATAAATACTATAATAATTGGGGGAATTTAGTTGAGCAAACAACTCTGAACTTAAGATATTGTCTTGGACTATTCCTCTAGGTAAATAAGCATAAGCATCAACTCCCTCCCACCATAATTTTCCATCCCAAAGAAATCGATAGACATCATCAGACAGATTTGGGATTAGTAGAAGCAATAGTAACCTAAAAAGAATTCCGAAAGCAATAATTTCTTTCAAGGAAAATCTATCTTTTTGATATGCTAAAAACAAATACAAGACGAAAAGTGCTGTGTATTGTACAATCAAAAAAATGTTTTCATATCGGAAAGTAAAGTAACTGGTACTGATAAGCAAAGTGCACATCAACAGCAATCCTATATACTTTTCAAAATATTTCAACTTATTTGGTTTGTGGTTTCACCGAATGGTAAAATACCATTAAAAATCCCAGCATAAGCATCAAATGGAAAATAATCAAGCCGTAGTCGCCCAATTGAATTCCAAGAAAGATCGCAAAAGCAAAATATCCAGCCAACAATATCTCGATTACACTCAACCAACTGAATTGTAACTTTATATACTGATTGTCCTTCCAGCTTTTATTTTTATCTGAAATGTTAAATTTTGGTGTACGGATGAAGGCAGATTTAAAACCAAGTAATCCTTCCGCAACTGCAAGTGCATTATGCAATGACAAGCCCATGGATACTGTAATAAACAGCGGGAAAGTTTTAAGGAAGTATTTAATGTGTTTTTTCCCTTTCATTAAATGCTTATTTGCTACCCAATAGAAAATGGCTATAGAGAAAAAACCTAATAAAAACACACTTCCAACTTGAAACAAAATTGCTAATTCAGGGTGAATGCTCTTTATCCAAAGCATTGGAACACTTAGCAGCGCTGTTATTAAGATCGCAATAAAAATTGAGCTATTGAACAAATGAAAAAATGCATGCAATTTATTAGAAAATCCCAATGGTGCTTTTAGTACTCTGATAAAATTCTTTCTAGCAGTTTCCGCACCCCCTTTATTCCATCTAAATTGCTGAGACTTAATCGCAGGCATAATAATCGGTAATTCCGCTGGAGATTCCACATCTTCTCTGTAGAGAAATTCCCAGCCCTTAAGTTGCGATCTGTAGCTTAGATCCAGGTCTTCCGTCAAAGTATCTGCAGACCATCCACCAGCATCTCTTATCGTTTCTTTACGCCATACGCCACCAGTTCCGTTAAAATTAATGAAAGAGCCAGCTTTGTTTCTTCCTACTTGCTCAATTGTGAAATGGGCATCCAAACCAAACGCTTGCAAGCGTGTAAGTAGTGAATAGTCTTTATTAACATGGCCCCATCGAGTTTGAACAACACCAATTCTTTCATTTTGAAAATGTGGTATAGTGGCCTTCAAAAAATGACTCTGAGGTATAAAATCAGCATCGAAAATTGCAATAAATTCTGCATCCGTCAAGTCCATCCCATATTGCAAAGCACCGGCTTTGAAATCTACTCTTTCTGGTCTCCTTATAAGGAGAATATTTTTCCCTAATGATTGCCAATGCTTCACTTTTGCTTCCAGCATTTCAGTAGTTTCATCTGTAGAGTCATCCAATAGTTGAATTTCTAATTTATGGTCTGGATAATCAAGATTGCAAACCGCATCCACTAATCTATTCACAACATATTTTTCATTGAAAACAGGTAGTTGGACACAAACTTGAGGATATTCCTCTTCCTTTACAGGCGTTTTCACCACTTGACCTTTAAGCTTCTTCTTGGCTTTTATATAGTGATAAGTCAAGTGTAATTGTCCTAAGCTAAAGAAAAATATAAACAGTAAGCTAAGCCCATATAGTACGATTATAATCCACTCCCAAGTCATGCTCATAAATATTTAAAAATCGTATATAAAATCTTGTATCCAGCCATAATGGTTCCGTACACTGTGCCTGAAACCTTAGATTTTCCAATTCGGTTCCTATAGGCCATGGGCACTTCAGTACATTTCATTTTCAATTTGGCCGCTTTCACTTGCATTTCGACCGTCCAGCCAAAGGTTTTATCCTTCATCTCTAATTCCATCAATCGCTCCCATCGAATGGCCCTAAAAGGACCTAAATCAGTGAATTTATAGCCATAAAAAAGTTTTATCAACCTAGTAGCCAACCAGTTTCCAAATACCTGAGGAAACGTCATACTTCCTCCTTCTCTCTGACCTAAAGCTCTTGAACCAATGACTAAATCCACTCCATCGTCTAAAATAGGATTTACTACATCTGGTAGCTGCTCTGGGTAATCGGAATAGTCAGCATCCAAGAATACTACAATATCAACCTTTTCCTTTTTAGCCTTTACAAATTCTATTCCTTTTAAACATGCATTACCATAGCCCTTAATTGGCTGATCTAAAACCAAAGCCCCTTCCCTTTCTGCTGCTTGCCGTGTTCGGTCTGTAGAATTATTATTGACCACCACAATTTCCTCCACCCAATCCTTAGGAATGGCTTTTACGACCTTTCCAACAGCATTTTCTTCATTAAATGCGGGTATTATTACTACTATTCTTGAATCCATCTGCTTAATCAGACTGCAAAAGTACAAAAACACTTCTTTTTAATTGTCTCATGATGGACATAATTAAGTTATAAACATGAAAAAAAGGCAGCTACACATTCTGAGTAGTGTCATTATGACTTATCCAGCTAAACCTTTTCTTTTGGAACAGGTTTTGATGTACATACATCAAATATTAAAAGTCAAAATCATGAAATAGTCATAAGCCCTATATACCAACCGAGATGAATATAATAGGTCATTGAATATTGGTAAACTAGGCCTTCGAACCTTGACTATTGCATGTGGCAACTTTAAAACAGTTATATACACATGAACTTACTTGAAAATAAAGACGTATTAAGAAGCTTATTACTTCAGGGTGATCAATTAAATACTATTGCTGGGGGCGTGGTACAAATTGAATTTAAGCTAGAACAGCATAATGACGGATTTTTAATAGTTGTTAATGCACCAGGAATAGAGGCGGAACAGTTAAAGATAATTTCAGACCAAAACTCATTGCAAGTATTTGCTACATTGAATCATCCATCAGAGAACCATGGCGTTATGATTCCACTTTTCTTCAGAAAAGTAGATTTGCCTTTATTTGCAGATACAAGTAATGTAGATGCTGTTTATCATGAAAATAAGTTAGAAATATCTGTTCCTATGGGAACAAATAATACCAGCAGTAAAAAAGAAATTAATATCAAACAAATATAAACTTGCGTGTAGATGAACTTATCTGCATTGAATTCCTTGAATACTCAGAATCCTCTTCCTGAATCCGAAGAGGATTTTTTATTTTACGTCAATATCCGATAACTCAAATCAGGTATTCTGTTTAAACCTTCGATCAATTCATTACTAGGATTTACTTTATACTTTCTCGATTTGGTCTCCACTTTATAGCCATTAACTTTATCTTGAAGCTCCAATTTCACTTCACATTCTCCCCTAAAAGTCTGACATAAATTATCAAGTTCGACAATTAAATCTTCCGTAATAGCATTTAAATCGAGCATGATAGCTAAGCTCTTCGTCCGTTTATCTCGAAGTTCAGAAAGTAATTCCACCTTACTTATTTTAAACTCTAAGGCTTGATCACCCCATGGCTTCTTCCCAACTCTTCCTGAAATAAAGATAAACCAACCGTTTTCATAAAATTGCTTATTGGCTAGGTAATCATCACCAAACATGAAAAAAGTGAATGACCCACCGTAATCTTCAAGGGTTAAAGTACCAAAAGGTTTACCTGTTTTGGTTTGCCTATGCGCTATTGAAGTAACTATACCCCCTACTTTCACTTCATTTTTAGAAGCTAAACTATCCAAATCGTTTAATTCAGAAACTTGAGTATTGCAGAAGCTTTCCATTTCAAAGCGATATTCGTCTAAAGGATGACCTGAAATAAAAAGCCCAACTACTTCCTTTTCAATATTAAGCTTCTCTAATTCCGAATAGGGTTCCATTTCCGCAACTCTTGGTGGTGGAATAGCTACTCCGCCCTCTCCACCAAACAAAGAGGTCTGTGCGCTGTCCTTTTCATGCTGCAATTTTTGAGCGTATTTAATGATTTTTTCAATCAAAGTCCCTTCTCCGTTATCAGAAGTCAAGAATTGCTTTCTATGATACTCCTTAAAGCAATCAAATCCTCCAGCCATAGCCAATGATTCAAATGTCTTTTTATTGACACTTTTCAATGGAATTCGCTCTGCAAAATCAAAGATGTCTTTGTATTGCCCGCTTGACTTTCGTTCTTCAATTATGCTTTCCACAGCGGCTGAACCAGCTCCTTTTATAGCGGCCAAACCAAATCGAATTTGACCGTTCTCATTTACTGTAAATCCGGGATTAGATTCATTCACATCTGGCCCCAAAACTTCTATCCCTGCACGTTTACATTCTTCCATAAAGAAAGTGACATCCGTGATTTGCCCCATATTATTGCTCAATACAGAAGCCATGTATTCAGCTGGATAGTGTGCTTTCAAATACGCTGTTTGATAAGCTACCCAAGCATAGCACGTAGAGTGTGATTTATTAAAGGCGTAAGCAGCAAAAGCCTCCCAATCTTTCCAAATCTTCTCCAACACATCTTTTGGATGACCTTTTTCAGCACCCTGATTAATAAATTTGGGCTTTAATTCTTCCAGCAAAGCAAAAATCTTCTTACCCATTGCCTTACGTAAAACATCGGCCTCACCTTTCGTAAAGCCTGCCAGTTTCTGCGATAAAAGCATTACTTGCTCTTGATAAACGGTAATACCATAAGTTTCCTTAAGGTATTCTTCCATCTCATCAAGATCGTAGCTGATTTCTTCTAAACCATTTTTACGTTTTACGAAATTTGGAATATACTCTAGTGGTCCCGGGCGATAGAGAGCATTCATAGCAATTAAATCCGAAAATTCAGTCGGCTTTAATTCTCTTAAATATTTCTGCATTCCAGGTGATTCGTATTGGAAAATACCAACCGTTTCACCTTTTTGGAATAATTCATAAGTTTTTTCATCATCTATCGGGAATTCATCTGGATCAAGCTTAACTCCATGTCTTTCCTCTACAATTCTTACCGCATCTTTGATTAGCGTAAGGGTTTTCAAGCCTAAGAAATCCATCTTCAGAAGGCCTGCATTTTCCACCACCGCATTATCAAATTGCGTGCAGTACATATCCGAATCTTTTGCCAAGGCAACTGGAACAAATTTGGTAATATCATCAGGTGTGATTATAACCCCACAGGCATGAATACCCGTGTTTCTAACGGAGCCTTCCAAAACCCTAGCTTGATTGATTACTTTTGCAGAGGCATCATTCGCTTTAGCCAAATTCAATAATTCTTCGGCCTTACTAATAGCTTCTCCATTATTTTTCAACTTGGCTGACAATTTCTTTTTATCAGGAGCTAAATCGAAAAGTGCTTTTAATTTGATATCAGGAACTAATTTGGCTATTCTATCAGCATCCATTAAAGGCAATTCCATAACTCTGGCTGTATCTCGAATTGCAGATTTAGCGGCCATTGTTCCATATGTGGTGATCTGAGCCACTTGATTAGCTCCATATTTCTCAATTACATAATCTATAACTTTTTGCCGTCCGTGATCATCAAAGTCAATATCAATATCAGGCAATGAAACCCTATCTGGATTCAAAAAACGCTCAAAAAGCAGATCGTATTTAACTGGATCAATGTTGGTGATTCCTGTGCAATAGGCCACAGCTGAGCCAGCAGCTGAACCCCTACCCGGTCCTACAGAAACGCCCATTTCTCTAGCTGCAGTGGTGAAATCTTGTACAATTAAGAAGTATCCCGGATAACCAGTTCTTTCGATGGTTTCTAATTCGAAATCTAGCCTCTCTTGAATTTCAGAGGTAATTTCAGGATAACGCTTTTTGGCACCTTCAAAGGTAATATGTTTCAAATAGGCATTTTCTCCTCTATTACCTCCATCCTCTGCATCTTTTGGATCTATAAATTCTTGGGGGATATCATATTTTGGTAATAGGACATCCCTTGCTAGTTCAAAACCTTCAATTTTCTCTGCAATTTCTGCTGTACAAGTAATGGCTTCAGGATAGTCAGCAAAAAGCTTCTTCATTTCATCAGGAGATTTGATATAGAATTCATCATTTGGCAAACCAAAACGATATTCTCTCCCTCTTTTCCCTACATATTTCTTCGGCTTCCCTTGCTCACCAGTGGTTTCTCCGTCTTTTACACAAAGTAAAATATCCTGAGCTTCGGCATCCTCCTTGTTGGTGTAATAGGTATTATTTGCTGCAAAATATTTTACATTATGCTTTTCAGCAAATTTTAATAAAACTTCATTTACCTTTTGTTCCTCAGGAACTCCATGCTGATTTAACTCTATATAAAAATCATCTCCAAACTGTTCCTTCCACCATAAAAATGCTTCTTCAGCTTGGCTTTCTCCCGCATTTAATATTAAGAAAGGAACTTCTCCCCATAATCCACCAGTAGTGGCGATAATATTTTCTTTGTATTGTACTAAAGCTTCTCTATCAATCCTCGGTACATAATAAAATCCCTCCACAAAAGCGATGGATGAAAGCTTGGCTAAGTTATGGTAGCCAGCCTTATTTTTCGCCAAAAGTACGGTCTGGAACCCGTCATCCTTGTTCTTTTTATTGTTTCTATCCTGCGTTAAAAAATACTCACAGCCTACAATTGGCTTCACCCCTGCTTTATTTGCATCTCTTACGAAATTATAAGCACCCATCATATTGCCATGGTCTGTCATAGCGATAGCTGGCATCCCCAATTCCTTAGCCTTATTGACCATTGATGGAATTTCTGTGGTGGACTGCAGAATTGAAAACTGTGTATGGCAATGAAGGTGAACAAATGAAGTATCAGACAATTCTGATATATCAGCATTTTTAGCTTGCTTTAAAGCATCTGCCGCTGCCTTTTCTTCTGACTTTGAACTGCTTGCAAAATTTGCAACATCCAGTTTTGGGGGCTCATATTGAATGGCTTCAATCGAAGTATCGCCCAAAGGCTTGACTACATTTTCCGATATCAATCCAAAGAAACACTTAGCGGTGGCATCTACATCATAAGCAGCATCGTGCGCATCGGCAAAATCTTGACCAAAAAGCTTCTTGTGCAATTCGGTCAAGGTTGGCCATTTATACCTTCCACCTCGACCGCCAGGAATCTTACAGAAATCAGTCCCTTCATCTTTAGTATCGATGATGGGTTTTTCAGTCAAGACCTCAACTGAAAGCTCTTTTCTCAGCATTTCTGCTCCCATTATGGAAACGTCAAAGCTGATATTATGACCAACCACAACATCCGTTTTCTCTAAAACAGTTTTGAAAGCTTCTAAAACTTCAACGAGCGGCTTACCTTCTTTTTGAGCTCTCTCTGTAGAAATGCCATGTACTTTCTCCGCATTATAAGGAATGTCGTACCCTTCTGGATAAATGATATGATTTTGAGCATCTAAAAGCTCACCGTTGGCTCCGTGTAATTGCCATGCAATCTGGACGCAGCGAGGCCAATTGTCTGCATCACTTAAGGGTGCATTATAATTTTTTGGTAATCCGGTGGTCTCGGTATCGTAAATTAAGTACATAAAACTATTGCTGAGAGGATGGTCAATTTCAGAGTTTGAAATTAGTGAAAGGCAGGAAGAATGGAAAGACAAAATTTGGAAAAAGTTTTTAAGTGATGAAGTGCTTAGGTGACTAAGTGAATAGGTCTGGATGTGACTAGGTACTTAGGTTTTATTTTAGCGGATTGTAAAGTTGAAAGTAGGAAGGAGGAAGTGCGCAGTTAATTACGTTCAGAGGGTTTTACCAATAAAACATTTAAATAGCAAATGGTCAGCGGTTTCGGTCTGACGGATATTCCATGAAATTGTTATTACCGATTAGACGGTTTAAATCTTCAAACCACAGAACATAAAGCCCTCTCCCTCTGCTAGCGAACTTACGTTACATCGAATCCTGAACGGAATTTTAATACCGCCAGCATTTTTAGTAAACCACAAAAGCGACAAAAGCATAAAGAAAAATTTGCTAAAGCAAATTTAGTTAAAACCATACTGTCCAATTGATTTGTCAAAACGGTCATAAGTAATCGTTTAAAATCCGCTAGTCAGCTTGGCTGAAACTTTTGTTTTCTTTTGTCACTTTTGAGGTAAAATATGTTTAATGAATAGTTAAGTCACATATATTAATCAAACCGAATGGCTTTAATTGGTTTCATACGGGCTATAAACCAAACAGGAAGAAAAAGTGAGATCAAGACCACTACCAGTACCAACAAATTCAAGCTTAAAATCATTTTGAAATCCCACAGGATAGGCACAAAACTCATATAATAATTTTCTTGATCTAGTGGGATGATTTGAAAGTAGTATTGCAAGGCAGCAAACCCTATCGCCACAAGATTACCATACAACAAGCCCTTAAAGGTCAAGCGTAAACCACTCATTAAAAAGATATTTCTTATTAGTTTATTCTTTGCACCCATAGATTTTAACATCCCAATCATAGGTGTTCTTTCCATGGTTAGAATAAAAATGACTGCAACCATATTAAAACAAGCCACAAACAGAATCAAAGCCAAAAACAAACGGACATTTTGATTTAACAATTCTAACCATTCAAAATACTGTGGATATTTTTTACTTGTTAGGTTTACAAATTGATCGGCTTCAATCTTATCAAACACAATAGATTCAGCTGCCTCTTCATCCAGTTTGTCATTAATATAGACTTCATAACTTCCCACTTGGTCTGAACCCCAATCATTCAATCTCTGAATCATCTTAATATCACCAATAATAATTTTTTCGTCAAAATCTTCCAGCCCTGTTTCATAAATACCCACAATTTCTAATTGCCTGTAGCGCGGTGGGTTTTGTACAAAATACATGATCACTTTTTCGCCCAATTCAATTCTTAATAATTGAGCAATTTCTTTACTAATGATTACTTCAGTGCTATAATTATCGACTGCCACATTGGGAAAGCGACCCTGAATTAGATTTGAATCAAAGTTTGTCGTATCATAATCCAACCCAATTCCTTTGAGTACTACGCCTTCAACTGCTTCTTCTGTCTTCAATAAACCTGCTTTATACGCAACTGCCTGTACATGCTCAATGAAATCGAATTCATTATGATGTTGAAAAAATTCAGTTTCCATTGAAATAGGCGACTCATCAAAGGAATTACTAAGCGTATATTTTGTGACTTGCATTTGTCCTGCAAAACTGAAAACCTTATCCTTTATGGTCTTCTGAAACCCTCCTAAAATAAGCAATGCAACCAGCATGATTGCCAATCCAATAGCTATGCTACTGATTGCAATCTTATAAATACTGCTGGAAAATTGACCAGTTTTAGAATTAATTGTACGTTTCGCTATAAAATCAGGTAGATTCAAGAATTAACTTTATTTTTGATTTATGATTCAAACTGCAAATTACAATTTCATTGGCAAACTCATTCCGCTTTGCGGTCTATTTTTTACGATTTTGGCAAATGCTTGCGTAGCACAGCAAAAATCGCCAATTCCAGCTGCTTATCAAACAACAGAATATCTAACATATTTGAAAGGGAAATCAGTAGGCATGGTGGTTAATCAAACCTCAACAATTGGTAAAACCCATTTGGTTGATACCTTGAGATCACATGGAATTAAGATCAAAACAGTTTTTGCTCCAGAACATGGTTTTCGTGGGGAAGCAGATGCAGGGGCAAGCGTGAAATCTGGAATGGATGAAAAAACTGGGCTCCCCATCATCTCTCTTTACGGGGCCAACAAAAAACCTACTAATGAGCAGTTACAAGATTTAGATGTTATCATTTTTGATATTCAAGATGTGGGTGCTAGATTTTATACTTACATCAGCACAATGCACTATGTGATGGAAGCTTGTGCAGAAAATGATATCCCATTATTGATTTTGGATAGACCCAATCCCAACGGCATGCATGTGGACGGCCCATTTTGGAAATGGAACATCAATCATTTGTAGGCATGCACCCAATTCCAATTTTACATGGTTTAACTGTAGGAGAGCTGGCACAAATGATCAATGGTGAAAAATGGCTCAAAAATGAATTGCAATGCAAATTGAAAATCATCAAAAATAAAAACTACAAGCACAATGATTCTTATTCACTCCCTATCAAACCATCGCCTAACCTTCCCAATGATTTAAGCATTGCGATCTATCCTTCACTTTGCCTTTTTGAAGGAACAGTAATTAGTGTGGGAAGAGGAACTGAAAAGCCGTTCCAGCAAATTGGGCATCCTACATTAAATGATTTTGAGCATACTTTCACGCCTGTAAGCATGCCGGGAAGCAGCGTTCACCCTCCATTTGAAGATCAGAAATGTTACGGAATTGATCTCGGAATCAAAGATTTTGAGGAAGGAATTTCTTTGAAATACTTAATTGAACTATTTAGTGCATTTCCTGAAAAGGATAAATACTTCAACAATTTCTTGACCAAATTAGCAGGAACGGAATCTTTACGCCATCAGATTGAAGCAGGATTTTCCGAGGAAGAAATCAAAATGAGCTGGCAGGCTGGTTTGGAAGAATATAAGGAGATGAGGGAGAAATATTTGATGTATTAGACCACTTCATATCAAAAAAGGAGGAATTAGATAATGAGGGATGCAAGGTGAAGGGGGTGTTGGGTGAATCCCCAAATAGTACTAACCTTTGCTGTTTATCCATCGACACCAAGCATCACTTCCTTCCAAAAGAATCCTTAAAACAGGAAATGAAAAGTGCTTTCATGAAAGCTAACAACAATCATTATATCTTGATTCTAGGTTCCAGTATCTAGAATCTATAGTAAAACCCTGACTTAAATCATATTAGCTCCTTATTAATCTCAGTACGGAATCCATACAATTGTGCGAATTTTGTGAAAAACAATTGGGAAGATGGAAGCGAAAATAACACCTCATCAGACTGGAAACATTCAAGCGAACGACTGGATTCCAGCTAAGTCATTTTACAGCTGTAAAAATGGAATATGTACTAGTTGCTTAGCAAAGCATGAAGATCGTAAACAATTAGTTTTACCGCTATCAAAATTAAAGGAACCCGATTTCAAAATAGATTTAGGTAACTTCTTGAAGAGCCTGGCCAAATTTGATAGACCCGTATTATTTTACCACAGAGACTACCCTATCATAGAACAAGCCTTAATCAAGTTCACAGGACATGAAAACTTCGAGAATTCTTTTAAAATAGTTAGACCCTTTTTGCCTAAAACCACAATTCCCGCTACCATTATTTCACCCTATGCCTTGAGTAAAAATAACCGATTAAAAGAACAAAAATTGGTCAGTTTGACAAAAAGATTTTTTGAACCTCTGGGATTTATTAAGCTACACCTTCACTCTGTTGCTGACTATCATGAGTATGCTGAAAGCGAAAAAGTAGGTTTGTTGATGTTGCCATTGAAGGACTTACCAGATTATGTTCAATATGCAATGCATTCAAAGGATATAAAAGATGTAATTCCAGCTATTTTTCAGCCTTGAATCTACGAATTCATATGATTAATATTCCGCATTAAACCACTGTATTTAGTACGCTTAACAGCTGATTTTCTAAATACTTCGTTGAAAACCTCTTGGGTCATTTCTTGCCAACCCTGTTTATCCATTTCTTTTAAGAGAGGATTTGGTTGAAATGCTTCTTCTTGGTGGGATTTCGAAAAACGGTTCCAAGGACAGACATCCTGGCAAATATCACAGCCGAAAACCCAATTCTCCATTTTACCGGAAAACTCAGTTGGTAAATCGTCTTTTAGTTCAATGGTTAAATATGAAATACATTTTGAGCCATCCACAACTCCATCTCCAACTATCGCATCCGTTGGACAAGCATCCACGCATTTGGTGCAGGTACCACAGTAGTCTTGCATTGACCCATCTTCTTCTAACTCCAAATCAATTATGAGCTCTGCGAGAAAGTAGAAACTACCTCTTTGTTTATTGAGTAATAAGCTGTTTTTGCCTAACCAGCCCAAGCCACTTTTTGCTGCCCATTGGCGTTCCATCACAGGAGCCGAATCCACAAAAATTCTTCCCCCAACCTCTCCTATTTCTTCTTGGATTCGCTTCATGAAATCTTTCAATTTGTCTTTTATAACAAAATGATAGTCTTTTCCATAAGCATATTTGGCAATTTTATAGGAATCGCTTTTGGCTAAGTCTTGTTTTGGATAGTAATTGTACATTAAAGACACCACTGATTTAGCGCCTTCTACCAGCTTTGTAGGATCAAGTCGTTTATCGAAGTGATTTTCCATGTAGTGCATTTTACCATGGTATCCTTTTTTGAGCCAATTTTCTAATTTGGGAGCTTCCTTTTCCAGAAATCCTGCTTTGGACACACCACAGAAATCAAAGCCTAAATCTGAGGCTATGGATTTAATTGTTTTAGTATTTTTTTCCTTTAAAGAGGCCATTAAGACATCAATCAAAAAGACTACCCATTTGAGCGGGAGGTACATTCCCTAAATGCTTATAAGCCAGTTCCGTAGCCTGCCTTCCTCTTGCCGTTCTTTTCAGATAGCCTTCTTTGATTAAAAAAGGTTCATATACTTCCTCAATAGTGTCGGCTTCCTCTCCTACTGCTGTGGCTATGGTCCCCAAGCCAACTGGACCTCCTTTGAACTTTTCAATAATGGTGGTCAGAATTCTATTATCCATTTCATCCAGCCCATGCTGATCTACATCCAATGCATTCAAGGCAATTTCTGCAATTGATTTCGTGATGGTTCCATCCCCTTTTATCTCAGCAAAATCACGAGTTCTTCTTAAAAGTGTATTGGCGATTCTTGGAGTTCCTCTACTTCTTCTCGCTATTTCGTAAGCAGCATCATCCTCCATTGGCGTATTTAAAATAGCTGCAGAACGCTTTAATATTTTCTTTAATAATTCTGCATCATAATATTCTAAACGGGCATTGATCCCGAACCTTGCCCTTAATGGAGATGTCAGTAAGCCAGAACGAGTGGTAGCACCAATCAAAGTAAAAGGACTTAAACTGATTTGCACGGAACGGGCATTGGGGCCGCTATCCAACATAATATCAATTCTGAAATCTTCCATTGCAGAATAAAGGTATTCCTCCACTACCGCGTTGAGTCGATGGATTTCGTCAATAAATAAAACATCTCCTTCTTCTAAATTGGTTAACAAACCTGCTAAGTCTCCTGGTTTGTCCAAAACCGGACCTGAAGTGATCTTTAAATTAGAATCTAATTCATTTGCTATGATATGAGAAAGGGTAGTTTTTCCTAGTCCGGGAGGTCCGTGCAGTAGCACGTGATCTAAAGGCTCAGACCTTTTTTTAGCCGCCATCACAAAGACTTGAATATTATCAACAGTCTTTTGCTGGCCGGTAAAGTCACCAAAAGAAAGGGGACGAAGGGCTTTTTCAAACTCTCTTTCTTCCGGATTCAAATGTTCCTCATCTCCTGTTAGGAAATCTTCTCTCATATCAACTGATTATTTGCGGCAAGTTAATCAAAAAATGAGGATTTTGAAGGGATATTAATTCTTGACTTTTGTGATAATACGGATCTTAGGCCAATGGCTATAGTTCTCGCCTTGAATCCAAACAAAAAATGACCTGCTAACGACAGGTCATTTAAAGGTTGATAGTCTACCAGTTCTTATTCTTTTTTGAGATATATTTCAACTACACCATTTTTGGCTTTTTCTCCATATTTTTTAGTTGCTTTTTTATCTTTCAACACAACTATATGATCAATATTATTTGGTTCAATGTCCTTTGGTTTATAACCTAATTTTTTTTGATCTCCATCGATCACAAACAAAATTGATTCATTATTAAAATTAAGAACATCTAAAACATTTCCCCTGTCGAAATCCATTTGTACTTCACCAGGAAAATCACCTTCATTCGTTTTATATCTGATGTCAATCACTATCGTTTCACTCTCGCTTAGCACTTCCCCAACTTGATCTCCTACAATTTCACTTGTAAGAATATCGATCTCTGCATTTTTAGCATCCTTGGAAGGCATCACTATTTTGATATTTTTTATTTGTCTAACACCTAAAGCATTTTCAATACTGATATCTTTCTCGATTAATTTTCCGTCAATTTTCACTTTGACATCAGAATTTACGTTCGAATCAAATTTCTGAAGTAATTTTTTCAAAATCTCTAAATTACTTGTGTCTCGGTTGTGAGATGTTTTTTCGTTATCTAAAAACTGGACTGGGCCGTGAATTTTGATCTCCGATACATCCGCAGGTTTCTTTTCAATTTTATTAATTAAATCGATGCGCTCATTAGACTGTTGAGTATTTCCCCCTCCGTTTTGGTCCTTTGCTTTGGAGCGAATTGAATTGAGATTTAAAGCAGACTTCTCAATTTCCTCTTTTTTGGTTTGAGACTTCTCCATAGTCTCTTTGGCGGTCGAAGATCTTGGTATTTTTACTACAAAAGCAGATTCATCGGGGTAATCAAAAATATAAAATATGCGATCTCTATGCTTCTTTTCCCATTTTTCTCTACTAATAGATTCAAAATATCGGTTGGTAAAAAAGTGATAAGAAGGTGATTTTTCTTCTTTATACATGGTAGCCATATTTTTACCCTTCAGCGGAATCTTCTCATTAAGAGGTTGCAGATTCTCATCTAGATAAAGCTTTATTTCTTCATTTTTTGACTTCGTGAATAAGGAGTTTCTGGTCAACTCAATAGTGATATCTAGCTTTTGATTCTCACTTTTAAAGATTATATCATCATTCAATTCAGTTGAAGAGACTGGTTCATTAAAATCATTATTTAACTCTACTTTTTTGACTGATCTTGACTCTTTTTTAGGCTCCTCCATTTTATAAAAAGTGAAGCTCATTAGAAATGAAATAATCATCAAAAGGCTTAAAAATGGCTTTAAACCTATATTGTTCTCTGGTTTCTGTTCAAAGATTCTCATAATTCTCATTTTAAGGTTAGATTGTTTACTGGAAAAAGGAATAACATAGTTCAAGCTTTGTCTATAGCTCTCCATATTGAGCAAGGCATGTGCATAAACTTTCTTATCAATTATTTGAGTGACTTGGTCATCACATCTGTTTTCTCTTTCTTTTCGAATATTTTTTGCCAGCCACCACATGACTGGGTGATAAAAGAATATCACCTCAAAAGTCATGGTCATAATATTGACCAAATAGTCTCTGTATTTTATGTGATACAATTCATGTAATAGAACTGCTTCTATTTGCTCAGGGGGAATGCTAGTGAAAAATCCAACTGGCAAAACAATTATTGGCTTCAAGAATCCAAATGTGAAAGCTGAGTTTATTCGATGGCTTTCAAATACTTTGACATTATTGTTAATTTGAAATTTTTCAAGTTGCTGAATTATAAAATAATTCCAACTTTCAGGAACACTGCTTTGGGAAGAAATTATTAAGCCGCGGGTATAAAAGTAGCCTCCCATCATTTTGATACTAAAAACCAATACCCCTATCAACCAAAATATACCAAGAGATTTAAATAAAAACTCCATATTGAAAGCCTCAGATTCTTTACGATTGGTCATACTTTGATTTTCAGGAATTTCAAAAACCACAGCATCAGCATTGAAATCAGGAACAGTTTGGCTCACTTTCGTTTTATTTGGAATTGGTTTTTTCTGAAGGGAGTTATTTTGGAAATATAAAGTGCCGGCAATATTCAGAAAAAAGAAGAAAATTACCGCAACAATACTTTTGTGGTAACGATCAGTAGATGATTGATTTGAGAATATGGAATCGAAAGCTTTTACAATCAGAAAAATCAGTAATCCGCTCAATAAGCTGACGGCCACCCAAACACCCAATAATTGAATAATGGAACTTTGAAATAAGCTCATCATTTTATACCTCCTTTTTCCTTTTGTTCAATCCACTGTTTTAATTCTCGCAACTCTTCTTGAGTGGTTTCTTGGTTTCCCAACAAATGCATCATCATTTCTTTTGCAGAACCTTTAAATAATGTTTCTGATAATTTATTGAATATAGAGTTCTTAATAGATTGCTCGTCAAGCTCAGAAAAATATATAAAAAGCTTACCTTCTTTTTTTCTGCTTAGCATTCCTTTATCCTGCATTCGTTGCATTTGCTTCAAAGTGGTAGTATAGCCAACTTGCTTTCTTGCTTCCAGTTTTTCGTGAATTTCACTGACTGTTAAACCTGGTTTTTCCCACAATTCTTGCAAAATTTCTAGTTCTGCCTCGGATGGTTTTTGCTTGATTTTATTCATCTGATCAATAATTTAAAAGCAATTAAACGACAACTGTCGTAATATCCAAATTTTTACACGACAAATGTCGTAATTATAAAAAATATTTTCTCAAGTCTTAGTCACTTTCTTAATCATTATTCGTAGACAGCCTTACTGCAGTACTTGCTGCAACACAATAGAAAATGAAAACCACAAATCAAAAAATCATTTCTCCTCCTGATGAGGACGAAGTGAACTGGCCCGTAGTAATTGGGATAATTGCTACAATGGTCTTTATAGTATTGCTTCTCAATTTTGCGTAGTTAAAAGAAGGCGGCACTTTCACACCGCCTTCTTTTTTTGCCTTCTCAGTCCTATAATACTCATTAATCATTCTTCTTTTAAATTGAAACAATTATATTGTCATAAACATGAAGCAAAAGGAAGAATTTTTACATCAAGGGAGCAGCTTTTGGGGTAGACATCAGAACTATCTTTCCGAGTTCGTATACGGTGGGATTGATGGCAGTATTACGACATTTGCAGTAGTTGCAGGTGCTATAGGCGCAGGACTAGATAATGCTGTAATTATCATTCTTGGCTTTGCTAATTTATTTGCAGACGGATTTTCCATGTCAATAGGAGCCTATATGTCAGCAAAATCAGAGAAACAACATTTCAGAAAGCAAAAAGCAATTGAGTATTGGGAAGTGGAAAATTTACCAGATACAGAACGTGAGGAGATAAGAGAAATTTATATTGAAAAAGGTTTTGAAGAGCCTTTGCTAAGTCAAGTGGTCGAAGTAATTACAAAAGATAAAGACAGATGGGTAGATGTTATGATGAAAGATGAACTTGGCCTAATAGAGGATAATAAATCCCCTTTTCAAACGGGATTGTTCACCTTCATTTCCTTCGTAGCTATTGGATTAATTCCTTTGTTGGTTTTTGTTGCAGATTACCTCAATATTGAGGTAGCTCATAAATTTCTTTGGTCTAGTATTCTTACAGGAATTGGCTTTATTATCATAGGTTTTCTTAAATCTAAAGTAACCAATAATTCCATAATAAAGGGGATTTCAGAAACTTTGCTTTTAGGCAGTTTAGCAGCAATAGTAGCCTATTTTGTAGGGGACTTTTTGGAGCATCTAATAAAGTAAAGGATACTAGACAAATCTATCCCCTTTTTCAGCTTTCACAGCGTTAACTATTTCCTTGATTTCTTTTTCAGCATTCTTCCTGCATATCAAAAGAACTCCATCTTGTTCTGCAACCAGAAAATCATGTAGATCTTGAATAACCACTAAATCACTTCTATCGGTGGTTACAAAATTACCAGTGGCGTTAAAGCTCATTACGTTTTTAGGAGTGGCATTATCCTGTTCATCTTTTTCACGAATTTCATGCAAACTTTCCCAATTCCCTAAATCAGACCATCCGATGTCAGCTAAGAGCACAAATACGTTTTCCGCTTTCTCCATTATACCAAAATCAATCGATATATTTACACATTGGGTATACGCCTTTTTTACAAATAGATTTTCGTTAGTTCCAAAATACTGACCATCTCCATCAGCAAAAATTTCAGCCAAGTCGGGCAAGAAAGTCTCATAAGCTTGAAGAATGCTTTTGGCCGACCAAATGAAGATTCCTGCATTCCAGACGAAATCCCCACTTTCAATAAATTTTTGAGCCAATCCAATTTCAGGTTTCTCGGTAAATGTTTTTACTTTCTTGATAGTCGCTGAGTCTGGTATGTATTGAATATATCCATAGCCAGTTTCAGGCCTGTTAGGATGCATGCCTAAAGTAATCAATTGATCATTTTTAGAAGCGCTATCCAGTGCTACCGCAATAGATTGATGAAAAATATCCTCCTTCAAAATTAAATGGTCTGCTGGAGCAATCACCATGGATGCATCTGGGTTCTGGCTTGCAATTTTGTAAGCAGCATAAGCAATACAAGGTGCAGTATTTCTTTTGTAGGGTTCTAACAACAATTGTTGGGTTCCGATGTCACTAATTTGTTCGTGGATTAAGTCCTCGTATTCCTTATTGGTAACTACATAAATATTTTCTTTAGGAAATTTAGCCAAAAATCTTTCATAGGTCATTTGAAGTAAAGATTTCCCGACTCCTAATAAATCATGGAATTGTTTGGGTTTTCTGGAAGTGCTCACTGGCCAAAGACGTGTTCCTGTCCCTCCAGCCATGATGATCACATAATGATTTTTATTCATAAGTTTTATGGTTCTGAGCAAGGTAAAGAATGCTCATAATAAAAAAATAAAAGATTTTTTAGGTTGGTCCATTTAACGCCCCCATCAATACAAATGTTATACTGCATTTTCTGAAGTTCCAAAAGTGCAAAAATAAAACCTTATTGTAAAATGAATTTAGTTCAGCAAATAAACATTCAATCCAAAATTGCGAAAAATATGATTTAAGAGAAATAAGGCATTTTCAATAATATTCTTACACTCGACACATTATATATTAAAGATATTAAGGCAATGTTTTTAATATTTTTTATTAAATTCAAAGTATCTCATGAATAGCTGTTAAATTTGACATGAGATTCAATGAATATATAATAATTAAGCAATTTGTGCTAAAGAAATGATAGAAGAGCAAGAAGCTACTTTAAAAGAAAAATTAAAAGAGATATTTGGATACAATCAATTCAGGGGAAATCAGGAATTGATAATGCAAAATCTAATAAATGGTAAAAACACTTTTGTGATTATGCCAACTGGAGCAGGGAAATCTCTCTGTTACCAACTACCTGCTATTTCCCAAGAGGGAACCGCCTTAGTAGTATCGCCACTAATTGCATTAATGAAAAATCAGGTAGACACCTTAGTCGCATTAGGGGTAAATGCTGCCTTTCTAAATTCCACCCTTACCAAGACAGAAATAAAGAGGGTGAAGAAAGAAGTGATGAACGGAGACTTAAAACTTCTTTATGTTGCTCCTGAATCTTTAACTAAAGAGGAAAATGTTGAATTTCTAAAGCAAGCTAACATCTCTTTTGCTGCCATTGATGAGGCACACTGTATTTCTGAATGGGGCCATGACTTTAGGCCAGAATACAGAAAAATAAAGGCAATCTTACAGCAAATATCAAATATCCCAATAATTGCTCTGACGGCAACGGCCACTCCAAAAGTACAACTTGATATTCAAAAAAACTTGAATATGGAAGAGGCCAATGTATTTAAGTCCTCTTTTAACAGGGAAAACCTCTATTACGAAGTGAGGCCTAAGAATCAGGCCAAAAAGCAGTTAATCCGTTTTCTTAACGATCGGAAAGGCAAATGCGGGGTTATTTATTGCTTAAGCAGAAAAAAAGTGGAAGAAATTGCAGAATTCCTGAATGTTAACGGGTTTAATGCTGCTCCTTATCATGCTGGTTTAGAAAGTGCTACCCGTATGAAAAACCAAGATGATTTCTTGAATGAAGATGTAGATATCATTGTGGCTACTATTGCTTTCGGTATGGGCATTGATAAACCGGATGTTCGCTTTGTGATTCATTACGACACTCCAAAATCTGTAGAAGGATACTATCAGGAAACGGGAAGGGCAGGCCGAGATGGATTAGTCGGTGATTGCTTAATGTTCTACAGCTACAACGATATTCTTAAACTTGAAAAATTTAATAAGGATAAGCCTGTAACAGAAAAAGAAAATGCCAAACTCTTGTTGGAAGAGATGTCTTCCTATGCAGAGTCATCTGTATGCAGACGGAAACAACTACTGCATTACTTTGGAGAGGAATTTAGTGACTATTGTGGTAAATGTGATAACTGTATACACCCGAAGGAAAAATTTGAAGCAAAAGAGGAAATGACTACTGTTTTAAAAACAGTAAAATTAACCAAGCAAAGATTTGGTATCAATCATTTAGTAAATGTAATCAGAGGTTCTAAAGATCAATATGTAAGTAGTTACGATCATGACAAATTGGACGTACACGGAGTTGGTGCTGATCAAGATCCTGAATTCTGGAAGTCGGTAATTCGGCAAACAATGCTGTATGGATATTTATCCAAAGACATCGAAAATATTGGGGTATTGAAAATAAATAAAGCAGGAGAAGACTTCTTAAAGAACCCAACTGATGTTCAATTTACAGTTAATCATGTTTATACTGATGATGGCGATGAAGATCAAATTGAAAAAGAATCAGTTTCGGCTAAGGCCTTTGATGAAACACTCTACGCTCAATTAAAAGCGCTTAGAAAAAAAGTCGCTAAATCAAAAAATCTTCCACCATATGTGATCTTCCAAGATCCGTCTTTAGAGGAAATGGCTACCACTTACCCCACTACCAATGAGGAAATGGCAGCCGTAAATGGCGTTGGTCTAGGAAAAGTTCGGAAGTTCGGAAAACCGTTTATGGACTTGATTAAGGAATATGTTGATGAAAATGATATTATCACAGCTGCGGATGTTATGGTAAAATCATCTGTCAACAAATCCAAAATGAAGATTTTCATCATTCAGCAAGTCGATAAAAAAATTGACTTGGAGGAAATAGCTGAAATGAAGGATATTTCTTTTGAAGAACTGATTGATGAAATTGAACATATTTGTTATTCTGGAACCACTTTGAACTTAAATTATTACTTAAATCAGATAATCGATGATGAAAAGCAAGAGGAAATTATGGACTATTTTCTTTCTGCAGAATCTGACAGTATTGATGAAGCATTGGATGAATTTGAAGATGAATTCAGTGAAGAAGATTTAAGGCTCATGCGTATTAAGTTTTTATCTACTTATGCCAACTAACAACAATTGATTTATCCAAAGACTGTCCATCATCTGTCTAGAATTGATATTATGGAGCTAAGAGTGGACATAACTGAATTTTCTAACGAATGAGAAAATGATAGACAAAATTTAATCATAATTGTCCCGTAGCCACGGGATAGAATAAGTAAAATCAAATCGAATAAATGAATATACTAATACTGGGCTCTGGAGGAAGAGAGTATGTTTTTACGGAAAAAATTGCTGAAAGTAAAGATTGTCAAAAACTTTATGTCGCTCCTGGAAATGCAGGTACAGCCACTATAGCTGAAAATGTAAATTTAAACCCAACTGATTTCAAAGGAATAGCTGATTTTAGCTTAACTAAAAAGATTGATATGATTGTGGTCGGACCTGAAGCTCCATTGGTGGCAGGCATCAGGGACTATTTTGAAGCTGAATCAGATTTAAAGAAAATCCAAATTATAGGACCCGGAAAAGCTGGAGCAGAATTAGAAGGTAGCAAGGAATTCGCTAAGAGTTTTATGCACAGACACAATATTCCGACAGCAGCTTATGCCACTTTCGAAAAACCGACATTATCTGAAGGAATTTCGTATTTACAGACTTTAAATCCACCGTACGTACTGAAAGCTGATGGCTTAGCTGGTGGTAAAGGGGTTGTTATATGTGATAATTTACAAACTGCAGAGCAATCACTTACTGAAATGCTCCAAGATGAAAAATTTGGTGAAGCCAGTAAAAAAGTGGTAATTGAAGAATTCTTACTGGGAATTGAACTTTCTGTCTTCGTATTAACTGATGGGGAAAACTACAAGATTTTACCTGCAGCAAAAGATTACAAAAGAATTGGAGAAGGTGATACAGGATTAAACACAGGTGGAATGGGCGCAGTTTCGCCAGTAAAATTTGCGGATGCAAATTTCATGGACAAAGTAGAGTCCAAAATAATCCAACCCACTATTGATGGTCTGAAAAAAGATAGCATAGACTATCAGGGGTTTATTTTTATCGGATTGATGAATGTTGGTGGGGAGCCTTACGTGATAGAATATAATGTAAGAATGGGAGACCCTGAAACACAGGCGGTTTTGCCGAGATTAAAAAGTGATTTACTATCCATATTTAGGAGTATGAATGACAAAAATTTGGATCAGGCTTCATTTGAAATTAGTGATAATACTGCTGCAACTGTAGTGCTTGTGGCAGGAGGCTATCCTGAAAGCTATGAAAAGGGCAAAGTGATTAAAGGACTAAAGGATGTAGCGAATGCAAAAGTCTATCATGCTGGAACTTCTACCAAAGAAAATGAGATCGTTACATCAGGGGGTAGAGTTTTAGCCATAACGGGAATTGGTGATAATTTAGAAATTGCATTAAAAAATGCATATGCTGGCGCAAATAAAGTGTGTTGGGATGATATTTATTACAGAAAAGACATTGGTCAAGATTTATTGGCTTTAGACGGTCTATGACCAAATTAATTAAAAGAAAACTCAATCCTGCTTCAGCTAACGTCTGATTAGTATTTAGATAAAATTCACAATAAATGTGAAAATATAAAATGCAAAGGCGGTTGAGAAATCTTACAGAATAATAATCAAATGAATATTCCTCTATATTTCTTTTGAGGGCATGTATTCATTTAAATTTAACTGATAATGCTACTCTGAAAAGTAGCTTAAAATAAAGTATATTATGGGATGCTCATCATGTGGTACTAAAAATAAGGAAGGCGCCACAACAGGTTGTCAAAATAACGGGGGTTGTAGTACAGGTGGATGCAACAAAATGAATGCTTTCGACTGGCTATCCAATATGGATTTTCCCAACTACGATAATTTTGATATTGTAGAAATCAAATTTAAGGGAGGTAGAAAAGAGTTTTTTAGAAATATACATAATCTTGATTTAACCACTGGAGATGCTGTTGTAGTAGATGTACCAAATGGTCATCATATTGGTTATGTTTCCTTGCAAGGGGAACTGGTACGCTTGCAAATGCAAAAACGAAAGGTCAAAAATGATGATGAAATCAAAGCCATATACCGCATTGCAACAGATAAAGATTTAGAAAAATGGTACGAAGTGCAGAACAGGGAATTACCTACTATGTACAGAGCCAGAGAGGTGATTCAAGAATACAAATTGAAAATGAAATTATCCGATGTTGAATTTCAAGCGGATAACTCTAAAGCTACATTTTTCTACTCAGCGGAGGAAAGAGTTGATTTCAGGGAATTAATCAAAAAACTAGCGGGGGAATTTAAGATAAGAGTAGAGATGCGCCAAATCTCCCTGCGGCAAGAGGCTGGTAGACTAGGCGGTATTGGAAGCTGCGGACGTGAATTGTGCTGTAGCACATGGCTTACAGACTTTAAAAGCGTTTCTACAAGTGCTGCACGATACCAAAATCTATCATTGAATCCGAGTAAACTTTCAGGACAGTGCGGTAGATTAAAATGTTGCCTTAATTATGAATTGGATACCTACATGGAAGCACTAAGTGGAATTCCTGAGGTTGAAAAACCACTTCAAACCAAGAAAGGGGCACTGGCTTTACAAAAAACTGATATCTTCCGAAAAATTATGTGGTTTAGCTATTCGGAAGACAATATATGGCATCCTGTAAAAGTGGATAGAGTAGCAGAAATAATTGCGCTTAATAAGCAGGGAGAAAAGCCTGATACGCTAATGGAAGACGTTTTAGAAATTGAGGATTCCGTTCAAATTAATAGTGATTTAATTAAGCTTGACCGTAAATTTTCGAAGCCTAAAAAGAAAAAGAAAAAAGGCGGCAAATTTAAATCCAGTAATGTAAAGGCCAGCAATGACGCAAAATCAGGAGATAAAGAAAAACCACAAGTAAACTACAAAAAAAATAAAGGAAAGAGAAGGTTTAATAAAAACAAGAACACTCCAAATAATAATAAAAAAGATTAATGAAGGCATTTTATAGTATTTTAGGTCTGGTATTCCTATTGTTTTCTTGTACAGAAGAGCGCTATTACGAGGATAATCATGATTTCACAGACCGAATTTGGAATATGGAGGAAAGCGCTGAATTCAAATTCAAAATAGATTCTATTGAACTGCCCTACCAGATCAAATTGAACGTACGTAACACTATGGATTACTCCTACAGAAATCTATATGTAAAATATGAAATATTAGATTCGACAACTGTAATCGAAGAAAAATTACTGAACATAGATTTATTTGAATCAAAAAGCGGCAAGCCATTTGGTGAGAGGCAAAGCGAAATTTATTCACATCAATTAATTCTGGAGGACTCCGTATATTTTGCTGACAAGGGAGCCTTTACTATTGGTCTTAAGCAGTATATGAGAGAAAAAGAATTGGAGGGTGTTGTTTCTATTGGAGTTAGAATTGAGCAATTAAAGTGATACTAAGGGTAGCTCAGCCTCTTCCTGTTTTATAAACTTCAAATTCTTTAAGAATATGAGCAGCTATTTCATACTCACTTGATCGTTTGACAAACGCTGGGTCAATATTTAAAAAATGGATAAAATCGGTCAAATCATCTCCTTCCAGACCAGTTAAATCCTTCACTATTTCAGGATTATATTTTTTGTCATTTACAATTTTATTTCCTTGATTCGCTACCGTTTCATAGTACTTTACTTTCTTCTTGTGTTCTTTACTAATCTTTTTTACTAAAAAGGAAATGGGTTTAGTTACCGCATATTTCAATGAATTGTTATAAGTGGGATCATAATTTATCGGAATCTTACCTTTCGGTTTATTTGGTTTCATTCCAAAAGGTACAAAATTGTCATTTTCAACTTCTCCCATATCCACTAATTTTCTTCGAAAATCTGCTTCTGTTTCCGGTAGATTACTCACTCTCACCTCATCAAGTTGAATTACAGCAGGATTTAGGGTAATCCTAAGATACTCAGCATTACCCAATACAAATTGCTTTGAATTAAAATTTATGTTTGAAGCAACCAACGTATCTCCTTTTATGACAGATAAAGAAAAAGTTCCTTTCTCATCAGAAATGGCCATTTTATTTTGAGAGGTATTTACAATATGAACTCCTTCAATCGGCAAACTATCTGCAGCTGAAGTAACTTTCCCCTGCAATTCCTGAGCTGACACATGCAAAGTAAAAATTACCATCAAAAAGAAGCTCAATACTATTTTCATTTTATGGTATTAAAAGTTTAAACTCTTTTAACTCAACGCTAAAAAGTGAATTTTTATTTGCTACTATACTCTTCGAATTTATCAAGAATTGTTTTGACCACTTCATAATCACTTGATTTAGATAAAAAATCATAATCAAAATCCAAATACCCCATAAAATCCATAAGCTCCTTGGCAGTTAAACCTGTAAGTTTCGTAACAAGTTCTTTATTATATTTCTCACTATTGGCAAAAACTTGTTCTTTTGAAGCTTTCAGTTCGTAGTAGTCCCTTTTTGCTTTATGCTTCTTACTAAACTTTTTAGTAAAATAAGAAATAGGGACAGTTATTGATGGATTAAAATTTTCATCAGCACCAAAAACAACATCGGTTTCCCTATTATAAAGTTTAGGTATTCTGCCTTTAGGCTTAGCTGCATTAACACCAAAGGGAATAAATGAATCTATTTCCACAACTCCAAGATCTATAAGCCTTCTTTTAAAATCATTTTCATCCTCTGGTAAATTCGTCACTTTTACCTCCTTCAACTGAATTACATTTGGATGCAAACTAATCATTTTGAAATCAAATTCTTGAACCACAAAGTTAGAAGACTTGAAACTTACATTCGAAATCTTAATTGTATCGCCAATGTTAGCTATTAAATTAAAATACCCATCTTCCGAAGTAAAAGTGAGCTTTTGCTGTGATACATTAAGAATATGAGCACCCTCAATAACCTGATAGTCCTCTGATGAGAACACCACGCCTGTGATCTGATCTTGACCCCATAGCAGACTTGGAATAAATACACAAATTGCAACTATAAAAACAATACGCATGAAAAAGAAAACGCGCCATGCATATGAAAATTATTCCAAAGACCGATCTAAAAGTCTCTTATCAATACTTTTGGTGGTTTTAGCTCCCAACTCCCTTAAAATCTCAGTTCTTCTAATCAAGTTGCCTTTACCATCATATAATTTTTTCATGGCATCAGAATAACTATTTTGAGTAGTTTTAAGGTTATTGCCCACCTTTAGGAGATCATCAGTAAAATTTGTGAATTTATCGTACAGGGCACCGGCTTGTGTAGCAATTTCAATAGCATTTTTATTTTGCAAGTCCTGCTTCCAGATGTAGGAAATTGTACGAAGAGTTGCCATTAAGGTAGTTGTAGATACCAAGACGATATTCTTATCTAAAGCTTTTTCATACAGACTATGATCTTCCTTCAGTGCAATGGTTAAAGCCGGCTCGTTAGCTACAAACATTAACACATAGTCTGGTTGATTAATATCATACAAATTTTGATAATTCTTCTCACCTAAAGTTTTGATATGAGAATATATACTGTCCAAATGATTTTTAAGGAAGCGTGCTTGCTTAATATCATCATCAGCATCAAAAAAGTTACTGTAAGCAGTTAAAGACACTTTAGAATCAAGCACCAAGTACTTGTCGTCAGGCATTTTGATGATGTAATCTAACCTTTGATTAGCTCCCTCTTCATTCTTATAATTTTTTTCTTTCTCGTAATGCACTCCCTTTTGCAAACCAACCTTTTCCAAAATGGCTTCCAATTGCATTTCTCCCCAATTTCCTTGAGATTTCGAATCGCCTTTTAAAGCCCTGGTCAGATTTTCTGCTTCTTTGGTTATTTGCAAATTCAATTCTTTTAGAGAGCTAATTTGCTCTTTTAAAGCTGTATTCCAGACTAGACTTTCTTTGCTACTTTTCTCTACTTTCTCCTCAAATTTATCGATCTTCTCTCGTAATGGATTCAGTAATTCTCCAATATTGGTTTTGTTTTGATCCGTAAATTTCTTGCTTTTTTCCTCGAATATCTCTTGTGCCAAATTTTTAAACTCGCTTTTAAACTGCTCCTGAAGTTCAGCAAGTTCGGATTTATGTTCATCCATCTTAATTTTCAAATTTTTATAGTCCGACTCCACTGAAGAAAGTTGTCGAGTAAGTTGAATATTTTTTTCTCTCTCTTGAGCGTGAGCTTCTTTCTCTTCTTTTATTTCAATAGCTAAATTATCCCTTTGACTTTTCGATACACTTAGCTCTGTAAGGACTTGCTGTTTTTCGCCTCTTAGCTGTTCTAAATCCTTTCCACCAGTGTTTTGAGACTTAAAAATAAAATATGCCAGTACTGCTCCGATAAGTAATCCTATGACAACGCCAACAATTTCCATGATGCTAAAATTAAAATACTATGTAGTTGAACAAAATTAAGGATTCGAAGGGAGAGATAATTAAAATCCAGAAAAATAATCCAGAAAAAATAGACATAAAAAAAGCCGGATCAACCGGCTTTTCATTATCAAAATATTATATTATTAATTAAGTACAAATCTAATCGGAATTACCCTCTGAGAACGTACCGCTCTACCTCTTTGCTTACCAGGTGTCCATTTCGGTGCGTTTTTCACTACTTCCACAGCTACTTCATCACAACCTCCACCAATACCTTTTACTGCTTGCACGTCAGTTAATGATCCATCTCTTTCAATTACGAACTGAACATAAACTACACCTTCAATTCCCATTCTCTGTGCTTGACGTGGATACTTATCATTTAATTGGTTAGCAACATAGTCATAAAAAGCCTGGATTCCTCCAGCTGGTTCGGCTTGTTGTTCTACAATTTGGAATACCTTATCAACTTCTTCTTCTTCGCCTTCTTCCTCGAATACCATATCCTCAATTGCATCATCCTGATCCATATCCATGTCCAAGTCTAATTCAATTTCTTCCTCAATTTCTTCTTCATCAGGGATCTCAATGATTTCAGGAAGCTTTACTTTTGGTGGCGGGGGAGGTGGCTGCTCCGTAGGTGGAATCTCCATGATTTCCTCCATATCGTCATTCACCGTACCTAAGTCCATGGCCGGCCCTTCATCATAAAATTTGTATTCAAAAGCAAAAAACACCAAGGAAATGGAAACAACCAGTCCTATGTTCAAAAAAAGCGTTGACTTTTTGTTGATGTCTGCTTTCGGATTCTTTTTAAGTTCCATAATTAAACATCGTTTAGATAGTAAAACTATTATTTAATGATTTAAATTCAAATTATCTTATCATTCTTTTCAAATAAATTCGAATTAAATTTTATAAATCAGATAAAATACAAACCATCCTGCAAAAACTCCAAGACTATTTGCTACAATATCTGATAATTCCAATCCTCTTTCAGGAATGAATGTTTGACCTATTTCAATTGCCAATCCGTAGATAAAACTTATTGAAGTTGCCAAAGGGACAGCTTTATAACGAAAGTATAAAAAGGTATATTGTTTGGAAAACCCTAGAATCAAAAGAAAACACAAAACCGAAAAAACGAAAAAATGGGCAATTTTATCAAAATTCAAAAAATCCCATACGCTGGTTACTGGCATTGATTCTCCAGGAGTTAAGCCCAATAACAATATGAGCAAGAACCAGATGATTCCAAACAGGTTATACCTGAGAAACATATTTATTCTCCTATCAATTCTTTGTAAGCCTCAGCTGACAGCAGTTTTTCAACTTCAGAGGTATCGGACAGTTTCAGTTTAATCATCCAGCCTTTCTCATACGGGTCCTCATTTACAGACTCAGGTGTGTCTTCCAAATCTTCATTAAACTCGAGAACAGTTCCACTGATAGGCATAAACAAATCAGAAACAGTTTTCACAGCTTCTACTGTTCCAAAAACTTCTCCTTCTTCAATTTCTTCATCAATAGTCTCAACTTCCACATATACAATGTCGCCTAATTCGCGTTGCGCAAAATCAGTAATGCCAACATAAGCTTCATCACCTTCAACTCTCACCCATTCGTGATCTTTGGTGTATTTCAAATTCTCAGGAATATTCATTCTTAAATTATTTTAAAATGGCTAATGATTAATATTTTCCCAAAATTACATTCTTTTTTCGGATGCAAAAATATTTATTGCAATCCGAAGCGAACTTGTACACCAAAGGACGTATTTGTGGTTGGAAATGAGTTTTGAACTCTCGGTTCGTTGAAGTTTCTTTGAAAATAAAAATTTAAGTTTAATCTTTCATTTACAGTATAATTAATGGTGGGCCTTAGTTGGAAATTTATTGTGCCATCAACCAGTACATTCCTGCCATCATCTAAGGTTCGTTGCACTACTTCTGTATCTCTGACAGTCACACTCAAATTCATAGTCAAATCATTATCAAGTGAGACTGTTCTACCTTTGACTTTAAATGGTAAAGTGAAATTAGGGTCTGTAAATCCAATATCGATCACAATATCATTGCTTTTTTGATCTGTAATTTGAGATGTTTCTGTGCTTAACGCCACGTTTCTCTCTTTTTTATATTCAAATTTGGCTGTTAATCTACCAGAACTTCTTAAGCTTACTCCGATCAAAGGTGAGAACCTTTCTGAAATCAAAACCTGACCGATTGTATAAACTGGTAAATAAAATCCGCTATCAGAAACCGCTGTTGGTAGCGGATAGTTTTCCAAACTATTACTAAGATTTAAATTACTTTCTCCACTGTAAACCGCATTATTTATATAATTATTAATCGTTAATGTGGATACGTAAGCATGACTTAAACTAACGCTTGGAAATACTTCTTTGATTGCCTTGATATTGGATAAACCTTTATAATCAACTCGCCAATTTGGAAGAGGAATTTTTGGAAAAGGATTATTTGAGATTTCCTCTGGAGATGTGCCTGTATAAGCCGCTAAGAAAGATGGGATTAAAACATCTTGATGGTTTAGTTGATATTCACCACCACTAGAATTGAGAGTGGAGAGTCTTTGTCTTAATATATCTCGATTTTGGCGTACTTCTTCAAAAATGGACGAACTGTTTTCATCAGTAGGAACAAATGCAGTATTAATCATATTGTAACTCATTATATAATTCCCGCTTCTCGTTGGAGTTAGATTTACGAAAGCATCAGCTTCATCACTAAATCTAAAGAGTTCGCTGTAGTTTTCGTTCACTGTTCTATTAACATCGATTTGAATACTCAAATCTTTCGCTGGCTCAAGTGTGGCTTTCAAATCGAGTGTTTTGGTGATTGATTGAGTGTAAAAATTTGACTGAGAAGTTGACTGGGCTAGCCAATCATTCTCTGCGGCTCGAAACCTTATACTTGGATCTTGACTACCAAACACAAATGGAAGACCAGGTGCTGTAAGGGAAGAGTCAAGTCCGAAAAGATAAACTCTGTTTCTAAATCCTGGAAGTAGAGTCCCTCCTCTTTCATTATAACTACCCGTGATATTTTTTACGGACATCAGTAGTTTTAATAATCCTTTTACGATTGGGGCGCCAGGTTGTGTCCAGGTTGTGTCTTTTTGGTTTGCACGAAGTCTAGGAGGATTATTAATACTATTCAAGATCTTAACTTTATTATAAAGTTTATTCATATCCAATCTCGAATTCAGTCCCCACTCACTACTGTTCTGTATGATGTGGCCTAAAGTATCTATTTGATTCAAAGATCCTGAAGTCCAATTAAAATCAACCTTATAACGAGCTTCCGCTGATATCCAGTCTGTAAACGGAATCTTACTCAATGGGACTTGGTACCCGGTCACTACACTTTGATCAAAATTCTTCATCCTACCAAAGTTTTGAAGATTGGTCATAATGCTATCCCTTTTTTCTTCGGTATTGATTTCTCCAGGAGCCTCATCAATGATTGAAAATGCTCTAGCGGAATAATTGATATTAATGTTTTCGGTTAGATTCCAATCAAGATTATAATTTCTGTTTAACGTAAAAGATTTTTGAAATTGAGGCTCAATTCCATCGATCCCAAGCCTGTCGTTTCGTAATTGCGTTTTTATATAACTTCTATCCAGATCAGCACGAAGTCCGAAAGTTGAAGGTAAAGGATTAATATTAATATCTTGAATGAGCTTTAAATATGGCGAACCCAAAAAGCCTACCTCTTTCAGTGGTGCTATACTAGCATTCGGAAAACCATAATTATAACCGACTGCACCTTTATAATTTCTAGTTTCAAGTTGTGCTGTTTGTAAATTACTTCGATTTATGTCGCTATATGCATAGGTAAAATCAAAATTTGAAATAGCAAAAGGCAAAACTAGTTTATCTACTTGCTTTCTTTCCTTTCTAACATTAGTGAAATTTATACTTCTTCTCACTTCTTGATCAACTACTAAATTTCTATAATCTTCTGCCTCCTCAGCAGTTTCAAAACTTTCAAGTGCAGCCGTGAGAGGAATATCAGGATCTCTAGGATCAAAAAATGGAGTGGCCGTAAAAGTTTGATAGCCCAAATACATAGGGATTTTCACACCAGATTCATCCCCAAAAAATTTCCCTAAACTAATATTAGCTGATATGTCATATGCTTCCGTGGTTTCTCTTGTTCTTTGTGCAATGTTTTGTTCAATTCCACCAAAACCCACTGTTGAATAATTGGTACCCATAGTGATATTGGCAAAATCCGCTAATTTTGCATTTAAAGTAGCATTAGCTGCCCAACCGTTGGTTTGATCAAAATCAGTAACCCGCATTTCATTAGCCCAAACGCAAACGTCTTTCGGCAAAGTACTACCGCCATCAGGATTACGAATACCTACCATCATAGTTTGCACCGAGCTCATATCTGGTCTTCCTCTTACCGTAAGTGTATATTTCCCAAATTGCTCGGTATATGGCAATAGTATATTTTGATTTCCTAAGACTCTATTTCTTCTAGATTTTAGTTCATACAATTTATTAATATCAAGGTCGATTTCATTCTCCAATGGCCAAATATCTCTTGGATCAGTGGTTTGATAAGGTGTAATTTTTAAGGGAATTTCAATTTCGTAGTAATTATCATCAAAATCAGTTCCCAATCTCACAAAAGCAGTAACGTCATCATCTGAAATATTTGAGCCCTGTGCATGTAGAAACATCTTAAGAGTATTATAATTAATTAAATCAAAATTCACGTTTTTAAATGCTGCCACAGCTTTACCCTCCTCGAGATCATCAACACATAATTGAATAGATTTTTCATTCTGTCTGACTGGGTTAGCCACAGCAGCAATATCCTGATCACGTGATATGCCAGGAGGCAAAACATAAGGAACTTTACCAGAACCATTTTCAGAATTGGCTTCAATACTAACTGCAGAAATTACCAAATTAGTGGGCTTTTGCTCTGGGGTTTCAATAATTCCAGTTCGCGCCAATGACCCATCGTACTTACGCCATTGTGATCCCACCAAACGGAAATCAGCCATTCTTAACACAACTGGCTGTTCAAAATCTGTAAGAACTGTTCTAATATACCGGATAGTTTTGAACCCTTGAATCTCACCTTGAGTTCTAGACGGATTTCTTACCGGAACCCTAAATAAATACCACTTAACATTTTCATTATCACTCGAAGCGGTCACTTCATCCACAATTAAGGGATTGTTAGCCACGTTCAGATTGCCTCTGGTTAGAGGCACTTCATATTCATAATACTCTTCTAGAGTGGATACCGTCCTATCATTATTCAAATCTTCAGAATTGGGATATCTACTACCAGATGGGTTAAAATCTTCACCCCCGTTTCCAGCGGGAGTATTTCCCTCCATATTGCTGAAGCTCTTATACCTTTCTACTATCGGAGCTTCTCTTGCATCGAATTCATCTCCTAAAAAATATTGAAAATTATCTGCAGAGACATCTGCCAAAATCCTAGCTTTTGCTTCTTCTGAAATCGCAGAGTTGGCATTAATCTCATTGACAAAATCAGAATAAAACTCAGCTTCCAAATCGTTTCTGACTCCATCCAAACCAATATCTTGGTTCGCTCGAGCAGAAGGATCTGTAGAAAAAACATCAGTTATTGGAGCATTGGATGGCACTCTTCCCTCTTCCGTTACATCAACTTCGGCCGTATTATCGTAATTAGCAGGAAGTCCATTTTCATAAGCCAGTTTATTATCAGGTAAAATGTCTTCAGATACACTTCCCAAATTAAAATAAAGCTTACCCCCGGTAGTATTATTAGTAGCGTCTTCAGATCCATCCGCAACCACTCCTCTTTCAGTTTCAATAAAAGGATCTAATAACCAAAATTCAATATATTCAATATTATTTTTATCAAAATCTACCTCAGAAGTTATAGCCCTTGTGATACCCCCCCAGTTCTGTTTAGGATTTTTCAGTAGACCATCAGTAGTTAAGTCACTGTTAAAGTTATACATCCCTCTTTCTTCAGGAAAATATGCAATATCAAAGGTTTGTTGAGCATTTAAGCCTATATTTTCATCTCTATTTTTATAAATTTCTTGAGCAGAGACATATCTGGCATAATGATTTTCTTTCGCTTCATCTGATACTTCAGGGAGATTTTGCCCTGATCGGTTGTAAAAGGTAAGATCAATATTATACCAAGAAAGTTTCGCTCTCTTTTTATTAGCCCCGTACTTTCCTTGTCCTACAAATCGATTGTCTTGCGTAGCAGGAGTAGCTGCTAAATTCCAACTCACAAAATCGCTACCTAAATTATTGACCGTTACAGACTGCTCGAAATCATCTAAGTAAGCAGTACCTTCGCCATCTACCTGACTACTTGTGCCTGGTATCAATTGAGCAAATTCACCTCTAAAAGTCAGAGAAGAAGGCGCTTTGGTATCAATAAAAGGAATGAAATCCACCATCTTAGTTAAGAAGGGGACTTCATCACTATAATTCAAATCTAATCCCCACTTGGTATTGCTTGATGGTTCAGATCCAATGGTGTATCGAGAAACTCCTAACGGTCTTTGGGTGTGTCGTAAGACTGTGGCGCCAACATTGAATTTATCACTTACTACATAATCGAAACGAGTTCCAATCAAAGTTTTAGATTGAAAATTGAACATATCTTCTGTCTCGAAATCAATATCCAAATCCCGTCCGGAGCTTAAAATTCCTTCATTCAATATAATAACCCTTCCTAAATTATAGTCAACCCTATAGTCAATCCCTTCTTGAAGCGGAGTTCCACCAGCACTCACCCTTACTGAATTCTCAGCAATATTAAGGCCTGGCAAAGCAATTTCAGTGGAAGACCCACTTTCATACTGTCCTTTTATAAAAAATTTATCTTTGGAAGTAAGTTGTTGTGCGTCATTTTTAGTAGATCGATATAAAGTATTAAAGACGTATTTACTTTTGAAGGTTTGCTCATCATCTCTAAATAAACTATCTAAACTTCTTCCAAATGGCTCTAATACTGGGAAAATTATCTTGCCTTCTTGCTGATTAATGGTTAAGCCATTAATGTAATCAAAGTTACCATCAGGTTGAGGGTCATTATTTTGATTGAGGCTATCAAGATTAAAGACTCTGAGCAATGGAATATCTCTCAGCGAACTTTCATGTAAGCTAGGGTTATCTTGACCCGTTCTATCATCTCTGTAAATTATCCTTAGCTGAAATCCTTCCTGACTGATTTGATTTCCTTGGAGATTGTAAATATTTTTCATCATCAAATCCCAAGTAGGAACATCTACATTAATTTTTGAGGGTCTTAATAATTTCAATAACACTACATCGTCATCGGGCCTACTACCATAATTTTCTGCCATTTCACCTACTTGATACCGCTGGCCATTGTATGTGTATTCATAGGCAACCGCCAACATTTCATCGTTTTGGAGCTGTCTTCTCAGAGAGATATAACCTAAGGCCTTATCAAAATTGTATTCAGTGGCATCTAACTTCCTTGCTACATTTATGATTTCATAATCAACTGTACGAGACAATTCAGGGCTTGATGTTTCTAAGGAATTAAGAAAATTATCATAATTTTTACTGTAATTATTGATTTCTGCCCACAAGTCATTGGCATCATTATCAGTAGGGCTAGAATTTGAAATTCCTGATTGTAAATATTGAGGTTGGTTTATATTATTGGGATTAGCTTCCCCCAAATCCATAAAGGCAGCAATAGATCTTAGGTTTTGGGTATTCTGGTTCCTATTTAAAATATACACTTCTACTCTTCTTACATCTAAACTGGAATTTACCCGAGGCAATCCATTCAACCATCTTTCATAATTATTTCTAAAGAAATGCCCTAAAAAGAAATGTCTATTTTCATCATAATCTGAGGAACGCACTTCAAATTCTTGTCTCTGTGACCCACCTTCAACTTTCACACTCTCCGCTTTTCCTCTCTGTGTTGAGGCAACACTGGTAACAAATAAATGCCCGAATTGCATTTGCGTCTTTACACCGAACAGGTTTTGAGCCCCTGACATTAGTGAGTTATTTACCGGCATACTCACATTTCCAATTTCAATTTTCTTGAGAATCTCTTCCTCATAACCCGTGTACTCTACTTTTAAATCATTCTGAAAATCAAAGGAATTATTATTGGCAAAATTGGCAGTCACGGCAAGTTTTTCTCCTACTTTACCTACCGCATTCATATTAATTTGCTGATCAAATTCAAAGCTTGAGTATCTTTGTTGTTGTACTGGCAGGTTAGGGTTTTCATTCCGAGTAAATCTCCCACCAAAATCTAAAGTGATAAATCCATTTGGGATCAATTCCACGAAGCTACCTCCAAATAATCTATCAAAAACCGGGCTTACATAAAGGGGAGGAATTAATGATCGGCCACTCACAGCACTTTCACCATCTAAACCTAATGACCTTTCTTTCCAATATTCTTTTAGAATTCGATCATCCTGATACTTTGCAAATTCCTCATAGGTCATGGATGATGTCGGCCGAAAATCAATATCACCTATGGTCTCATAAATTGAATAATTGAAACCAGTATCAATTTCTACATCCAAACTTAAGGCAGCAGGGTCTTCCAGCAATAATGGACTATTTCCTAAATCATTAGAAAAAGGGTCTCCGTAGCGGTCTTGTGCTTGATAAGTTGGTCGTCTGCTTGGTTGATAATTCTTTACGCTATCTACTTTGGTACTATCTGTTTTAACAGTATCCTGAGCTTGCTGTACCTCCTGAAACATTTCATAACTGAATCCGTTACTTTTGGAGAATAGCTGATAATGTCCTCCAATCAAGAGGAAAAAAGTTATTAAAACCCGTAAAAGAAGTTGAAAGCTTCTACTTTGCAAAATACAATTTAGTTTAGGCTGATTTTAAGGCTTGCTTAATTAATTGCTCTAAAGTAATATTTTCCTTGTTAGCTTGCAATATCTTATCAATAACCTTTTCAGCGGAATTTTTAGCGAACCCTAAATTTATCAAAGCTGATAACGCTTCATTCCTTAAGCTATTGTTTGAAACCACAGAAGAATGGCTAGATTCTGAAATTAAACCTTCTTTTTTATATTTATCTTTTAATTCCAAGATCACCCTTTGAGCAGTTTTACCGCCAATACCTTTAATGGATTGAATTTGCTTTACGTTTTCCGATACAATTGCAGATTTGATTTCACTTGGATTCATAGCCGATAACATGCCAATTGCAGTTGAAGGGCCAATTCCTGAAATCCCGATCAAATCTAAAAATACTGCTCGTTCTCCTGGTAAATAAAATCCATAAAGTGTTTGAGCATCTTCTTTGACGTGGAAATGGGTCAAAATCTTTGCTTCTTTTTTATTTTTTAATGCATCATATGCTGAAAGCGGAATGTTGACATGATAACCAACGCCACCCACCTCAATGATTAGGTGGGTAGGTTCTAGCTCAATAATGAGTCCTTTTAAAAATGAAATCATAAGTTAGATCTATTCTGATGGTCTTGTGCATCCACTACTGAGATGGCTACCATATTTACTATTTCTCGAATTGAACTACCAAGCTGAAGAATATGCACTGGTTTATTCATCCCTAGCAAAATTGGTCCAATTGCTTCTGCATTTCCTAACTCCATCAATAATTTGTAAGCAATATTCCCTGAAGCTAAGCTTGGAAAAATAAATGTATTGGCTCCCTTATCCGCCAGTTCGCTAAATGGATACGTTTCCTTTAATAACTCTTCATTTACTGCAATATTGGCTTGAATATCACCATCGATGATCAGATCAGGCCATTTTTCTTTAGCTATTTTTCGAGCTTTAGCTGTTTTTTCTGGTATCTCTCCTTTACTGCTACCAAAATTAGAATAAGATAAAACTGCCATTCGAGGCTCATAACCAAATACTCTGGCACCTCTAGCTGTTAAACCGATTATCTCCACTAGTTCATCCACAGTGGGATTTGTATTTACCGTGGTGTCGGAGAAAAAGAAAGTACCCTTCTTGGTCAATAAGATATACATACCTGCAACTCGCTTTCCCTCTTCTGATCCAATGATCTCCAATGCAGGCCTAATAGTTTTAGGGTAATCTTTAGTAAGCCCTGAAATCATGGCATCAGCTTCACCCAATTCCACCATCATACTTCCGAAATAATTTCGGTCACGCATTAATTTTACAGCTTCATATTGAGTAACTCCTTTTCGCTTTCTTTTATCATATAGTACCTTTCCATACTCTTGACGTTTATCATCATCCAGGAAATTATCAATGATGTCAACCCCTCCTAAATCTAACTGATGAGTTTCAATTAGGGCTTCAATCTTTTTACGATTCCCTAATAAAATCGGCTGAGCAATCCCTTCATCGATGACCATCTGCACGGCCTTAAGTATGTTAGCATTATCAGCCTCTGAAAATACAACGCGCTTTGGATCTTTTTTAGCTTTAGTTAAGATTCTGTTCATCAATTTCTGGTCAACTCCTATCCTTTTTTGGAGTTCGACTTCATATTGAGACCAGTCTCTAATATTTGTTTTCGCAACACCAGATTTCATGGCCGCATTGGCCACAGCAGGAGAAATTGTTGTTATTAACCGAGGATCCAGCGGTTTTGGAATCAGGTACTCTCTACCAAAAACAATTTTTTGGTCATCGTATGCCTTGTTTATTAATTCAGGAACAGGTTGCTTGGCCAATTCGGCTATTGCATAAGCAGCAGCCAGTTTCATATCTTCATTAATAGCCGTGGCTCTAACATCCAAAGCACCTCTAAAAATATATGGAAAACCAATTACATTATTTACCTGATTAGGATGGTCAGATCTTCCAGTAGCCATAATAATATCCTTACGTGCCGCCATTGCATCTGCATACGGAATTTCCGGATCTGGATTGGCTAAAGCAAAAACTATAGGGTTGTCGGCCATTGCCTTTATATGCTTTTTATTGATAACATTTCCAGCTGATAAGCCCAGAAACACATCAGCACCTTTCATAGCATCGTATAGATCGTGAACATCTTTATTAGCGGAAGCAAAAAGCTTTCCTTGTTCACTCAAATCATCTCTATCCTTTGTTAAGAGACCCTTTCTGTCAAACATATAGATGTTTTCGATTTTTGCTCCTAAAGAATGATAAAGCTTAGTACAAGAGATGGCAGCAGCACCTGCTCCCATCACTACTATTTTAACTTCTTCTATTTTTTTACCCACCAATTCCAATGCATTGATTAAAGCGGCACTGGATATTATGGCTGTCCCGTGTTGGTCATCATGCATCACAGGAATATTCATCTGCTCTTTTAAGGCAGTTTCCACTTCAAAGCATTCAGGGGCTTTAATATCCTCTAGATTTATCCCACCGAAAGTTGGCTCCAAAGATTTAATGATCTCAATTAACTTCTTAGGATCCTTCTCTTGAATTTCAATATCAAAAACATCAATTCCAGCAAATTTTTTAAACAAAACACCTTTTCCTTCCATTACTGGTTTTGATGCATCAGGTCCAATATCTCCCAAACCCAAAACTGCTGTTCCATTGGAAACCACACCTACTAAATTACCCTTAGCAGTGTATTTATAAGCATTTTCTTTATCTTTCTCTATTTCTTTACAAGGTTCAGCCACTCCAGGAGAATAGGCCAATGCCAAATCCGACTGAGAGCTTAACATTTTGGTAGGCACCACTTCAATCTTCCCGGGTGTGCCTTGCATATGATAGTTTAATGCGTCTTGTCTACGAACTTTTTTAGGCATAACAATTTATATAAAAATGAATATCTACGTTGAAGCAGGAGAACTTCACATTCTCCTCAATTGAAAATAATAAAACAATTATTAAGTAAATGTAGGAAAGACTATGACAAAATTCAGCTTAATAAAGCATTTTAGTGAATTTTAGTCTTTGATACTTTCAGGGACCTTAGCAGTACCCAATATTGCTTTTAACCTGCGCATGGGTTCCCTTTTTGACTCTCCGGGTGCATCCACATAGCCTTCTAGGTAATACAAATCCCCAGATTCTTCGTTAGCAAACAAGTAACTCACAAATGAACCCCCTCTAGAATTGTCAGAATACTTCCACAATCCTTTTATTCTTAAAGCATAATTATTGTTCAGGTTTATGGTATCAATAACGAAGTCCATTTCGTCCTGACTGGTTAGATGTAAATCGGGAAGATCCTTGTCTGTGATGTATTTTTCCCCTAGCGAATTTCTAAAAGATTTAATTTGATCAGGATCAAACACAGATTCATCATTATAAGGCATTTTCACCATCCAAATATTATACTCCTCTTTAGAATCTAATTCCCTTACCCAAATAAAGTCTTCACTTTTTTGCGCTACATCAAAACCAACCGGCACAATTAACTCAAGATTTAAAGAATCTTGAATATAATTCATAATACCTTTTTGCGCTGTTTTTTTGAAACTAGCTACTAATCTTTCCGCTTCTTTGTCATTAAAAAATTCTTTGATCCCTGATCTATTCGAATTTATATTCTTTATCAGCTCCTCTTCATTTCTTCCAAAAAGGTACAGTACTTCCTGTCCTCGAGCATAAACATCTTCCTGATTGAAAGAAAACAAATCAGGGTTTTTTTCTATTTGATTTAATGAGTTTTCCGTAAAATACTTTTTCATGTATTTTCCCTCTGGTTTTTCATTATCCAAAGTAGCGACAAACATCAAATTCTGAGAAGCCTTAAAAACACTGTTAAATTTACTCGGGTCCACAGGTTTTAAATCATATAGTTTTTCATCTTGAGGCAAGACTGTAACATTGGAAGTAAAAATTTCTCTCAATAGGTCACCCAGCTGTCCTTCCCATAAGCTGGGCGGGATAACTAAAATAACTTCTCCTGCTTCTCCTCTCGCTTTTTGTAAAGTAGATTTTGAACCATCATCTTCTTGTCCACCTTTGCCTTCATCACCACACGAAACTGTGAGAAGGGAAAATAAGAGCATGACCGATAAGATATATAATTTATTGATTTTCAACATGATTATAGAATTATGAATTTTCTTTAATTTTAAGGATCTGACCTGGTTTAATACCATTTCCCTCCAAATTATTTATTTTTTTCAACTTCTCTACCGAAAGTCCATCAAATTTTCTGGAAATATCCCATAATGTATCTCCATCTTGAACTTTATATTCCCCAGTTTTCAAAGCTTGATCAATATCAGTTGCAGAGCTTCTGCTTATAGAAGCAAGTTTTTTGTTCACATTATCGTAAAAATCATCTGCGATCCAAATACTTAGTGGTTGACCAACTCTTATGACAGTGCCTCTCAAATTATTCCATTGCTGTAAATCCGCGATCCTAACATTATAAGTTTGTGCAATTTTACCCAATACATCTCCCGACTGCACCTTATAATTCAATTTTTGTCTTCCATAAGTACTCCCCACTTCATTTCTTGCCAATCTTTCAAAATGTTCTTTTCCTTGTCCGGCAAACCTCATGATTTCGTCCAAATTTGCAACTACAAAATCTTTTTGATGAGATGGAATACGTAATTTATACAAAGTGTGATTATCAGAAATCACACCCCGCTTGAGCTCAGGGTTTAGATCATCTAAAACATCAATACAAATACCAGAATGCTCTGCAAATAATGGCAAGCTTAAAAATCCTGAAACAGAAATGGTTTCATATTTAGGCATGTATTCGAATTCCTCTATAAAGAGATTGTGCTCTTCCAAATAATTCATGCTGTACATGATAGCAATAAATTGAGGGACATAAGACCTTGTTTCTCTATATAAATACGGATAAATCTCCCAAAAATCTTTTTTATAACCACTTCTCCTAATCGCTTTTCTCACATTACCAGGCCCAGTATTATAAGCTGCTAAAGCTAATTGCCAATCATTGTAGAAATATTTATAAAGAAAAGAAAGATATCTGCAAGCCGCATCAGTAGACTTTTCCATATCCATTTTCTCATCTATATACCAATTTTCGTTTAATCCATAATCCAGTCTAGCAGTAAGCGGCATAAATTGCCAGAGCCCGACAGCACCCGCGGGAGACTTAGCTTTTGGATTTAAACCAGACTCTACAATGGCTAAATACTTTAGTTCATCTGGTAAATCGTATTTTTCCAAGTAGGTTTCGATCATTGGAAAATATTTGCTTTGTAACTTGGCTACCTTTCTAGTATATTCTCTATTAGTTACAGTGAAATAATTGATAAATGAATTGACAATTGGGTTATAGGTTAACGGAATTTCATTTTCAATCTGAGTTAGTCTTTCCTGTACAATTTCTTGCTCATATTCAGGAACATATTCATAATGATGAGATATTTTAATAAGACTATCATTTTCCTGATCTGATTCAGTATTTGAAGCAGATATAGAGTCAGGAATTACATTTTCTATATCGTATATGAATTGTTGGCCGAAAACTGGAGTTAGGAACAGCCACCATAAAAAGCCAAAAACACATATTTTTTTAACCATCACACTAATTTATAATAAGATTATGATTTCATCAAATAATCAGCAAACGCATATAATTCACTTTCTTTGAATACGTCCGTCATTATTTGCAAGCCAATGGGTAAATTTTTTGCATCCACGCCATTTGGAATAGAAATGGCAGGGACACCAGTCACATTAGCTTGAACGGTAAAAACATCCTCTAAGTACATTTCAGCAGGATTATCTCTATTTGCACCTAAAGGAAATGCCGTGGTTGGAGTAGTTGGCAAGACAATAAAGTCATATTTTGCCAGCATTTTTCTCGTTTCGTCTCTAATAATCCTTCTTACTTTTTGGGCTTTAGTGTAATACGCGTCATAGTAACTGGCCGACAGCACAAAAGTACCTAGCATAATCCTCCGTTTTACTTCCTCACCAAACCCTTGAGAACGAGAAAGTTTGTACATACTTTCCATATTGTGTGCTTCTGGCGCTCTATACCCATAGCGGACTCCATCAAAACGGGATAAATTAGAACTTGCCTCGGCAGTTGTTAAAATGTAGTAGGTGGGCAATAAGTAATCTAAATGCGGAAAAGTTACTTCAACGACTTGGTGCCCCTGACTTCTCAACCAATCCAGTTTGGCTACAGTGGCTTCCTTAATTTCCGTTTGGAGCGCTTCATTTTCTAAAGTCTCCTTTAAGTATGCAATTTTTAGCTTTTTGCTAAGCTGAAGATCTTTTGAATACGCAGGTACAGACTCATTAGAAACCGTACTATCAAATTCATCATGACCCGCAATTACTTCTAATATTTGGGCATTGTCCTCAACATTTTTAGAGAAAACACCTATACAATCAAAAGAAGAAGCAAAGGCAATTAACCCATATCTTGAAACTCTGGAATAGGTAGGCTTAATACCTACAACACCACAAAAGGCAGCAGGTTGCCTAACTGAACCTCCAGTATCTGTACCTAAAGAAGCCATGCACAAACCGGCTTGAACGGCTACGGCAGATGCTCCTGAAGAACCTCCTGGCACTTTGGAATTATCCGCTGCATTTAAGGTGGGGCCAAAAGCCGAATTCTCATTGGAAGAGCCCATTGCAAACTCATCACAGTTTTCGACTCCAATTATTATGGCATCTTCATCGATTAATCTTTGGACAGCTGTTCCAGTAAACTGCGATTCAAAACCTTCTAAAATCTTAGAGGCAGACCTCACTTGGTAGCCTTTTTGAACCAATACATCTTTTATCCCAATCACAAGTCCAAATAATTTCCCTAAAGGCTTACCAGCAATAAGCTTCTTTTGCAGATTTTCAGCTTCTGCTAATGCTTCATTTGCATATACATCTAAAAACACATTGAGGTGCTTTTGCTCCTCAATTTGCTTTAAATAATGTTCTACCACTGATTTTAGGGAATACTTATTTTGCTTCAGACCAAGCTGAAGTTGTTTTAGACTGTGATAGGTCTCCAATTTTATTGGTCTTTAGTATTGCTACTTTCTGTGCTATCTGTTTTAGAGGTAGTGTTTTTAGTACCTCCATCTTCAATATTGTCTTTTATTTCTGTAGTAGCATCTTTAAACTCTCTGATACCTTTTCCTAGTCCTCTAGCAAGGTCTGGAATTCTTTTAGCACCAAAAAATATTAAAATCACCAACATGATTAGAAGAATTTCCCATCCTCCTAATCCTCCAAAAAATGCAAATACTGTGTTCATTGCTCAATTATTATAAATGTGAATGTAAAGTTAATTAATATTTAACTGCCTAAGCAATCACTCATCAAAAAATTGATCGCTTATTTAAGCTAAAGGCTGAGAATGGGTAAATAGTTCAAGGCTGATACTTTAATTTCAAAACTTACTTCTTAAACAACCATTGCTCAGGATTTAGCTTCTGGCTATTTTTCCAGACTTGAAACTGGATTTCCGATGTTCCATCACCATTGGTATATACTGTACCCAATGACTGTTTAGCGTCCACCTTATCCCCTTTTGTTACTTTTACATCTTTCAATTTAGCATAAACAGTGAAATATTCTCCATGCTGCACCATCACTACATTGTTCATCCCCGGAATAAATGCAACATTTCTGACTTCACCGTCAAAAACTGCTCTTATTTCCTCATTTTCATTGGTTTGAATATCAACCCCATCATTTTTTATCTGAATATTCTTATATACTGGATGCGGGTGTGTCCCGAATTTTTGTGTGATAAAACCAGAGTTAACAGGCCAAAACAGCTTATTTCGGTTGCCAGCAAATGAATCTGATAATTCCTTAGCTTCCGGGGTTAATGCAAATTTAGTAGAAGAAGTACCCTTAGAACTTTTCTCAATTTCTTTCTTTATTAGGTCTGCTATAATTTTCTCAAGATTATCAACTGCCTTCTTCCGCTCTTCTATTTCATTTTTGACCTGCTTCTCTCTTTTATTCAACTCTGCTACCAAATCACTCTGCTGCAGTTTCAATTTGTTGAGTTCCCTATTCCTGAAAATCTGTTCTTGCAACAAAGTGCTTTTCTCTAACCTAACCTCCTCAACACTTTCTTTTTGGCCAATTAATAAGTCTTTAATCATTTCAATTTGACTAGCTTGTTGCCTACGCATTTTTCCATAATATTCCATGTACTTGAGACGCATGAACATCTCGTAAAAGGAAGAGGAGGCAAAAACATAAGCCAATTTACTCAATGACTGATTGCTTTTTTGAGTTGCATAGAGCATACTAGCGTACTCAGCTTTCATTTTGTCCAGGTCAGATTCCATTGAGTTAATGATACTGCCAATCTCATTTAACTTTTGATTTAATAAATTAAGCTCGTTGGAAATCGAATTAGTGAGAGATTGTTGAGCCTCAATTTTATAGTTTAAAGCATTCAGCTGACCAATTGTAGCTTTTTTCTTAGAAGTGGTTTGGCTTAATATTTTTTCTGCCTGGCTAATTTTTTCTAGGTTTTCTTTCTTTTCTTTTTCAAGCTCTTCCCTAGATTTTTGAGCCAAAATGGAATTACTTCCAAAAAAAAGTAAGGCAAAAATGACTATATGTAAAAAATTAATTTTCATACTTACCCGGGACACTGAAAGGGAAAGAAATTGGACTATCACTTACTTCCACTTTTGAGTGATTAATTTCAACTTGTGTCGATTCCTCTGTTCCTTTGGCTATAATTTCAACATTAGTATTGAATGGAAATGCCTGATTTGCCACTATGTTAAATTCGGAAAAAATAATTTCCATTCTACTTCCGTCTGGTATCTCCCGAACTTTCACGTTTTCTACCTTCCTATTTTTGGAAGAGGCTCGAGTTTCCAATTCAAACCTACCCCTTTGTTGAGCAATTTTCAATTCTCCCGCTCTTTTAGAAAAATTATCATTCCTTTTAAAATCAAAAACCTGGTTTCCTAAAATAATGGACTGGATCATTTCAAAATTAATATCAAAATTAAGCGCATTGCTTAAACTTTGGTAATTATATCGATAAACGTCCTTATTAACCCTATCCATAAAAACAATAGTATCTTGACTGATGAATCCTCTGGCTGCCTCAATTCCGAAAACCGGAGAAACAGAAATCCAAATAATACTGTCCTTCTTCATTCTGATACTTGCGCTTGAACTTAAGCTTCTGTCAGGAGAGCTGAATCTGATCTTTGATTTTGCTTGCAAATAATCGAAATCAAATCTCTCCAGAGCATATTCTTCCTCTATTGAGGAAGTAGGTAAAAGCTTTTTACCGCAAGAGGATAATACTAAAACTGCAGAGCATAAAAGCACACTAAATAGACGCATCATAATATTTTTTATCAGCTATTTTTTTATCAATTAAATCAGAAGCTCCACCTAAAGATTTGGCTTTCTTCCATTGTTCCAATGCTTTTTCTCTTTGACCTACTTTAAATAAAGCATCAGCGTAATGTTCGACAATAGTAGCAGAAGTTTGATTTTCTGCCGCTTTTTCCAAAACTCTTAGAGCTTCTTCGTATTCTTCATTTTGAAAAAGTACCCAACCGTAAGTATCCAAAAAGGTGGTATTTTCTGGGTTTGCTTTCACCATTCTACTTGAAAGCTCTTTCGCCCTCTCTAAATTTTTCTTTTTTAATGACAAATAGTAAGTATAGTTATTGATGGCGAAATAATTATTTGGGTTTGCTTTGATCGCTTCTTCATAGGTTGAAAAGGCTTTTTCATATTGCTTATCGGCATGATAAGCATCCGCTAACTGGGCGGCAAAACTGCTTTTCATTCTATCATTTCCGTAAACAATTGACTTCCCTTGCTCCCACATCATAATGGCATTTTTGAAATTCTTCAATGAAAAATGTGCCGAGCCACCATATAAATATAAAACGGGCTGATTTGGGAAATAAGAAATGGCTTCATCAGCATAATCAATTACTTTTTGGTAATTATTCTTTTCCATTTCTAATGACAATAGGTTTTGCCAAAGTTGTAGGTTATTGCCATTAATTTTAACTGCCCTTTCATAGAAGTATTGAGCACTGTCCATTTCCTTTAGAGCAAAGTGTAAATCACCATTAGCAGCATAGGCATTGGCATCATTGGAGTGAACCTTTAAAATATTAGATCCTAGCTGCTTAAGTTCTGAATTATTTTCATTCTCTGATAACTTTTGAATAAGAGCAACGAAATTATTCAACTTATCTTCTAATTGGATTTCCTCAGAGTTAAATGCTTTCTTAAAATACTTTAATGCCAAATCAATTTCATTGGTTTGTCTGTATAGCTTAGCCAATTCCATTTCTACTAGCGCTTGATTAGGATGTTCATTCAAATATTCCTTCAAATAATCGACTGCCTCCAATTTTTTATCATTTGAAACTAATATTTGCGCAACGGAAACTGCATAGCTCCCTACTTTAGGATACGCCTTAACAAGCCGCTTTCCTTCCGCAATCGCTTCTTTTAACTTGTTTTGTTTTAAATAGATCTTTTGTTTCTGAGTACTAACTTCCTCCAAAACTCCCAAACGCTGCTCAATCCTATCATATGTTTTTAAAGCTGAATTAGGGTTTCCATTATACAGATATAATGCCGCTAGTTCCAATAAATAATCATCTGGAGCTTCTTCATTGAGTTTATACAAGACTTCGTATGTATCTATCGCACTGGATAAATCCCCTAAGTCAGTATAAATTTCAGCTTGCAAGGCCTGATAGTAATAATTATTAGGTTCCTCATCAGTTGCTTTTGAAATATAAAAAAGTGCCTGTTCGGTATCTTCACTATCCTTTAGAATTTTGGCAATTTTAAAATTCAAGGCAGAATTCTCAGGCATTATTTGGTGCGCTTTCATAAAGCTGTCCAATGCTTTAGAAGGATTATCGATAGCCAAAAAGTGCATTCCCTCTACTATCAAAAACTCGACATTGAATCGATCAACCTTTAAAGGATCAGCGTCAGGCAAAATATCCTCCTGCTGAGGAGTTTCAGGTACTTGTGCATTCACCACAAAAGCTGAACTCATCAAAAGAACCACAAAAAACAAAATGCTAACGCTATTCCCTATCTTAATTTCCACTCTATCTCTATTCAATCACCTTATTGTAATCACCAATACTTAAATCCTTAGCCGCTCCCTGATATAATACAAAGCTTCCTAACATACTGTTTTTAAGTTGCGCTTCAGTTATATTGGAGTTCTTTTGAATAATGCTGTTACTTATTCTGCTATCATGAACTTCTGTATTATCTCCGATGGAAACGTGAGGACCCACCACAGAGTTTTTAATTGAAACATTATCACCCAAATAGACGGGAGGAATAATTACTGAATTCTCAACGTTCGCAGAGAGACTAATCAATTCTTCATCCTTAATGAACTCCAAATAGCGCTGATTGGTATAAACCGTAGCATCTTTATTGCCGCAATCCAACCACTCTGTCACAGTGCCAGGGCGTAATTTGACTCCTTTCGCCTTCATATTCTCCAATGCCACTGTGATTTGGAACTCACCACCTGCATCTTTGATATCGTTATCCAGTAAGTATTGCAACTCTTTCCTTAAGTCTTCGCCCTTCTGGAAGTAATAAATACCTATAATTGCCAAATTGGAAACCGGAGTGTCAGGCTTTTCAATGAAATCCGTAATTACATTATCATCGTTCACTTTTACAACACCAAAAGCGGAAGGATCATCAACTTTTTGCGTCCAAATGATCCCCTCTTCAGATGTATCTAATTTAAAATCAGCCTTGAATAGCGTATCAGCAAAAGCCACAACAGAATTCCCATCCAATAAATCTTTCGCACACATAATGGCGTGGGCAGTACCTAAGGCTTCTTCTTGATAATGGATGGAGCCCTTTGCTCCTACAGATTCAGCAATATTTATTAAACTTTCTTCAATCTCCTTACCAAAGGAAGATTTAATAATAAAACCAATTTTATCTACCTCACTGCCGCAAACTTTTGCAATATCTTCTACCAATCTCTGCACAATTGGTTTTCCGGCTATCGGTACTAATGGTTTTGGAATTGTTAAAGTATGAGGACGCATTCGTTTTCCCATACCTGCCATTGGAATAATAATGTTCATAATGATTTATATCTTTTAATGCCGATTGGCTTTATAGCTTAATTAAAAACTAAATTTAAGAAAAAAATGATTCTATCTTAGACTTTACCAGTACTTCCGAAACCACCGGCACTTCTTTCAGAGTCTTCAAGACTATCTACTAAACTCCAGTCAATTTGCTCATGTTTAGAAATCACCATTTGTGCAACTCTTTCCCCTGATTCAATCAAAAAGGAATCGTCTGAAAGATTTACCAGTAAAATCTTAATTTCACCTCTATAATCTGCATCTATTGTTCCTGGACTGTTCAGCACTGTGATCCCGTGCTTAAATGCCAACCCACTTCTAGGGCGTATTTGCGCTTCATGTCCTTTAGGTAGTTCCATATACAAACCTGTTGGCACAAGCACCCTTTGCATTGGCTTTAAGTCAATAGGTTCACCCAAATTGGCTCTTAAATCCAAACCAGCCGCACTGTCTGTTTGATATGCAGGTAATTCGTTCTTCGATTTATTTATAACTTTTACTTCCATAATTTATTATTGAAAACTCAAAAGTATCATTTTAATTTATTGGATAAAATACTCTTACGTTCATACAGAAACATCAAGGCAGCATAGAGTGCACTAATTCCGATACCTAAACCATAATTGAGCCCTGTATTGGCAGGTTTAAAGTAAAAAAATGCTGCAATTATTGCGCCAGCAATCAAAATATTCAAGACTATCTTTCCTACGGAATAGGGTATTTTAAAATGCTTCTGCCCACTAAAATAACAGTATGCGGTCATACTAAAGTAAGCCAAAACTGATGCGAAAGCAGCCCCGGTATATCCCAAAATAGGTATTAAAAGGATGTCTCCCACCAAAGCTACTAGTCCGCCAACTATGCTAATATAGACTCCATAGTACGTTTTATCAGTCAATTTAAACCAAATACTAAGATTTATATAAATCCCAAAAAACAATTTCCCTAGTAGCAATATTGGAACCAAAAACAAGGCATCACGAAAAGCATCTTTACTTAAAAATATTCTACCAATCAAATCTGCATTCAAACTCACTCCCACCCAAATCAGCAAGGAAAGCGAAACAAAATAATAAAGCACCTTTGCAAAAAGCTCTGGGGCTTCTTTATCTTCTGCCTGACTAAAGAAGAAAGGTTCTCCAGCATAGCGAAATGCTTGAATCGCTAATGCCATAAAAATACTAAGTTTGAAGGTAGCAGAATAAATCCCTAAGGCTTCTTCAGCATTTACTCCCTCATAAAAATTTTGCGGCAACAAATATTCAAAGATGATCTTATCCAGTTGCTCTACCGCTATACCCGCCAAACCCATTAACAATATTGGTACTGCGTAGACCATCATTTTCTTGGTTCTCGCCCAATGGAATCTTAATCTGACTAAAAATATTTCCTGATATAATATGATCAGCATGCATGCATTCGCCAACAAATTGGCTAGAAAAACATATCCTATATCAAATGGCTCTTGAGTGTCCCATTGCATGTATCCTGACTTTGCCAAAAATGGAAACAGCACCAAAAAGCATAAATTAAATAATATATTCAGCACTATACTGCTCATTCGAGTAAATGCAAATTTTCGAGCTTTATGAGCTAAACGTAGTTTTGCCAGTGGTATAGCGACTATGGCATCTACAAAAAAGATGACAGATAGATAACGGACAATGTAAGTTTCAACAGATAAGTCCAGAAATTGTATTATCTGTTCAGCAAATATAAATATTGCTCCACTAAAAAGAATAGAAGTTAATAATATAGAGGTAAAAGCCTGTTCGTAGTAATTTCCTGATTTTTCTCTGGTAGCAAAACGGAAATACGCTGTTTCCATTCCGTAGGTATAGATTATATTCAAAAAGGCAGCATAGGCGTACAACTTGGTAATAGTTCCAAATTGATCCGTCATAAAAACTGCAGTGTGAATAGGAACTAACAGATAATTCAACAATCTGCCCAAAATACTGGGCAATCCATATAAACCGGCTTCGGATGCTAATTTTTTTAATGGATTCATGCTGGGAAGGTGGTAGTAGGATGCGGGAAGAGGGAAGTTGAGTACCAGAAATAAGAAATAGGAAGAAAGAGACCAAAACGATACATCATCTTCCTAATTCCCATATTTTTCTAATTATTAATTAAAAAATTATTAAGTATTAATTACTGCTATTCACCTTTAAACTCCGCAGCTCTTTTTTCTAAGAACGCTTTTGTTCCTTCCTTGAAATCTTCGGATTTGCAACAAGCCGCGAAGCTATTGGCTTCAGTTTGATAACCATTTTCTTCTCCAGCATAATAAGCATTTACGCTATCAATCACCATCCCGATAGCTAAAGGAGCTTTGCTATTGATTTTACTTAATATAGCATTGGCCAGTGTCATTAATTCGTCATGACTTTCAGCGATGTGGTTTACTAACCCAAGGCTTTTCGCTTCTTCAGCATCGATGAAATCAGCTGTCATCATTAATTCCAAAGCTTTTCCCTTGCCGATCAACTGCGTTAATCTCTGTGTACCGCCATATCCGGGGATTATACCCAAATTTACTTCCGGCTGACCAAATTTTGCATTAGGTGTTGCAACTCGCATATGACAAGCCATAGCCAATTCACAACCACCGCCTAAAGCAAAACCATTTACCGCTGCCAAGACAGGTTTATGGCACTTTTCTATCATCTCAAAAACCTCCTGGCCGTTCTCGGAAAACTTTCTGCCATTCATTTCATTGAGTTCTGATATCTCAGAAATATCCGCCCCTGCTACAAAAGCTTTTTCTCCTGCCCCAGTTAAGATGACAGATTTCACATCCGGATTATCATAAATATCTTGGAAAGCTTCACGCAATTCTTCTATAGTGGCGATATTTAAGGCATTTAGTTTTTCGGCTCTATTGATGGTGACGGTTAACACACCATTATCATTAGCCAGTTGTAGGTTTTCAAAATCAGCCATAAATGAATTCTAGTTTCTTTTAGAATGCAAATATAGCGCATGCGAATGCAACCACAAAGAGCTAATTGTTATAATGACTGTAATCTTACCACTAAGTTTTGGATATTAGGGGCTTAATCGAGTAAAATGAGTGGTTCAACGTAAATACTATATACTTGACAACCAATATGTAGGGAGTAGTCGTATATTAAGTGTATTATGTAATAAATCATCAGTGATTTACTTATTGATATTGAATAGATTAGATCTATTGAAGTATATTTGCATTATAATCTATATGAAAATGAAGAACATTTTATTTATTACCCTACTTTCTACTGTACTATTAACTAAAGCTTATAGCCAGAAAACTAGTAATGATAATTACGAGGGTATTTGGACGAATAATAGTTCTTGGCAAGGTGGTACAGCTCCTAACACTACTGGATTAGGGCCTGAAAACATTACTATACAAGGATATATAAATAGAGGTGAATATCCAGCACCAACTCCGGGTACGTCAACTGCATTGCAGTTTGCTACAAATAATGAGGGAAGGGATTTTACCGTAAATGATACATTGGTAGTATATGGAGATGTTGTATTTGAAAACAAAGCAATGCAATTAGTCATTGGCACAGGAGGAGTCTTTATAGTATTTGGCAATTTAGTTTTAGATAATAAAATATCTATTAATACCGAAGGAACATTAATAGTTAAAGGTACGGTCAGCAGAGATCAAGGCAATACAAATCAAGCTGATTATTCAGGGAATGGTAATGTATATGCTACAGAATACACTGGTACTTCAGATGACATTATAAACGGTGGAGACCCAAATAGTGCAAGAACTATTGATCAGCTATCAGATGATGGTTTTTCTGATTTAGAAAATTTTGTAAATGGAGATGGTCAAACTTCACTTCCGATCGAACTAAAATCCTTTACTACTACCAAATCAAATAAAAATATCAATTTAAACTGGGTAACCGCTAAAGAAGAGAATTTCTCACATTTTGAGATTGAGCGTTCTTTAGACCAAAGCAATTGGGACCCAATTGGAATGGTTCAAGGTTTAGGTGAAAGTAATTCAGATGTCTATTATGATTTTACGGATAGAAATAGTCCGTTCGGTGTTGTTCATTATCGATTAAAAGCTGTAGATATTGATGGATCTTTTGAATACTCACCAGTTTCAAGCATTAAAGTGGGGTTTGAAGGTAAATTAGCGGTATCGCCTAATCCCGTGAAGGATGTTTCCAACTTAAAAATTCAGGTACCAACTGAATTTAGAGAGAAATTAGCTTATGTAGGGTTATTTGACCTAAATGGTGTTAAAATCCAAGAATTTAGAGAATATAATACCGATGGCACACTGCAAATCAATCAGAAATTGAAGTCCGGCATGTACATCTTAAAAGTAATTCATAACGGATTACAAGAAAATATTAGAGTTATTATTCAATAAGATAACTCATCATCATGCAACAATAGGGTTAGCCTCGCAGCAATGCGGGGCTTTTTTTTGTTCATAGCATAATTATAACCAGGTACAATACACCCCTATGATCACCTCAAGGGGATACTTCGCACAGATTTACGGTTCTTTTTTAATTTGGGGAGGAAGTTGCTTAATTGAAATAAATTGACCAATATTCAACGATAGGAGCGCCTAGTAGAAATGTGAGGCTTTTTTTGACCCCTAACCCGCCTGAAGTCGATACCTTTGTCACAGAAAGTTATGTTTTTGTTATTAGATATAAGATTGTTTCTCCTTAAATCTATGCCCTCAGTTGATTTGACAGAAACGATGCTAACTTATATTAAATACTCTCTTAATTACGAGCAAAATATCCACTTGAAGGGATTATAGAAGTATATTTTAAGACTATGGAACTAGGTCTCCTAATTAAAATCGAACTCATCCGTGGAAGCCTCAGGAACTGCTTTCTCGTCTTTAATCTCCACTTCTACTGTACCTTTTTTGAACTGTGCTTCTTCTTGTTCCCTTATTCTTCTGGCAATTTCCTTATCGTATTCCGTTACTTTAAATTCAGTCCTTCGGTTGGTTTCATGTTCTTCTTCCGTTTCAGCATCTTCAATGATCAACTGGCTTTCCCCGTACCCTTTAGCCTTAATTCTTGAAGGGTCAATGCCTTGAGAAATAATATAAGCAACAGCTGATTCTGCTCTTCTTCTAGAAAGATCTTGATTATATGCCGCCTCTCCCCTGGCATCCGTATGTGAACTTAGTTCAATTTTTATCGGTGGATTATCATTTAAAATAGTAACTAATTTATCAAGCTCGACTGCCGCATCTGCTCGAATATTAGCGGAATCGAAATCGTAGTAAATATTCTCAAGCTCAAAAGCTTTATCCAAAATAATCTCTTCGAGCAGAATTTCTGTTTGGAATACTTTATTAGTAATTAATGAAGTCAATTGGCTTTTATCCAATGTTTTTCCTATTGTAGAAAACGTCTTTCTGGTGGTAAAAAAATTATCTCGCTCTGCAATAATGAAATACTCCTCCTCTTCAGATACTCTGAAATTAAATTTCCCATCTTGCCCAGTTAAAATTTCTCCAAGCAAAACGCTGTCTTGAGAGAAAATTCTTACGTTTACACCAGGCAGAATTACCTCCACTTCATTTGAATTATTGGTAGTAGTTACGCCTTCAAGAAAATAGTTGATAATTTTAAGATTTGGATCTTCATTCTTAAATGTATAAATATCATCTCTTCCTTTTCCTCCAGGCCTGTCACTTGAAAAGAAGCCTCTATCAGGTGAATACATAAATACAGCAAAATCATCTTTATTGGAATTCATAGGTTTCCCTAAGTGGGAGATTGTAACCTTCCCTCCTTTTCGGTCAGCCACAAAAATATCAAGTTTACCTAATCCGGGATGCCCGTTGGAGGAAAAATATAACTTTCCATCCTGTGAGGTGGAAGGAAACATTTCGTCTTCTGGTGTATTAATTTTCTCACCCAGATTTCTAACATTCCCCCATTGACCTCTGCTATTAACCGTTGCAGAGTAAAGATCAACCCCTCCAAATCCACCTTCTCTTGTGGAGGAAAAATATAGTGTTCTTCCATCTTCACTAAAGGCAGGAGTAGAATTCCATGCTTCAGGATCGTTTATCCTCATTAATTCAGGTTCGGACCATTTACTATTTCTATATCTTGTAATATATAGATTAACATCATTAAGCCCTTTCCGCTTCCCTGTATTACCTCTTGCAAAAACCATAGTTCGACCCCGTGGATCAATGGCCACAGAACCTTCATTTGCATCTGGCCAATTAATAATTGGGGGTAGTTTTTGTATGCTACTTGTGTCCACATTTGCACCCCGTGATTTCACCTTGTAGATATCAGAGTAATTGTCTCCGGTGGCCTTGTATATCTTGCCATCGTCATCTCTAGTTGAAGTAAAATACAATTCGTCATCATGAAAAAATGGAGCATATTCTGCTGCTGGTGTATTTATTTCCTCTAGATTTTTAACCGTATAGAATGTTTGATCCTCGAGGATTTCGTCAATATTGGAAAGGTTTTTCAACTGGAATTCGGCCAATCTCTTAATTTCAGGATTATTTGCGTTGGGCAAATAATTCTCTAAGACTTCTTTAGCCTGGGTATAAGAGGAATTCGACTTTAATGCGAGTGCGTAATTATAAAAAACTTCATCTTCTCTATAACCTGAATCGATGGCGGCCTCATAAAAAGGTGCAGATATCTCCAATCGATTGGATAGTCTGTATGATTCAGCTGTTTTAAATAATGCTTGAGCAGCATTATCATTTTTCTTTACCGCCTGTTTATATAAATTGATAGCAGAATTAAATTCACCTTTTTCAAACTTTTTCTCTGCCTTTTTATAAACAGAACATGCGTTTATGAATAAAAAACTAATAAAAACTAAAATTTGTGCAGTATTCCTCAAAAGTCGATCCTCCTGTTTTAAAGTAAACGAAAAAGTTGCAATAATTATACTTTTGCTCTCAAAAATCTAGCCATCCAGCTATCACTCACAGGAATTAACCAATGAGAATCAAAATCTCCTTTGCTAGTCACCATATTGTTAAAAGTCAATAAATCGGGCGTAATTTCTTCTGACTCCACTTTTGATTTAATGCCCGCTAAGTTTTCTAAGAAGATTTCATCATTTCTTTTAAAAGCTACCTTCCCTTTGTCAAGCAGGTTGACTTTTAATTCATTCTCTATAGCCTTAATGAAATGTACTGATTTATCAATTGAGCAACCTGTTGCAGGTGCTTGAGTTTCATCTACGGCCAATATTATAAATCGATTAAATTTAACTTCAATCGAAGCTTTTAGTGCTTGATTATGAGCTGTCCAAGATTCCACAAATGCTTTACCATTATCAAGAATAAATTGCTTCTCAGTCTCATTGAGTACCCTATCCGATTGGTAAACCCACAGTCTTGAACTCTTATCTAACTCATTAAAATTGGTGTACATATCTGATTTGTAATTATTTGTTTTGCTAATGCTAAAAAATTATAACGTTGATTCAAATTTCTCCAATTAACGATTGTTAAAGTTAATAAGTTCGAAGGAAATTTCTGAAAAAGAACTCTGAGCCTTCGCTAGCTCCAAGTTCTCTTTATTTTTGTCTCTCCTCTGAAATTTGAATAGTCAATTCAACTTTACGATTTAGTGTTGCTGACAAACACTGCTTCAATAGAAAATAAAGCAAACCTGTCACGGCTCCTGGCTAAGAAATTAAGGCTGTAAAATAATCCAGTATTGATAATTAAGGTGTTCCTGACAGGTTTAAAAAATTTCTGTAGATCAAGTTAGCATTCCACCATCAACCTGAATTACTTGACCTGTAATATAAGCAGACATATCAGATCCCAGAAAAACGCATAAATCTGCTACGTCCTCTGGCCTTCCACCTCTTTTCAATGGAATGGCATCTCTCCAGCCTTGAACTGTTTTCTCATCCAAGGCATCGGTCATTTCCGTTTCGATAAAACCTGGTGCAATGGCATTTGAACGAATATTTCTTGATCCTAATTCTAAGGCTACAGATTTGGTAAAACCTATAATACCTGCTTTGGAAGCGGAATAATTTGCTTGACCAGGATTTCCTTTAATACCTACCACAGAAGTCATATTGATGATAGAACCACTTTTTTGCTTCATGAAGGTCCGGTTTGCGGCTTTCACAGTATTGAAACAAGATTTTAAATTGATATTAATGACATCATCCCACATTTCCTCAGTCATTCGCATCAACAAATTATCTTTAGTAATCCCAGCATTATTCACTAAAACATCCAAGCTACCAAAATCTGAGACGACATTTGCTATCAACTCTTCTGCTGCTTGAAAATTTGAGGCATCGGAACGATATCCCTTAACCTTTACACCGTAGGCATCAGTTAGTTCTTTTTCTAATGCTTGACCTTTTTCAACACTAGATAAAAAAGTAAAGGCTACGTTAGCACCCTGTTCAGCATACTTTTCGGCAATAGCTTTACCTATTCCTTTTGAAGCACCCGTGATAAGTGCGGTTTTTCCTTCTAATAGTTTTGTCATAATCGGTTTGTAGTTGATTGTAAAAAGTCTAAAATTACAAGTATTAAGCTAATTAAGAAAATGAAAGGGGAAATAGACTTAAAAAGATTTGTCAATAAATATGAATATATCATTATTGCTCCCTTACTATTAACAGCATTTTGTATTCATTTATATGCAACTTCTGGTGGTTTAATTTGGAATTCAGATTCCTTTCACTATTGGTCCGCATCAAGGAGTTTTCAGTCAGATTTTGTTCTTAAAGCTTATGACGGTGGCGTTTACACATTCTGGCCACCCCTCTTCCCGATAATAATGAGCTTCTTTAGTGAGAAAGCTTATTATATTTTTCACACTATTTGTTTACTGTCCTCCTTACTATTTATCTACTGGGTTGTTAAACTAAAATCTAGTAGAAATTTAGCAATTCCTACTTTAGCAATATTCTCTGTATCAGTTTACCCTTATCTTGTCTCTAGCTTTCTTTGGTCAGAAACAATCTTTATCCTTCTTTTTTACTCAGGTTTATATTTCTACATAAAATGGAGAGGTGAGCAATCCAAGATTCAGTTTCTGTTTATAGCTACAATCCTGTTATCCCTAATGTGTTTACAAAGAAATGCAGGTGTTTTTATCATACTAGGACTTACAATTCAATCAATAGGTACCTTTCTAAAGGAAAGAAAATGGCATTATCTCCTAAAGATGATATTCATCCACTTGGTCATAATAACTCCGAATGTTGTATGGAATATTAATCAAAAACTCAGGTTTCCTGAAGAATTTTATTTTTACAGCAGTCCGCCAATTATTGACTTCTTTTCAAATCTTAAAACGTTTGCAAGTGAATTAATAAGAATATTTATACCCTATAGTGACCTAATTCCCCCATTTCTATTAATTACTGCAGGTACAGTTATTTTATCAGTCCCCTTATTGTCAAATATCAATAACATTCTATCTACTATATTTCTGACTTACATTGTTTCATTCTTGCTATTACCCAAATTTGAATTAAGCGAAACAGGCAGATTTCTAGCTCCTGTTATACCCTTATTAATCTTACAACTAACAACTATTTCGAAAAGGCTTTATGAAAAACTAATTTCTAGGAAAATGAAAATGGTATTATCTGCACTTATCGTTATTCTTTTAATATATAATATTACAAGGACTACTAAAAACGTAGCGCAATGGAATTATAGAAGTAAACATCAGCAAAAGTCAGCAAAAATATTCTACTAACAACTGTGCTTCAAACTTCATAGGCCCATATTGCTATTTTATGATTACAATTTTAGCCTGAAGTCATCCTAAATAAGAATTGAACTCAAATCGAAAGAGTCCGTCCTGAGTCCATTCCAGAAAAAAACATTTCTGATCGCTCTCAAAACACTATAGCTTCCCAAAAGAGCAATACCAAAATAAGTAACTCTTTTAACAATAATCGATTGAGTAGATTTAATGAGATCATCAATTTGAAGAAACAGATTTAAGAACAATAGCAAATAAAAAATTGCCAGGTACCTTTCAGCTGCATAATACTCTACTCTAAATACAGATATCATTAAAACGCAATAAATGATAAACAGTAAGGGAGTCAAATAAATCTTACTTCTATGGTTCTGAAAGTAGAGCAGAGAAGATTTATAAATGACAATAAAAAGAATGAGTACACTTACAGATCTGCTAAAGAAGCCATCAATCATATAAGGAAAAAACCAACTCGTGATTGCTTTACTATAAGAGGTGAGATTATATCCGATATGGTTAATTCTTCCTGAGATTAATGGAGTTATAAACCTATCCCAGCGGCCTAAAAATCCTTCGCTGAACAAAAATACCCATCCAAATGAAATAAAGAACAAGATCACAATTGAAAGTAAAACTATTTTTTTTCTTTTTGATCTAATTAGGAGAAACCCAAAAGTAGGGACAACCAAAAATATACCTGCAAAACGTACAAAGGGAAGGGTTATTAACAATACAATTGCCGAAAAAACATAACTAGTAAGTTGAGTTTTATGGTGTTTTTCAAGTAAAAAAAAGGTTAATAGTAGAATTGTTAAAAACAGAGGTTCTGTCCATAAAAATGAGCTAATTAGTAAATGAGGAGTTGCGAAAATTACTATTGTTAAAAATGTATAGCGCAAATAAGCATGTTTGATCTGGTGAGACCAGTAAACACCAAAGGCTTGAATAACAATAAAACAAAGAAAATTTAACCAAACCATATTGCTCTCACCCAGAACTGCAATTAAGAATGGTAAAACTGGTGGTTTAACATTAAATCCTTGTATTTGAAAAAAACCAACTGAATTAACCTCATTCGCAATTTCAACATACATCCTTGAGTCGAAGGTATAGCCCAATCCAAAGAAATTCACAACCCAAAATAAAATTCCGGAAATGAATAATGTTAAAATATAATCGAAATACTTTTTAATAAAAAAAGGAATAAATGTTTCACGCATGCAGAAAGGACTTAAAAAACAAAAACTTATTCAATGATATGGAAAATTTGATAAAAGCAACAAAATTTTTTTCTAGCCCCTTTTCCATTAAATTTGTCTGTAAGAAAAAAGAATCCAAAATTTAATTAATCAATATTATGGCATCAAAATATGACATTATAATAGTGGGCTCTGGCCCCGGAGGTTATGTAGCGGCAATCCGTGCTTCTCAACTAGGTAAAAAAGTAGCTATTGTTGAAAAGGAAAGTTTGGGCGGAATTTGTTTAAATTGGGGCTGTATCCCTACTAAAGCATTATTAAAAAGTGCCAATGTATTTGAATATATAAGCCATGCGGAAGATTACGGAATCTCTGTGAAAGACGCTAAAGCAGATTTTTCAGGCATGATTAAAAGAAGTCGTGGTGTAGCAGATGGCATGAGCAAAGGTGTACAGTTCTTGATGAAGAAAAACAAGATTGATGTGATTATGGGCTATGGAAAGCTGAAATCTGGCAAAAAGGTTGAGGTAGAAGCTGACGGCAAAAAAACTGAATATTCTGCTGACAGTATTATTGTAGCTACAGGCGGAAGGGCAAAAGAGCTGCCAAACCTACCGATAGATGGTAAAAAAATTATCGAGTACAGAAAAGCGATGAGCTTAGAAAAACAACCGAAGAAAATGGTGGTTGTAGGTTCAGGTGCGATTGGAGTGGAATTTGCTTATTTCTATAACTCTATTGGCACAGAAGTAACCATAGTGGAATTCATGGACAGAATTGTTCCAGTAGAAGACGAAGAGGTTTCAAAAGCACTAGCTAAAACGTATAAAAAAGCTGGTATAAATATAATGACTAGCTCAGAAGTGACTTCTGTTGACACCAAAGGTAGCGGTTGCAAAGTAACTGTTAAAACCAAAAAAGGCGAAGAGAAACTAGATTGTGATGTAGTACTTTCTGCTGTTGGTGTTTCTACCAACTTAGAGGGTATTGGTTTAGAAGATGCTGGTGTTTCTACTGACAAAGGAAAAGTCTTAGTTGATGATTATTACAAAACGAATGTAGATGGAGTATATGCCATTGGCGATATCGTTCATGGTCCAGCCTTAGCACACGTAGCTTCGGCAGAAGGTATTATCTGTGTTGAAAATATCGCAGGCGAAAAACCAGAGCCGTTAGATTACAAAAACATACCGGGTTGTACTTACTGTAGCCCAGAAATTGCATCCGTTGGTTATACTGAAAAACAAGCTAAAGACGCTGGCTATGAATTGAAAGTAGGTAAATTCCCTTTCTCTGCTTCAGGAAAAGCGAGCGCTGCCGGAGCAAAAGATGGTTTCGTGAAATTAGTATTTGATGCAAAGTATGGTGAACTATTAGGTGCCCATATGATAGGTGCTAATGTTACAGAAATGATTGCTGAAATTGTGGCCGTAAGAAAATTAGAGACTACTGGTCATGAATTGATTAAGACCGTTCATCCTCACCCAACTATGAGTGAAGCTGTGATGGAAGCGGCTGCGGCTGCCTATGATGAGGTGATTCATATATAAATGAAAAGTAGCTGAAACCTTTCAGGTTTGATTATAATAAAAGCGTTTGATTTAGAATATCATTTTAATATATAGCTATTGAAAACCTGACTGGTTTAAAACTTCAGCATTATCAAAACAAAAAGCTGTTTAGCAGATTTAATAAATTGAATTTGCCTAACAGCTTTTTTTATTGACTTAATATCATTTATTTAGCAAACGAAATTTACAACCATAGCACAAGTAGTTAAAATATCAGAGGAAGTTCTTATTAAGGAGCTCAAAGCACAGAAGCCCAGTGCTTTCGAGTATCTGTACGATAATTATAGTGCAGCTATTTATGGCGTTATAATAAGAATAGTAAAAACAGAAGAAGTTGCTCAAGAAGTATTGCATGATGTTTTCATGAAAGCCTGGAAAAATATCAATGCATACAGCGCTGAAAAAGGGCGTCTGTACACATGGTTAGTGAATATTAGCAGAAATGCTTCCATCGATAAACTGAGATCCAAAGAAATAAAAAATACAAGCAAAACCGATTCAGTCTCTGACAACGTACATACCATTGACAATGCAAATTCAACAGAGCAATCAATTGATGGCATAGGTTTAGAAAAAGTTTTAGATAAGCTTTCAGACGAACTTCGATTTGTTATTGATCAAATGTATTTTAAAGGCTATACGCAAACTGAAATATCTGAGGAATTTGATATCCCCTTAGGGACTGTCAAAACCAGAGCGAGGACAGCTATGCGTACATTAAGAGAATTATTATTGTGAGTAAGATAGAAGCATACATATCGTCAGGAGTAATCGAAGCTTTTGTTTTGGGCCAGCTAAATGAGTCCGAATCAAAGGAATTGCTTCAGTATGCAAAAGAGCATGAAGAAGTAAGAAAAGCCATTGATGAGGCTGAAGAAACCTTATTTGCATTAGGTCAAGAAGGAAGTATTGCACCTCCAGCTCAATCCAAAAATGCACTTTTTGAGGAATTGGGAATAGAAACAAATTCAACAAAAGACGAAGTTGATTATAATTTTTCTAAACCAGAGATGAAAACGGAAGAAAAATCCTTTTCCATATATCCATATTTATCTGCTGCAGCAAGTATAGTTGCTGTAATCGGAATAGTCTTAAGTGGCTATTATTACAATCAGTGGCAGGAAACCGAAGCCAGATTATCCAATATTATTGCCCAAAACCAGAGCATGGCTCAGCAATATAATGTGGTCAAAAACCAAATGGATCAGTATGCAAGTAATATTCAGATTCTGAGACAGCCTGGAATTGAAACAGTGCCAATGACAGGCTTGGATATTGCTCCTAATGCTCAGGCATTTGTCCATTGGAATAAGAAAACCAATGAGGTTTATTTAAATGCTAAGAAAATGCCAGCAAATGAAGTCAAAAATCAATATCAATTGTGGGCCATAGTAGATGGCAGTCCGGTGGATATGGGTGTTTTTGATGTTGCAGGTGACATGACAAGCTTACTCAAAATGAAAACTACGAGCAAAGCCTCTGCCTTTGCAGTTACCTTAGAGCCAAGAGGCGGCAGTGAAAATCCTACCATGGAGAAAATGTATGTAATCGGTCAGATTTAATCACGGATTTTAATTTTCTAAAAGTAAATCTAAAAGCATAATTTTCCTCTTTTTATGATGTTTTGATGTAATTTATTTTTTAAAAATGTTGAGATTTTATCAATTATAAGATTGGTAGATCCCTTTATTCAGATAATATCCCATTTTTTTCTGTAGGCTTCTACATTTCATCGATAAAATGTCAGAGATTAATTTTCTTTAGTTTTATTACATACATTTGCTTTTACTTAATTCTTAAAAGCAATTCAACTTCATTAATCATAATATTACATAATCATTGGTTAAGCCAATAAATGTAATGTCATGAAAAAATTATTTTACTTCATCTTAATTGGTTGTATTTCGGTACACTTTTCGTTAGCACAAAATATCTCTCCAAGTGAGCAATTTATTGATTGGAGTGATGATTCAGCTTGGTCTTCTGGTAACAGACCGCTATCGAATCAAGGAGGTCAAGATATTTTCATTGACGGTAGTGTAACAAGATTCTCGAACTTCACATTAGGTACTACGAATTTTTTTGGTGGTAGCAACCCTTCCAATCTAACCGTATATTCTGGGGATTCTCTTGTAGTTGACGGTGATTTAACTATAAATCCCGATTCAGAATTAACAGTTGAAGATGGTGGCTATCTCTACGTAAATGGAGACTTAAATAATCAGGGTGAATTCTTTATAATATTTCCAACTGGAGACGGTGGTATTGCAGCAAACGATGGAACCATTGCTGTCAATGGCGACTATAATCAAGGCCCAGGGGCAAATATTAGTAATAACGGTACAAATTCTAAATTTTATGTGGAAGGTAATTCAGATGGAGAGCCTACTGACGGACAAATCCCACCCGAAATCCAAGAGATATACAACACACTTCCAATAGAACTCAAAGTTTTCGAAGGAATTCTGGCAAAGAACGCAACTCAATTAAATTGGATAACAGCCAAGGAAGAGAACTTTTCTCATTTTGAGATTGAAAGATCGGTCAATGAAAAACCCTTTGAAGTAATTGGCCTCGTGGAAGGACAGGGAAATAGCATGACGGATGTTTACTATGATTTCACAGACCTTTCCATCCCATTTGGCATTATTAGATATAGATTAAAAGCAGTTGATATTGATCATAGCTTTGAATATTTTGAAGCCATAGAAATAAAAAATACTTTTAGCAATCAGGTTTCTGCTTACCCAAACCCGACAACTAACATTTCAAACGTAAAAATAGTGTTACCTAAGGAGTTTAAGGGAAAACTAAACAAGGTAAGCTTATTCAATTCTTCTGGAAGAAATTTATATAATCAATTAAATTTTGATCCTCAAGTGTCAAAATTGGAATTAGGCGAACTGGAAGAGGGGATGTATATCCTAAAAATCTATCATAATGGACTTACTGAAAATCTTAGGATTTTTGTTCATTAAGTACAAGAACTCAGTAAAGATAATTTAATAGCGCTTGCCCCCATTTGGGTGTTTTCACCCAAACTTTATTATTGTCTCTGAAATCTCACAGAAAATTGAAGGTGAAAACACCTTCAAGAGGGAGTAGTTAGATGAGAGGTGGTGAGGGATTAAACTTTGTATAATAGTGGCTGAGTAAATACAAATCTTTTTTATTTATCAATTGAGCAAAGGTAAATTGAAAAAAAGACAACGTTACAAGAATTGGAATGCCCTAATTACTAATTATTAATTCGTAATCATTAATTATTTTTTACTTGCATTAAAAAGCTTCTGCTTTTCATCTTTGCTTAAACTTTCATATCCTTTATCAGATATTTTATCCAATATTCTGTCAATCTCTTCTTGCTCAATGGCTGAGGAAGCACCAGAGGATTTCGCGCTGCTTTTACTTGCTCCAGTAGGCTGTTTCTTTTTATAAGTGACTTTTATTTTCGGTTTAGATTTAAACAGACTTTGGATAAAACCTAAAGTCATTTGAATCCATAAACCAAAATCTGTTCCAGCTTGCAATCCTCGCACATATAAAAAGCCAATCCCTGCACCACCAAGGTGTGCAATATTTCCTCCAGCATTTGGACCTGCAGAACCAAGAAGGGATAATATGATATAAACTGCAACGATATATTTTATCTTGACTGGGCCTATAAAAATTAAATGAAATTTGTGATCTGGCAGCAAAGTTGCTGATGCAGTTGCCACAGCATAAACTGCTGCTGAGGCACCCACCATGCCGTTCGTCCCTCTTTCAGCTAAGAAAGGAACCAAATTATATGCCAAAATAAACACAACTGCACCTGCAAGTGCCCCTAAAACGTATAGATTGACCAATTTAGCACTCCCTAGATATTGCGAAACTAACATTCCAAACCAGTAAAGCACTAGCATATTGAGAAGAATATGGAAGAAACCAGCATGAGAGAATGCATAAGTAATAACAGTCCAGGGTCGATAAATAAATCGCTCTAGATCTGGTGGAATAGTAAATTGCGCATCTACTACAGCAAAAAGTCCCTCCGTCCCAGAAAACTTACCTATTAAAGCCAACAAACCCAAACCCACAAAAACCACCGCATTGATAATAATCAACTGATTCAAGGCATTGTTGGGCCTTTTAAAATTTTGCTTTAACTCATCGAAAAATCCTGCCATCTTCTTTAATAAAATCTGTTACTGTTCTTCTGCCAAATTTTCAACAGAATAAATGCAATCAACATTCCACCTAAATGGGCATAGTGCGCCACATTATCGCCCGGAACATTCTGTATGCCTGCATATAACTCATATAATCCATAGAAGGTTACAAGGTATTTAGCTTTGATAGGGATAGGTGGAAATAATAAAAACAGTTCCGTATTTGGGAAAAGAAATCCAAAGGCAAAAAGAATTCCAAATACTGCCCCAGAAGCTCCAATTAATGGTACATTTCCTTGAAATCTAACCACTTCTTGAACCCTTTGAACACTCGCATCAATATATTCTTGACTACCTGGGTTTTCCCCATAAGCATCAATGAAATCATACCATTGCCTATAAGCATAATTAGCATTCTCTTGAATGAAGGAAACAAAACCCTCATAATTAGGATTCTCAATATATTGTTGAGCAGCACTTTCTAATTGCTGCATTTCAATGAAATTCACAACTCCATATAGCATACCAGCACCAACACCTGTCACCATATAAAATATAAAAAACCTTTTTGAGCCCCAAAACCGCTCTAGCATGGGACCGAATATGAATAGGGCAAACATATTACCCAACAAATGTCCAAAGCCAGAGTGCAAAAACATATAGGTTATGAACTGGAAAGGCCGAAAAGAATCCGCCAAAATATAGCGCAAACCAAAGTACTGGGCTAACTCAATATTTGCAAAAGAAGGAATCAGTAATAATGCTATATTTATTAAAAGTAGGTTTTTAACAACCGGAGTAAGTCTCGCAAACATAAATTTTTATAATATAAATTGTATAATCTCTAAATTTAGCTTCTCGTTAGTTGAAGAAACTTGCAATTTTATCAAGGTCAAAAATAATAAAAGTTGAATTACCTGAGGGTGCATAATTGGGATTTTGACAGGCAAATAATTTATCAATCAAGGCATTCATCTCTTCTGCATTCAATTTATGGCCTCCTCTTATGGCTGACCTCTTTGCCAAAGAACGAGCTATATTTTCATTTTTTGATATGCTCAATACATTTTTATTATGTTTAAACTGATCTATCAACCCTTCAAACACCGATTTTACGGAAGTATCTGTCAATTCCGTGGGTGCACCATTAATCACCACCGTATCTTTCCCGAAAGAAGAAATTACGAATCCCAGTGCTTTTAGTTCCTCTTCCATATCCATCACCAAAGTATAATCAGGAGTTGATAGTTGCACTTGCTCCGGAAAAAGGAACTGTTGTGAACTTCCGTCACTATGCTGTAAATGGCGATTGAATTTTTCAAATAAAATTCTTTCGTGCGCAGCCTGCTGATCCACTAACATCAAACCGGATTTGACCTGCGTAGCAATATACTTTTGATGAATCTGGAAAATACTTGATTTAGCTTCTCCCCATTCAGATTTAGGGGTTTTGGTCTCTCTTTCTTCATTGATGGAGCTACCGAAAGTCATGGATTCTTGTCGATCATCTTTAACATCCTGTTGATCTTCTTTACTAATTTTATCACTTAGCTCCTGAAAATTAGACAAGATTTTATCCCACTCCCCATCATTATCTTTGGGTTGTTTAAACTTTTGATAATTGGCCGCTTTCGTTGAGAATTCATCAATTCTATTTCTTCGTGGAGCATTGAAACTAAAATTCACATCACTGTCAAAATCCAAAGCTGGTGCTACATTATGTGCTCCTAAGGCTTGTCGAATAGCCGCTGCTAAAATACCGTAAACCATCCTTTCATCATCAAATTTGATCTCGGTCTTGGTAGGATGAACATTTACATCAATTCTTTTAGGATCAATTTCCAGACACAAAACATAAAAAGGATGTGCCTCTTTTGCCAATAATCCTTCAAAACCGTTGACTACTGCATGATGCAAATATCCGCTTTTGATGTATCGGTTGTTGACAAAGAAAAACTGCTCACCACGAGTTTTTTTGGCGAATTCCGGTTTCCCTATATAACCATAAATTTTTAATTGATCTGTGGTTTCCTCACAAGAAACTAATTGCTCTTGATAATTTTTTCCAAATAAGCCTACTATCCTTTGGCTTAATTTGCCAGCATTGAGCTGGTAAACATCCATATCATTTTGGTGCAAACTAAATGCTACCCGCGGATTTGCAAGAGCCACTCGATGGAATTCATCGATTATATGTCTCATTTCCACGGCATTGGATTTCAGAAAATTCCTTCTTGCAGGAACATTATAAAAAAGATTCTTAATTGAAATGGTTGTCCCACCCGTATGAGCTGTGTGGGATTGATTTCTGATTTCTGATGCTTCAACTTGAAGCAAAACACCAAGTTCAGCTTCTGGGGTTTTGGTTTTAAGCTCAACTTGTGCAACCGCTGCAATTGAAGCCATGGCCTCTCCACGGAATCCCATCGTTTTTAACGCAAATAAATCGTCTGATTTCCGAATTTTAGAAGTAGCATGTCGTTCAAAACACATCCTAGCATCAGTTTCAGACATCCCTATGCCATCATCTATCACTTGTATAAGTTGCTTACCTGCATCTTTCACCACCAATTTAATTTTGGAACTTCCAGCATCAATGGAATTTTCCAATAATTCCTTTACTACAGATGCGGGTCTTTGAACCACTTCACCAGCAGCAATTTGATTGGCAATTGCATCAGGCAACAACTGAATTATATCTGACATTTAAAAAAGTCTATAGATTCCAGGTTAAAATTAAGTAGTAGTAACTGTGAAACGAATGATCAGTTTCTTGCGATGAATCATTTTCTCTTCCTTAGAAAAATATAAAGCGGGACCAATAGGAGCAATGCAAAATAGACACTGGCACCATACATCAAGTATCCTCCAATTGACAAACCAACCATAATTATCATCAAAAATTGAAATAAGTCTGCAGAACGATTAGCGCCTCTTTTGGCTTTAAATGCCTCTCGGATACTTTCAGATTCACCACCATTTCTTTCGTTTTTTAACTCTTGCCTTATTCGATGGGTCCTTTTTTCTAAATCCTCTTTCACAGGATCGTAGTACCTAGGCTGTATTTCAAACCTTTGATACTTTGGAAGTCTAAATATGGACGGAAATTTCATAGGTATATTATTTAAATTTTAGACGGTCAGATGGAATTCATATTAAGCACTTTCAAGCTGATAAGTAAATTTCACCTTCGAATATTATTACTCATTTCATCATCAGCTATGCAAAACAGATGAATAAAAGAACGAAGCGAACGTTATGTAAGTTTAAATTGTAAAGTGTTGATATCATTTCAATTAATTTCAACAAATTAGCGAATAATTAACAATCTAATGGAATTCATCTTTCCAAGAAACAAACTTAATGTTAATTTAGCTTTTATCATAAATTCAAAACTACCACATGTTTAAAAAAGTTTTTTTCTTAACATTTATTAATATTTTGCTTGTTACAAGCTCACTTTTTGCACAAAAAACATTGTACCCAAAATGGGTTGACAATACCTACCACGCAATGAGCTTAGATGAGAAAATTGGTCAACTTTTCATGGTGGCTGCATATTCCAATAAAGACGAACAACATGTTAAAAATTTAGAGATTCTGATCGAAAATCATCACATAGGGGGGTTGATATTTTTTCAAGGTGGTCCAGTTCGGGAAATAAACATCACCAATAGATTACAGGCAAAGTCGAAAACCCCATTATGGATTGGAATGGACGCAGAATGGGGCTTGGGCATGAGATTGGATAGCACCATGAATTTCCCTAAGCAAATGACCTTAGGAGCGATTCAAAATAATGATTTGATTTATGATATGGGTGCAGAAATTGCGAGGCAAGCTAAATTACTTGGCATACACGTAAATTTCGCGCCAGTTGTAGATGTTAATAACAACATTAAAAACCCCGTTATAGGCTATCGTTCCTTCGGAGAAGACAAAGAAAACGTTGCTCAAAAAGGAGTAGCCTACATGAAGGGAATGCAAGAAAATGGTTTAATGGCCAACGCTAAGCATTTTCCTGGACATGGAGATACGGATTCTGATTCTCATATGACATTGCCTGTAATTAAACATGATACTACTAGGCTGAATGAAATAGAACTGTATCCGTTCAAAAAATTGATCGAGAATAAAGTCAATAGCATGATGGTAGCTCACTTGCATATCCCTGCTTATGATAAAACGCCTAATAAGGCCACAACACTTTCTTCAAATGTAGTTACTGACTTATTGAAAGAAAAATTAGGTTTTGATGGGCTCATTTTTACTGACGCATTAAATATGAAAGGCGTAAGTGATTATTATGCTCCAGGAGAAACTGACTTATTAGCCTTTAAGGCCGGAAATGATGTTCTGCTTTTCCCTATGAATGTTCCCAGTGCAGTTAAAATGATTAAAAATGCATTGAAGCAAAAGGAATTGACAGAAGAAAGATTAGAGGAAAGTGTAAAGAAAATTCTTCATGCAAAATACAAATTGGGCTTACATACTGGATTTAAGAAATTGAAAATTGATAATATTAATGAAAAGCTCCATACAGCAGACGCAAAAAATCTAAACGAAAGACTTTATGCTGAAGCAGCTACACTTGTAAAAAATGAAAAGAAGTTTCTTCCAATACATATCTTAGATACTACCAATTTTGCCTCAATATCTTTAAGAGGCAGCAAAAACAGCATATTTCAGCAATATTTAAGTAAATATGCAGATTTTACGCACTACAATTTATCGAAAGACAACATGGACTTGGGTGATTACAGTCGACTAATGGATCAGTTAAGCCAGTATGAAACGGTGGTGGTAGGCATTCACGACATGAATAATTCTTCCTCAAAGAGATTTGGTTTAAAATCCGAAGATTTACTTTTCCTTCAAAATTTGTCAGAAAAAGCCAATGTTGTTTTGGCTGTTTTTGGAAATGCTTATAGTTTAAAATACTTGCAATCCTTTCAGCATGTTCTTTTGATGTATGAGGACAATGACATTACACAAAAATTGGCTCCTCAGATGCTTTTTGGAGCTAAGGCAATAAAAGGAAAGTTACCTGTATCTGTTGCACCTAATATGCCCGCAGGTACTGGACTCAATTCTACAACTCTTAATAGATTTGGCTACAGCAGCCCATTGGATGTTGGAATGGATCCAAAAATATTGGCAGAAATTGACGCTATAGCCGAAGAAGCCATTAAAACAGAAGCAACACCTGGTTGCCAAATACTAGTAGCAAAAGACGGACAGATTGTCTATGAAAAAAACTATGGGTATCAAACCTATCACAAGTATTCGAAGGTAGATGACGAAACTATTTATGACCTAGCTTCCATCACTAAAGTATCGGCCACTCTTCAAAGCATCATGTTTCTGTATGATAGGGGAATTATTGATTTAGATAAAAAAATAGTCAATTATTTACCTGAGCTGAAAAAAAGCAACAAACAGAATATGACCTTACGTAATATTTTAACGCATCAAGCAGGTTTAGTTCCATATGTCCCTTTTTGGAGACAAACTCATGATATGTTTGGATTGAAAACACCTTTATATCAGAATCATGAAGCTTCGCTTTATCCGCATCAGTTGGCCTCTGGGCTTTATGGACATCAGGTATTAGGTGATTCTATTTGGCAATGGGTCATTGATTCTGAACTGTTGGAAAAGCCCAGATGGAAAAAGAATTATGATTATAGGTATTCTGATATGGGTTATTACATTATGCAAAAGATCAGTGAACGTATGATGAATATGACTTATGAAGAATTTTTAGCTGAAAATTTCTACAAACCAATGGGCATGAAAACTATGGGTTTTTTACCCTTATGTCGATTTCCTGAATCGCAAATTGCCCCTACTGAAAATGATTTAGTTTTTAGAAATGATCTGATAAAAGGCTGGGTGCATGATCAAGGTGCGGCCATGGTTGGAGGAATTGCAGGGCATGCAGGCTTGTTTAGCAATGCGAAGGATCTGGCCATTTTAATGCAAATGAATTTATGGGACGGCACCTACGGAGGAGTACGATATTTTAGTAAAGGCACGGTGCCATATTTTACAAGAAAGCAATTTGACGAAAATAGAAGAGGTTTAGGTTGGGACAAACCAGTGGAAGAAGAAGGTCCTTCCCCAACATCTCATTATGCCTCTCCCCTAACTTTCGGACACACCGGCTTTACAGGAACTGCCGCTTGGGCAGATCCTGAGTTTGGTCTGGTTTATATCTTTTTGTCTAACAGGGTTTATCCTGATGCCAATAACAGAAAACTGATCTCTTCAAATATTCGAACCCGCATTATGGATATTATCTATCAATCTATTTTTGAATATGAATCTCAGCAAGAGGAGTATGTCAATTGATTAAAAAACTAATTGATCACACAAAAGTATTTTGAACATAATCATGAAGGCTTACGTTTTAAATCTCAACCTACAGTATTACTGAATTTAACAACATTGATTAAATGAATATAGGAATAGTTTGTTATCCTACCTTTGGTGGAAGTGGAGTTGTAGCAACAGAATTGGGAAAAGCACTGGCAAAGAATGGACATAATGTTCATTTTATTACTTACTCACAGCCTACTCGTTTAGATTTTTTTAATGAAAATTTATTCTATCATGAGGTAGATATTCGAACGTATCCGCTGTTCCAATACCCTCCATATGAATTGGCATTAGCCAGTAAAATGGTAGATGTTGCCCAGCACGAGAAACTAGATTTATTACACGTGCACTATGCGATACCCCATGCATCGGCCGCTTATATGGCTAAACAAATTCTTAAAGAGAAGAATATTGACATTCCAGTGGTAACTACCCTGCATGGGACAGATATTACATTAGTGGGTAAAGATCCTTCTTACGAGCCTGTTGTCACGTTCAGCATCAATAAATCTGATGGAGTAACTGCCGTTTCAGAAGATTTAAAAAAAGATACTTTAGAGCACTTTGATATATATCAGCATATTGAAGTTATACCTAATTTTATTGATCTAGGTAGGTTTAAAAGACAGAAAAAAGATCATTTCAAAACCGCAATTTGCCCAAATGGTGAAAAGTTGATGGTACACACTTCAAACTTTCGCAAAGTCAAAAGAGTAGAGGATGTTATCTACGTTTTTAATAATGTACGTAAAATCATTCCAGCAAAACTTCTGCTAGTTGGTGACGGTCCAGAGAGGATCAAAATGGAAAAGTTATGCAGAGAATTAGGCACCTGCGATGATATTCGCTTTTTAGGTAAATTAGAAGCTGTAGAAGAAGTACTTTCAGTAAGTGATCTATTTCTAATGCCTTCCGAAAAAGAAAGTTTTGGATTGGCGGCATTAGAAGCCATGTCATGCGAAGTACCAGTCATATCTTCTAATGCAGGAGGAATTCCTGAATTAAACATTGATGGCGTTACGGGCTTCACTTGTAATGTCGGAGATGTGAAGGACATGACAGAGAAATCACTCCATATTTTAGCAGATGAAAACCTAGATCAATTCAAAAAGAATGCCCTTGAAAGAGCCAAGAAATTTGATATCACGAATATATTACCTCTCTACGAAAATTTCTATTCCAAAATTCTTAAAAAAGAAGTAACTGAAAGGATATGATAACCTAATATACAGAACAATTGATGACTTTAGTCGTTAATTGGTCATAGTTAATCGAAGAACAACTTTTTCAATTGTCACTTTTATTAGTTATGGATTTAGCTCAAGACAAAAATATTAAAGGTTCGGGAACCAAAAATTTGTTTAAAAACCCCATACTAGAAAAATTAACAAGAAGTCATTTTTCTATACCCTTAAGTATTCTAGCAATCATTTCTATCTACTTAGCTTATTTAGCACTAAGCAAATTCAACATTGATGGAATTGTATTTACTGCATTGTTTATTTCAGGTTTCTTTGGTTGGACTTTAGGAGAATACCTTATCCATCGCTACGTCTTTCACATGGACGATGACAAAAGATGGAAAAGATGGATTACTTATACTTTTCATGGCATCCATCATGAATACCCAAAAGACAAAGATAGAATTGTGATGCCACCTGCAGGTGCAATTTTAATCAGTAGTGTAATTTTTGCTGCCTTTTGGCTAATTATACAAGATTATGCATTTGCAGTTGTGCCTGGATTCTTAATCGGTTATCTCGTTTACGCATTTGTTCATTATGCTATTCATGCATATCAACCTCCAAAAAATTTCCTGAAATGGTTATGGATTAATCATAGTATACATCATTATAAACATCCTGATCAATATTTTGGAGTATCTTCTCCTTTTTGGGACTATGTATTTAATACCATTCCCAACAAGAAGAAATAATGGCATCCGTAAGTATTTTAGGTTGTGGGTGGTTAGGGTTTCCTCTTGCTGAAAAATTAGTAAATGAGGGCTACAAAGTAAAAGGAAGTTCAACGACCTCATCGAAAATAAAAGACTTACAAAAAGCAAGGATAGAGGCGTATCAAATTGAACTACCCAAGAGTAAGATTGATTCTAATTTTTTTGCTTCAGATTTTTTAATCGTTAATATCCCTCCTCAAACCTCCAAAAAAGGAGTAGACCATCATCGAGAAAGTTTAGAGGCAATCGTAAACCAGATTCCCCAAAAGCAAAAAATAATTTATGTAAGTTCCACTTCTGTATATCCTAAAGTTGATCATTCTATCGATGAAGATCATGATTTGGATTTACAATCAGACAGGAGCAAAGCGCTGATTCAGGCTGAAGAGCTACTCATAGAACACTTTAGAGAAAGACTAACTATCATCCGTTTTGGCGGTTTATTGGGATACGATAGAATACCTGGAAAATATTTCTCAAACAAAAAATTAGAACAACACCAGCAAAAGGTAAATTATATTCATCAAGATGATGCCATAGGCTTAATTTTGGCTGTTTTATCTACAAATAAATGGGGTTATGTAATAAACGGTGTTGCACCAAAACACCCCACGAAAAAAGAGGTGTTCAATCAAAATTCCAAAGACTTTAATTTCCCGCCCCCAGTTTTTGGAAATGAACAACAAGTTTTGACTAACAGAATCATCAAAAGCATTAAAATTGAACATATTTTAGATTATTCATTCATTTACCCTGACCCTTTGCATTTTTTTTATACTAATTAAAGAAATGACTTTTTAAAGATTCTATTATTTACTATCATTCGAGAGTTTTATAAAAGTTATGTGCACACTTACATATTTACCACTTTCTGAAGAGCAGTATATATTGACGTCCAATCGAGATGAAAGTCCAGATAGGGGTCAGTCATTTTTCCCTGCCTATCACCACGTAGAAGGTAAGAATATAGTGTTCCCGCAAGATCCAAAAGCTGGAGGGACCTGGGTTGCAACATCTGATAAAGGAATCAGCGTATGTTTACTAAATGGAGCTTACGAACCGCACGAGATCAAGCCTCCATACAGAATGAGCAGAGGTCTGGTTGTGATGGAAGCAATTGAATGCATAAAGCCTGATGAATTTTTTAAAAATTACGATTTTACAGACATTGAACCGTTTACGATGGTTGTTCTATTTCATGATCCACAGTTAAAGATTCTTGAATTTAAATGGGACGGTGAAAATACTTTTTTAGTGGAGAAAGACCCTAAAAGTCCACATTTATGGGCTTCTGCTCAACTCTATACCAAAGAATCTATAGAGAACAGAAACACATGGTTTAAAAAATGGCTAAGTGAAAACAGTGTATACTCTGTTGACGCCATCCGAGAATTTCACAAGAATGCTGGAAACGGGGATCTTCAAAATGATATGATTATGGACCGAGGAGTTGTAAAAACGCTAAGCATAACCAGCATTTGTTCCCTGAAAGGCATTATGAAAATGACCAATCATAACTTATTAGAAAATCAAATTCAGGAAATTAGCTTATCCCAGCATGTGAACCAAGAATTCTCACATCATATCCTGTAAAATCCGACTTAAGTTTTATTCCTTTTCCAAAATACAATAAATTAAATCAAATAATAGTAACATTCATCTTCTTATATTAGTTAAGCAGAGATATGTTAGGTTATAGGTTCACAAAATATTTAGCTCACAAAGATTTATCAGACACCACATTTGATCAATTATTCAATGTGTTTAATGAACTATTGATTATTACCGGTGGTGATGTAAGTGAGGCTTTGAATTGGCTCACCAATATTGATAAGCAATATAATATTACAGATGCTAACTATGGGATGGGCGATTTCATAGAAGATTTAAAGAATAAAGGCTTTATCTCAGACAAAACCCCAGATGGATCTTTTGAAATCACTGCCAAAACAGAGCAGAATATTAGAAAAAATGCTTTGGAAGAAATTTTCGGAAAACTGAAGAAATCCGGAAAGGGCGAGCACAAAACCAATTTTACTGGACTAGGAGAAGAACCCGGAACGGACAGAAGAAATTATGAGTTTGGGGATCTATTGCACCAAATCTCCATGACAGATTCCTTACGAAATGCTCAAATCAACCATGGATTAGGAGATTTCATGCTAACTGAAGATGATTTAGAGGTAGTTGAAAGCGAATATAAAACACAGACTTCTACTGTTTTGATGATTGATATCTCACACTCCATGATTTTGTATGGGGAAGATAGAATAACCCCAGCCAAAAAAGTAGCAATGGCTTTAGCTGAACTTATCACCAAGAAGTATAAAAAAGATACTCTTGATATTATTGTTTTTGGCAATGATGCATGGCAAATTCAAATTAAAGATTTACCATATCTGCAGGTGGGTCCCTATCACACCAACACGATTGCAGGATTAGAGTTAGCTATGGACTTGCTAAGAAGAAGAAAAAATAAGAATAAACAAATTTTCATGATTACGGATGGGAAACCAACTTGCATGAAACAAGGCATTAAATACTACAAAAACAGCTTTGGACTAGATCCTAAAATATTGAATAAAACGCTCAATTTAGGGGCACAATGCAAAAGGCTGGGCATTCCGATTACTACTTTCATGATTGCTTCAGACCCATATCTCCAAGAATTTGTTAAGGAATTTACCACAGTAAATAATGGCAGTGCTTATTATAGCAGTTTGCAAGGACTTGGCAATTTAGTTTTTGAAGATTATAAAAGAAATAGAAAAAAAAGATACTGAAATAAGTTTATGAGCTACGAAACACTCGCTACCCAAGATAAATTAAAAATCACAACCCTAAAAGAATTAATGGAAAGTGGTTATCAACCAAAAACCGTAAAAGAAGAACTCCGACAAAATCTTATAAAAAAGATGAGAGCAGGGGAAAATGTTTTCGAAGGTATTTGGGGATATGAGGATACAGTAATACCAGATATTCAAAGAGCAATTCTTTCTCGTCATAACATCAATCTGTTGGGTCTTAGGGGTCAAGCAAAAACACGTATTGCCAGAATGATGACTTTATTACTGGATGAGTACATTCCTGTTTTGAGAGGGTGCGAACTGAATGATGATCCTATGCAACCACTTTCTAGACAGGCACAAGATATTTTAGAGGAAAAAGGGAATGAAGCCCCCGTGGTTTGGATGCACCGAGAAGAACGATACACAGAAAAATTAGCTACTCCAGATGTTTCGGTTGCCGATTTGATTGGTGATGTTGATCCAATTAAGGCCGCAACATTGAAACTTCCTTATTCAGATGAAAGAGTAATTCATTATGGATTGATTCCTAGGTCACACAGGGGTATTTTTGTAATTAATGAGCTGCCCGATTTACAGGCTAGAATTCAGGTTGCACTTTTCAATATTTTACAAGAAGGCGATATTCAGATTAGAGGATTCAAATTAAGATTACCACTTGATCTTCAATTTGTGTTTACTGCGAATCCCGAAGATTACACAAATAGAGGCAGTATAATCACTCCATTAAAAGATAGAATAGATGCTCAAATAATAACTCATTATCCTGAATCTATTGAAATTGGCAGAAAGATCACCGCTCAAGAAGCTGCGATTAAGGATGAACAAAATGACGTAGTTGAATTAAACGACCTTTCGAAGGATTTAATTGAACAGATAGCTATAGAAGCGCGCAGTAGTGAATATATTGATGAAAAAAGTGGTGTATCAGCAAGGTTAACAATATCTGCCTTCGAAAGCTTAATTAGTGCAGCAGAACGCAGATCATTAGTTAACAAAGAAGAAAAAGTGTATGTGCGAATGTCTGACTTTACTGGTGTTGTGCCTGCTATTACAGGAAAGGTGGAGTTAGTTTATGAAGGAGAGCAAGAAGGCCCCGGAATAGTGGCACAGACATTAGTCGGAAAGGCCATAAGATCCCAATTTGACCACTATTTTCCAAACCCTGAGGAATTGAGAAAGGATAGGGAAAAGAAAAATCCCTATAAGTCTATAATCAAATGGTTTAATGATGGAAAGAAAATAGACCTTTTTCATGACGATACGGAAAAAGATTATCAAAAAAAGTTGAAAGAAATTCCTGGTTTGAAAGATTTGGTGAAAACCCATCATAGTGGACTCAGTGAAAAAGAAACATATTTTATGATGGAATTTGCTCTGCATGGGATGGCTGAATACAGCTTACTTAGCAAACATGCATTAGCAAAAGGTCATAGTTTTAAAGACCTGTTAAGCAGTATGTTAAATTTTGAAGATTCAGCTGAAAATGATGATGATTTTAATATATAATATTATATTTACCATAGAACCATTGAATAAAAATATAGTTGAAGATAGCTGACAACCTTGTAGGGGAGATTGAGGAGTTGCTTGCTGAAGCTCATGCAGTTTCAAAAGAAAGTATTACAAATGCCATAAGCTTAACGGAAAAAGCTCTTTTTAAATCCCAAAAAATCAAAAGTAAGAACGCTGTTCATGCAGATGCACTGAATCAACTATCGCTTTTACAAAGAAAAAACAAGGAATTTGCAACTGCCAAATCCCTTGCTGAACGAGCACAATCCATTGCCAATAAAATAAATTATGAAAGAGGAAGAGGAGATTCCTGCTATAATTTGGGCACGATTTATAAAGAGCAAGGAAAGTTCAGTGAAGCATTACCTCATTTAACAGATGCAGTTCATTATTATGCAAAAATCAAGGATTACGGTTTCCATGCAAAGTCATTGTGTCTTTTGGGTAATCTGTATGAAGAATTTCACGATTTTAAAAATGCATACCTTGCATATGAAGAAGCTTTAGCCGAAGCTGAGGATCAAAAGAACAACAATCTAATAAGTGATATATTTTTAAGTCTTGCAGGTATTAACTTGAAATCAGAAAAGATCCCAAAGGCAGCACTCTTGGTTGAAAAATGCATTACCTTAAAAGAAGAACTTCATCAAAAAGAAAAGTTAGCAAGTGCCTACTATCTTGCTGGAAAAATTAAGGTCAAGTCTGGAAAATTAAAAAAAGCTGAGGAAAGTTTTGAAAAAGCTCTATCACTATTCACCAAATATAACCTACAAGCAGGAATGGTGGAAAGTATGGAGAAACTTGGTAAAGTCTATTTTCAAGAGGGCAAAATAAAGGAAGCCATAGACATTTTAGAAGAGGCAGCTCAAATTGCCGAAAAGGGGAATTTGAACCAGAGCCTATTTAAATGTCATCAATTACTGTTCCAGTGCTTTAAGCCGGTAAATACATCTAAAGCTCTTTTCCATTTGGAGGAATATGTCAAATTTAGTGAGGAAGAGAACAATAAATACATTCAGAATCTTGTTGACGGCTACGAAGTAATTTCACAACTGGAGGATATTGAAAAAGATGCTGAAATCGAACAAGAAAAAGCTTCTATTATTGAAAAGAAAAATACTGAACTTGATTCTTTCTTTTACCGTGTATCACATGATTTGAAAGGCCCAATCGCCTCCTTATTGGGTTTGAGTGATTTGGTTGATAAGGACATAAAAGACCCTGAGGCAAGACACTTTTTTAAAATGTATGACCACCAAATCAGGCGTCTAAATATGATTGTAATGGAGCTAATCAATATCACTGAATTAAACTACAGAGATATTAAATTAACACCTATCAACTTCTACGAAATAGTAGACAATTGTATTTCAGCATATGCTTATTTACCCAATTACAATAAAATTAGCTTCACAATTGATATTGAAAGTAATCTCTACTTTAAATCTGAGTGGTATATCGTTAATACGATTCTACAAAATCTAATTGAAAACAGCATTAAATATGTTGATGAGGAGAAAACAAACCCTGTGGTTGAAGTTAAAATTTTCAAGAAAAAAGGAAAAATCCATGTCAAAGTATGTGACAATGGTGAAGGAATAGAAGAAAAGCATCTATCAAAGATATTTGATATGTTCTACAGGGCCAGTGAAAATGGAAGTGGAACAGGCTTAGGTTTGTTCATCATGAAGAGAGCAATCGAAAGACTTAAAGGAGAAGTATCGGTCAGCAGTGAGCTCAAGAAAGGCAGCACTTTTGAAGTTAAAATACCCCTTCCTCAAGAAGAATTTAAATAAGTAGCTATACGCCAACAAAGCTATAAACAAGGCCTTAATTAATACCTGCTACTCAATAAGACTCGCTTAAAGAACTCTTTAGGGACTAGTCGTAAATTTTGCTTATTCGAACTCAACTATTACCTTAGCGAAGTCAACGAAGGGGTGCCGCATAATAACGGGCTGAGAACATACCCATGACCTGATCCTGATAATGCAGGCGTAGGAATTAATAAATTAACAAATGGACATTTTAAATGAACTATATGAAGGCCTTCTCAATATGGGTTGGCTGGAAGGATTTGGTGTGTTTTTTGGCATACTGTACATCTATTTTGCAGCTAAAGAAATGATTTGGTGCTGGTATGCTAGTCTTGTTAGTGTAAGTATCTACTTAGTAATTTGCTACCAAGTCCAACTCTATGCTGAAATGGGTTTAAATGTCTATTACCTGGGCACTACAATTTATGGATGGTGGCATTGGAAGCATCCTAAAAATGACCAAAAGGAATTGCCGATTTCTAGAATGAAATGGCGTGAACATGGAATCTTCCTATTGTTAGGAATACTTTTCACAGTCGGTCTAGGCTATATTTTAGTAGAAAACACCAATGCCCAACTCCCTTATTTAGATTCCTTTACTACAGTTTTTGCCGTATTAACCACCATATTGGTGACTCGTAAAGTCCTTGAAAACTGGCTCTATTGGATTGTGATTGATACCGTTGCGGTTTACATTTACTTTCAAAGAGAATTATATTTAACCTCAGTACTCATGGCTGCGTATGTAATCATTGCACTTGCCGGTTACCTAAATTGGCGGAAAATTTACTTTACCAAGTACGCATGAAAAAAATCGCAATTATTGGACCTGAAAGTACAGGGAAAAGCACTCTTTCAAAAGCACTGGCAACACACTATAATGAACCTTTTGTCCCTGAATACGGAAGAAAGTATTTAGAGGAAAATGGAAAGGATTATAATCGATCTGATCTATTGGCCATTAGTAAGGGAATGGTAATTTGGGAAGAAAGAATGAGTTTTATAGCTAAAAACCTGCTCTTCTGCGATACTGATTTAATCATGATGAAGGTTTGGTATGAAGTAAACTATGGTGAATGCCATCCTTGGGTATTAAATCATTTACAGTCTCGTCCATACAATTTTTACTTGCTTTGTGCTCCTGATTTGCCTTGGGAGGAAGACCCACTTAGAGAGAACCCCAATATGAGAGATAAGCTTTTTGAACGTTATCACAATGAGTTAGTGGAATCAAATTTGGACTATACCGTTATTTCAGGAACAAAAGATAGATTGGAAAGGGCTATTGAGGCTGTGGAGAAAATAAGATAAGGAGGGCTTTTCCATTTCCCTCCTTATTAGACAAAGTGTTTTATTTTTTAATCAATTTCTGTTGCACTCTGAAATTTTTGGTCTCTACAGTGATAAAATAAACTCCCGGACTAATTTCATTCAATGGTATTTCAAGCTTATTATTTGTTTGAAAGTCATGTAAACCATTATACACCGTTTTTCCTGTCAAATCACTTAAAACTACACTACTCAATCCAAAATACTCATCACCAGTATACTTCAGATTCAGATCATTTCGGATTGGATTGGGAAAAGCCCGAAATCCTACAGCCATCAGACCTTTTCTATTTGAAGTAAGCGTTATCCCTTCTGATTGAACGGTACAAAAGTCGGTCGATACTTCAACTGAATAAACCCCTGATCTTTCTATCGAAATAGTTTGTGAATTAGCTCCATTAATAGGCTCTCCATCCAATAACCATTGGTTGCCTTCTTGATAATTTGAAGTTAGTCCATTTTCAGTTAAAGTAATAACTGCTGGTTCAAGTTTTTCAACATAAAGAGTGGCAGTATCAGAATCAATACTGTCTCCTTCAGTTTTCAGTACAATTGAATAATAATCAGTTGGTAGATTATCTGACAGAGAAAAACTGAAGAAGTTATCTTCAATATTGATGGCATCCAATTCAATAGATTGTTCATTTCCAGCCCCATCCATCAGCAATGCGTGATAATTAAATGAACTGCTCAACTTCCCAAAAACATTTTCAAACCTTAGGTCAATAAATTGATTCGAACAGGTTTGGGTGGTGTCTTGACCCAAAGTTATGCGGGCTTTAACATATATTTCATTTGAAGTATATTCACAGTTGCCAAAAGATTTTGTCTGAAAATACAATCCCTCTTGAAAAACCTCAAGACTATCCAAATCCTCAGAATTACCAACTAGCACGTTATTTCTGTACCAAGTGGTATTCTCATTATCGTTGGAAATTAGAATATTATCTACTTTGGTAATAGTAGATGCCTCAGCGGTATCAACAGTTATAGGTCTAGAAACTATTTCAAAATCACCTGCTGTTGGTACGGTTGCAATGAAGTATTCTCCGACCGCCAATTGCTGCGGGATCTTTACATTCATGTTGAAACTAGAAGAATCCACGATTTCTAGCTCCGTTGCAGATGACATACTAACATCACTAGATAAAATCACCTTAGCTAATTGATTTTCGTAATTGAATCCTAAGTATTGATAATCTATATTGACCACTGAATTAGGGCAAACTATATCACTTGAAATATCAATGATTTCGAAAGATGCACTTTTAGTTTCAATGGAATCATAATGAACATAGTTCTTTTGAAAAACTTTTTCAGTCCTATCTCCATTGAATGCGAAGATTTTGATGAAGTAGTTAGATTCCTCAGTAAAATCTGAAGCATGGTATAGTACTTCTTCCGTATCTCCAGCATACAAAATCCTTACACTATCAGTCAACTCAGGGGCACTATTGAAACCGGTGAAACTGTTATATGTACTAAATTCCAAAGAATCTACTGGGGTAAATTCAAAATCTCGAACTAGAGATGCTACTACGATAGAACCATCTGCTTCAAAACCATTATAATCAAAAGCTATTGAATTACTTTTAATCTCAGTAATATTGAAATCCTGTAATTCCGTATCCGGCACTCTAATCCCAGTCCTTGCCTCCACTACGGCTGAAGTATCAGTTTTATAATGAGGATCAAACCCATCTAAATCGTTAAAGCTATAGGCTTCAAAAACGTAATTGGTGTTCTGTTCAAGATTACTTACCGTAACCTGATCTCCATAACCTGAAAACAGAATATATTCATCATCATTGAACACTGGATCCACTTTACCGAAACTTGTATTTGCTGGATAACTAAAGTAATTGTTTGGCTCAAACTTAGTAGCGAATCTTTTTCTACCCACAATTAGCACCTTTTCTTCAGGATTAGCATCCCAAGACAAAGTAACGGTTGAATCCGTAACTGATGCCACTTCTAAATTCTTAACTATTGAGTCAGGCATAGCTGACAATTCTCCATTGACTGACTGGATATTAAATCTCGGACCCGGAGGGTTAGCGCTTGATCCACCTCTTTTTCTTAAAAAAGCACGAAATCCATCACCCTTCGTAAGACTCAAATAGGTACTGTCAAATTCTTTGGGATCACCAAATGAACTCAAGTAAAATTTTGTAATAAAGTCTTCTGTATTAGAGGAATTTAGACTCATTTCCATTACGTTATACTCTGAAAATTCCAATTTAATGACAACTTTTTTATCTTCATCATTTGGTAAAATTGTTAGATATTGCCGTTGATATTTTCCATCACTATCATGAGAATATCCAATTCCTTGTGCACTATATAAGGTTTGTCCATTAGCCACTACGGAGTTATCGTAAGAATCACCAAAAAACACATCATTAGCATTAGAGGTTTTAAAATCAAATCTTGAAGCACTACTACTGTAGCTTACCATTGAATCATATTGGTTATAGCTATATAATTCCAGATAATATTGAGTGTTAGGTTTTAGGTCAATCAAATTTAACGACTCTAAACCTTGTAGATTTATTAGTTTTGCGCTTCCTAAAGTATCAGCAGATTCAAAACTACCAGCATAATTATATTTTGTATTTTGTACTGGGTTTTCATTACCTTTTTCTCCCTCCCAAATCATAAGAAGTGGTTCCCCAAATACTAAATCTCTCCATTTTACTTCTATCTTGGTTGAGTCACCATATTCTAGATATACATTGCCTGGTCGTTCAGGGCTTGACGGTGTTTTTATAGAGTCAATCTCCCAACCTTCTACATTATCATAAAGAAGCGATCTTCTGGCTATAAATCTATTCGCTCCTTTGGTATGATTATCGTAAATCTCAACATTTTCTATTATTAATGAATCATTTTCTGTTGATATGTAACCGTGACTACCTTTAGTACCAGAGTAGATCCTCCACTCCTGTTCAGGGTCATTTATTATATGATTTACAGTCAAATTAGCATCGGGACTTATCATCAGATCTCTTCCGTTTAAGAATAAGCTATCAATTGAAGGGGACTGATTGATCTCTAATTCTTTATGGTACTCTATCTTAGAAACATTATAAAATCTTGACGAAGAAGACAACCTACGTCCAATGTTTATATAATTAGGCATGGAAAGTAAATTTACGCTCCCATTTTCTGATAAACTATATGATATGGACAAGGAATCAATAGCATCAAAATCTACAGTTACATCAGAAAATCTGATACTATACAGTCTATCTGGAATCGAATTAACCTTATACAAATGAGTACTATCTCTTCCTTCAATATATATATAATCCAATCCATACTTGCTAATATCCTTGGGGATATCAATGATATTTTCTGGTAAGGCCCCATAAAATCTGCCAGCCATTGTATTAGGACCAACTTTAACTGAATCACTAAGAATCATATTGGATTCTATATTCCAATATGGATACCTGCTATAACCTTCAATGCTATCGTAATTATTGAAAAGAAGTTCTTTAGAATCTAAGCTGACATTAAAAGAATAAGCATATAAATTACCCCAAGCATCAATTTGAACCGTATCTTCACTGGAAAAGGAATTTTCATCAATAATTACAATACTTTCTTTGCTTGGAATGGTATCATGACGAACGTTACCCCCACTTGTTGTAGCCCAGTGGCTTTTGTCATTCCAGTTTCCATAACCGTTTACCCAGTAAAATTTCTGGAAATCTCCTGTAGTAAAAGTGACCTTCGTAGGGTTTACTTTATTAACACTATAAGAATCCGCATATCTTTGAGCATAATATACGGTTGCATAATAAGTAGTATTTGGTTGAAGATCTTCAAGCAAGAGGTAATCCAAACTATTCGGGAAAGATCCTCTATCGGAATACACGATTTTACCATTTTCTTGGGTGTAATTCAAAATATCAGACTCATTCATCACAAATTGATCCAAGTCTAAGCCCTCATTAGGATCTGTACTTAAATAGACGATCTCATAAAAGTATTTAGGTGATTCCCAATCCAGCTTAATAGTTGTGGCAGTGGCATCACTTGCTGTAAGATTACTTACTTGGGTGCTTGGAGCTTCTTGGAAGAGTGCAAAACTATACATGTCATCGTAGAGAAAATTTGTTGACTTCCCAGTTCCGTTATACTCTAATACCGTATAGCTATAAACTCGATCACTTCTTATCCCATCAATCACTACCGAGTTATCAATGCCATTATATAATACCTTGAATTTTCTTCCTTCATTATTATAATGGTCTTCCCCTTCTTCAAAATTGGAATTTCCCTGTGGGAAACTTTTACCGTCAAAGTCAAGCTTTGTCGGAGTGAAAAATCCATTTTCAATTGCAATTACAACTCTAGCTTCTCCATTACCATTTTCCCATTGTAACCTAATCTTTTCATTTTCTAGTACTTCATAACTAACGCTTTGTGCTGGGACAGTTGGTCTATTTGAATCCGTACTAAAAGAAATTGAATTCCGCTGCCCATAAACAGGTGAACTGGTATCAAAGAATTCGTAAAAGTCAACCTTATAATCCCTGCCAGGAACTAACTCAGTCAATTTGACTTCTTCCCCTGTTCCTATTAAAAGTATTTCTTGAGCACCTAATATATCTTGACCTACCTCATAATTAAGACCATTAACTGGTGTCATGGAAGGTTTTTCTGATTTATTTAAAACAACCAGCACTTTATCCCCATTTCCTCTCTTCCAGCTTAAATCAGCTGTATGTGCGCTTAGATTATCGACACTCAGTGAAGAAACCGTTTGTGAAGGAGCAGACTGCTCAGTTTGAAGAAATAATTCCCCATAAAAACCAAACGGTCCCTGCGAACTACTGAAACTTCCTGAATTAATCTGGTAATGAAATGTTAAAGCACCTTTATCATTACTTGCTACCAAGACATCAAGAATTTCGTAAGCACCTTTTACTTTGCCACTATAATCTACTAAAAGTGGTGCATCAGTATTTTCACCATCATAAATCCTAAACTCAAATTTACTGGCACGATAATTTAGATTTACAAAATCTGTTTTAAAGGCTAGTTTATCTCCAGTATTCTGTGGATAGAAAGTCTGTGTATAACCACCTTCTTTACTCACCCTGTAACTAAGTACTAGTGGATCATAAAGTTTAGTCTGTTGATTAATTGTAGCACTACCTTCTTCCATGATAAGATCTTCTTGACTAAGAGTCGTATATGAATTAGTAGTTATTTTATCTAAGCCGTATCGAGTGCCAACGGCATTCTCACTTAACACTATATAGGCAAAATAATAAGTTGTCCCCGGTGAGAAACCTGCCATGTTGGTAATGGGGCTTCTTGATATTTTTTCAACAGCAAAAACTCCTTCAATGATTTCATCTCCTTGGCTATATATGTCCGCATTGACAATAAAATCATCCACCAATACGTCCTTGATAGCAGAAGTATCTATGGGGTTTTCACTTGCTAGCGTTAAACGATAATTATCATCAGGGAAAGGATTTCCGTTGACAAGTAAGTATCCAGTATTTTCAATGGTATTTTTTGTAACCATAGCATATCCACTGAAACGATAAGAATAATTCCCTGCAATGTCTGCAGGAGCTACTAAGTCATTACCGACTTCAAACTGATAGGCTGTTTCAGCATAAACTATTTCTCCGCCAATTTCATTATATTCCCAAATCTTCACACTATATTTTCCAACATTAGGTAAACTGCTGACAGAGACTGATGAAATATCACCATTAGCTACCACATATTCATTCCCAGACACATTTTCACCAGAACCAAATACTGAATTTGCAGTGTAAGATTGATCATTTACTGGTGAAAATTGAATTGCGTTACTATTTGTATTCATTACAACCAACCTTTTCAATCCATTACCTGCTGTAAATGAAAAATCTATTGAGGTATCAGAAAAGTCGGTGATTTCATAATTTCTTGATCTCTCGGTGGGAGCATTTATGGATATTTCTATATCCGCCTGCCAACCATCAGAACTAAAATCTGAAGTTTCAAAATCATCACTTTCAAATTTAACAGTTAAGGACTCCCCGGAAGAAGCCACATTTAATGGCAGAGAATGACTTGAGCCAGAAAAGGATTCTAATAAATTAGCCGTTGTATCAGCTCCATCGAAAATTCTCAGTTGCTCAAATGAACGAATTTCTAAAGTATTAAAGGTTAACTTTACTGATTTACCTGCTTCAGCTGAATTTAATGTAAATACCTGCGATCTGTTCGGAAAATAATATCCAGATCCTCCATCATCATAAAAACTGTCTCCCGAATTTACATTTACACTTCCATTTTCCATGTATATATTTCCGCTTTCTAAAGTGGTAGCAATCTTCGAAAAACTTGTAGAAGTACTTTGATACTTGATACTAGAATTATCTGAAGTAGAATTTACCTCCATTCTGGTGATATAATACTCTGTATTAGGGTTGAGTCCATCGATTTTCACCTGATTTTCCGTTCCCTGATAGACCACATAAGTATCTGTACCTACTAAATCCCCAGCTCCAAAAGTGGTATTAGCGGTATATTCGGTATCATCTGCGACTGTTACATCTGGGAAAGTCCCCTCACGCATAAAAACAATTCTTTCCATTCCATCACCTGCAGTCAGGCCTAAATAAACACTGTCGCTATATATTCTTGAATAATAAAACTGACCATTATCTGTTGGCGTGGGTACTGAGTTAATTTCCCAACCTTGGGAATCGTCTAAAACCAGGGAATTTTCTAAGTTAAAAGTGGCTGATCCAGTGAAATCTACATCAGAAACATTTACATAAGTCCCATTTATATTTAAACCTGAGCCAGTAAGAAAGGCTGTGGTTCCCTCAGTTGAAGAAATGATATGTGCCAAGTTGGTTTCTGTACCATTTGCATCAATAGAGGAAGTCACCGTCTGAGTACTTCCAGCTTCTAATTCAAGCTCTACACCTTCATTTACTTGTATAGAAGAAAAGGTATTATTTCCCGTAACATATACATCATCAAAAAGATCAGGTTCAGAAGCAATTATATTATCATACTGTTTTGACCCTCCATGAAATTCATCATTCACGTTAATTGTGGAATTGGTACTTATCACGGTAATATTGTCATCATCATTTACATTCCACCTTTCTACATTAATAGTCGCATCTGCAATATTTAAGGTTCTTACTGAAGAATAAAGCGCATAGAAGTAAGTGAAGTTGAAATTGTTTGCTCCGTAGTTTACCGTGCCCGAACTATGATAAAATACATTAGCACCAATTCCTGAATTCATATTCAATTGGGCACTTCCATCAAGGGTAACACTCACTGCATCAGGATCACTGTTGAAGCTATTCTGTGCAACAAAAAGAGATTCTACCTCATCAAAAGTGAAATAAATAGCGGAATTAAGTGCAAGACTTACCTGATTAGATATATATAAAGAGCCGTAAATGTCCCAGTCACCTGAACCAATAAAATCAATGGCAAAGCCTAAATTATCTGCTGTAAGATCATGAAACGAAATATTTTGATTAAAATTGATTTGCTGGTCATTAGCCGAGAAAGAGTTGGCATCGAAAAACAGATTATCTTCTTCACCGGGAAGATTTGTATGAAGCGTTGACCCTCCACTAGTTGTTGCCCAATGGCTAAGATCGTTAATATCACCTGTGCCACCAATCCAAAAATAATCAGCTGCGTGAACGTTTAATGAAAATAAAATTAAAAATAAAGACAATAGGGATTTAAGGGGGGAGTAAAATTTTTCCATAAAGAATTAAATGTATTTAAGAATTATTTTTACAGGAACAGATTTTCCCAAACTTCAAAACTAATATATTAATATTTTGCAGCAAACTACTTTAATACAAATATTTACAGAAACACTCTATATCAATAAAATACTTAAAATAGTGATATAGAATTTGTAATCTTCATTAATCACTACTATACTTGCAACATCAATTAGGGGTGCCTTAATATAACGGGCTGAGAACATACCCTGAACCTGATCTCGGTAATGCGAGCGTAGGAATTTTGAACATAAATCAATAAATATGAATTTAAAATAGGATTCTGGAACGATTGTTCCTGATAATCCATTGTGAAGATAAAGCGTTTCAACGCTGGGGTGCCTTAATACAACGGGCTGAGATCATACCCAATGAACCTGATGCCGATAATGCGGTCGCAGGGATTTTGGTTAAGGAATATGAAGGAGGTACATACCCCGCCTCCACAAGTTTCACTAACAAACAATTTACAAAATGTTACAATTAACTAAAAAGTGGTTTTCAACTGCTTTAGTAATGCTAATGAGCATGCAATTAATGGCTCAAAATAGCATTGTGGGAAAAGTGATTTCCCAGGAAGACAATTCACCTTTAGTGGGAGCCAGTGTGGTCATCCAATCCATACAAAAAGGAAGTGCAACGGATATTGATGGGAATTACCGCATCAATAAAGTTGAAACTGGAGACTTTGAAATAAAAGTTTCTTATATCGGATACAAACAGATGGTAAAGAAAATCACTGTGGAAGGCCAAGACATCCAGCTTAATTTTGAGTTGGAAAAAGATATACAGTTAACAGACGAGGTAATGGTTTCTGCCACCAGAGCAGATGAGAAAACACCCACCACTTTCACCAATATCAAAAAAGCTGAACTCAATAGGCAAAACTTAGGACAAGACATGCCCATGCTTTTAAATTATACTCCTTCCATGGTCACCACTTCAGATGCAGGTGCTGGTGTAGGCTACACCGGTATGCGAATCAGAGGAAGTGACGGAACCAGAATAAATGTGACTGTGAATGGAATTCCAATTAATGACTCGGAATCTCATGGGACTTTTTGGGTAAATATGCCAGATTTAGCCAGCTCGGTGGATAATATCCAGATTCAGCGAGGAGTTGGGACTTCTACCAATGGAGCCGCTGCATTTGGAGCATCCGTCAATATGCAAACCTCAACACCAGCTCAAGATGCATTTGGGGAAGTAAATAATTCTTTCGGCTCTTTTAATACCAGAAGACATAATGTGATTTTCAATTCAGGAATCACGAACAGTGGCTGGTCATTTGAAGGGAGATTATCTTCCATTCACTCTGATGGATATATTGATCGAGCGAGTTCCGATATGCAATCCTATTTCTTATCAGGGGCTTACTACGGGGATAAAACCATAGTGAAAGCTTTAGCTTTTGGCGGAAAAGAGCAAACTTACCAAAGCTGGTGGGGTACTCCGGAAGCCCGCATAGAAAATGATGAGGAAGGAATGCAGGAGGTGATAATTAATAATGGATACACTGATGAGCAAGCAGAAAATCTGTTGAATTCAGGTAGGACATTTAACTACTACTTATATGATAATGAGACCGACAATTATCAACAAGACCATTATCAGTTACACTTGTCTCACCAGTTCACTGAAAACCTTCAAGCCAATGCCGCTCTTCATTATACGTATGGAAGAGGTTATTATGAGCAATTTAGAAATGATGATGACTTGACTGACTATCAGTTAAATGATATTGAGATTGGCAATGAAACGATCAGCTCGAGCGATTTAATTAGAAGAAGATGGTTAGATAATCACTTTTATGGTTTTACCTACAGCTTCAACTATCAAAAAGCAGATTGGGACATCACTTTAGGCGGTGCATATAATGAATATGATGGCGATCATTTTGGTGAAATTGTTTGGGCAAGATTTGCAGGTAATTCAGAAATTAGAGATCGCTATTACGATAACTACGGTAGAAAATATGATTTCAACAACTTTTTAAAAGCAAATTATCAGCTTAATGAAAAGCTAAATCTATTTGCCGATTTGCAAATTAGAAATATCAATTACCTCACAAAGGGTATTGATGCTGATTTGGCTCAAATCAATACTGGTGGAGAATATACATTCTTTAACCCGAAAACCGGTTTCACTTATAGCTTACCTAATAACAGTCAATTTTACGCATCAGTTGCTATAGCCAATAGAGAGCCGGTTAGAAATGATTTTGTAGATGCACCACAAGGCATAATACCTCAGCATGAAAGCTTATATGACTATGAGTTAGGCTATAAAAAGCAAGCTCGTAATTATAGTACCGAAGTTATAGTGTATTATATGGATTACGATAATCAATTGGTATTGACCGGAGAACTTAATGATGTGGGTTCAAGTATTAGAACAAATGTGGACAATAGCTACAGAGCCGGAATAGAATTAATTGGTGCCTATAAATTCAATCAACAATGGTCTCTAGGTGGAAATGCTACATTCAGTCAAAATAAAATAGCCAATTTCACAGAAGTGATATATGATTATGGTGAAGCTTTTGATGAATTTAATGTTATCGAAAATGAATATAGTAATACAGATATTTCATTCTCCCCTAACATCATCGCAGCGGGAGAAATTACATATCAACCCTTGAGGGGCGTGAAGTTCACATTTTTAAATAAATATGTAGGCAAGCAATATCTCGATAACACTTCAAACGATGACAGAGCTTTAGATCCATATTTCGTAAGTGATTTTGTAGGAAGCTATCAATTTAGTTTGCCGTTCTTGAAAACAGCTGAACTTAAATTAATGATCAATAACGTTTTTAATGAGATGTACTCAGCCAATGGTTATACCTTTGGCTACAATGCTGGAACTTATGAGGTAAGAGAAAATTATTTATATCCTCAGGCAGGCACCAATTATTTATTGGGCTTGAATTTGAGGTTTTAATAACAACGAAATATCATCAATCCTGACAGATTTTAAAAATCTGTCAGGATTGAAGTAGCACCTTTATACTTTATTCATGCAAAATAAAACATTCATCCCCTTTTACGACATCAAAAAATATCCTCATGAGGTTTTGGTTGTAGATGCTCATCATCCGCAGGGCTTTGACTTATCACATTGGAGAGGAGCTCCTGCTCCTAAAGGCTGTCAGGCGGATACTAGTACAGAAATTGTACTAAAAGCCATTCAGAATCAGCTCCCTGAGTTAAATAAAAAATATGTGACTAATAATCACTACGACATAGACGGCTTTCTGGGCGTTTGGGCAATTTTTAATCCTTCTATCGCAATGGAAAATTATGATTTATTGACTGAAATGGCTCAAATTGGGGATTTTAGAGAGATAAATTTTCAATATCTTGAATGGAAAAAAGCATTGAAAATCGTCTGTTGGTTGAATGAGAAAGAAGCAACTTTATTCTACCCTCCTTTTGGCGCACCAGAGATCGCGGAAAAGGAAATGGAAGCCTGTGTACCTAAATACATTCATTTTTTAGATGCTTTCAATAAAGTAATTGATTTACCATTAGAAGTAATTCCTGAAACGGAAGAATTCAATTTAGTTTTGACTCATCTTGCAAAAATTGATCAGCAAGAAACAATTGATGACATTAGAATGCATATTGTAGATGCAAAAGAACCACTGCATTACTATGCATTATATAACAATAGTCAACTGGCTGATATGGTTATGAGTATTTATCCGGACAATCGATACGAACTGGAATTTAAATACACCACATGGATCAATACCAACAGAAAACATTTTCCAAGAATCAGTATGGAAAAGCTATGCGATCAATTAAACCACATTGAAGAAAACGGTAAAAAATGGGAGGCCGAACATTTTACGGATACCGCCCCTATTCTTCGTTTGAAAGGAAAGAAATTAAGCAAAAAGGAACGTTACTTAAGCCCTTGTTTTAGGCCTATCTATTCTTCAAGTATACGACCGGAAGATTTCAAAAGTATTTGCTTCAGCTATTTTAACGATCATTATAACTTCTTAAAGAAAGGCGAAACACTTGATTGGAAACAAGTGAGAAAGATCAATGACAAAATATTTACTTAAATAGTCAAATGAAAAAGGCCAGATCGCTTCAAAAAAAATGCATATCTGGCCTTTTCAAATTACTTAAATATTCATCTATTTCTCTTCTTTCTTGTCTTCAGCTTTTGCGATCAAAACCTCAGGAGCCTCTTTTAACAATGTATTATACCAGCTCACCAACTTTTTCACATCGGAAGGATATACTTGATTTTCATCATAATTAGGCAAAACATGCTTTAGAAATGCCATGATCTCTTCTTTTGATGATTTTGCATCAATCCCCAAGTCATCTGCAAACTCATCATGCATGATATTAAAAATCTTTTGCAAAGGAACATTTCCTTCTGCATCAGTTGTATAGATAGATATTTCATCCAAAATGGAAACTCTATCGTGAGCATGAGCCACAAGCTTTTGCTTCTTTTCGTCCAATGATTCTAAAATAACGCCTGTTCTGGAAGGCTTAACTACCTGAAACAAACCACCTTTTCCTGTTACTGATGCTATATCTTTTAAAGTCATGTTTTATGTGCTTAAATTTTGTAGGACGAATTTACTGCAAACATTTTCGTTTTCACAAAATTGGGGGCTGGATTTTCAGGGAAATTTGAAATTGATTAATACCATTTAGTCAAAAGTGAATTCAGATGATGACTGGAGTGCTACCTAGCACGAATAGAAAACCACAAAGAAACAAAAGAACACATATGGTATTTCCCTTTAGTGAAGAAATTAATAAATCTGAACACTTATCTCCTTGATATCCTATCAGATATTTCGGTAAAAATATAAGTTACAACCTATTCCTATGTATTGTTTGTGAACTCTTCAGTATGAGTTTGTAATAGTACCGGGGATCTCTGTGTTTTGCATAAAAAAAGCAGCTCCTTTCGAAGCTGCCTTTACACCTGTTTATTATGACTGCAATGATTTCAAACTTTAATCTACATTATCGTGCAAGAATTTATTATTACCCAAGATCTGATTATCATCATTCAAATTGAACCTTGATACATTTTGTTCAGAAGAATGCGGCACATCTCTTAATTTGACCTGCTTCCTTTTGTAAGCCGGAACCTCCATTTGCTTGTAGGCTTCAGGAGTATTGGTATGACCACCATTTAAATTCTTCAATTTTTCAATTCTCTCTTTTGAACGATTTCTTAACATTTCTTGACGCAGAGCCTCTTTCTTATCAATATCATCCTGACTTTCTGATTTATCCACTATTTCGTAATCATTGGATAAACTTTCAGTAAAATCATCTGCGTAATCGTTCTCTTCTTCCACATATTCGGGTTCCTCTTTCTTTTTAGAAGGGAATCCAAATGTGTATCCTCTTTCCTCCTCGGCAGGTGGTCTCGATTCCTGAGTGTTGCGTTTCTCAAAAGTGAACGGACTTGGTTCATTCTTTGGCTCAGGCTTTTCCTCTTCCTTCTCATTTCCGAAAAGTGTGATTTGCTTATTTGAATCCAAATCATAAACCTTTCTTGCTTCCTTATGTGGGATAGCGTTCTCTTTATAGCCGCTTTGATCGAAACCGGTTGCAATTACAGTTACAGACAAACTTTCTCCTAAAGACTCATCCATCCCATGACCAAAAATTACTTCTGCCTCATCACCTGCTCTCTCTTGAATATAATCAGTAATTTCTGTCAATTCATCCATCTGCAACTCTGCTTTCTGACCAGAGATAATGGATAACAAGATTTTCTGAGCACCTAGAATATCTGTATTATTTAACAAAGGAGATGACAATGCTTCTTCGGCAGCTCTTAATGCTCTACCGTCACCATCGGTCTTAGCTGAGCCCATAACTGCAGCACCTGCATTTTTCATCACCGTTTTAACATCCTCAAAATCCACGTTTACCTGACCTGGAACTGTAATGATTTCAGCTATACCCTTGGCACCTGTTGTTAAAACATTATCGGCTTTCGCAAAGGCATTTCCAATGGTTAAATTACCATGGATCTCTCTTAATTTATCATTAAGAATCACCAAAACCGTATCGCAATTCTCTTTTAATTGACGGATTCCTTCCTCAGCTTGACGAACTTTTTTCTTTCCTTCGAAACTGAATGGCGAAGTGACAATTCCCACAGTAAGAATATCCATCTCTTTGGCAATACGAGCTATTACCGGGGCAGCACCTGTTCCAGTACCACCGCCCATTCCAGCTGTAACAAAGACCATTTTGGTATCATTACCCAATAAATCACGGATCTCTTCCTTGCTTTCCAATGCTGCATCTTTTCCCTTTTCCGGATTTGCACCGGCACCCAAACCACTGGTTAGGTTGGTTCCAATCTGCAATTTATTAGGCACAGGACTAGATTTCAAAGCCTGAGAATCTGTATTACAGACTACAAACTCAACATCCCTGATGCCTTGGTTAAACATGTGATTAACAGCATTACTGCCACCCCCACCAACACCTATCACCTTAATGATAGATTTGTGGTGTTTTGGAATTTCGAATTTATAAGCTCCTTCAGTCATAATATCCGTGTTTTAAGTTCTTTCAGTGTCATATTGATCTTAAATTCATTACACAAATCATCTTGTTTGGTCCTGAATATCAGGTAACCAGCAAAGACAATCAAGTAATTGCCTTATAGGCGCTATTTAATAATCATCTTTATCGTCAAAATCATCTATCAAAAAACTCTTCGTTTTATTGATAATTTTTGAAAAGAAGTCTCCTTCTCTTTTAGCACTTTTTTGCTTATGGTTGATAAACATATTCTGGTTATTCAACTTAGCTTCCAAGTACCTATTTTCTCGCTCATCAATTGAGCGATAACCTGCCAATACTAATCCTACAGATGTGGCATACATCGGGCTTTTTACAGCCTCTATTTTTGTTCTTCCTAAATGTTCGTTTGGATAACCGATCCTAGCATCCATTCCAGTTAAGTATTCTACTAGCTGTCTTGCGCTGTGCATTTGCGAACCACCACCTGTGATGACAATTCCGCCAGCCAAACGACCTTCATAGCCTGAAGCTAATATCTCTGCATGAACCAAATCAATGATCTCTTCCATTCTTGCTTCCACTATATGAGCCAAGTTCTTGATAGATATCTCTTTTGGCGCTCTATTTCTTAACCCTGGAATGGAAACGATTTCATTTTCACTAGCTTCAGTTGAAATCGCTCGGCCAAATTTGGTTTTCAATAATTCTGCTTGTTGTTGCATCACCATACAGCCTTCCTTAATATCTGAGGTAATGATATTACCACCAAAAGGTATCACACCAGTATGACGAATGATATTCTCGTGGAAAATAGCAATATCGGTCGTGCCACCTCCAATATCAACCAGACACACTCCGGCTTCTTTTTCATCATCAGACAAAACGGCCAAGCTAGATGCCAATGGTTCCAATATCATATTTTCAATATCCAAACCTGCTCTTTTAACACATTTCTGAATATTATTTATAGAGTTAATATCGGCAGTTATTACGTGAAAATCAGCTTCCAATCTAATGCCCGTCATACCGACTGGATCTTTAATTCCATCGTCATAATCCACAGTATAAACTTGTGGCATAACATGTATAATTTGGTTTCCTGCCGGAATGACCATTCGGTGCATATCGTTTGTTAAGCGATTTACATCTTCAACAGTAATTTCTTCATCTCTATCTTCTCTGGTAATACTACCTCTTTGGATAGAGCTCCTGATATGATGACCAGCGATCCCCACATTCACCACTTTTATATCGATACCGGAATTATCTTCTGCCTCTTCTACCGCTTTTTTGATGGCTAAAATGGTTTTCTCTATATTGATGACCTTACCTTTAACCACTCCATCAGATACAGCCTTGCCCATGCCCAAAACATCAAGCTTGCCATAATCATTTTTGTGTCCGACTATTACCACAATCTTAGTGGTTCCTATATCTAATCCGACTACTATTTTATCATTTTGCATGTCCATGTATCGCCTTAGGTTTTTTATTCACAAATGATTTGTTCTTTAAATTGTAAATTTACACGATCGTAACGATTCCACCCGCGGTCGGGCAAAATCTTATCGTAAAATATTTTAAGTTTCGATAATTTATCGGGATAATTATATACTGTACCAAATTCGATCAATTGTTTGGTTACTTGTGGGTATATATTGATTATTCCTCGATCATCTACTTCCAACTGTGCAAATTGTGCACTCCAAAATTTATCTTGTTCTATAAATTTTATAAAATTAAATAAGTCCTTTCCCGCATCGTCTTTTAACATATCTTCTTTCAAGTAACGATTAAAGAAATCTCCCGACAAAACCATGACTCTAGCAGTAAATCGTTCTGATACTGGAAGAATTTTTCCTTGGTCACTGATGTAATGATCAGATCCATTAGCATTAAAGATTCTGGCTATAGGCCTTGCTTGAACTGCATCAACCATCATATTCCCTGCTAAATCACGATATACTTCTGCGGCTTGAATAAACCGATGTGCATTTACTCGTTCTTCCAAGTCTTTCAATTTAAAATTCTCGTAAGGAAGATTCATGATCATTTCATTCCCATTATTGGTCAATAAGCCATTAATATCTGCTTCATTAATGAAGAAATTTCCTTGTTGATTTTTGATATTGATGATAATCTTTTTGCAAAGCACTTCATCTTGCTTCTTACTCACAAAACCAATACTTACCACAAAAACTATAAGTGGTAAAATAAATTTTAGGACGATATTTATACTTCTCTTAAGCTGCATTTTGCTTATTAAACATTTTTTTTAATGGTTCAACTAAACGGTCAATATCTCCCGCCCCCATTGTTATGAAAATCTCGAAATCACGATTGCTCAGATACTCTACAATAGACTCTTTTTCAACCTTATATTTTTCATCTACTTGAATAGATTCCAATAAAATATCACTACTTACGCCCTCAATAGGTAATTCCCGTGCAGGATATATATCCAACAACATCACTTCATCAGCCAAACTCAAACTTTGAGAAAATTCCACAGCGAAATCTCTAGTTCTAGAGTATAAATGTGGTTGAAACAATACACTTACTTTTTTACCAGGGTATAGAGCCCTTACAGAAGTTAACATGGCTTTGATCTCACTCGGGTGATGAGCGTAATCATCAATAAATACAAAGCCGTCTCTTTGTATCACATATTCAAACCTTCGTTTTACTCCTTTGTAGGTCTTGATTCCTTCAATGATTTCCTTTTCACTTACTCCCAACTGATTGGCAATTGCTATCGCCACCACAGCATTTTCCACATTATGAAAGCCTGGTACCGATAACTGAAAACCGTTGATAACTTTATTATTAAGGCTGACATCAAATACAAATTGCGCATCTTTCACTTGCACATTTAATGCTCTAATATCCCCTGCATTTAATCCATAGGAGTATGGCTCTGCCTTTATCTTTTTTGAGTAGATCTCATCCCATAATCCATCTTTAATATAGATTTGACCTGCTGGATTTACATTCTCTAGAAAAAGAGAGAAAGACTTTTTTAACTCTTCCAGTTTACCATAAATATCCAAATGATCTGCATCAGTTGAGGTCACGACTGCTATATTGGGTTTTAGAGTCAGGAAAGAACGATCAAACTCATCGGCCTCAACTACAATAATCGCCTTCTTGTAATCACATTGATTCATGACCATATTGGTACCATAATTCGTGGTAATACCACCTAGAAACCCAGCTATATCTTTTTTGCCACTTTTCAATAGGTGAGCTACCATAGAACTAGTGGTTGTTTTTCCATGAGTTCCAGCAACAGCCACGGTAAACATACCTTCGGTTAGTTTACCTAATACCTCAGACCGTTTATACATTTTAATTTCCTTTTCCTTGAGGTAATTAAAACCTTTATGCTCTTTCGGAATTGCAGGGGTGTAAACTATTAGAACTCCTTTATCATTATCAAATACAAAGGCTGGCATATCCTCAATTTCATCATCAAAATGAATTGAAATCCCTTCATTTTCAAGCTTTGTGGTCAGTTCGGTTGATGTTTTGTCATAGCCATATACTTGCACCCCATTATGGTGAAACCATCGAGCTAAGGCACTCATACCGATGCCTCCGATTCCTATGAAATATGCGCTATGTATATTTTTTATCTTCATTCAATCATTTTAAAAATAATCGATACTATTTCTTCTGTAGCTTTAGGTTTAGCCATTTTCATAATATTTTCAGAAAGCTTTTTTTGTTGATCAACATTCTTCAGTAATCCAAAAGCTGTAGGTAATAAATCATCTACAGCGTCCGCATCTTTAACCAGTAAAGCCGCATCTTTTTTGACTAAAGCCTGAGCATTTTTGGTCTGATGGTCTTCTGCAACATTAGGTGATGGTACAAAAATTACTGGTTTTCCCACGACTTGCAGTTCCGAAACTGATAATGCCCCTGCCCTAGTTACGATAATATCAGCAGCTGCATATGCTTCATCCATATTCTTGATAAACTCCACAACTTTCAATTGATTCGAATCAGCATTTTCAGATCGAACTAACATTTCTTTATGGTAAAGCTTTCCCGTTTGCCAAAGGATTTGGTGATCTTGTTTGGCCAGCAAATCTAAGTTTTGAGCAATACTTTCATTGATAGTTCTTGCTCCCAAACTTCCACCCAATACCAGAATTGTCCTTTTATTTCTATCTAATCCAAAGCTTTCCAAAGCAGATGATCTCTCCGGTAATTGCAATAAGTTATTCCTTACCGGATTTCCAGTAATATTTAATTTTGAGGAAGGAAAATATTGTTCCATTCCTTCATAGGCTACGCAAATCTGCTTCACCTTATTTTTAAGCCATTTATTGGTTAATCCTGCATAAGAATTTTGCTCTTGTAACAAACAAGGAATTCCAAGATTGGAAGCCGCCCTTAAGGTTGGACCACTGGCATAACCACCCACACCAATTACAGCATCTGGCTTAAAATTCTTAACGATTTTTTTAGCCTGTCTTAAGCTGTTTAGTAGTTTAAAAGGAAAACTTAAATTCTTGAGGCTCAAACTCCTTTGAATACCTGCTATCGGCAATCCAAAAATCTTATAGCCCGCTTCTGGTATCTTTTGCATTTCCATTTTACCCTCTGCTCCCACGAACAGAATTTCAGCATTTGGTAATTGCTTTTTGATTTCATAAGCAATAGCCAATGCAGGGAAAATATGACCTCCAGTGCCGCCTCCACTTAAAATAAATCGATATGGTTTTTGCATATCCATTTAGGCTGCTTCTTTTTTAGGTAAATTTGAAAACTGCTTTTTGCCTAGGGCATCTGGGGTTTCTTCAATTTCTCCACGACTTACACTCAATATTATTCCCATTGCAATACCTGTAAATAATAGTGAGGTTCCTCCCATACTTAAAAGTGGAAGTGGTAAACCGGTAATTGGCCCCAGCCCAACAGCCACTGCCATGTTAACCATGGCTTGGACGACAATAGCAAAACTCAGTCCTGCCGACAGCAATCCTCCATAGGCCCTACCGCTTGCAGCTGCCGCTTTCATACCTCTATACAATAAAGTCAGATAAAGTAGAATCACTATTCCAGCACCTATCATTCCATATTCCTCCACCACAATAGCGAAAATAAAATCCGAAAATGCTTCCGGTAAGAAGTTTCGCTGGCTACTATTGCCCGGTCCTTTTCCTGTCACACCGCCTGTAGCCACAGCTATGTATGATTGTTGAGCCTGAAAAGGTATATTTTCCTTACTGATGAAATTCTCAACCCTATTAATGGCAGTTTGCCCCCTTTGCCCCACTACCATGGCAATACTTACTGCAAAAACTCCCACGAATGCCAGCATAGCCAGATATTTGACCGGTATCCTTCCAATAAAAAGTAAAAGCATACAGGTAAGGAATAATAGTATGGCTGTAGATAAATTAGTCATAGCTATTAACCCGCAAATCAGACCACACCATAAGAGCATTGGAATTAGCGACTTCTTAAAATCATGTATATTCTGCTGTCTTTTAGACAACATACCCGCCAAATTGATAATCAAGGCTAATTTAGCTAGATCTGATGGCTGAAAGGACTGATTAATAAACGGAATCGTAATCCATCGTGAAGCGCTGTTTAGGTTTACTCCAAACTGCCATGCATAAATCAACAGAGGCACAGACAACCAAAGCGCTAAACGCGATAATTTTGAAAAATATCTATAATCTACTTTGTGAGCCGCCCACATAGCAAAAAAGCTTAAAAACACTAAAAAGCTATGGCGAAGTAAATAGTATTCTGTATTGCCCCCATATTTGAAGTAAGCAATAGTTCCAGTAGCACTATAAACCACTAAAATACTGAGCATTCCCAAAGCAAAGACCACCGACCAAATTACGGGATCTCCTTTGAGGTGCTTGTCAGTCCAAGCTTTAATATTTTGTATACTTAGCATGACTGCGATAATTTTTTCAATTCTATTTCTCTTTCCAGTAATTGGAATGCCAAGCGAAATTGATTCCCTCGGTCTTCATAATTCTTAAATAAATCGAAACTTGCGCAGGCAGGAGATAATAATACTACTTCCCTATCTTTGGATAACTTGTATCCCATTTCTACTGCTTCCTGCATCGATTGCGTTTCTTCGATTATTGGACACCTATCTTTATAATAATCTTTAATTTTTGCATTGTCTTTTCCTAGACAAATAATGGCTTTCACATTGGTACTGACAGCATCCAATTGACTATAATCATTTCCTTTATCAACACCTCCAACAATCCAAATTATTGGTCGAGTAAATGCTTCCAAGGCATAGTAAACTGCATCCACATTAGTCGCCTTTGAATCATTTATAAATTCAATCCCATATATGCTCCCCACTGATTCCAGTCTGTGTTGAATACTTTTGAATTTCGGAAGACTGTCAGTAATCTTGTCATTCTTAATTCTAGCAATTTTGGATGTTAAAATAGAGGCCATGGCATTAGTCTGGTTATGTTTTCCTTTTATAGTCAGTAATTCTTGAGAAAATGTATGTCTTCTTTCATTCAAATTAATGATGATACCCGATGGGTTTGCGTAAGCCCCTTCATATGGTAAATCATCAAATTTCAACTCTAATAATTTCGAAGAAAATGGGTGTTCATCCAGATTCTTGTTAATTAAATTATCTTCGGTATATAATATTGCAAAATCATCTTTATCTTGATTTTTGAACAAAGAGAATTTAGACGCTACATAATTTTCAACATTATAATCGTATCTGTCCAGGTGATCGGGTGTGATATTCAATAGAACTCCAATATGTGGTTTAAAATCAGTAAAACCATCAATCTGGAAACTACTACATTCAAGCACCCACCAATCAAAATCCTCGTCTACTAATTGCCCAGCCATGCTTTTACCAATGTTTCCGCCCAGCCCCACAGATAATCCGGCTTCTTTAAACAAATGATAAGTCATCATAGTAGTAGTGGATTTACCATTAGTACCTGTTATGGCTACAATTTTTCCTGTGGTATATCTAAATGCAAACTCCAGTTCATCGATAACTGGGATGCCTTTAGCAAGTGCATTTTTCACTATTTGCACCGTTGATGAAATACCCGGACTTTTAATTATCTTATCTGCATTTAATATTAAATCGTCAGAATGATTACCTTCTTCAAAGGGCACATCCACTTTTTTTAACTTCTCTTTATTAGAATCTTGAATAGGACCAAAATCAGACACAAAAACATCATATCCCTTTGCTTTTGCTAGCAAAGCAGCACCAGTTCCGCTTTCTCCTGCTCCCAATATGACGATTCTCTTTTTCACTATATTTCTTATGTTATAAGTTCTTAGTTTTAGGTTTTAAGTATTACATCTTGATTCTAGGATCTAGATTCTAGATCATCTCAACTTTAATGTTGCTACTGATATAATGGCTAATAAAATACCCATAATCCAGAAGCGGTTTACAATTTTTGATTCATGAATTCCTTTCTTTTGATAATGATGATGCAATGGAGACATTAAAAAGACACGCTTTCCTTCACCATATTTCTTTTTAGTATATTTAAAGTAGCTCACCTGAATGATTACAGATAGATTCTCAATTAAGAAAATTCCGCATAAAACAGGAATCAACAATTCTTTTCTGACCACCAATGCTAGAACTGCAATAATTCCACCTATTGATAGGCTTCCAGTATCTCCCATAAAAACCTGAGCTGGATGGGTATTGTACCACAAAAAGCCAACACAAGCGCCCACAAAAGCCGCGCAGAAAATCACAATCTCCCCGCTGTTGGGGATAAACATTATATTGAGATATTGAGAGAAAATAGCATTACCGGAAACATAAGCAAAAATTGCTAAGGCCAACCCAATAATTGCGGAGGTCCCTGCAGCTAAACCATCTATTCCATCGGTTATATTGGCACCATTACTTACAGCAGTTACTATAAAAATCACCCATAACACATAAATGATTACTGTATATCCATCAGGAAGAAAAGGCATTATATTACTATAATCAAATTCATTATTTTTGAAGAATGGAATGGTAGTTACCATTGATTTAACATCTTCAAAGGATTTTTCTGATACCATTTCCACACCTTGAGAAACACTAACCGGTGATGCAAACTCTCGAATCGTAACATCAGGATGATAAAATAAAGTTAAGCCTACGATTAATCCTAAACCAATCTGACCAAACACTTTAAACTTGCCCTGTAATCCTTCCTTATTCTTTTTAAATACTTTAATATAATCATCCACAAAACCAATTAGACCCATCCATACTGTGGATACAAGAAGCAAAATGATGTAGATATTATCGATTTTAGAGAAAAGAACTACTGGAATTACAATAGCCAAAATAATCATAATCCCACCCATAGTAGGAGTACCTGATTTTTCAATTTGTCCCTCAAGACCTAAATCACGCACTGTTTCACCCACTTGCTTTCTTCGTAATTTATTTATCAATTGCTTACCAAAGGTGATGGTGATTAGCAATGAGAAAAGCGTGGCCATTCCTGCTCTGAACGAGATATACTGAAATACCCCTGCTCCAAGCAAGTCCATTTTTTTATTTAAGAAGTCGAATAAATAATATAGCACTATTCTCTTTTTTTATTTATTATGTATTAAACTCAACATTTCATTTACTACTTCCTTATCATCGAAATGGCTTCTTTCGCCTCTCACTTCCTGATAAGTTTCATGGCCTTTACCTGCCACTAGAATAATATCTCCCTTTTGCGCAAAACTACAAGCCAATTTTATCGCTTCCTTTCTATCAGGAAGATTGGTTACTTTTCTCACTTGAGAAATAGGCACTCCCTTCTGCATATCGGCAATGATAGCTTCCGGCTCTTCATATCTAGGATTATCAGAAGTTAAAATCACTCTATCACTAAACCTGCAAGCAATTTCTGCCATCAAAGGCCTTTTCGTTGTATCTCTATTCCCTCCGCAGCCTACTACCGTTAAGACTTGTTCATTACCCGTTCGTATATTATCAATAGTCTGCAACACATTTTCTAAAGCGTCAGGGGTGTGTGCGTAATCTACTATGGCCGTGATTCCAGCATTATTTGGCACTTGCTCAAATCTGCCATTATTCAATTCGATTTGAGATAAATTCATTAGAACCTCTTCGCTTTCCTCCTCCAAAAGGTGTGCTGTTGCATAAGCTGCCAATAAATTATAAGCGTTGAAATAGCCAATTTGCCTAAACCAAACATCTTTTTGATCAATATTTAGCTCCAACCCTTGTAGCGAATTACTTAAAACTTTGGCTTTATAAGTTGCCATCATTTTTAAGGAATAAGTATGTTTTGAGGCTTTACAATTTTGCAACATCACCATTCCTCTTTTATCGTCAACATTTACCAGCGCAAATGCATCGGCAGGCAAATCATCAAATAATTTCTTTTTGGCTTTTATGTAATTGTCAAAAGTCTTGTGATAGTCTAGATGCTCATGTGAAATATTAGTAAAAACGGCTCCAGCCAATTTTAAGCCTGCCATTCTCTCTTGCTCAACAGCATGACTACTGGCCTCCATAAAAACTACATTACAGCCAGACTCCACCATCTTTTTTAAAAGCGAATTCAACTGTAAAGCGTCAGGTGTAGTATGAGTTGCAGGAATTACAGCATTATTAATCTGATTTTGAACCGTAGAAATCATTCCCGTGTGATAACCTAAGTTCATAAAGAGCTGATGTAACAAACTGACAGTCGTTGTTTTACCATTTGTACCCGTTACAGCAATCAGCTTCAATCTCTCAGAGGGATGACCAAAGTAATTATCTGCCATAATGCCCAAAGCTTTGGCAGAATTATCCGTCTGAACATAAGTTACTTCAGGATGAATTTCAGTAGGAATATCTTCACAGACTACAGCTACTGCTCCTTGCTCTACTGCTTTAGAAATATATTCATGACCATCTACTTGAGTCCCCTTAATGGCTATAAACACATCTCCAGCCCCTACAATTCTAGAATCGAACTGAAGTGCATCTATAGCAATATCAGTGGCACCCGAAATGCTGATCAATTTTACTTTATATAATATGTCTTTTAAGTTTGCCACTAACCTACTTCTAATTTAATTGTACTTCCCTTCAATGCTCTCGAACCCGGATATTGTGATTGCTGAGAAACCCTTCCCTTTTCCCCTTTCACTTCCACCTTCAAGCCTGTATTTTCTAAAAGATATAAAGCATCCCGCAATGTCATACCCCTAACGTCAGGAACCAATCCTTGCTGATGATCATTATTCGGTTGCCATTTGATGGAGTTATTATGAATGGAAGCTCGAACCCATTCAATTTCTTGTCCATCAGCATGATTTGAAACACCCAAATAATTCAGCATGGCTGATAAATCTTGTTTGTTACCAGCTTGAACCACAGGGAAAATACCAGTTTCAGGCTTATCAGCAAGCTCATATTCCTCATGCATATTCAAATCCAGCGCAAATATTTTGTCGGCAATCTCTTTAAAAACCGGGGCAGCCACATCGGAACCATATTGCTGATATCCTTTAGGATTATCCATTACCACAATGGCTGAATATTTGGGGTTATCTGCAGGAAAATAACCGGCAAATGAAGTATAGTATTGCCTAACATAGCGCCCATCTTTCAAACTTTGGGCTGTACCCGTTTTACCTGCTATTTTATACTCCGAATTGCTAATGTTAGATGCAGTTCCATTTTCTACAACTCCTTCTAACATGATCTTTAATTTATCTAATGTTTCTTTTGAGCAAATCTGACTGCTGATCACACTGGTTTTGAAAGTATTAATTTCTTTGTCTGTTTTCTTAATTGATTTCACCAAAAGCGGACGGATCATTTTCCCGTTATTCGCTACTGCATTAAACAAAGTTAAAGTATGTAATGGCGTTAATTCCAAGCCATAACCATAAGCCATCCATGGCAAAGTGATTCCGCTCCACTGCTTGATTGGTGGAATATTCGGCTTCCCTTCTCCGACCATTTGAAAACCTAATGGCTGCGTCACTCCCATTGTTTTCAAGTAATCTAGGAACCGCTGTGGATTTTCACGAAATGTTTCATCTACTAATTTCGCAATGGCAATGTTAGAAGATTTCTCAAATGCATCTTGAATTGACATTGTTCCATAACCACCTGGTTTATGGTCCCTCACTTTGTCCTTATAAAATTTCAATTCTCCATTACCAGTTTCAATAGAATCAGAAAGTTGAATATTTTTTTCCTCCAAGAGTGCCATATAAGAAGCTAATTTGAAGGTAGAACCCGGCTCTCTTAAACCATGGCTTCCGACCGCATAATTATAAACTTCACCATATTTTCCACTTGAAAGCTTTTTCAGATTAGAAATAGCTTTGATTTCTCCCGTCTTAACTTCCATAACCACTACACAGCCCATATCGGCATCATGCTTTATTAAATGACGTAATAAGGCTGATTCAGAAACATCTTGTAGATTAATGTCAATGGTTGTTTGAATATCAAAACCGTCTTTGGGCCTGATTTCAGAACCATCATTTACAGGCCTCCAACTGCTTCCAGAAATTTTCTGGAATAATGCTTTCCCATGGGTTCCGGCTAAATACTTATTAAAGCTGTATTCCAGGCCAGCTCCATAATCGTTCTCATTTAAAAATCCTATAGTTCGGAAAGCCAGATTTGAGAATGGTCTAAATCTTTTATCTGTTTTAGTGAAAATTACTCCGCCACCTAATCGTCCTTCACGAAAAATAGGCCATGTTTCCATTTCCTTTTTCTTTTGATAACCAATTAGGTCACTTGAAAGGAAAATGTACTGCTTTCCTTTTTGTCTGGCCGAAGTTATTCGTTGTTTATAATAAGTTGAGTTACGCCCAAAGCTTTTTGATAACATTAAGCTTAATGAATCAATACTTTCTCTGAATAATTGATCATCTGCTATGGTGGGATCAAATGCTACTTTATAAAAAGGCAAAGAAGTAGCCAATAAACTTCCATTGTCAGAATAAATATTCCCCCTAGTAGCTTTCACTTCCTGATAGCTCATATTGATTTCCTCAGCCATTTTTTGCCATTTATCTCCCTCCATCCATTGGATGTGGAAAATCTGGTACATAATAGCCCCAGCAAAAATGACAATAGCCAAAAATGCCAATCGAACTCTGAGCAATATGGACTTCTTAATATTCACCTTTTTCTATTACTATTTTGAATGGTGGTTTTTCTGATTCCTTTAACCCTAATTTTTTAACTTTTTTTGCAACCTCCGATTGTTTGGATGCAAACATATATTCTGATTTCAAAGTGGTATAATCCGCTCTTAAATCCTCCACTTCTTGATGAAGCTTATCGATTTTACGCGTGGTCTTATCGGCATAATGACTATTACCTATATAAAAAATTCCTATCGCTACTAAGAATAAAACATACGGCAGATAATGCACTGGTAATCCCCCTTCGCCATTATTCCCGCCCAGCTTTTTATCCAACTTGGAGAATATGCTCCCTGAAGCTGAATCTTTCGCTTGGTTTTTATCCTTCTTTTTAAACGTATTTTCACTCATAACCTTTCAGCTACTCTTAATTTTGCACTTCGAGCCCGATTATTACTTGCTAATTCATCCTCCTCAGCAGTAATAGGCTTTCTATTGATCGCTTTAAATGGCTTCAATACATTTCCGTAGAAATCCTTTTCCTCTTCACCGTCTAATTTACCTTTATTAATAAAATTTTTTACCAATCTATCTTCCAAGCTATGGTAGCTCATCACTACCAAACGACCGCCTGGCTTAATCAAGTCTTCCATCTGCAACAAGGCTTCTTCCAAAGCTTTTAGCTCCTCGTTCACTTCAATTCTGAGTGCTTGAAAAACCTGTGCGTAATATTTATTTTCTCTGCCGCGCTTAGCGAATTTCTGTAACACCTCTTTCAATTCTCCTATCGTATTGATGGGAGCATTGGCTCTTGCAGATACAATAGCAGAAGCTAACGTTTTGGCATTTCGAACCTCGCCATAAAGTCCTAAAATTTTATGCAACTTCGCTTCACTGTAATCATTCACCACTTCTTTTGCACTCACCGGAGCATGCTGATCCATTCGCATATCCAATTCTGCATCAAAGCGAGTGGAAAATCCTCTTTCGGCTTTATTGAACTGATGGGAAGAAACTCCTAAATCAGCTAATACCCCATCAACTTCTTTGATACGGTATAATTTCAAATATTTTTTTACAAATCGAAAATTAGCCTGAACAAACTCAAAACCAGAATGGGCTATTGCTTCGGCATTGGCCTCAGCATCCTGATCCTGGTCAAAGCCAAATAGCTTTCCTTCCTTAAGTTTTTCTAAAATAGCTTTTGAGTGTCCCCCACCGCCAAAAGTCAAATCAACATAAATGCCGTTGGGCTTAATAGCCAAACCCTCCAGACATTGCTGTAACATAACCGGTTCGTGATATTCGCTCATAGGGATTAAGATTCAAAAAGGTGTTTCTCAGCTAAATCAGAAAATTCTTTCTGGTCTTTAATGAGGTAATCATCATATTTCGATGCATCCCATATTTCAACTCTATTTCCCATCCCTACTACTATCGATTCTCTTTCTAATCCGGCAAAGGCCATCATGTTCTTAGGAATCAAAATTCTTCCGGCACTATCGAGTTCCACGATTGCATTGCCCCTGAAGAAATTGCGCTGTAGATTTCTGTATTCTGCATTAAATTCGTTCAAGCCGGCAATCTTTGAAAAAATCTTTTTGTATTCGAGCATCGGGTAAAGCACCAAACATGGCTCAAATCCTCTGCGCACCACTATTTCATCACCGCTACCCTCAGGTAGAGCATTTTTGATCTTGGCAGGCAAGACCATACGCCCTTTGGCGTCTAGCTTACAATCATATTCACCGGTGAAGAATGCCATGCTTACAGTTTACACAATTTCTTATATGCAAAGCTAAAACAATATGCGACATTTCATACCACTTTCCCCCACTTTTTTACACTTTTCTTCAAAAGATTACATTCTTGACATAAAAAAGTCAAGGAAAACTGGCTCAAAATAAAAGATTCGCAGTATTTCTTTCTGTCCTCGACTATTGATTATTTCCGGTCGATGAAAAAATAAACTCCTGTTATTCAATAAGTTATGACTTTCATAATTTCTATTGGAAAATATCGTAACTATTTGGAAATCAGAAATAAATCGTAATCCAAGAAAAAATACAAAGTGTAAGATTCAAAAAACCTGACTTTTGGGTGTAATCTTTACGCAAACTACAGCAAAGCCAATATTTCGGTTCTATCTTGATCAAATTCGGGTGGTGGGGCAAGGTGGGAGATTCTTCCCATGAATGATAAATTAGCCGCAAAATTTCTTAATCCTGTTACAGATTCCTCAAATTTCATAATCATTTCTTGGCCGTCATTTCCTTCCAAAGCCTGTCCAACCGATTGCAATTTTCCGGCAGGAACCTGAGCAGATTTTAATTTATTGAGTAGGGTTTCCGATTCAAAAGACTGGGCTTTTTCCAGCAATAATTGATTTAATTTTTTTCTATTTTCTACTCTCGAGGCATTGGTTTTAAAATCTTCATCCAGAGCCATTTTGGGTATTTCCAAAATATCACAAAGTTTTTGAAATTGAGTATTGGTCCCTACAGCCAAAAGAATTTCTTTTTGATCGGAAGTATGCAAAACTGTTCCATAAGGTGAAATATTAGGATGCTCAGCCCCCATCTTTTGCGGATCGTGGCCTGCAATCAAATAATTTGTAGCCTGATTGGCTAATGAAGCAATTGCAGATTCAAATAGTGATACTGATACTTTTGCTCCTTCATTGGTCTTAAGCAGGTTGATATATGCTAGTAAAATTGCTTCTTTCAAGTGATGTGCAGCTAAAACATCCACTAGAGCAACTGGCATTTTCAAAGAGCTACCGTCAGGTTCGCCATTCATACTCATAAAACCGCTTTCCGCCTGGATGATGGCATCGTATCCCACCCGTTCATTATCATCTCCATAGCCTGTTATTTGGCCGTAGATAATCTTAGAATTGATGGACTTTAAAGATTGATAATCAACCTTCAACTTCTCAGCATCACCTGCTTTATAACTGGCAATTACGATATCGGATTTGGTAATTAATTTATGTAAAATGGATAAGTCTTGCTGATCAGTGATATCGAGTCCAATTGATTTTTTACCGCTGTTCGCTGCCGAGAAATAGGCTGAAACTGAATCTTCAGCATTTTCATTGTTAAGCTTCCATGAGCGGGTGACATCGCCATTTGTTTTTGGATTTTCTATTTTAATTACTTCAGCGCCTAGCTCAGCAAAAAACTGACCTACAGAAGGACCTGCGAGGACGTTTGCTAATTCGATTACGCGAAGGGTTTTGAAGATTGGAGGCATATTTAATTTTAAAAGTAAATTTGAAATTGGTATAAATTTCGTATGATGAATTTATGAATATTTCTTTCCATTTGGTTACATATAGTAGAAAATAATGTCTCAGCTGGCATTTTTACCTATTTACTTAATTAGATTTTTGATTCAGTTATCAGTTAGTAGCAGAGTTCAATACTTTAATATCACTCAATCTTTTTTCTTGATAAAAAAGATTCAAAAAATCAAGAAAGTTTAATGCTTCGACCCGCTACACCCACGCTGGCTTGTCTGCACAAGCAGGCCCGCTAAACTTTCCTCCCCCCCCCGCACTCTTCGAACAAATTTTGTAGATTAATTAAATTGAGAAGATTTTATGAAATTTCACATTCCACTAGCCTCCAGCTCGCAAGAAAATAGCAATTTTGCAATACTTTATGGTATTGTTAATCAACAATTGCTTTGAAAAAAAAACTAAACCTCAGTCAATTTCCACTTCCCTCTTTTGAACCAGATAATTGAAATTACTGCTAAAAGTGCAAAGGCAAAAACAATCCCCAGGTAAACACCATCAGAACCAAAACCTAGATCATTTGCCATGAAATAGGCCAATGGAATTTGAAACAGCCAGAAGCATACAAAATTAATGATTGTAGGTGTTTTGGTATCCCCCGCCCCGTTGAAAGCATGACTCAACACCATACCGTAAGCGAAGAAGATATAACCAAAGCAAATATAGCGCACTGCCTTGATAGCTTCTTTTTTTACCGTCTCTACATCCGTGAAAATCCCTACAATTTCATTAGAAAAAATATAGAAAATTAAAGACACCGAGAAAAGGAAAACAACATTATAACGAGCTGCCAACCAGACGGATTTCTCGGCTCTATCCGGTAGTTTTGCCCCTAAATTTTGTCCCACTAAAGTTGCGCCTGCATTGCTAATTCCAAAGGATGGTAGAATCGTGAAAATGATAATTCTCAGAGCAATCGTGTAGCCTGCCAAAACTTCACTTCCAAAATTAGATATGATTCGAACTAAAAATATCCAGCTTGCGGATTCAATTAAAAACTGTCCTACTCCACCGGAAGCAATTTTTACAATCCTTTTCAGAACCGCGAAATCTGGCTTAATATGTTGAAAAGAAACACTGATCACACCAGTCCCTTTCAAAAGGTGATACAATTGATATAAAACCCCAATGCTTCTGCCTATTGCTGTAGCCACCGCAGCGCCAGTCACACCCATGGCTGGGATAGGTCCCCATCCGAAAATAAAGATCGGATCTAGGATCATGTTCAAAATATTGCTTAACCACAGAGCACGCATGGCAATAGACGCATTTCCTGCACCGCGGAAAATTCCATTGATTAAGAAAAGCAACATAATGGTACCATTACTAGCAAATAAAATCTTAGTGTACCATTTGCCCTCTTGAATTAACTCTTCTTCGCCTCCCATTAATCGAAGAACATCCTCGCCATAAATAAAGCCTGCCACACTCAAAACCAAAGAAACTGCTACTGTCAAAATGATGGATTGAACTGCTGTATGAGAGGCTTCCTTCTTCTTTTTCTCCCCGATTCGTCTGGCCACCATAGCGGTTGCTGCCATGCTTAAACCAATTCCTAATGAATAAACAATAGTGATTACGGATTCCGTAAGTCCAACAGTAGCCACTGCATTCGTACTCACCTGAGCCACAAAAAACACATCCACCACGGCAAAAAGCGACTCCATCACCATTTCTAAAACCATAGGAATAGACAATAGAATAATAGCCCGGCTAATTTTTATATTAGTAAGATCCTCATTAGTGCCTTTGATAGCATACTGAAGAAATACGATATATTTTCGGATTCTTTGAAGCATTGAAATGCGATTTACACAAAAATTTAATAATGAGTTAATTTTAACTGATTAAATTGCTGTTACTTATTTTAAATCCATTGTAAAATGAAAAATCTAATTCTCTTTTCCCTAATTCTTATGATTTCGGCATGCTCCCAAACTCCTGAAAACTACGAAAACATAGACTGGCAAGGCCACAGAGGAGCCAGAGGGGTTTATCCTGAAAATACCTGGGCTGCATTTCAATATGCCATAGATCAAAACATGACTACTTTGGAAATGGATGTAGTCATCACCAAAGATGAAAAAGTGGTGCTTTCACATGAACCCTATTTAAACCACAAAATATGTTTAGATACTGCTGGTCAACCCATCACTGAAAGAGCAGAAAAAGGATGGAATATATACAAAATGACTTACGAGGAACTGCAAAAATGTGATTGCGGAAGCCTGAAAAACCCTGATTTCCCAAATCAAAAACAAGTTAGTTCTCCTAAGCCCTTACTCTATGATATTATTAAAAAAACAATTGAATACTGTGAAAAAGAAGGAAAAGAGCTTCCTTTTATGAATGTGGAAATTAAGTATGAAGACGGCATGCAGAATGTCTATCATCCTAATATCAAGAAATTTAGTCGCTTAGTCTTTAAGGTACTATTTATGGAATACCCACAAGAAAAATGGAACATCCAATCATTTGATTTTGATGTATTGAAACACTTCCATAAAACTTTCCCTAAAGTTCCATTGGCCGCATTGGTTTATGAAAGTGGTGCTTGGGAAAAACAGTTTGAAGAATTAGGGTTTACGCCTGCAATTTACAGTCCTTATCACCAATTAGTGGATAAAAATATGGTGACTGCGCTTCATGAAAAAGGAGTAAAAATCATCCCATGGACAGTAAATGAAGAAAAAGATGCTAAAAGATTACTGAAAATAGGGGTTGACGGCATTATTACAGATTATCCTCAATTAGCCGACAAATTCCGCAATAATCCTTAATTTTGCTGTGAGAAAAAAGATATAAAACCTGTCAGGTTTTATTTAATTAAATGTAACATATAGTAAAATAATTACTGTACCCTTAATATCTTAAACCTGACAGGTTTCTGCTTTTTTTTGAAAAGAGCAATCTCATAATTCCTAATTATTAAATACTAATTAAATATTATGTCCAACAAAAAATATGATGTTTACGGAATAGGTAATGCCTTAGTCGATATTATCACAGAAGTATCAGAAGAGTTCGTACTGGAGAATAAAGTAGAGAAAGGGGTAATGACATTGGTTGAAGAAGATCGTCAGGCAGAACTACTCAATTCTATGAAAATTACGGAAGAGCACATGCAAGGCGGAGGATCTGCTGCCAATACCTTAGTAGCCGCGAGTCAGTTTGGTGCCAAAGGATTTTACTCTTGCAAAGTAGCCAATGACACTGAAGGTGTCTTCTTTCTTAATGATTTGAAAGCAAATGGGCTAGATACTGTTTTAACTCCAGAAACTGCACCCGTTGGGACAACAGGGAAAGTTTTGGTGATGACCACTCCTGATGCTGAAAGAACGATGAATACCTTCTTAGGAATTACTTCTGATTTTTCTGAAAAAGAAATTCATGAGTACGCACTTAAAGATTCTAAATATTTGTATCTGGAAGGATACTTAGTGACTTCTGAAAGTGGATTGGCTGCTATGAAAAAAGCTAAGAAAATTGCAGAAGAAAATGGCGTAAAAACTGCCTTAACTTTTTCAGATCCATCGATGGTGAGATATTTCAAAGAGCAAATGGAATCTGTGGTGGGTGCTAGTGTGGACTTACTATTCTGCAATGAGGAAGAAGCTGCTTTATTCACAGGAGAAAATGATATTGAAAGTATCCGGGAAGAATTAAAGAAAGTGGCGAAGAAATTTGCCATCACGCAAGGGAAAAATGGTGCTGTTATCTATGATGGAGACACATTTATTGATATCGAACCCTACCAAGTAAAAGCCATAGACAGCAATGGTGCAGGTGACATGTTTGCCGGTGCTTTTTTATATGCCATTACCAATGGTCATAGCTATGCTGATGCTGGAAAATTAGCCTCTTTGGCCAGTTCGAAAATCGTTACGCAAATGGGACCAAGATTAACTTGGCCTGATGCTAAAGAGTTATTGAATAGATGGCAGAATAATTAGTAATAAATAATAACAAAATAGAAATTATAAATAATTTTCGAAATGGAATTTAAAAGCCTCTTAACGTGATTTAGAGGCTTTTTCTTTTTCAAATATGTTGATCAACCAAAATCGTATTTCCATCGGGGTCGGTAATTACAAAACTTGCCGGACCGCTTTTACTCCCGTCCGTTTCTTGAGCAAATTGAATCCCCTTGCTTTTCAATTCCTTTTCAATTGCTCTAACATCATCATAACCTTCCACTTCCTGAGCACTTGAATCCCAGCCCGGATTGAAGGTCAAGATATTTTCCTCAAACATGCCTTGAAAAAGTCCAATCAAAGAATCCCCATTTTTCATAATGAGATAATTCATTTCCATATCTCCTCCAAACTTTTCAAATCCTAGCTTTTCATAAAAGCTCTTTGAGGTTTGTAGATCCTTTACTGCTAAACTGACTGAAAATGCACCCAACTTCATTTTATACTATTTTTCTTTAACTTATGTAATCAATTTAATAAAAAAAAATTAGTTAGCCGTTTCTTCGACCCAATTTTTAATTATCGAAATTTTTGATCACAAATTCCCCCACTTCTTTTCCCACCTCTAAACCAACTTCATTATCTGTTCTAAAATGTACCCCTCCTTCAAAACGCGATTCTGAACATTCCAAAGCGAGCTGACGAAACTGCCTCTCATCCCTTGGAAATAAATAAGACAACACCTCAGCCAATGCACCGGCCACAGTAGTATGTCCCGCAGGATAGCCAGGAAAGTTTGGAGTCTGCACTAGTAAAGGTTTAAATTCTGGATCATACTGGAAGGGTCGAATCGTCCAGTAATGATATTTTCCGTCCCATGCTGCAATGGTAGCATCAAAGCGGGCAGTATGAAATAAGGCTGTGGCAAAAGCCGATTCAAAGGCATCCAAATTATACTCCAAGATTTTACGTTCAATCAGGAGATCAAAAACGGGTTGACTTTTCCATTTCCAAGCAATATCACTGCTTTGGTGGGTTTTATTGAATTGGCGCAGTTCTTCCATTTCCTCTTCCCAATCATTTGGCGGTGGCCCAGGAAGGAATTGATCTTGACTTTCTAAGGTCAATGGTTTCCACTTTGCTTTCATGGGATCCCATTTACTGGGAGTTCCCAACCATAAATTTTTACCTTTAGGAATCTTTCCGTTCCATATTTCTTTCGTCCCATCACTTTTAGCATAATTTATATATTCTGCTGCTATCGCTTTACCAATTTTAATCCCCTTCTCTATATCGGATGGAAATTGTAAAGCGGTTTTGAGCCGGGCTTCCTTAAACTGAGAAAACAGGCTATCCATTTTTCCTTTGCTTTCAGGGAAATAATAAGAGATTACTTGATGGGCAGCAGCTGCTGCTGCACTCCATTCACAGACAAATAAAGAGTAATCAGTTTTTATTCCAAATTGAGTAATTCCCTCATTTAATTCATAGGGTGGGCTTTGATTAAATTTTTGTTTGCGTTTCCAAACTGCTGCCATTGCATCATAAATTGCTAAATGCAAAATTGCGACTCTGCCACCATTTTTATGACCCTGATGTTCATTACCGATCTCCATTAAAATCTGATGCCATCGGTAAGAGGGGTAAGCATTATTCCAATACTTAATTTGTTGGAGGTCAGAATCATTGAGGTTTTCTTGCAATAGTTGAATACTCTTAATTTCTTCAGCCATTTGTTTCTCCGACAATGGATCAAACTGTTCTGCAAAATCAAATTTAAAAGCTCTGTATTCAGTTAATTGGGCATTACTTCCTACACTTGATAGCATGGCTAGTAGAAAACTTAAAGAAAATATAAGCTGTTTACAGTAATCTGAAAATTTAGTCATTAGCACTTTATTTTTCGCAAAAATAAGCAAGACATGGTTAATAAAAAATCTCACTATTAATTACCAGATACCAATTATTAAACCAGCCAGGTATGCTTTCCTATCACTTTTTATTACTTCAAATCAACAATATCTTTCCTTGATTTCACATTCAATTTTGAATAAATACTGCTGAGGTGCGATTTCACTGTGCTCAAACCAATATTGAAATGGTCAGAGATCTCTTGGTTACTAGCCCCTTGTTGCAAAACCTCAAATATTTTTCGTTCCTGGATACTTAATTTTTCTAAATCACTAGCTTTTTTAAATCTTGTCCTGAAGATTAAAAATCCGATAACCGTGGACATCAATACAATAGTGACAACAAGTAAATAAGAATTTGAGCTTTGATCTTTAACTGGCAATTCACTCCGAAAAGCCTTGAGGTATTCACTATCTGTATTGTCCCACTTACTAAAATAAGTTTCTAAAAACTCAATATTCGAAGAATTTCTTGAATTAAGGTCACTATTATAAAGTGCATAAAGTGAAACTAGTAAGTTATTTGAAGTATCTGCAATCAGCTGCAAATCCTTCTGCAATTCTGATTCAAGCAAGGCACGCTTTGATGCAGAACTTTCAGAAGCGATACTATCCGCAAAAAAAAGCAACTGCGTCACTTTCTGAAAATCAGAATTACTACTTGATCGCATGAAACTGACCTGTCTAAATGGTGGGTTTTTAGATGTATTGATTAATTCAAGATTACTCTCGCTGTTTGCAATGATGAACAAGTGGTTTTCATTTTTCCCTCCAATTATCAATGTTGCGCGGCTATCCCCTTTTTTAATGAGGTGAAGCCTGTAGAGATTATCTGATTTAGGTAAGAAATCTAAATGGAATTGGAAGTAGCCAAGACTGTCAATGGTAGCCGCTGCCAAAATCATTTCATTCGACATCAAATACATATCATCAAACGTAGGTATATGAGATAAGTAAATCTTAGAATCCCAAGAGTCATCTATCGTTAACTTTCCCGATATTTCAACTTCTGATTTCTCTAGACCTAACATACTCATAGGATTTAGAATAAAGCAAATAGAAAATACTATAACATACCTACCTAGCATACTGTCTACAATTAATTTTCCGTACGTGCCTGAATCTCTATTTCACCACTTGCTTCGGTAGGAATTATCTGTATTTTCCACTGTCCTGCCTGCGGTTCATTTAAGGACTTCCTAATCGTACCCTTCGCCATTTCTCTCTTTATTGAATTAAGCTGTGTTCCCACTGTGAAGTTCCCTTGCTTCTTGTTATCCGGACTGTAGAATTCAATTAAAAGCTGTCCACCCGAAACAGATGTGCTAATTATAAGGTCAAATCTGATGGTATTTTCTGAAATATTTATGATTATCTCTTTTGACTCTGAGTCGTTTTCCAAAATAATACTTCTCTGCAGATCCAGCGAGGTCTGTGACTTATTTGAAATAGAAACACCATTGTTCTGAGATTGTCCATAAAATGTTATTAAACACATTAGAAGGAAAGTAAATAAAACTAGACTGTGATTTTTCATGACTACATAATTAAAAGTTTAACAATCATTTTGTCAAAACTATTAGACTTCACTTTATAAAAATAAAGAATTGGGTAGGAAAAAGGTCTCATATTAGTATGAAAAAAGGCTTAACCCCTCTTCTAAGCTGTATTACCAAGTTCTTTCCCATAGCTGGAATCTTATTCGCTAAAGAAGCACTATCTTTAAAGCTTGATTTGTCAATATCCATATAGATGTGAATACTGTTATAATCAAATAGGTGATTAAATTAAATTTCCAACCATAATGCTGTTTTTTGGAGATGAAATAAACAAGTAGAAAATTTATTATGATATAGAAGATATGTAAAGTGGCAGATCCAATATTAAGATAAATACCTATTCTTCCTAAGTCATTTGGATTTTTACCTATAAAACTCAATGCACCTGATAGAACAGCCATATAAAAACACGTAAATAGAAATGGATAAAGGTTATAGTTTGAATACTTCTTTAGTAATAAGTAAAAAATAATCGCCTGAACAAGGGAAATAATCGGACCAACTGAACTGATCAATTGAAAGTGCCAGTCATGATAATACTTCCTAATTTCAGGATAGGCGGTATTGAGAGTCATTCTCATTTCATATCCAAGCAATTCTCCCATCATCCAATGCGAGAACTCATGAATTAAAAAAGTGAAAACTACAGCTAATAATGAATAGAGGATATATTTTAAATTCCACATGTGAATACCTTAGATGTATAGACTAATTGTTACGGTAAATTAAAATCTTTTTTCTTATGATTCACAATTCTTGCAAATAAAACACTGCTCTACAATTCCTTCTTGTCGAGCTATCCTAAAAAAGGCTATCTCTTTCATTTATTTGAACATTGCGTCTCCAATATGGCAGCTATTTATATTAGAAACTGCAGTCAAAAGGATAATCACGACTTGCTCCTCTTTTCGTTCATGCTTAGGCCAGACGAATTCGCCTGGAAGTTTGAAATATTGACCATTCAATTCACCCACAATTTAAGTTGACCCATTTTCATATATAAATGAGAATCTTTGATTACTGTTTACTTCTTTGATAAATAAGGTATTTTAATATCAAAAGCTAAAAATCATAGTACTTCTTAGTTTTCATTCTAAAAACACGTTTGCAATTGCTTTCACTAGCAACAAATATGGGGAATTTAGGAACCCATTAGAAAACTATCCATCCTACTTTATCCAGCCCACCTTCTGCCTCCAGTTGTCCATTTCTTGCTTTCTTTTTTCAAAATCAGCTGGGGGAACATTATTTTCCAATCTGGCTTGCTTTCTAATTACCTCCGTTTGCTGTTCCAGCGTGTTTAGCCCAATCGATTTTCTTCGTTCGTTTACTTGAGCCCAATTATCAACTCTATTTGGACTTAATTGCCTCTCCTCGCTCCAATCAAATTGAGTGCCGTAGTGTTGTGGATTACCCTCCAAAACCGCTATCCTGTCGGTCAGGTAAGCTAAATTCTTTGGGTTAGCCTTTTTTGCCTTAACTTCATTTTCGAGTAGCTGTGCACACTTCCGCATGAAGTCGGGCCGACTAATTGAATGTTGAATGATCAACCAGCTGGCTTCAGATGCTTCTTCGCCCACTTTCTCAGGGGTCGGATAACCAATTGTATCTATAATTTCATCTAGAATCCTTGCATTCTTGTAATGCAGCTCTTCCATTTCTTTATCATAACTTTCCCCTAGCTGGCCTTTGTCCACAAGTTGTTGTCGAAGCGCCAGGTCAGCTTTCTTTATTTTAGTTATTGTACGAGTAATTTCTGGGTAGGTCATATTGAAAAAAAGTTGCTTCTTGTAACACCGAGGCGAAAAGTGAAGACTTTCTGGAAAGTTTCATTTCCAATGCTCTGAAAAGCATGTATACGATAAGACGTACTCTTAAATCCTATAACTGCCATTTCTATTAATCTGGGTTCAACTTTTTTAGAAATTCAGATTTTCATTAAATCCAATATTCTGTGTTTTATCTCGATATAGTCTGCTATTGCATTGAAAACTTTTAATTGCAACTCTCTATGTACAGCAGTCCTAAATCCTAAATTATGAATCTAACTCAGCTTACTCTAAAATATTTCATGCTATCATTCTTCTAATTGTAAAAAGTTAACAGCATTATCGTAAAATATTTTCTTTTTGTCCTCTTCAGTAAGAAAACTATAACTATTTAACTCGTTTATACTTTTTTCAATGGCATGCGGCCACACCATCTGGTCGGAGCCAAACATAACCCGGTCAATTAGCCCATATTTTTTCGCATTCCTTAAAAATTGCTCCGCAAAATCCTTCGGTTGCTCGTGAACCCAGAGAATAACACCTAAATCAGTATACAATTGGGAATATTGAAGCATCAACCGTAGGGCATTTTCATAAAAAACTTCCCCTGCATGCATCATATAAATTCTCAAATTTGGGAATTTAGCGAGGACATCCTCAATTAAATAGGGGTCACCAAATTTAATTCTAAAATTCGGACAACATCTATAAGTAATATCAGCTGGTCCTCCTCCAGTGTGAACAGCTACTGGAATATCATATCGTTCGCAAATTTTTAAAAAGGGCTCAAATTTGGGATCTGACAATGCAAGTCCATCGTAGGCAGCTCCGATTTCTCCAAATACTTTCAGTTCGCCAGATTCAATTAGTTGCCTAAAAGCAATCGTATCCTCTGGTGGACTATTTGTATAATAGCCTGGGATAAAAATTCCCTCCTTATCCAATTTATTTGCGCCCCCGATAGTGCTGACGACCGCTTTTTTAACATTGTATTTATGGAGAACTTTCAGCAATTCAAACCTATAAGTTTGATAGTCTTTTGGGGACATGACACCATCAGGCGCTGGAGCTGTGTAATAAGTTTGCTCCGTATAATCATGAAGATGCATGTCAATAATTGGTTGATTACCTCCTTGAGAAAAACTAAAAAATGGTATAAGTATCAGTATGTTCAATACCCTTTTCATTTCGTCTGGTTTTTAATTCATCAAGCCAGTCAATAAATTCGTAGCCTATTAAAATTATAAAAATTTAAGTTAAATACCGAGGTAATTGGTAGGATTATATTCTTTAGATTAATTTTCATAAAAAAGTAAATCCTGCAGTTTACCGTGCCGTCTACGGTAAAATGAAATCACATTAACCTCATAACAGCCATGATTTTTAAAAGAATGCTAACAACCTCGATCTATCTTGTTCTCAATATTTGATTTATATAGTCGTCAAGTTCTTGCGAATTTTGTACGCCAGTAACTCTTCGAAGTCTATTGTTTTTTAATCTAATGTCTAATACTTTATTGCTGAACCGCTCTCCAACTTTTATAGACTTTATGTCGTCAAATAAAATTACATTCTTGTTTGACCGAAATAGATTTAAGGAGAAAAGCACCAAATGAGCTAAACCAATAAACAAACCTGACCAGAGTAAAAATTGGTCGCCCGTTTTAAAATATCTAAATACAGATATTACTCCATAAATCGTCCACATACCCGAGCTTAATAATTGCATTAGATTTTGTTTCTTAGAGTTATCTGAAATTTTCAGTCCACTTGGGTCAAATGAAATTTCTCCTTTCTTTAGTTTGAATGTCTTATTGATTTCAATTTTCATTTTGATTGCTAAGGGGCGCGTGTAAAAACCCGTTTGTTTTACTGGTCTATGGAATACTGAAAGTAGTAATTTATGCTTTCTCCCCAAACTGATACCCTTCATTAATTGCAAAAGCTTAGAATAACTAGACTCCAGAGTTTGCCAAAGCATTATCCTTGGTTGCCAGCTATGAAAAGCAAGCATAAATTACGGGGTATTTAGCAGACACTTTGCCACCGGGTGGTTAGCAAATGGGTTTTATATCTTGTTACCTTGAGTGTTTTTCAAGCCAATCTTTTATCTGTTCGAAATCTTTCTCGCCTTTTGAAACTGAAATAACCAAGTCATATTTTTCGTCTTGATCTGCATAAATATCGAGCTTATCATTCATTATCATAAGTCTTGATAAAACGTATCCAGTCCTTTTATTACCATCAGAAAATGGATGATTTTTCACTATACTTTCAAGAATTGCAGCGGCTTTGTCAATTGCTGTGGGATAGAGCTCTTTTCCATCAAATGTTTGGTAGGGACGATTTACAGCTGAATTCAATAATTCTTTGTCACGGATACCTCTTGATCCGCCAAATTTGTCGATTAAGATATCGTGAATTTCGGCAGCTTCTTCCTCGGAGATCATTTAGCCAATCTTTCTAATAGCTCTTTGTCTTCAGTTAGTATTGTCCGGAGATTTTTAGATAATGAAATTGAATCTGTAGATTTGTTCTTGACAGACTTTAAGTAGTCAAAAACTTCCTGTAAAGCTTCTTCAGGGATGCTCTCTAGCATCTTATTGATTTCTGATTTTACTTCTTCTCTACTCATAATGTAAATATACGAATAAGTGATGAAAGTTGTTTGAAACTGCAATTCAAAGTAACGCCTAGCTATGATGAGTGGGGTTTAGAAACAACCAAACTTGCCATCCGCACACAGCCACAGCCATAAATAAATTTACAAATTGTGGCTGACTTTCCAAGTACCGCCCATCTGTCCTGACTGATGAAACCCCATTCATTCATCAGCGTTTGTTAGAATCTTTTTTTCGGCTCGTTTCTTAATTACTTTCAGTATGTTGTTCTGAATGTCCTTCATTATAAGTCGTGCCCAAAATTCGGAATACCAGTTGAAGGAAGTGTTCAGTTCAAACTCGCTCCAGAGCTGGAGTTCAAAAGTTGAAGGTGAGATTTGTTTCAGTTTATAGGTTCCTTTTAAAACGTCAAAATACTCGCCACCAATTAAAACATGTTCGTCAAATGTTGTTGAAGGAATCTCGCCAGTATTCGGTTCAATGGTGAACTCCATAAATTGCTCATGTTCATAAGAGGTAACGATTTCAGTGAATATCAGTCCACCAGAGAATGAGGCTTCACGAACTGCTCCAATTCCTTCATAATTCAATTCTGCTTTTCTTGGCTCTGGTATGCCAAGAAAGCTGTTGATGGACCGGTTTTGTTCCTTGTCAGAAATTACCGACACTCGTGTTACATTTTTCCAAATAGCCTCTGGTGTAGCATTAATTTCAATAGAAGTGTATGCTTGACTAAGTGATCTTGATGAAGCGAATTCATGTTCAATTGGTCCAATCAGAATTGGAAGTAAAAATGCCAATGAGATTTGAAGTTTACTAGACCTTTTAAGTTTCCTGAGTCTAAAATACCCACAGGTTACACCTCCTAAGCTTGCAAAAAACATGAATAGCGGTAAAATCATAATCCAACATGCCCAACCTTCAAGGGAAAAAACAAGAGTGATAATGAAAAAAGCAAAAATTGGAATCCATGGCGTTATAATGCGGTATCCTAAACTCTTTATGTTTTCTTCCTTTGAAAAGTAGATTGTTATGACACCAACGAGGTAAGGAAGACCAGCAAGGAACGAAACAGTCATTACTGACCAAATGTCATTCCAAGAGCTTCCAAACAAGAAACGAAAACAGAGAGCTATGGAAATTGGAAGGCCAAGGATTAGTAAAAATTTCGAGAGTTTTTGATTCATTTAGATTTGGGAGCAATTGATTCTAACGCCACTGTATAAATTCGTGGCCGATTAAAAGTATAAAAATTTGCGTTAACTACCGAGGCAATCCGCAGGATTGGCTTATTAAATTAACTTTTACCAATAAGGCAATCCTGCGTATTGACGGGCTTTCTACAAAGAGCCAAAGGAACAAGAACCTACTAACAGCCATGATTTATGACAGAATGTTGGCAAACGTCTATTCATTAGTCTGGGATTCTAAAGCTCTATTGAGTGCGATGAGTATACTATCTATTTTGGGACTACTAATCTCAAAAGTCTCGAAATCTTTAATAATTGGCTTGACTTCAGGGTCGAGTAAAGGGCAACAAAGTTCTGATGTAATGGCGTTCAAGTCGTAGTTGTTTTTTGTTATTAGTTCAGCAACGTCTTTTGGATACTTGCTAAATACCTCAAATATCATCTCTTGACTGAATTCTGAAAACTCAACATGATTGTCGCATTCCTCTGAGAAAACCGTTAAAAACATATCAATTGTACCTTTTGTCAAGCTATCAATATTCTGATGGACGTAGAGGATTACTTTAACATTACATGGCTCAGATCTTAACGAGTTAAATGACACTGTTTTTTGTCTTGTTTCTGATTCAGTAGGTTTTTTTGCAGGAGCCTGTGTCTTTTCTACTTTAAGAAGCTCAGAAAGTTCGCTTGAGTCTGCTGGATTTGATACACTTCGAGTTTCCTTGCTTTCCTGTTCAGTCTTGCCGTTGCAAGAAAAGACTAATGCAATAATTATTAAGTGGAGTAGAATCTTCATTTTTCGGTCATGGTTGCCAACCTTTAGATTGTAACCATATCATTATTCCAAGATTTCCATTTATTATAAAATCCTTAAATTAATAAAGAAAAAGAAGCAGTTTGAGTACCATGCGCTGACCAGGTATTAAGACCTATCGGGCGATTCGGCAAACTGCTTCTCATTTACAGATTCAAATGGATATCAGGGAACGTTGACCACGTGGACCCAATACCAAGGTTTAGAATTTAATTAAATGAAATTATGAAGAAACTGTCACTTAATCAAACAATGTACGCTTACATCATAGGAATTGATGTAAGTAAGGAGAGTTTAGACGTATGCATGATTGATACCACGACTGGTGAGTATGAAACAAAAGTGTTGACTAACACTAAGGAGGGTTATTTGAATATGAAACGGTGGATGAAAAGCTTGGGTAATGAAGTGGAAAGTCAAAGCTTGTTCTGCATGGAACATACCGGAATCTATACCAGAAATCTAGTAAAATACCTATTGAGTAGAGGCTGTAAAGTTTGGATGGAATCTTCTTTACACATTAAAAGAAGTATGGGCTTAGTAAGAGGCAAGTCGGACAAAATCGATGCCGAGCGGATAGCCATCTTTGCTTACACTCATCAAAAGGAGGCTAAATTAGTACAACTGACGTCTACCACCCTAGATAGGCTTCAGTACTTAATGCGAACTAGGGTTCGTTTAATGAAAAGCAAAGAGAGTCAGGAGAAAGCCATCAAGGAAATGGAGACTTTTGATAAGAAAGCAGGAAGAGAAATGCGCTCCATGTGTAGACAAGCACTGACGGGTTTAAAGAATTCCATAGAAAAGGTCGAGGCCAAGATGTTAGAGCTGGTAAGTATTGATAAAGAAGTACGAGCATTATATGAGTTGATCACTTCAGTAAAGAGTGTGGGTAAAGTACTAGCAATAGATCTGATTGTGTACACCCATGGCTTTAGTAGAATGCTAGATGGTAGAAAATTAGCTTGCTATTGTGGTGTAGCTCCTTTTGAGTATCAGAGTGGGACAAGTGTTTATGCACCAGCAGGCACCTCTAAGTTTGCCAATAAGGTGTTGAAAAGCCATCTACATATGGCTTCGATGAATGCCATTAGGTGTCATGAGGAATTACGGAATTATTACTTGAGAAAAGTAGAAGAAGGTAAAGGGAAAAAGAGTGCCATCAATGCAGTTCGGAATAAATTATTACATAGAGTAGTAGCGGTTGTTAAACGAGGAACACCATATGTAGAGAAATTGGATAAAAAATAGATGAAAAGCTTGAAATTATCATGGATATCGCCCGGCTAAAATGCGTTGGCTATACTAGGCTATGAAATACTGAAAGTAGTAATTTATGCTTTCTCCTCAAACTGATACACTTCATTAATTGTAAAAGCTTAGAATCAATAACTACTAAAAATGCTCAAAGCAATATCCTTGATTGCTCGCTATGAAAAGCAAGCATAAATTACGGGCTATTTAGCACTCAACAATCTACAAGGTGGTGAGCAAATGGGTTTTTATATTATGTTACCTTTCGTTTCTTTTCTCGTCCAAAAGTGTTAAATACTTTTCTACTTCCTCAGCTAATATCTCTTCGGGGTCAATTTCGTCATTTTCGAATCTGTTGTGCCCCATAGTTTCGTAATCAAAAGTAGGTGAGAAGAGATAGTCGCCATGGAAGACCTGGTCCATTTTTGAGTAGTCCCAGGTGTCAGAATCCACGTCATAGGAATATCGCTTAAATGACTCAACTATATAGTACAGTTCAGAATCTTTAAAATAGTAGTCAAATTCATGCTTGCCGTTAGAAACTCCAGCCCAAAGTTCAATTTTAACGATTTTGTCCCCAGAAAAATATCCTTTTAGAATTCCTCCTCCATCCGTCATATTTTCAAGAAACTCCTCGTTTTCAAGGATAACTGATTTGTATGATTCTAATTGGTTATCAATATTTTTAGCAAACTTTGATAGTTCCGGGTGACGATCATGTAAACCTTGTCCGTTAATTGACAGTGAGACAAAAAAGGTGATGGTAAAAAGGATTATTTTCATGTGTTCTATAATGTGCCCTGTTATGAAAGGTAACGTCTATGTATAGTGTCGTTGCTATCCCGAAGGGTAGCTATGCGCTATACATTTTGTTGTGCTTTCGTGTTTTCATTTAAGCTCAGTTGATCCTAGGTTCACCAAGCTTACCTTTTTTAATGTGACCTTATTACATTCCATTATATCTTGGTCAAAAATCACAATATTATTTCCTTCTGGGTGCAGTGAGCTACTAAATCTAATTCCACTTGCCCCTGTATAAATCTTTATGAATTCGCATATAAACTGAGTAGGAATATAGTCCACTTCTGTGTCATACCTTCTCATAGGCTTCGAGAGGTCTCTGCTGATTAGCTCTCTCAATAGTCTTGATTTAATTGTAGTTTCAATTTTTTGGTCTGGCTGAAAAAGTGGGGTGTCCTCTGTGAAGTCTACAATTCTTATCGAATTTTTCTCAGCAACAAGGTGGAATTCTCCTATGCTTAATTCATCTAGGTAAGAAGCTCTGACTTCGTACAGCACAGTGTCTGGATTATCACTCAAGTATAGGAAGGGTATTCCTGTAGGATTTGCTCTTCCTCCTTTAGTCAATGTAGGCGGTGGACACATCATTTCTGAAGAATTGTAGGCCTTATTTCCACCTTGATGATGAACCCGTGCTCGATAAAGCTTTACATCTGGAATTAATTCATATTGCGTATTAAAAAAACCATCCCACCCTAATTCCTTAATTGTTTCAATGTCAGGGATGAACCTTCTTTCGGTTTTTATTATCTCTTTAAGTTCATTCCAGTAAGAATAATTTGAAATTATCTCCCCTTTATAATCAACAAGATCACTCGAGTTTTCAATCTCAGTATTAATTTTTCCAATTACAGCGTTAAGAATTTTTGAAGCAGAATCTAGAGATGAAAAGAAACTCCAGCTCTCCTGAATTTTAGATTTCAATGGTATTCCAGTATCACTCCTACGGAAGTTTTCAAGGAATTCTTGAAAGAAATCAAGAAGTTCTGTAAGTTCAATAGCAGCAATATTATTTGAATTACAAACATCACAATTACCTGTTTTACCTAAAGATTCTATGAATGCTCTTAACTCCTTATCTGAGAAACAATTTTTACAAACAAACATATTATCTACCACTTAAATATCCTGCTACAACAAGGATATGATTTTTCATAGAGATTTTCTTAACCGTGCCAAGACCTGGGTAATGCTGTTCGTCAAAATGATCAAACAGTTCTTCAAGGGCTGCATTTGAAAGTCCGTTAGCTCTACAAAAAGATACAGCTTTTTCAGCTGCTTCTGCAAATTTCCCTTGAACGTTGGCAATTGAATCATTTGTATCAGAAGTAAAGTGTCTAATCCAAATTTCATCTTGATCTTGTAGGTAAGTAAGATGAATTACTACTGCCCTTGGTGTACTTCCTCCCTCAATAAATTCACTGGCTAAAACCGTATAGTCTGAAAACCCATCGAAATCATCCTCCGTATCAAAATACAGATGTTCTTCTGAGAAGAGATGCTCTGGAATTGTTAGAAAGTCACTATTTCTAATTTGTTTTTCAAAAGGATCATCTAGTCTAATGAATGTTTTCTGTAAGCTATTAAGATATCGTCTTAATCTTCTGTTTCTTCCTGGGTCTTCAACGTTAAAAGCAGTCACTTGTCTTAATTCTGCCAATTGAGTAAAATCTATACTGTTTGCATCTACATCATTTTGACAAATAATCATACAATTTTCGAGATTGCCATTTTCAATTGCCTGTCGAATGTATTCTCCATTACTTCTATACCTAAAGGCTGGAAGGTAAGTGCCTGGTTGCTTAGAAATTAAGTAATTCAGGTAGTGTGTTCCATCTCCTGGAATTTCTCCGATGTCAGGATTCAAAATCAAATAGGCAGATTGGGTTCCTTGTTGAAATATGTCAAATGCTATATCAAGGTTATTGTGTGTTTCCTTTACCGGTTCGAAAATTGGTGTAACTACACCTTGTATGGCATTCTCGGACACTAATTCGCGAATTGTAATTAATTCAAATTGACGAGCTCTAAGGAGTGGATAGTACATAGTTGAAATTTAAACATTAAGAGGAGCTTTTAAAATAGAGAATAACTGTTTTCTATTTTTCATATTCATGCGTAGCGCTAAGCTAAGCTGATTGAACTCCCTGTAGTTACGTGCTGATAGCTCATAATTGCCTGCACGACTCTTCATTTTATTTATAAAAAGTTGATTAAGTTCATTCTGGGGAATTTTCGCTATTAAACCTTTGCATACCTCAAATTGGTTAAAACTGGTAACCTCTGGTAACTGTCCATAGTAATGGGTCACAATTTCCTTGTACTCACTAGTGTGAAAAATATGCATAAGGGCTTCAGCATCGATGTCTTTAGTTCTGGTAGCTGATCTAACTATTTGAAACCTTTTGGGACTTAAAATATCAAAACAAATGATTCCTATACTACTATCATAAGTTTCATATTCTTTAATCTTCGAAACTGGGACAATCAAAAAAATCTCATTGAATACTTTCCGATATTGATTCAATTGTGAATCAAGTCGTTTATCAGAATCAAGCTCAGTTTTTATTTCAAAAGCTCTTGAAGTACCATTAAACATTACCAAATCTGCAATAGCGCTACCAATCCTAAATTCACTGTAGAGTTCTGAGTTACTTTCTCCCATCTCCTTAATTAGCCAATCATTTAGAAATGAGTTCTTGAGGATATATTCGTTTTGATATTGCTTCTCTAAAACAGAGTAAACAAACTTTAGGTAATCAATGTAAGTCTTTTTAGTCTTCGAATACCAGTTTTCATCATATCTCTTAATCTTGAAATCAATGGATGATAAGTTGCCGTTCATCCATTCTTTTACAGCGCTTCTAGAGAACAAGTAGGAATAATCTCGCAATTGGTTTGGATTGAAAGTTCTAGTCGAGCTCATGGGTCAAATTTACAAAACCATAATTTGGTATCATAATAACATTATACTTGTGGTCGATAATTCCTTCGGCTATATATAGCATGAAGCACAACATTATAGCGTTTTATTCATCGTTCTCTAAAAATAAATAAAAAAAGGTAAAATCCCCATTTCTGTAAATGTGATTTAAGAGCAGTAAGAATGATGAATAAAACGTAGTTGGACTGAGCCGATGGGACTATGGGCATAGTATGTTGGCTTTAGCTGCTGAAGCCTCATCTTGCCAATTGATAGCAGAACTTTTGCCTGTTTGGTGCTGATTTGTAGGGCCTGTTTTCATACAAAGCTTTGTTAATTAGACGTAGCTTTCCTGTTGAAGCTTTTTTCGCTTCGTGTTAAAGCTACAATCTTTCAAAGAACTGTCGGTCAGTTTAATACTAGCCAGGTGTTTTTTGTTTGGGTAATGGAACTGCCTTCATGCCTTTTGTCTTGCATTTAGGACATTCCACAGGGTCTTTCCCTGTTAATTGCCGATAAACTTCCATGCCATTGAGCCCTTCTAGCACAGGGAAGTAAGTGATTTTATTAATGATATGATTACAGTCATCCCTAGCCTGTTTAAGGTTGGACAAGGACATAAAGCCAAAATACCTGATTTTGCAAAACCCCTCAGGCAGGACATGCTGCATGAACCTTCTGATAAATTCGCCCGCCTCTAGGCTCATCACTTTTCTCAAGCCACCACATCGGTAGTCTTTATAATTAAAACTTACCTTTCCATTTTGATGGCTCATGATCCGTTGGTTACTTATGGCCACCCTGTGGGTATAATTGCCCAAGTAATTAATCAGATTTTCAGGGCATTTAAAAGGCTTTTCACTGTAGACCACCCATTTGGTCTTGTAGCATTGCTGTTTTAATTGTTCAAAGTGAGTGCCTGCAGGTATTTTGAGTCGGTCATTCTTGAAAGATGCTTCCAGCAGCTTGAGTAAAATACCTCTAAACACAGCACTTAACACCTTCACAGGTAAGAAATAGTTGGGGCTAGAAGGAATCCATTCTCTTCCGTCTTCGGTCAATCCTCCTGCAGGCACTATCATATGGATATGCGGGTGATAATCCAAGTTTTGTCCCCAGGTATGTAATATGGATACCGCACCTGCCTTTGCCCCCAGATACTTTGGGTTCTTCGCGCACTGCATCAAAGATTGACCCGCTGCTTTAAAAAGTGCGCCATAAGTCAATTTTTGATTAATATAAAACAGCTTGTTCAAGCAGTGAGGCACGGTAAAGACCAAATGAAAATATTTGGTGGCAGGCAGGTTTGAAGCCAGTTTATCGACCCATTTGGCCTTTCTTATGAACTGGCATTTTGGGCAGTGCCTGTTTCTGCACGAGTTGTAGGCTTGCTGATTGTGTCCACAATTATCACAGCTGTTAATATGCCCTCCCATGGAGGCACTCCGACATTGGGTGATGGCCTGGTAGGCTTTCTTTTGTACGAGGCAGAGTTTTGTGGTATTCAAATAATCCGCTGCGTGCTCAATGAAGATATCAGCCAGTTCTGTTTTCTGTCTTTTGTTTTCCATCTTCCCATTTTTAAACTTTCATGTTATCTAGAGGGGAGCAAACACTGCCGGGGTCTGGCTTGGTGAGATGTAGATAGACGGTAGTGGTCTTAAGGGAGGTGTGTCCCATAAACTGCTGTATCAGCCGTAAGTTCACGCCTTGCTCTAAGAGGTGCGTGGCAAAACTGTGGCGCAGGGTATGAAAGGATACCGCCTTTTTAATACCGGCAAGCTTGAGCTTATTCTTGACAATTTTAGCCAAGGTCGTCTCTGCCAACGGACGTCCTTTACTGTTTTGAGGTTCAAATAAGTACTTCTCGGGACGTGCAAATTTATAATAAATACGCAGTACCTCAAGTGTCTTGCGTGAGAGCAACGTGTAGCGGTCTTTCTTGCCCTTGCCCTGCATGACCCGCACTTGCATTCTTGTAGAGTCGATATGATCGGGTAACAGGTTCAACAGCTCATTTCTTCTCAAGCCTGCTGAATAGGCCAGCATAATGATTGCCTTATGTTTTAAGTTGCCGTTGACATTGATCAGCCTTTCCATTTCCTCAATGGAGAGGACGATCGGAAGCCTTTTAGATTTTCTAGGGCGTCTAATCTTAAAATCTTCCCATTCCCTGCCTAAAACATCGGTTTGCACTATTTTAAATGCACTGATGTACTGGTTCACAGTAGAGGCTGATAGGCCTTTTTCTATCACCACCTTGTGAAGATAATCTTTAAACTGTGAAAGGGTGATGGTCTCGAGCGGTAAACTGCTCACTTTAGCCAGGTGCGACATCAGTGAACAATACGTATTTACTGTACGAAAACTGTAATTCCGGAATTCCAGCTCTCTTTTCAGATGCTCTAAGGCATTGCTTTTTGTTTGAGTTTTCATAATGGTAACTTGTTTGTTTACCATTACAATTTAATCATACCTCATTTTACCGTTTCCAGGAAGAAACGGTTTAGTTCAACAAGTGAATATAGTCACCCCCTGGTGACTATATATACCTTATGTCAGGCAATCTAATGGATTTTAGCTGATAAAAAAACTGTAAACAGCTGCAGAGCCTTTGAAAAGCCATTAATTGTAGAATTGAACGTATATTAAACGTTTAATTCTACGGTTGCTACAACTCCTATTTCAAAACATCTAGAATAGGATCACCTGTAGCTCCGCTGGGTAAACTTGTTCCCAAAATATGAGCTAGCGTTACTGCTATATCATCAATATTCTGCCTCTTATATGATTTACCCCTTTGGATACCTGAACCATACCAAATTAACGGAACGTGGGTATCATAAGCGTAACCAGTGCCATGAGTAGTTGCTGAGCGAGTTTGATAAAACCAGCCTGGCTCCAATATCAATAATACATCTCCAGATCGTTTAAAGTTATAGCCCATTTGCAAGGCTGAAGCTTTGTGCTCTGTAAATTCCGTGCTTTGCATATCACTGGCGGAATAAGCTTCGGCCACGCCCTCCAATTTTAAGGATTCCTTTACTATAAACTTTCTGATAGCATCCAGGTCAACCTTTTTTTCTTTTATCAAATCATGATTTAAAAAAAACTGCTCATTGGAAAAATCCTCTATCCACTCCACTGCTCCAAATTTTTCATTTAAAGCATTTTCTATATTTTTAACATAAGCTTTGCCATCATAATGATCGGCAGGAATTTTATTGGCTTGCAAATATTCTGGCACTTCTGCACATCCATGGTCTGAAGTCACGAAAATCAGATAATTTCCTTTCCCCACTTCTTGATCTAAGTGTTCAAATAATCTGGTAATCTCCTGATCCAACTTGATGTAGGTATCCTGCACCTCCACCGAACGTGGTCCAAATCCGTGACCAATATAATCAGTAGAAGAAAAGCTTAAAGCCAAGAAATCAGTTACTTCGTCTTTTCCCATTTCCTCTCCTTCCATCGTAGCAATGGCTAAATCGGCTAAAATAGTGTTACCAAATGCAGTATTGGGCAATAAAGCAAAATTTCCGTTTTCGGCTCTCAACTTCTTCAAATTGTAAGGAAATACCGGCTTATCTTTACCTCTCACAGTCATTTCATAAGGCATATCATCCGAAGTGGATTGTGTATATTGTTCCAAAGGCATAGAAAGACTCCAAGTTTGGTTCAAGTATTCATCTGCCAAATTGCGATTATTAAAGGTTTTTAACCATGATGGTAATTCTTCTTGTTCATAATAACTACTGCTCACAAAGTGTCCGTTGCTCTTATCATACCAAAATGATCCGGTTGGATTATGTCCTGCTGGTAGAATAGAACCCCTGTCTTTAATAGAAATACCAACAACTTTTGATTTGAAATTGGTGGCTAATCCCAGCTCATCGGTGATTGTCGTACTCAACATGCGGTGAGGCGACATTAAACCCGCATCTGAAGTAGAACCAATGGTATAAACGGACGTGTCTTCCGCACAATAAACTGAGGTTCTGATATTCTTATCATACCAATTATTAGCAATTATTCCGTGTGTGGCCGGTGTAGTCCCTGTATAAACTGAGGCATGCCCTGGGCCAGTAAAAGTTGGAATATAATTGTAATGGGTATTATGATTATAAAATCCTTGAGAGACTAATCTCTTAAAACCATCCTCACCAAAGTTATCGGCATAACGCTCGAAATAATCATGACGTAATTGGTCAATCACAATACCTACTACCAATTTGGGCTTGCTCACTTTTTGTTGCTGCTTTTCTGCTGGCTGGCATGAAAACAAAATCAAAAGAGCTGCTGCTCCTACTATATATCTTTTCATTGAAATCAAATTATAAATTTCACGCAAATTAAAAATTTGAACTGAGTAATGATAGTATTTTTACATTAAGCTTAGGTAAAGAAAAAAACTCCCTCGCCACATTCTGTGGGTTCCCCGGTGTGGGAGCAAGGCGCTAATCACAAGCAGTTTCCAAAAAATCATCAAAATTCAATCCTTCCTTGAATAATACTTTACCTCTCTTATCAAAATAGGCAATAACAATATAGTTTATTTCTGATAGCCTACGCTCCGCCAGCCAATAGAACTTTCCTTTGCTTTCAAAGGATTTTAGTTCATTGAAGATAAAAGGGATTACCTCCTCGCCTTTTTGATTAAGCACTCCATATCCTGCTCTTTTTCGGATGATAAAATATTTTTCTTCTGCAAGTCTTACTTTTTCGAAGGATTCAATCGCCTCATGTAAATACTCATTCCTATAAATATTTAATATCCCAATTTCACCTTCCTCTTCAACTATGGCGATGGAATCATTAAAATAATCAATCGCTTCAAAATCGGCTTCGATCACGATTTTAGCAGAAATATCACTTATCCCAAATAAATTATCATGCTTGAAAATGTAAAGAGAATCCTTCAAGAACACTTTTAATTTAGATTGAGAGTGTGCTGGAATAAGTTTCAAACTATCTACTATCAATGCCCCGAATTTCCTTTTTTGCAAAATAGGAATCAATCCATTCTCATAAGCTCCAAAAGCCTCCACCTCCTCAATCGGGATAACTATACCTGAAGAATCAATCAGTTGCTTCTTTTTGTTTTGATGAATTTGAATTAAATGTTGAGTTAAAATATTGATGTTTAGATTTTCTCCTTCTTTAATCTTTTTTCCAAAGCCATTAAATAATTGAGAATATCCCTTCACGTTGGTAACTTGTACAAATCGAATTTGATCGCTCACATTCGATAATTCTACATTATAGTTTTTTAGAATTTTAAAGCCTTCGCCCTTTTCTAAATTGATTCTTTTTCCTGATCTAAATAATAAATATTGAGATGAATCTTTTGTTGCGAAAGTCAACCAACTATTAAATAACCTCACGGAATCATATTGAAATTTCGGAAATCCTGTAACACCATTCTCAAAAACTGTCCAAAGGCTATCTTTCTTCGATGCCAATATTCCAAATCTATATTTAAAGTCATCAAAATTTTGATCATATATACTGACTCTATTACTATCTAATACACTATATTTTTTGTTAACATTCTTGATCCAGAACTGGTCAAAATAATCATACTTGGCTTTTTCCAAGGGGAAAACTAATTGCCCTTCTTTGTCCAAAATCGTTTCGTAATCATTGGAATACAACCTCAAATACTGATCGCTAATCCATTCGTAATCATCATAAAGAAAGCTTAAAGACTTTAAATCGTCTTTGGCTGATTTTCTAAAATCATTAGAAGAGGCCACTGCCAAATCATCCCCCCTTATAAAAAAGAACACCTCCTCTTCCTTCCAAATACTATCCATGGTTTGTCTTAAAATAGACTCATTCAAAAGTGAAACCAAATGCCAGCCATCTGTTTCTTTCTTGGCGAAATGGAAATCATTAATCTTTTGGAAGTTCAATGCACTTAGTTGCAAAGCAGGGTTCAAACTAAAATGCTCAATGATTTGCTCCCGACCATAATCATTTATTTTGAAAAACCCGCTACCTAAATAATCAATGGATTTAAAATTTAAATCAGTTAATTGCTGTCCTGTTTTTAAATAAGCTCGTTTTTCACCATTTCTTTTACCTAAAATATAAGGCTTAGTGATAAAGAAACAGGAATCGGGATTAACACTACTAAATTGAAAAGTGAGTAATTGTGCGTTTGTCAAATCATAAAAAAAATAAAGACTATCTCTTTTATGAGTTAATAAGACGGGTGATCTCTTTTGAAAATTTAATCCATCAAGTATTGCTTGTGCTTTTTCAGCAGCCTGAAACTGCCCATACTCATTAATAAATTGTTGAAAATCTATTTCATCCGCTCCGGAGCTTATGATATTTAATAGCTTTAGGGAAGCCTCTTCTGCAAATTCTGATTGAGGCCTTTCGCTTAAATATTCTTTGTACTCCTCTACAGTTTGATTTTGTGTTTTCTTCTCATAATAAAGCGTTTCAAAAACATTTCTCGCTTTTTGAGCTTGAGGAGCCTCAGGATATTTCCTGAAAAATTCACTTACTGCTTGGGTGGTATTTTGAGCTATAGCATCAGTATAAGCTACCTGATTCCTTAAATCTGTTGCCTGTGTCTTGTAAATGAGATATTGATAATTTTCAAGATACTCGTTGTAAGCTTCTTCTGTATTTTTTGACAGTGCTTTTTCAAAAGCCAAACTATCTATGATCATCCCCTGTTTGGCAACAGCGGTACTATCCAATCCCTTTTTTGATAATTTAACTGCTGTTTCCACATCCAAATAAGGCATTGTATCCCTTACCATTTGAATATAAAGATGGGCTGAATCCACCGCCTCGTGAGACCAAACGGGATGACTAAAATATTTGGCCAACATAAAATGTGTTGCAGGATTTTCGGGTTCCTTTTCTATTGCCTTGTCAATTCGCTTTTTAGCTTTGGCTAATTCATTTTTCCCTAAAAATTTATCCGCATTCAACGCTATGTTTACACAGGAAGTCAATAGTGAGCTTATAATAAGTACAAATAGAAAATTCAGAATTTGACGCATACACCTCTAAAAAACGCAAAACCTTTAAAAATAATGAACAAAGTTATAAATAATTAATAAAGCACCGATTGCGATTGACCCCAAACTACAAGATTTAAAAAGTGAACTTCTGATAATAATTGCCAATTGCTCGCTAAATAGTATATTGCGCATTGTTTTTTAGGCAGGTATACAACTATGGATAAAATAGCCATTATAGATTTAGGCACAAATACTTTTCATTTACTCGTTGTAAAAATCGACAAGGGTGAGGAAAACATTATTCACAAAGAAAAAATAGCTGTGAAGTTAGGGGAAGGTGGAATAAGCGAAGGTAATATCAGCAAATCTGCCGAAGAGCGGGCACTAAAAACAATGCTTTACTTTAAAGATAAAATCAATGAGCTGCAAGTGGAAAATATTTTCGCTAGTGCCACATCTGCCATGCGTAATGCTGAAAATGGCAAAGAAGTCATGTCAAGAATTTATGACGCTACAGGCATTTCTATTCAATTAATTTCAGGCATGGATGAGGCGAAGTTTATCCATCAGGGCGTTAAAAAAGCTTTAAAAATTGGTGCTGAGCCTGCTTTGATTATGGATATAGGAGGTGGAAGCGTTGAATTCATCATTTGTAACCAGATAGAAGTTTTTTGGATGCAAAGTTTTGAAATTGGTGCTCAAAGACTATTGGATAAATTTCATAAACATGATCCTATCCAACCAAAAGACATAGAAAAACTGGATGACTTCCTAAGAAAAGAATTGGCTGAACTTAAAGTAAAAATGGACATCTATCAGCCTCATCATTTGATCGGTTCTTCCGGTACTTTTGACACCTTGGTAGATATCAATTACCAAGAAAAAGGACTTGAAAAACCAGATGATGTATCTTTCTCCTTAAACCTTGACGACTTTGACCAGATTTTTAATGAAATCATTCATAAAACAAGAGCGGAAAGAATGTCAATTCCCGGTATGATTGAAATGCGTGTGGACATGATTGTTGTAGCGGTTTGTTTAATTCAATTTCTGATTGAAAACAATGATTTTATAGATATTAAAGTATCGACTTACGCACTGAAAGAAGGATTATTGGATGCTATATTGTCAAATGAAATAAAATTATCCTAATGGATTTATTCGATCATAATTCATTACAGAATTTCGTTAAGGAAGTTTTTATTCAAATGGGTTGCCCGAGCAATGAGGCTGCGGAAGCTTCCGAGGTTTTGGTCAATGCCGACTTAAGAGGGGTTGATTCGCACGGAGTCGCCCGATTACATGGCTACATTAGATTATGGGAAGAAGGCAGAATTAATGCTAAACCTAATATAAAAATTATTCATGAAACGCCCAGTACTGCTGTAATTGATGGCGATAAAGGATTGGGCTTGGTTGTAGCGCCTTTCGCTATGAGAATTGCCATGGAAAAAGCCGAGAAAGTAGGCACAGGCTGGGTATCTGTTAAGAATTCCAATCATTATGGAATAGCCGGTCATCACAGCATGATGGCTCTAGAAAAAGATATGATTGGCTGGTCCATGACAAACGCAAGTCCGTTGGTAGCTCCTACCTTTTCTAAAGAAAGGCTATTGGGAACTAATCCAATATCAATTGCAATTCCTACCAAAAATCAACCACCTTATGTTGCGGATTTTGCAACTACCACTGTTGCAAACGGAAAATTAGAAGTACTAAAGCGGAAAAATCAAGAGGCTCCGCTAGGTTGGGTACAGGATAAAGACGGTAAAGGAACGACTGATGTAGAAGCCTTAAAGAAAGGTGGTAGTATGCTGCCATTAGGTGGCTCTAGAGAACATTCTGGTCATAAAGGATATATTCTGGGGTCAATAGTTGACATCTTCTCAGCAGTGCTCTCTGGCGCCAATTACGGGCCATGGGCTCCACCATTTGTCAGTTTCCTTCCGCTTAAAGAAAATCCTGTAGGTGAAGGCCTAGGTCATTTCTTAGGCGCCATGCGAATAGATGCTTTCCGACCGGCTGATGATTTTAAATCTCATATGGATAATTGGATTGAGACATTCAGAAAATCAGAAACAACTGGAGAAAATGATAAAGTGCTTATTCCGGGAGATCCGGAAAGGGAAATGAGTGCAGAAAGAAAAGAGAATGGTATTCCTTTATTGCCAACTGTAGTGGAAGATTTGAGTCAGATAGGACAAAAGTTTGGAATAGACTATCAAGACTATTTCCATTAAAAATCTTCTCTTTTTTCCAATTCCAAATCGGTTATTCAGAGAAATAAAGATTGACAAGTTAAATTGTAAACCCTACCCTTAACACAAAAGGGGAATTGTATGGAGAGCGAGAAACATCATAAAGTAAATTATACAAGGCCATTACGGTAGCTCCTGCTCTATTTCCGATGGGTTGAAAATAGCCACCGCCTATGAAAAATGCTGGCACCCATGCCCTGCCTAACTCATAACCATTTGAGGTATTATAAATAACATCTAAATTTATATTCTCATATTCCGAGTATCCGAATAATTGCTGTGAAAAGTTATATCTTCCAAATAGCTTTGCACCATAGATATTGGTTTCATAATCAGGAACTCTATTCCCTCCTCGTACCCTGAAATATTGATAAATTCCACCAACACCAGCTGAAAGCCTCTCATTAATCATGTAGCCAACAATTGGTGAAGCTTCTATATGCGTAAAAGTACCAAATTGAAGACCAAAATTCCCACCGAAATATAAGCGATCCATGAATCCCGAACTTTCATCAACATATTTTTGTGCTGAAGAAGTATGATAAGAGGTAACTCCAATAATTACAGCTACAATTAATTTTATGAATTGCTTTTTCAAGGTTATTTTTTTTCAACAATAACGAATAAATCTTCGGATTCTTTCTTCATCAGGTATCTTTCTCGAGCAAATTTTTCCAATAGTTCATCATCACTCAACAACCCTTCTCTATCCATCTCTACCTCTTTGATTTTCTCTTGGTAATATTCTTTCTCCTTTAATAAATCATTGTATTTAGAGGATAGTCTCCATTGCGAAATCAAATCATTTCCGTCAATAAATAACATCCAAACAAGGAAAGTCGCAGTAGCTATGAAATAAAAATTTTTAAATATTTTCGGAATTCTATCCATGATCTCCATTACCAATTAATACTTTAAAAGTAATATAAAAAAGTGAATTCGCCTAAAAGTAAAAAAGGCTACCAGTGAAACCACTGGAAGCCTTTTCATTAATAAATCAAAAAATTAGAAATTGATTCCTGGGAAATAAGCCATTTCTCCTAGTTCTTCTTCAATTCTTAACAATTGATTATATTTTGCCATTCTATCTGAACGAGAAGCAGAACCAGTTTTGATTTGACCAGAACCCATAGCCACTGCTAAATCAGCAATGAAGGTGTCTTCAGTTTCTCCAGAACGGTGAGAAATTATATTTTTATAAGATGCTTTATCCGCCATTCTGATGGCATTGATAGTTTCCGTCAAAGTACCAATCTGATTTACTTTAATTAAGATAGAATTACCAATCTTCTCATCGATTCCTCTTTGTAATCTTTTAGTATTGGTAACAAATAAGTCATCGCCAACCAATTGAACAGTTCTACCTATTTCACGGGTAAGTTTTTCCCAACCTTCCCAATCATCTTCTTGCATTCCATCCTCAATAGATAGAATCGGATATTTATCTGTCCATCTCTTCCAATAAGCAACCATCTCTTCCGAAGTTAACTCTTCACCAGTGCTTTCAAACACATATTTCTTCTTGCCTTCATCATAGAATTCTGAAGCGGCAGCATCTAATGCAATAAAGATATCTTCTCCTGGTTTATATCCTGCCTTTTCGATTGCCGTCAAAACAACTTCTATAGCTTGCTCATTTGACTCGATATTTGGAGCAAAACCACCTTCATCACCCACATTGGTAGATAATCCCTTGCTTTTCAATACTTCCTTTAAATGGTGAAAAACAGTAGTTCCCATTCTTAATGCTTCAGAAAACGATTCAGCATTAACAGGCATTACCATAAATTCCTGAAAGTCAATTTTATTGTCAGCATGACTTCCACCGTTTAAAATATTCATCATCGGGACTGGTAATGTATTTGCATTAACGCCTCCAATGTATCTATACAATGATTGTCCTGAAAGTTGAGCGGCAGCTTTGGCACATGCCATTGATACTCCCAAAATAGCATTAGCACCCAGCTTTGCTTTATTATCAGTTCCATCTAATTCGATCATGATCTTGTCGATAAGATTTTGCTCAAAAACAGAAAAACCAATTAGCTCTTCTGCAATTGCGCCATTAACATTATCAACAGCTTTCAAAACACCTTTGCCCATGAAAATGGACTTATCTTTATCTCTTAACTCTACAGCTTCATGAATTCCAGTACTTGCTCCAGATGGAACTGCCGCTCTTCCAAAACCTCCATTAGAGGTAAAAACTTCTACCTCTACTGTAGGATTCCCTCGTGAATCCAATATTTGTCTTGCGTGAATGTTTTCTATTATACTCATAGTTTTATTAGTTGATTAATGAAATAAATTGGTCGAATAAATATCTAGAGTCATGTGGCCCAGGTGATGATTCGGGATGATATTGCACGGAAAACACCTTTTTATCTTTCATCCTCAACCCTTCAACCGTATTATCATTTAAATTAATATGTGTGGAAACAACCAAGTCAGAATTCTCAACATCCTCAGTAACTACACTAAAGCCGTGATTTTGAGAAGTCACCTCACTTCTTCCTGATTCCTTATTAAAAACAGGCTGATTTAGACCCCTATGTCCGTTATGCATCTTGAAGGTCTTTATACCATTAGCTAAGGCAATTAGTTGATGTCCAAGACAAATACCAAATAATGGTTTGCCACTTTCAATGATTTGTTTGCTATTATTGATAGCATTAGTCATCACTGCAGGATCACCAGGTCCATTTGACAGGAAATATGCTTGCGGATTCCATCCTTCAGTATCTTGAAAATCGGTATCTGAAGGAAATACTTTACATCTAAATCCTCTATCAACTAATTGCTTCAAAATGCTGCTTTTAATACCATAATCCAAAACAGCAAGTTTGATCCCATCATCTGTCCCGATTTCATATGCTTCTTTTGTGCTTACAAAGGAAGAAAGTTCTAGTCCTTCCATAGAAGGCACTTTGTCTAATTCTCTCTGCAACTCTTCCAGATCTGAGATTTCTGATGAAATAATGGCATTCATGGCCCCTTTATTTCGAATGTGCCTCACGATTTTTCGGGTATCAACATCGCAGATTCCAGGGATTTCATGTCCTACAAGATAATTATTTAAATTGTCAACTGCTTGACCTCTACTATAATCATCAGAAAATGCGTTAATCACCACCCCGAAAATTTTGGGACTATCAGATTCCGATTCTTCAGGATGGACACCATAGTTACCGATGTGAGCATTGGTATTCACCATAATCTGCCCATAGTAAGAAGGATCAGTATATACCTCTTGGTAACCGGTCATCCCGGTGTTAAAACAGATTTCTCCACCCTTAGTGCCTGAAAATCCAATTGATTTGCCATGGAAGACAGTTCCGTCTTCTAAAAGTAAAATTGCTTTGTTCTTGTTTTTATACTTCATCAGATATCATTCTGAAATTGAAAATGAATAGGAGCTATAATTTATTCGAGACAAAAATAAATAAAAAAAAAGGGATTGAATAAATATCCAATCCCTTTTATTAAATCTATTAGGAGAAAGATTACTCATCTCCTTTTTTTTCATCCTTTTTGTCGTCAGATTTAGACTCCTTCTTTTCAGCTTTAGGAGTTTCCTCTTTTTTTGCTTCAACTTTCGGACTCTCTTCTTTCTTAGCTTCTGCTTTAGGAGCATCCTCCTTTTTGGCTTCAGCTTTAGGAGCATCTTCCTTCTTTGCTTCTTTCTTAGGTGCTTTTTCCTTAGCCTCTTTTAACTCAGTAGAAGCATCTTCAGACTTTGCAGAAGTAGCTTTAGCTCCACTTCCTCTACGGCTTCTTCTTGTAGTTTTCTTCTTCTCTTTAGCTTCGCCACCTAACAACAACTCATTGTAATCAACTAGCTCGATCAATGCCATTTCTGCATCGTCACCAAGTCTAGATCCTAATTTGATGATTCTTGTATAACCACCTGGTCTGTTAGCAATTTTTGTAGCTACTTCGTCAAAAAGCTCTTTAAGTACTTCTTTATTTTTTAAAGAAGAAAAAACTACTCTTCTGTTATGTGTTGTATCTTCCTTAGATTTGGTCAATAAGGGCTCAACATACTTCCTTAATGCCTTAGCTTTCGCAACAGTTGTAGTAATCCTCTTTGAAAGGATTAAAGACCCAGCCATGTTAGACAACATCGCATTTCTGTGTGAAGCAGTTCTACTTAAATGATTAAATTTCTTACCGTGTCTCATTGTCCTTATTCTTCGTCAAGTTTGTATTTGGATAAATCCATTCCAAAGGTTAACCCTTTATCAGCTACCAACTGCTCTAATTCTGCTAAAGATTTCTTCCCGAAATTTCTGAATTTCATCATGTCAGAAATCTCAAGTGCTACTAGATCACCTAATGTTTTTACATCCGCTGCCTTTAAGCAATTATATGCCCTAACAGAAAGATCTAAATCATTAAGAGCCGTTTTTAGCAATTTGCGCATATGCAACATTTCCTCATCTACAGCTTCCGGCTCATCAGATCCGCCTGCATCCAATACCATATTTTGGTCAGAGAATAGCATAAAGTGCTTAATCAAAATGTTTGCTGCTCCTTTTAAAGCAACTTCTGGATGAATACTACCATCTGTCTCAATATCTAAGACTAATTGTTCATAATCAGTCTTTTGTTCAACCCTAGTATTTTCAACGCTATATTTTACGTTTTTGATAGGAGTGAAAATTGAATCGATAGCGATATAATCCGTAGCTTGATCCATTACCTTATTATCCTCAGAAGAAACATATCCCCTGCCCTTCTCGATAGTCAATTCTATCTCAAAATTTACTGATTCATCCATATGACAAATCAACAACTCAGGGTTTAAGATCTCATAAGCTGTAGTGAATTTATTAATGTCACCTGCCTTGAATTCCTTAATATTCTTAAGAGAAATATTGATCTTGTTGTCAGCAACATCCGCTATCTTCTTAAATCTCACCATTTTCAGGTTTAAGATAACTTCAGACACATCCTCAACAACACCTTCCACTGAAGAAAACTCATGCAATACACCAGGAATTTTGATCCCTGTTATAGCATAACCTTCAAGTGAAGACAACAAAATTCTTCTTAAGGCATTACCTACAGTAACACCATATCCTTTTTCTAACGGTTTAAATGTAAAAAGCCCGTGAAAATCATCTGCTTTTTCCATTGCAACCTTTTCAGGCATTTGGAATGCTAAAATGGACATATTATAAAATTTCTTTAAATTAACTTATTATTTTGAGTACAACTCGACAATCAGTTGCTCATTAATATTCTCCGGAATATCTTCTCTCTGTGGCGTATTAACAAATTTCCCAGACATGGAAGACTTATCAAATTCTAACCAAGAATATTTTGATACTGTATTTGATGAAAGACTGTCAGTAACTGCTTCAAGAGACTTTGATTTCTCTCTAACGCCAATCACATCTCCTTCTTTCACTTGGTATGATGGAATATTTAAAATCTCACCATTAACCAAAACATGTTTATGACCTACCAACTGTCTTGCTGCTCTTCTAGTAGGAGCAATTCCTAACCTAAACACAACGTTATCCAATCTGCTCTCCAATAACTGAAGCAAAACCTCTCCAGTAATACCTTTCTTTCTTGAAGCCTTGTCGAATAAATTAGCAAATTGTCTTTCTAATACACCGTATGTATATTTAGCTTTTTGCTTCTCCATAAGCTGAACAGCATATTCCGACTGTTTTCTACGTCTTCCTCTGCCATGTTGGCCTGGAGGATAAGCTTTCTTGGATAATGCTTTACTTGCACCAAAAATAGGTTCGTTAAACCTTCTTGCAATTTTGGATTTTGGTCCTTTATATCTTGCCATTTTCTTTAATTACTTAAGCGATGAATTAAACCCTACGTCTTTTAGGTGGACGACATCCATTATGAGGTAATGGAGTAACATCCTTGATCATCGTTACTTCAATACCTGTATTTTGTATAGTCCTAATAGCAGAATCTCTACCTGCTCCAGGTCCTTTAACGTAAACCTCTACTTTTCTAAGGCCTAAATCATAGGCAGTTTGTGCAGCATTTTGAGCTGCAACTTGGCCAGCATACGGAGTGTTCTTTTTAGAACCTTTGAACCCCATTTTTCCGGCAGACGCCCAGGAAATAACTTGACCTGTAGAGTTTGTCAATGAAATAATGATGTTATTGAATGAAGCCCTGATATGTGCTTGTCCAATAGCCTCAACATTAACAACTCTTTTTTTAGCTTTATCTTTTCTCTTTTGAGCCATGATCTAATGATTACTTAGTAGCTTTCTTTTTATTTGCAATAGTCTTCCTCTTTCCTTTACGGGTACGAGAGTTATTCTTTGTTCTCTGTCCTCTTAACGGAAGGCCTTTTCTGTGACGTAAACCTCTATAACATCCTATGTCCAACAATCTTTTGATGCTCATTTGCACCTCAGACTTTAAGACACCTTCAGTTTTGAAGTTCTCACTAATGGCAGTCCTAACACTGTTAGCCTCATCATCAGTCCATTCACTTACTTTTTTATCAGCATCTACGCCAGCCATTTCTAATATCTTAGCCGCTGAACTCTTACCAAGACCAAAAATATAGGTCAATGATATAACTCCCCTTTTATTATCAGGAATATCTACTCCGGAAACTCTTGCCATAATTACCCTTGTCTTTGTTTGAAACGTGGATTCTTTTTGTTGATCACATAAAGCTTACCGTTTCTACGGACAACTTTACAATCAACACTTCTCTTTTTGATTGAAGCTTTAACTTTCATAATCTTTTTATTTGTATCTGTATACTATTCTACCTTTTGTAAGATCATAAGGAGACATCTCCAATTTAACCTTATCTCCGGGAAGAATCTTAATATAATTCATTCTCATCTTACCGGAAATATGAGCTATAACCTCATGACCATTACTTAATTCTACTCTAAACATAGCGTTTGATAACGCTTCTGTTATTGTTCCATCTTGCTCTATTGAACTTTGTTTTGCCATAATTCTTGAATTAAGCTACTGCTGTTCTTTGTGATGAACTTCCTTTTACCTTACCTGATTTCATCATACCTTCATAATGACGCATCAGTAAGTAACTCTCAATCTGCTGCAGGGTATCTAAAATAACCCCGACCATAATAATCAACGATGTTCCACCAAAGAATTGAGAAAACTGAGTACCAACCCCAGCTCTTGCAACAAACGCAGGTAAAATTGCAATAAGTGCCAAATATATTGAGCCTGGTAAAGTAATCTTCGTTAAAATATTATCTATAAAGTCAGATGTCTCTTTTCCTGGCTTAATGCCTGGAACAAAACCACCATTTCTTTTCATATCATCCGCAATTTGACTCGGATTAATAGTTATCGCTGTATACAAAAATGTAAAAACAATAATTAAAAGTGCAAATGTAAGATTGTATTGCCAGCTTTGGAAATCAGAAAACACGGTTCCTATATATGCGGCTGTGTCGCTATCATCTGCCCAAAGGTTTGCTAACAAAGCAGGCAAAAACATTAATGATTGTGCAAAGATAATTGGCATTACTCCAGAAGCATTAACTTTTAGTGGAATATATTGACGTTGACCGCCATACACTCTTCCACCTACTACCTGTTTTGCATATTGAACAGGTATTCTTCTTGTAGCTTGGACTAGCATAACTGTTACCATCACGACAAAGAACAATGCTACGATTTCAAGAATAAAGAATAACAGACCACTCATTCCTAACGAAATAGCTTCAGCAACTATTGACCCAGGGAATCTCGATATGATTCCGATCATAATTAACATTGAAATACCATTCCCAATCCCCTTATCTGTAATCTTTTCACCCAACCACATACAAAATATTGTACCTGATGTTAGAACAATAACAGAAGTAAAAGTGAAGAAAGTTTGACTCATCATAATCGCTTCAGTTGGAATAGTTCCAGCAACATAACTAACACCTTGTACAAAAGTGATAGCAATGGTCAATACCCTAGTGATCTGAGTAATCTTCTTTCTACCAGATTCCCCTTCCTTCTGCATTTTCTGAAAGTATGGAACAGCTACTGTTAATAACTGTATCACTATACTTGCCGAAATATATGGCATGATACCTAATGCAAAAATGGATGCATTCGAGAATGCGCCACCTAAGATTGTATCTAAAAGGCCGAATATACCTTGTGCGTCACCTGATAATTTGGAAGGATCCACTCCCGGCAATACCACAAAGGAGCCTAAACGAAAAATGATTAAAAACCCAATGGTATTTAAAATCCTATCTCTAAGCTCCTCAATGGAGAAAATATTCTTTATGGTAGAAAAAAAACGATTCATATTATATTTTTGATGCAGTTCCTCCAGCTTTCTCGATTGCCTCTAACGCAGTCTTTGAAAACGCATTAGCAGTAACATTCAATTTAGCTTTTAAGGTTCCGTTTCCTAAAATTTTAACCAAGTCATTTTTAGCAACAAGTCCTTTGCTCTTCAACAAATCTAAATCAATAGTATCAACACTATATTTCTCTTGTAAGATCTGAAGATCACTTAAGTTTATCGCCTTATAGCTTACTCTATTGAAGTTATTGAAACCAAATTTAGGAACTCTTCTTTGCAATGGCATCTGACCACCTTCAAAACCTTGTTTTGAAGAGTATCCACTTCTAGATTTCGCACCCTTATGACCTCTACCTGCAGTACCGGCAGCACCAGAACCCTGACCTCTACCAATACGCTTTCTATTTTTAATAGAACCTTCTGCTGGTTTTAATGTATGTAATTTCATCTTATCCTTCAGTTACATTAACTAAGTGAGCTACCTTCTTCAACATACCTTCAATCTGAGGTGTTGAATCTTTAGTCACAGTTTTATTAATTCTTCCTAAACCCAAAGCCTCTATCGTCAGCTTTTGATTTTTAGGTCTACCTATTACACTTCTGGTTTGTGTTACCTTAATTTTCTTCGCCATTGTAATTACCCGTTAAATACGTTAGAAAGTGCAATTCCTCTATCTTTAGCTACCGTAAATGGATCTCTCAATTTAAGTAGTGCATCGAAAGTAGCTTTCACTACGTTATGCGGATTCGAAGAGCCTTTAGACTTAGCTAATACGTTATGAACACCAGCACTTTCAAATACAGCACGCATTGCACCTCCAGCAATTACTCCAGTACCTGGAGAGGCTGGTTTAACCAACACAAATCCACCACTGTATTTGCCAATTTGCTCATGAGGAACAGTACCTTTTAAGATTGGAACTTTCACCAAATTCTTCTTAGCATCATCAATTCCTTTAGTAATAGCATCGGTCACTTCATTAGCTTTACCTAAGCCATAACCAACAACACCATTACCATCTCCTACAACTACGATTGCAGAGAAGCTAAATCTTCTACCTCCTTTTACCACTTTAGCAACCCTTTTAATGGCTACTACTTTCTCCTTCAGTTCGATTTCGCTTGCTCTTACAGATTTTATATTACTCTGAGACATATTTTTAGAATTTTAAGCCACCTTTACGAGCACCGTCAGCCAATGCTTTTACTCTACCATGAAATCTGTAACCACCTCTATCAAATACAATTGATTCGATGCCTGCATCTTTTGCTCTTTGGGCAAGTGTTTCACCTACTTTTGAAGCCGTATCGATATCAGCATTACTTTTAGCACCAAGTTCAAGTGAATTTGCAGCAACTAAAGTATGACCTTTCAAATCATCGATTACTTGTGCATAAATGGCACGGTTACTTTTAAATACCGACAAACGAGGTGTTCCAGTAGTTCCAGATATCTTTCTACGAATACCTAATTTGATTCGAGCTCGTCTATTTTGTTTACTAATAGCCATTTTAAATATTATTTAGCGGCAGTTTTACCTGCTTTACGTCTAACTTGTTCACCAACAAACCTAATTCCTTTACCTTTGTAAGGTTCTACAGTACGTAGGGACTTAATTTTAGCGGCTACTTGTCCAATTAATTGTTTGTCATAACTCTCTAAAGTTACCACAGGATTTTGACCTTTTACAGTTTCAGCAGTAGCTTTAACTTCATCAGGCAACCCTAATAATATGCTGTGAGAATACCCTACGTTCAACTCTAATACATTACCCTGTACGGTCGCTTTGTAACCAACACCTACAAGTTCCAATTGCTTTTTAAAGCCTTCTGAAACACCAGTAACCATATTATTCAACAAAGCTCTGTACAAACCGTGCATTGCTTTATGTCTTTTTGACTCCGTAGCTCGTTCAAGTGCTATTACTCCGTCAGTATTTTTAACAGAAATAGCAGGATCTACTTGCTGTGTTAGAGTACCCTTTGAACCCTTTACCGTCACTAAATTATCTTTAGCAATTTCAAGTGTTACATCTTGAGGTAGATTTATAAGACTTTTACCTATTCGTGACATTTCTATTCTTTAATATACGTAGCACAATACTTCACCACCAACTTTCAGCGATCTTGCCTCTTTGTCAGTAATAACTCCTTTCGATGTCGACATAATCGCAACACCTAAACCATTTAACACCCTTGGTAGATTTTCAGAATCAGAGTACTTTCTCAACCCTGGTTTTGAAACTCTCTCCAAATTGGTTATAGCTGGAGTTTTTGTTTCAGGATCATATTTCAAAGCAATTTTAATATTACCTTGCCCGTTATTCTCCTCAAATTTATAATTCAGGATATAACCTTTTTCATGAAGCACCTTGGTCATACTCTTTTTCAAGTTTGATGCCGGTACTTCTACGATTCGGTGATTTGCTTTTATAGCATTACGAACCCTTGTAAGAAAATCAGCTATTGGATCAGTTACCATCTCTTAATTAATTATAATTTCTACTTGCTCTGCCGAAACAGGCGTGCAAAGTTAAGAAATTAATTTGTTTATAAAAATAAAATTTTAAAAATCACCAACTTGCTTTGGTCACACCTGGTATCTTCCCTTGTGAAGCCATTTCACGGAACGTTACCCTTGATATCCCAAATTTACGCATATACCCTTTTGGACGACCTGTAAGTTTACATCTGTTGTGCAATCTTACTGGAGATGCATTTTTTGGCAATTTATCTAAAGCCTCATAGTCGCCATTAGCTTTTAGCTCAGCTCTTTTGGCTGCAAATTTAGCGACAAGTCTTTCTCTCTTCTTTTCTCTGGCAATTACTGCTTTTCTAGCCATAATTATTGATTGTTTTTACTTGCAAATGGAGTTCCGAAAGCTTTCAACAATTCATAGCTTTCTTCATCCGTATTGGCAGTGGTTACAAATGTTATATCCATACCTGAAATAGTAGAAACTTTGTCAATACTAATTTCTGGAAAAATAATCTGTTCTTTAACACCAAGAGTATAATTTCCTCTTCCGTCAAAACCTTTGTCTTTTACACCCTGGAAATCACGTACACGAGGCAATGATACAGACAATAATCTATCCAAAAACTCGTACATTTTTTCGCCTCTAAGCGTTACTTTAGCTCCGATCGGCATCCCTTCTCTTAACTTAAAGTTAGAGATTGAATTTTTAGCATATGTCGGTACTGCTTTTTGACCAGTTATCATAGTCAATTCTTCGACACCAGTATCTACTAGCTTCTTATCTGCAGTTGCTGCTCCGATTCCTTTATTGATTACTATTTTAGTAAGTTTAGGAACTTCCATAGCAGAGCTATATTGAAACTTCTCTTTCAAAGCGGGAATTATTTCACCCAGATATAATTCTTTTAATCTTGGATTAGCCATTTTTGATTACCTCCCCCGTTTTTTTTGAATATCTTTGTAATTTACCGTTTTCGTCTAGCTTACGTCCGCTTCTAGTAGCATCAGCTGTAGCTGGATCAACCAACATCAAATTACTGATGTGGATAGGCGCTTCAATCTTATCAATACCACCTTGAGGACTATTAGCAGAAGGTTTGTTATGTTTAGTAACAATATTTGCACCTTCAACGATAGCTCTATCTTTTTCACCTAGCATTTCTAACACTTTTCCAGTTTTACCTTTTGCGTTACCGGCTATGACTTTTACAGTGTCGCCTTTGCGTATGTGAAATTTCCTTTGTTTATTTTTTCTCCTCTCCATAATATTATAATACTTCAGGTGCTAAAGAAACAATTTTCATGAATTGCTTTTCACGCAACTCTCTTGCAACAGGGCCAAAGATACGAGTACCTCTTGGCTCATCATTAGGATTCAATAATACAGCAGCATTATCTTCGAAGCGAATATATGAACCATCTTTTCTTCTCACCTCTTTCTTAGTCCGTACAATCACGGCTCTAGAAACAGTACCTTTTTTCAAATTACTTGAAGAAAGAGCAGACTTTACAGTTACAATCACTTTATCACCAATGGAGGCATACCTTCTTTTGGTACCACCCAATACACGGATACACAATACCTCTTTGGCACCACTATTATCCGCTACACTTAATCTTGATTCTTGTTGTATCATGGTTATTTAGCTCTTTCTACGATTTCTACTAATCTCCATTTTTTATTCTTGCTCAACGGCCGCGTTTCTTGTATTTTGACAGTATCGCCAATCGTACAATCATTAGCCTCATCATGAGCCATGAATTTGGTGTTTTTCTTTACGAATTTACCATACATAGGGTGTTTAACCTTTCTTTCTACAGAAACGGTAATGGACTTATCCATTTTGTTACTTACAACTAACCCTACTCTTTCCTTTCTAAGGTTTCTTTCCATCTTAGCAATTATTTAGCAAGTACTTTACTTCTTAGTTCAGTCTGCAAACGAGCAATATTCTTACGAGTATCTCTTATCTGCATAGGATTCTCTATAGGAGAGATCGCATGTGCAAACTTCAACTTATGAAGCTTTTGTCCTTCAACTTTAATATTCTCATTGAGCTCGTCAATGGATAATTTCTTTATATCAGCGTTTTTCATATTACAATAGGGTTTTCTGCATAGTCCCTTCTTACTGAAAATTTGGTTTTAACCGGCAATTTTTGTGCTGCCAATCTTAAAGCTTCTTTAGCTAAATCCATCGGTACACCACCAGCTTCAAACATAATGGTTCCAGGTTTAACGGTAGCTACCCAATATTCTGGCGCCCCTTTACCTTTACCCATACGAACCTCTGCAGGTTTCTTCGTTATAGGTTTGTCTGGGAAAATCCTAATCCAAACCTGACCTTGCCTCTTCATCGCCCTAGTCATGGCAATCCTTGCGGCCTCTATTTGTCTACTGGTAATCCAACCCGGCTCCAGTGACTTCAAAGCAAAACTACCGAAAGCAATTCTATGCCCTCTTTGAGCAATACCTTTTACTCTTCCCTTTTGCTTTTTCCTAAATTTTGTTCTCTTTGGCTGTAACATTTCTCAAATATTTTTTAACCAAGAAAGCGATTACTTACGCTTTCTTTTAGGACGTTCACTTCTTCTATTATTAGCCGGGCCACCACCTTTTCCAGGAGTACCTGCCCCAACATTCAGCGACAAGTCTCTCTTGCCGAAAACCTCTCCTTTGAAAACCCATACTTTTACACCAATAGTTCCATATATTGTGTGCGCATGAGTTGTTTCATAGTCGATATCCGCCCTTAAAGTATGCAAAGGAATTCTTCCTTCTTTGTACATTTCGGTACGTGCCATTTCAGCACCGCCTAAACGACCTGAAACTTTAACTTTTATCCCTTGAGCACCTACCCTCATTGCTGAAGCAATTGCTTGCTTCATTGCTCTCCTGTAGGAAATTCTTGCTTTTAACTGCTGACCAATAGATTCACCAATTAATTTAGCATCTAACTCCGGACGCTTGATCTCAAAAATATTTATCTGAACATCTTTGCCAGTTAATTTTTTAAGCTCTTCTTTTAGCTTATCTACTTCACTACCACCTTTTCCGATTACAACACCTGGCCTAGCAGTATGAACTGTTAAAGTGATTCTTTTTAAAGTTCTTTCGATAACAATCTTAGAGATTCCTCCTTTAGGAATACGAGCTAATATATATTCTCTTATCTTTTGATCTTCGATTAGTTTGTCAGAAAAAGACAAGCCTTTTCCTCCGTACCAGTTGGATTCCCAACCACGAACAATTCCTAAACGAAAACCTATTGGATTAACTTTCTGTCCCATTGTTATTTATTTTCAGCGTTATCAGATTCAGCCAATACCGCTTTGTCCGCAGCACTGTCAACAATCAAAGTTACATGGTTTGATCTTTTTCTAATTCTATGAGCTCTACCTTGAGGGGCAGGTCTTAATCTTTTCAAAACCCTACCACCATCAACTTGAACAGACTTTACAAATAAATCCGCATCTTCAAGATCAAGTTCAGGATTTGCTTGTTGCCAGTTGGCAATTGCAGAAAGCAATAATTTCTCAATTCTAGCAGCACCATGCTTAGATTCAAACTTTAAAATGTTCAAAGCACGATTCACTTTTTCTCCTCTGATAAGATCCACTACCATCCTCATTTTTCTAGGAGAAGTAGGTACGTTATTTAATTTAGCTATTGCTTCCATTATCTCTTACCTTTATCTTTTTTGTTTATATGACCCCTGAAATTTCTGGTCGGTGAAAATTCACCTAGTTTATGTCCTACCATGTTTTCAGTTACATATACTGGAATAAACTTATTCCCGTTATGTACTGCAAAAGTATGACCAACAAAATCAGGAGAAATCATAGATCTTCTTGACCAAGTTTTGATAACCGATTTCTTACCGGAGTCATTCATGTTATCAACTTTCTTCTCAAGACGAAAGTCGATATAAGGTCCTTTTTTTAATGATCTAGCCATCTATTATTTCTTTTTACCGATAATTAATTTATTGGAATATTTCTTAGGCGTTCTGGTTTTTAAACCTTTAGCCAATAAACCTTTTCTTGATCGTGGGTGACCGCCTGAGGCTCTACCTTCACCACCACCCATCGGGTGATCAACTGGGTTCATAACAACTGCTCTTGTTCTAGGTCTTCTTCCCAACCACCGTTTACGACCAGCCTTACCTAATTTCACAATCATGTGATCCGCATTTGACACAGTTCCCACTGTGGCCATGCATGTAGCTAAAACCAATCTCATCTCACCAGAAGGCAATTTCAAAGTCGCATATTTACCATCTCTGGCCAACAATTGAGCATAAGAACCTGCACTTCTTGACATAGCACCACCTGCACCAGGCTTAATTTCAATATTATGGATAATGGTACCCAAAGGTATATCCGATAATGGTAATGCATTTCCCACTTCTGGTGCTATGCCTTTACCTGAAACAATGCTATCTCCTACTTTCAACCCATTGGGAGCCAAGATGTATCTTTTCTCTCCATCAGCATAATGCAACAATGCAATAAAAGCTGTTCTTCCTGGATCATACTCTAAAGTAGCTACTTTAGCAGGAATGTTAAACTTATTCCTTTTAAAGTCAACAATCCTCAAACTCTGCTTATGCCCACCACCTAAGTAGCGCATAGTCATCCGTCCTGAATTGTTTCTTCCACCTGATTTTTTACTTGGAGCCAACAATGACTTTTCGGGAGCCACCTTGCTAAGCTCGGTATAAACCGGTGCTAACCTATATCTTTGTCCAGCTGTAACTGGTCTTAATTTTTTAACTGCCATTTTTCAGATCATTAAATTTCGCTGTAGAAATCGATTACCTCTCCTTCTGCTACAGTTACAATTGCTTTTTTGAAACTAGGCTTTCTTCCAGTAAGAATCCTAGACTTAGTGTAACGAGATTTCTGCTTTCCCAAATATTTCATGGTATTTATACTCTCTACATTTACACCGTAAGTTTTTTCAACCTCAGCTTTAATTTGGATTTTGTTTGCATTGATATCTACAACAAATCCATATTTACCTTTTTCGTTGAGGGCTGAGACTTTTTCCGTTACTAATGGTTTAACTAAAACGCTCATATCTTTTACTTAAATAAGTTTTCAATTTTCTCTAAAGAACCTTCAACGAAAAGCAACTGATCAGCATGAAGTACATCATACGTATTTAATGAATCAACTGTAGTTACTTGCGTATTCCTAATATTTCTTCCAGACAAAACAATGTTTTTATCTACCTCCGGAAGAACCAAAAGTGTCTTTTTATTATCCAAAGACAATTTGTTCAGCATTTCCGTATAGTTCTTAGTTTTCACTTCATTAAAAGTGAATCCCTCTAATACAGAAATCATCTGATCCTTTGCTTTATAAGTTAAAGCCGATTTTCTAGCAACTGCTTTTAACTTTTTATTTAATTTGAAGCTGTAGTCTTTTGGTCTTGGTCCGAATACTCTACCACCACCTTTAAAGATCGGTGACTTAATACTACCAGCACGTGCAGTACCAGTACCTTTTTGCTTTTTGATTTTCCTAGTTGACCCAGAAATTTCCGCTCTCTCTTTAGATTTATGCGTTCCTTGTCTCGCATTAGCCATTTTCTGTTTCACATCTAAATAAATAGCGTGATCATTTGGCTCTATATCAAAGATGGCATCCGATAAAGAAACTTTTCTTCCGGTGTCTTCGCCTGTATGTTTTAAAATTGAAAGCTCCATCTTTATTTCTCTATTATTACAAATGAATTTTTAGCACCTGGTATTGACCCACTTACTAATAGTAAGTTCTTCTCAGGGATAATCTTCAACACCTTTAAGTTGGTGTTCTTAACTCTCTCCCCACCTGTTCTACCAGCCATACGCATACCCGGAAATACTCTTGCCGGATAAGAAGCACCACCGATCGAACCCGGTGCTCTTTGTCTATTATGTTGACCGTGAGTCGCTTGACCAACCCCACCGAAACCATGACGTTTTACAACACCTTGGAATCCTTTACCTTTGGAAGAACCTGCAACATCAACAAAATCACCTTCTTCAAAAACATCGCTGATGGTCACTGTCTGACCTAAACTATAGTTATCCACGAAAGTGTCGTAACCTTCGTATTCACGAAACTCAGCTAGTTTCTTCTTAGGCGTTGTTTGAGCATTTTTAAAATGCCCCTGCAATGCTTTTGGTGTATTCTTCTCCTTGCGCTCGTCATAGCCCAATTGAATAGCAGAATAACCATCGGTCTCCTCTTTTTTTACTTGTGTAACCACACAAGGACCAGCCTCTATCACCGTGCATGCGACATTTCGTCCATCGACACCGTAGATACTAGTCATTCCGATTTTTTTTCCTATTATTCCAGACATTATTAAGTTTGATTAACAACCTTTAAACGGGTTTTACCGTAGCTTTTCCCGAAAGGACTGCAAAGTTAGTAAAATATTATAAGCTACAAAACTTACAACACTAAAAAATACTAAATTCTAAAAAAGAAAAACCAATGATTCACAGACCATTGGTTTTCTCATTTTTAATATTGTACAATTACACCTTAATCTCTACATCAACTCCACTAGGAAGCTCAAGTTTCATTAAAGCATCAACGGTTTTCGCACTATTTGAATAAATATCAACCAATCTTTTGAAAGTACACAATTGATATTGTTCACGTGATTTTTTATTCACATGCGGTGAACGCAATACTGTAAAAATCTCTTTTTCAGTAGGCAAAGGAATAGGACCACTCACTACTGCACCTGTTGTCTTTACAGCTCTCACAATTTTCTCAGAAGACTTGTCTACTAAATTGTGATCGTATGATTTTAACTTTATTCTAATTTTTTGATTCATGATTCCTAATTATTTAACAGTCTCCCCTTTTGATTTTGCAATAACTTCATCCGCAATATTTCGAGGAACTGGGTCATAGTGTGAAAAAGTTAAGGATGCAGTCGCTCTACCAGAACTAATGGTTCTTAAGTCAGTAACATATCCAAATAATTCAGACAATGGAACGTCAGCTCTAATTACCTGAGCAGCACCTTTAGGATCCATCCCTTTCATCAAACCTCTTCTTTTATTTAAATCGCCTGTAACAGGGCCAGTGTATTCTTCTGGAGTAAGAACTTCCACCTTCATCACAGGCTCTAACAATTGAGGTCCTGCCTTCTTAGCTGCTTCTTTAAAACCAATTCTTGCTGCCAACTCAAAAGATAAAGCATCTGAATCGACATCATGGAAACTACCATGATATAATTCAACTTTCATTGCCTCAATAGGATATCCAGCTAAAGGACCATTTGACATTGCCTCAGTAAATCCTTTTTGAATTGCCGGAATAAATTCCTTAGGAATTACACCGCCAGTGATTTTATTATCGAATTGCAAACCAGGTTGAATTTCACCTTTTTCATCTGGTTCAGCAGGAGACAATTTAAATACGATATCAGCAAACTTACCTTTACCACCTGATTGCTTCTTATAAACCTCTTTGTGATCTACTAAGCTCGATATAGCTTCTTTGTAAGCAACCTGAGGAGCACCTTGATTAATATCAACTTTAAATTCTCTTTTCAAACGATCCATGATGATATCCAAGTGCAACTCTCCCATTCCTCTTAGGATTGTCTGACCAGTTTCTTCATCTGTATTTACCAATAAAGTTGGATCTTCCTCTACCAATTTTGCAATCGCCATACCCATTTTATCCACATCGGCTTGAGTCTTAGGTTCGATAGCATAACCGATAACTGGCTCAGGGAATGTCATTGATTCAAGAACAATTTTATGTTTCTCGTTACAAAGCGTATCACCTGTCTTAATATCTTTAAACCCTACAACTGCAGCAATATCACCAGCATGAAGCGTATCAATTTGGTTTTGTTTGTTTGCGTGCATTTGGAAGATTCTTGAAATTCTTTCTTTCTTATTAGTTCTTGTGTTAAACACATAAGAACCAGAATCTAATGTTCCAGAATAAGACCTAACAAAGCATAAGCGTCCAACAAATGGATCCGTAGCAATCTTAAATGCTAGAGCTGCGAAAGGATCTTCAGAAGTCGGTTTTCTACTTGTTTTCTCATCTGTATCAGGATTTGTCCCAACAATATTATCTCTATCTAATGGAGAAGGTAATAATTCCATTACATAGTTCAATAAAGTTTGAACTCCTTTATTTTTGAATGCTGAACCGCATAACATCGGAACAAAAGCTAAATCTAAAGTAGCAGCTCTTAAAGCAGCGATTACTTCATCTCTAGTAATAGATTCAGGATCTTCAAAGTATTTCTCCATTAAAGACTCATCATACTCTGCAACAGATTCTAATAAGTGCTCGCGATATTCGCTCACCTCATCTTGCATATCTGCAGGTATTTCTATCTCTTCCCATGTCATCCCTTGATCTTCATCATTCCAAACAAAGGCTTTCATTTCAACTAAATCAACAACACCTTTAAAATTACCCTCTGCACCGATAGGTAATTGTAAAGGAACTGACTTAGTACCTAACATTTCCTTAACTTGCTTACACACGTTTAAGAAGTCTGCTCCGTCTCGGTCCATTTTATTAACAAAACCAAGCCTAGAAACATTATAATTGTCAGCCAGTCTCCAGTTAGTTTCAGATTGAGGTTCAACACCATCAACCGCACTAAACAAGAAAACTAAACCATCCAAAACTCTTAATGATCTGTTTACTTCTACAGTAAAATCAACGTGACCTGGAGTATCAATAATATTAATATGATACTCTTCGTCTTTGTAAGGCCAGAAAACAGTTGTCGCGGCAGAAGTAATTGTAATCCCTCTTTCTTGCTCCTGTTCCATCCAGTCCATAGTGGCCGCACCATCATGAACCTCTCCTAATTTGTGACTTACACCAGTATAGTATAAAATCCTTTCTGTAGTAGTAGTTTTTCCGGCATCGATATGAGCTGCGATACCTATATTACGTGTTAGTCTGAGATCTCTTGCCATTATAATTAGCTTTTAAAATCTAAAATGAGAAAATGCTTTATTTGCTTCAGCCATTCTGTGCGTATCATCCTTCTTTTTGATAGCAGCTCCTTCACCTTTGGAAGCAGCGATGACTTCACCGGCTAAACGTTCGGTCATGGTTTTTTCACCTCTTTTTCGTGCGAAAGTGATCATCCATTTGATTCCCAATGAAATCTTTCTTTCAGGACGAACCTCAAGAGGCACTTGAAATGTTGCTCCACCAACCCTTCTACTTTTCACTTCAACAGCAGGAGAAATATTGGATAAAGCTTTTTTCCAAACTTCCAATCCGTTCTCTTTTGTTTTTTCTTCTACCATACTTAATGCATCATAGAAAATGCTGTAAGCAATACTTTTCTTTCCATCCACCATAAGGTAGTTCACAAACTTTGTTACCAAAGTATCCCCAAACTTAGGATCTGGAAGAATATATCGTTTTTTTGGTTTTGCTTTCCTCATCTTATTTTATTTCTTAGGTCTTTTTGCTCCGTATTTTGATCTTCTTTGAGTACGTCCGTTTACACCGGCAGTATCCAATGCTCCCCTGATGATGTGATATCTCACACCGGGTAAATCTTTAACTCTTCCACCCCTAATCAACACTATTGAGTGTTCTTGTAGGTTGTGACCTTCACCAGGGATGTACGCATTCACTTCTTTTTGATTGGTTAACCTAACCCTAGCCACTTTTCTCATTGCTGAGTTTGGCTTTTTAGGAGTGGTGGTATAAACACGAGTACATACACCCCTTCTTTGTGGGCAAGAATCCAAAGCAGGAGATTTTGACTTTGAAGTCAATTTCTTTCTACCCTTTTTAACTAATTGTTGTATAGTAGGCATTTATTATAACTTTATCTTCTATTACTACTTGAGATTTTTAGGACTGCAAAGGTAGAAAATCAGATGCATTATCCAAACACATCTGATTAAATATTTTCACAATCCTCTAATTTATAAGGAATAAGCTTAAGCTTCTCCAACATTTGACCCAAAATTCATTGGGAATTTCGGAGATTCCTCTGATTGTTTAATAGGTCCGAAATTTTTCTCGTACTTATTGATATTATCCTTTAATGCATTGAGCAACCTTTTTGCATGTTCTGGAGTAACTACAACTCTAGACTTAACTTTTGCTTTTGGTACTCCTGGCATTAAGCGAATAAAATCAATTACAAATTCACTATTAGAGTGCGCCACCATCGCCAAATTAGCATAAACTCCTTCAGCTACATCTTCAGGAAGCTCAATATTAATTTGATTCTGCTGTTTCTTATTTCCTTTTTGTTCCTCCATTTTATATGTTGGATTTATTTGAAAGAGAAAGACTGAATTAAGCTTCAGTCTTTTCTTCTGTTACTTTACTTTCTTTCATGCTATCAAGTTCCTCTTGTGAACCGACAATCATTTCTGTCCAATCTTTCAAACCAGTACCTGCAGGGATTAGATGTCCTACAATTACATTCTCTTTAAGACCTAACAAATGATCAGCTTTACCTCTAATCGAAGCCTCACTTAAAACTTTTGTAGTTTCCTGGAATGATGCCGCTGAAATAAAGCTTTCAGTACCTAAAGATGCTTGGGTTATTCCTTGCAAGTTTGGCTTAGAAACTGCAGGTTCTGCATCTCTGGTTTTTACCAATTTCAAGTCTTTTCTTTTCAGCGTAGAATTTTCATCTCTGAGTTTTCTAGCTGAAATAATTTGACCTGGCTTTAAGTTTGGCGAATCACCTGCTTCAGTCACCACTTTCATGTCTAAAATCCTATCGTTCTCTTCTCTGAAAACAAAGCGATCAACAACTTGATTTGGTAGGAAAGTAGTATCTCCTGATTCTAGTACTTGAACCTTTTGCATCATTTGTCTAACAATTACTTCAATGTGCTTATCGTTAATTTTCACACCTTGTAATCGGTAAACTTCCTGAATCTCATTTACAATATATTCCTGAACTGCAGTTGGACCTTTAATAGACAAGATATCAGAAGGAGTAGTTGCACCATCAGACAATGCATATCCTGCTTTAACAAAGTCATTATCTTGAACTAAGATATGCTTAGAAAGAGAAACTAAATATCTTTTCTTAACACCGTCTTTCGATTCAATGAATATTTCTCTATTTCCTCTTTTGATACCTCCAAAAGTCACTACTCCGTCAATCTCAGATACTACCGCGGGGTTTGAAGGATTCCTTGCTTCAAAAAGCTCAGTTACCCTTGGAAGCCCCCCTGTAATATCCTTAGACTTACTTGTCGATCTTGGTATTTTAGCCAAAATCTGTCCTGGTTTTATTTTTGCACCTTCATCAACTGACAAGTGAGCTCCAACTGGGATATTGTAAGTTTTTGGGTCCTGACCTTTAGTATTAACTATAACTGCAGGGTTTTTAGTTTTATCTTTTGTATCAATAATAACTTTTTCCCTGTGGCCAGTTTGTTCATCAGATTCCTCTTTATAAGTAATTCCTTCTTCTATGCTTTCAAATTCTGTTACACCTTCGAATTCAGAAAGAATTACCGCATTATATGGATTCCAGAAACAAAGTTCCTGATCTTTTTCTACTTTCTCTCCTTCTTTAACTTTAAGAGTAGCACTGTAAGGAACATGATTACTCATTAAAACCTTTTTGCTCTTAGGATCGATGATCTTAATTTCGCCAGACCTACCCATAACAACAGTTCTTGATTCACCTTCATCGTCAGTAGATTGAATTGCTCTTAAGTCTTCGAACTCTACAACACCAGCAGTTTTGGCTTTAATTGTAGCTTCTACAGCAATGTTAGATGCAGTACCCCCAACGTGGAAGGTTCTTAATGTTAACTGAGTACCTGGTTCACCAATAGATTGGGCTGCAATAACACCAACTGAGTCACCTTTTTGTGCAATTTTAGAAGTAGTTAGGTTTCTTCCATAACACTTGCTACAAACCCCTTGTTGAGTTTCACAAGTTAAAACAGATCTAATTTCAACTTCCTCAATTATTGCCTCGTCAATCTTATCGCAAATATCATCAGTGATAGTTTCACCAGATTCTACAATTAGCTCCTCAGTTTGTGGATGGTAAACATCATGCACACTTACTCGACCTAATATTCTTTCTGCTAAAGATTCAACAATTTCGTCATTATCTTTTAATGCCGAAACTGTAAGACCTCTAAGTGTTCCGCAATCTACTTCATTTACAACCACATCCTGAGCAACATCAACAAGTCTTCTTGTTAAGTAACCAGCATCAGCTGTTTTCAATGCAGTATCTGCAAGACCTTTTCTAGCACCGTGGGTTGAAATAAAGTACTCAATTACATCTAGCCCCTCACGGAAGTTAGATAGAATTGGGTTTTCAATAATACCACCAACAGAACCGGCAAGATTTTTTTGTGGCTTAGCCATCAAACCTCTCATACCACCCAACTGACGGATTTGCTCTCTTGATCCACGAGCACCAGAGTGCATCATCATATAGATAGAGTTAAACCCTTGATTATCTTCCTCTAATTGTTGCATTAGAGTATTAGTCAATTGAGAGTTAATTCTAGTCCAAATATCAATTACTTGATTGTATCGCTCATTATCAGTAATAAGACCCATTAAGTAGTTATTCCAAACTGCGTCAACTTCTTCTTTGGCTTGTTCAACTAAAGTGTCTTTTACTTCTGGAACCATAATATCACCAAGTCCCATTGAAAGACCACCTTTGTAGGCACTTTGGAATCCTAATTCTTTAATGTCGTCCAAGAATTTCGCAGTTTTAGCTGAACCTGCTAATTTATAAACATGAGCGATAATACCCTGTAGGTTTTTCTTAGTCAATAATTGATCAATATAACCAACTTCAGCAGGCACACTTTCATTGAAAATAACTCTACCAGCAACTGTTTCTATTATCTTAGTTTCAAGCTCACCATCAGCATTACGAACTTTAGTTCTTAATTTAATATTGGCATGTTTCGAAACTTTTTGTTCATTGATAGCAATGATAACTTCTTCTGCACTATAGAATACTTTTCCTTCACCTAGTACAGGCTCCTCCTTCGTAGATTTTCTACCTTTGGATACATAATATAAACCTAGAACCATATCCTGAGAAGGAACAGTAATAGGAGCCCCGTTTGCTGGGTTCAAAATATTATGTGAAGAAAGCATTAAAGTAGAAGCTTCCAAGATTGCTTCATGTCCTAATGGTACATGAACAGCCATCTGGTCACCATCAAAATCGGCATTAAATGCTGTACATGCTAACGGGTGTAATTGGATTGCTTTTCCTTCAATTAATTTAGGCTGAAATGCCTGGATACCTAACCTGTGAAGAGTTGGTGCTCTGTTCAATAGGACAGGATGTCCTTTCATCACGTTCTCCAAGATATCCCAAACCACAGGATCCTTTCTGTCAACAATCTTTTTGGCTGATTTAACAGTTTTGACAATACCCCTTTCAATTAATTTACGGATAATGAATGGCTTAAATAGCTCTGCAGCCATATTTTTAGGTAAACCACATTCATGCATTTTCAATTCAGGTCCTACCACAATAACAGAACGACCTGAATAATCTACCCTTTTACCTAGCAAGTTTTGACGGAATCTACCCTGCTTACCTTTCAGCATATCAGAAAGAGATTTCAAGGCTCTGTTTCCATCAGATCTTACTGCATTTACTTTTCTAGAATTATCGAACAATGAATCAACCGCTTCTTGTAGCATCCTTTTTTCATTCCTAAGGATTACTTCAGGAGCTTTGATATCGATCAATCTTTTAAGACGATTATTTCTGATAATTACTCTCCTGTATAAATCATTTAAATCAGAAGTAGCAAATCTACCACCATCTAATGGAACCAAAGGTCTCAATTCTGGTGGAATAACAGGTACCATTCTGATGATCATCCATTCAGGACGGTTTTCAATTCTTGTTCTAGCATCACGGAAAGCTTCAACTACTCTCAATCTTTTTAAAGCTTCTGCTTTTCTTTGCTGAGAAGTATCAGTAGCTGCTTGATGTCTTAATTCGTAAGAAAGTTCATCCAACTGGATTCTGTTCAATAACATATCCAATGATTCCGCACCCATTTTGGCAATGAATTTGTTAGGATCGTCATCGTCTAACTTCTGATTTTCTGCAGGAAGCTTGTCTAAAATATCTAAATACTCATCTTCCGTCAAGAAATCCATGTGCGCAATTCCATCCTCTTCCTTTACACCAGGCTGTATAACAACATACCTTTCGTAATAAATAATTTGGTCAAGCTTTTTGGTCGGTAAACCTAATAAATAACCAATTTTGTTAGGTAAAGATTTGAAATACCAGATATGAGCAACAGGCACAACCAATTCGATGTGACCCATTCTTTCTCTACGTACTTTTTTCTCAGTTACTTCAACACCACATCTATCACAGATAATGCCTTTGTATCTGATTCTTTTATATTTCCCACAATGACATTCCCAGTCTTTAACCGGACCGAATATTCTTTCACAGAACAAACCACCCATTTCCGGCTTATAAGTTCTGTAATTGATAGTTTCTGGCTGTGTGACTTCACCGTGTGAGCTTTCCAAAATAGATTCTGGAGAAGCTAAACTAATGGTGATTTTAGAGAAGTCAGTGTTAATCTTTTTATTTTTTTTGAACGCCATAATAAATGTATCTAAATGGGGTCAGTAACAACCCCGATAAAACAATTGAAATTAGTCTAAAGTGATTTCTAACGCTAAACCTCTTAACTCATGAACCAATACATTGAAAGATTCAGGAATGTTTGGTTTACCCATATTTTCACCTTTAACAATAGCTTCATAGGCTTTAGCTCTCCCAATCACATCATCAGATTTGATTGTTAGAATCTCTTGAAGAACATGAGAAGCACCAAATGCCTCTAATGCCCAAACCTCCATCTCACCGAAACGCTGACCACCAAATTGTGCTTTACCACCCAATGGCTGTTGTGTAATCAATGAGTATGGTCCGATAGAACGAGCATGCATCTTATCATCAATTAAGTGACCTAATTTCAGCATGTAAATAACTCCAACAGTAACCTTTTGATCAAATCTGTCACCTGTTAGGCCATCATATAAATGAGTTCTACCAAATTCCGGAAGACCTGCCTCAGCTAATTCAGCAGAAACCTCATCCGAAGATGCACCATCAAAAATAGGTGTAGCATATTTTCTGCCTAATTTAAGTCCTGCCCAACCAAGAACAGTCTCATAAATCTGACCAATGTTCATCCTTGAAGGTACACCTAATGGGTTCAATACAATATCAACCGGTGTTCCGTCTTCCAAGAATGGCATATCTTCGTCACGAACAATTTTGGCTACAACACCTTTGTTTCCGTGACGACCAGCCATTTTATCACCTACTTTCAATTTACGTTTTTTAGCAACATAAACTTTAGCAAGCTGAACTATACCTGCCGGTAATTCATCTCCTACCTCTATAGTAAACCTTTCTCTTTTGAACTTACCAGCTATTTCGTTTCTTCTCTTGTTGTAATTTCTTACTAAATCAACGATAAGCTTATTTGTATTGTCATCATTAGTCCAATTATCAAGGATTAAGTCAGAAATCAAATTCACCTCTTCTGGTACATTGTAGTTACTTTCATCTCTGTAAATATTCTTCTCAGGGAATAAGTTCTTTTCAATGTTAGTTTTAGAGAACTTAACACCTTTGCTCATTATCTCATCACCAAACTTATGTTTGATACCTTGACAAGTCTTTCCTTCAAGCAAAGTAGCTAACTTCTCAATTTTCAGATTTCTTAATTTCAATAACTGGCGGCTATATTCCTTAGCAAGAACAACTACCTCTTTCTTAGCATCAGCTCTCCCGTCTTTATCTTTTTTGTGTCTAGCAAATAACTTAGTATCGATAACAACACCTCTTAAGGAAGGAGATGCTTTCATTGATGCATCTTTGACGTCACCGGCTTTGTCACCAAAGATTGCTCTTAAAAGCTTTTCTTCAGGAGTTGGATCCGTTTCACCTTTAGGTGTTATTTTACCAATTAAAATATCTCCTTCTTTGATTTCAGTACCTGTTCTGATGATTCCATTTTCATCGAGGTTTTTAACTGCCTCTTCACTGACATTTGGAATTTCAGAAGTAAGTTCTTCTTCACCTCGCTTAGTATCTCTAACTTCTAATTCAAATTCTTCGATATGAATTGAAGTAAATATATCTTCTCGTACTACTCTTTCGGAAATTACAATTGCATCCTCAAAGTTGTAACCTTGCCATGGCATAAATGCCACCTTCATATTACGTCCAATGGCCAATTCTCCTTTTTCAGTAGCATAACCATCACAAAGGATTTGTCCTTTGGTAACTCTGTCTCCTTTATAAACTATTGATCTAAGATTGATAGTAGTATTTTGGTTTGTTCTCCTGAATTTGATTAAATCATAAACTCTCTCATCATCTTCAAAAGAAACCAATTGCTCCTCATCGTTCATATCATACTTGATCACGATCTTCGTTGCATCAACAAAAGTAACAACTCCGTCTTTTTCTGCTACTATCATAGATCTAGAGTCACTGGCAACTCTTCCTTCAAGACCCGTACCAACGATTGGCGCTTCTGGTCTTAATAATGGAACTGCTTGACGCTGCATGTTTGAACCCATCAAAGCTCTGTTTGCATCATCATGCTCCAAGAAAGGAATCATAGATGCTGCAACTGATACAATTTGGTTAGGCGCTATATCCATGTACGAAAGCTCTTTCGGCTCTAGAACAGGGAAATCACCTTCAAATCTAGCTTTAACTCTATCATTCAGATATTTTCCTCCATCATCAATTGGTGCATTAGCCTGTGCAATGTTGTGATCATCTTCCTCTTCAGCTGTAAGGTATAGTACATTACCACTCATATCCACTTTACCGCCTTCAACTTTTCTGTAAGGCGTTTCAATGAAGCCCATGCTATTTACTTTGGCATGAACACAAAGAGATGAAATCAATCCAATATTGGGACCTTCTGGTGTTTCAATGGTACAAAGCCTGCCGTAGTGAGTATAATGAACATCACGAACCTCAAATCCTGCACGCTCCCTAGAAAGACCACCAGGCCCTAAAGCTGACATTCTTCTTTTGTGTGTAACCTCTGATAATGGATTCGTTTGATCCATGAACTGAGATAATTGGTTGGTTCCAAAGAAAGAATTAATAACAGAAGATAAAGTCCTAGCGTTGATCAAATCAACAGGCTTGAAGTCTTCATTATCTCTAACGTTCATTCTTTCTCTAATAGTTCTAGCCATTCTAGCTAAACCAACTCCAAACTGAGCGTACAATTGTTCCCCTACTGTTCTAACTCTTCTATTACTAAGGTGATCAATATCATCAACAATTGCTTTAGAATTAATCAATCCGATTAAGTATTTCACAATATGGATAATATCCACTTTCGTCAATACTTTAGTTTCAGCATCAATATCTAATCCTAATTTTTTATTGATTCTATATCTCCCAACCTCACCTAAGTCATATCTTTTCTCAGAAAAGAAAAGATTTTGTATAATTTCTCTTGCTGTTGCTTCATCAGGAGCCTCAGTATTACGCAGTTGACGATAAATCTGTTCAACCGCTTCTTTCTCTGAGTTAGAGTTGTCCTTTTGAAGTGTATTATAAACAATGCTGTAGTCAGTAATATTCACATCAGTTCTATGAAGAATGATGGATTTAACCCCTGCATCTATAATCAATTCTATATCTTCTTCCTCAATAACGGAATCCCTTTCTAGCAAGACCTCGTTTCTGTCAATAGATACTACTTCCCCAGTATCTTCGTCTACGAAATCTTCCGTCCAAGTTTTTAGAACCCTTGCTGCCAATTTACGGCCAATCACCTTTTTAAGCGCAGCTTTAGTACCATCCACTTCTTCAGAAAGATTAAAAAGATCTAGGATATCCTTATCAGAACCGTACCCAATAGCACGTAATAAAGTAGTAACTGGGAATTTTTTCTTTCTGTCGATATATGCGTACATGACATTATTAACGTCAGTCGCAAATTCTATCCAAGATCCTTTAAAAGGTATAATTCTTGCAGAATATAATTTGGTTCCGTTTGTATGTTTACTTTGGGCAAAGAAAACACCTGGTGACCTGTGCAACTGAGATACAATTACACGTTCAGCACCATTAATGATAAATGAGCCCTTTTCGGTCATGTATGGGATATTACCCAAAAACACCTCTTGCTCAATTGTTTCAAAGTCTTCATTATCCTCATCATTGCAAATCAACCGAAGTTTTGCTTTCAAAGGAACAGAATAAGTTAATCCTCTATCAATACATCCATCAATATCATATTTTGGTGGATCAACAAGATAGTCAACAAATTCCAAAACAAAATTCTCTCTAGAATCTGAGATTGGAAAGTTTTCTTGAAATACTTTAAAAATTCCTTCTTCAGCTCTTTTTTCAGCGGGAGTTTCCAATTGGAAAAAATCCTGGAAAGATTGGAGTTGAACATCAAGGAAATCAGGATAATCAATTACTGTTTTAATAGACGAGAAATTGATTCTTTCAGATTGATTTATATTAGCCAAGGCTCTGAATATTTAAAGTTATTGTAAATCTATAATGTGCATTTTATGCACTATCCTGTTTCATAAATTAGTACAAACAGGAAAAGACCTGACCACGAAAATGCATTAACATCATCGGGGACCAGGCCTAATTTCTTGGGCAGAAATCAGTTAATCCTTTCAGGATCAACTTATTACTTCAATTCAACTTCTGCTCCAGCTTCTTCAAGTTGCTTTTTAAGCGCCTCTGCTTCGTCTTTAGCTACTCCTTCTTTTACTGCTTTTGGAGCACCGTCAACTAATTCTTTTGCTTCTTTCAAGCCTAAACCTGTCAATTCTTTAACAGCTTTAACTACTTGTAATTTAGCAGCACCAGCAGAAGTTAATACAACATCAAAAGATGTTTTTTCTTCCGCTGCATCTCCACCGCCAGCACCACCAGCTGCCATAACAGGCGCTGCTGCCGCAGCAGGTTCGATACCGTGTGTTTCTTTAAGGTAATCAGCAAGTTCATTAACTTCTTTTACTGTTAATTCTACTAATTGATCTCCAATTGCTTTGATATCAGCCATGATTGTGTTATTTAAATTTTAATGATTTTGTTCTAGTAATTTGTTAATTATTGTGCTCTTTCTTCAAGCGCTTTTACTAATCCTGATACTTTGTGACCACCACTCTGAAGCGCAGAAATAACATTTTTGGCAGGAGACTGTAGTAAACCTACAATATCGCCAATCATTTCTGTCTTAGACTTCAATTCGCTAAGTGGAGTTAAGTGCTCTGCACCAACATATATATCAGTATCTATAGCAGCAGCTTTGAATAAAGGCCTTTCTGTGTCGTTTTTCTTATGAAATTCTTTAATCGCCTTGGCAGGTGCATTACCTACTTCAGGAGAAAAAAGTATCCCTGAGAAACCTTTTAATGATTTAAACATTGCAGAATAATCTTCTTCCTGCTTCTCCAATGCTTTTTGTATCAAGGAATTCTTAACTACTTTGTATTCCAAACCTTTTTCGAAACATAGTTGACGAAAAGCATTGGTTTGTGCAACACTCATCCCTGAACCATCAGCCAGATAAAAGTGCGGAAATTCCGTAAATTTTTCTGTAAGTTCCTCTATAAGTTGTCCTTTTTCTTTTCTATTCATATTAAATTCCAGCTATAGAGTTTTTATCAATTGAGATTCCCTTGCTCATCGTAGATGACATGGTCATACTCATGAAATACGTACCTTTAGATGAAGCTGGTTTCAGCTTCGCTAAAGTTTGAATTAATTCGTTAGCGTTTTCAGTAATTTTCTCTTGCGAGAAGGAAGCTTTACCGATACTAGCATGAATAATCCCGAACTTGTCCACTTTAAAATCGATTTTACCCGACTTTACCTCTTGAACCGCCTTTCCAACATCAAGCGTAACAGTTCCTGATTTTGGATTCGGCATCAGACCTCTTGGTCCTAGCACCTTACCTAACCTACCTACTTTTGCCATAACAGTAGGCATAGTTACGATAATATCAATATCTGTCCAACCACCTTCAATCTTCTTGATATAGTCGTCTAACCCTACATAATCAGCTCCAGCATCTTTAGCTTCCTGCTCTTTATCAGGAGTAACTAAAGCCAATACTTTCACATCTTTACCTGTACCATGAGGAAGTGCAACAACACCCCTAACCATTTGGTCGGCTTTACGAGGATCTACACCCAATCTTATATCAAGGTCAACAGAAGCATCAAACTTGGTTGTTGTAATTTCTTTCACAAGCGCTGAAGCCTCACTTAAAGCATAAGCTTTTGTAGAGTCTAACTTCTCTGCTGCAATTTTTTGATTTTTAGTAAGCTTTGCCATTTTCCTTTATTTTAAGAATTCCAAGGAGCTTTTCCTGTAACTTTTATACCCATACTTCTTGCAGTACCTGCAACTTGTCGCATGGCTGATTCGATTTTAAAAGCATTCAAATCAGACATTTTGGTCTCAGCAATTTCTTTCACCTGATCCCAAGTCACAGAACCAACCTTATTTCGGTTAGGCTCAGCAGAACCTTTCTTCTTCTTAGAAGCATCCAATAAAAGTACCGGGGCTGGTGGTGTTTTAATCACAAAGTCAAAAGATTTGTCTTTGTAAATTGTGATTACAACCGGCAATACTTGCCCAGCCTTTTCTTGAGTTCTTCCATTAAATTGCTTACAGAACTCCATTATGTTAAGTCCTTTACTACCTAATGCAGGACCAACGGGAGGTGACGGATTTGCAGCTCCCCCTTTAATCTGTAATTTCAGATATCCACTTATTTCCTTAGCCATCTTGCTATTCTGTTTTTTCTACTTGCATGTAATTTAATTCCACAGGAGTATTTCTTCCGAAGATCTTAACCATTACGTTAAGTTTCTTTCTTTCTTCAAAAACCTCCTCAACGGATCCGGTAAACCCACTGAAAGGACCATCCATCACTTTCACTGATTCCCCTACTATATAAGGAGTACTCAGCTTCTCATCCATCTCTTCAGTTTCATCCACTTTTCCTAATATACGGTTCACTTCATTTTGTCGTAAAGGAACCGGCTCTTTCTCATCACCTTGTCCTCCCAAGAATCCGATCACCCCCGGAATACTTGTGATGACGTGATGCGCTTCTCCATGAGAAATATCAGCCGATACAAAAACATAACCAGGAAAAAAATTCTTTTCCCTAACTCGTTTTTTACCGTTCCTCATTTCGTAAACCTTTTCAGTAGGGATAAGAATCTGAGGAATAAAATCTTCTATTTTTTGTCGAGCAATCTCATTTTCAAGATAAGTTTTAATCTTCTTCTCTTGTCCACTTATTACCCGTAAAACATACCATTTAAATTCTGACATTATCTCAATATATCTTAAATGCTAAAATGCATTATAAAACCACTCCATCGCATTATCAAATGCCAAATCTATAACACCAATTAATAGGGCAAAAATCAAAGCTCCAACTAATACCAGAATAGAACTATTCTGTAGCTTGCTGTAAGGCGGCCAAGTCACTTTATATCGCATTTCTGACCACGATTCTTTTAAGAATAAACTTAGTTTTTGCATCTCTTTAATGTGTTAAAATTGCACGGGTGGAGGGACTCGAACCCCCAGCCAATGGTTTTGGAGACCACTACTCTACCAATTGAGCTACACCCGTATTACCAATGCAACTCAAAATGGTCTGCAAAGGTAGATAAAAGTTTTATAAGAAACAAATGCGCTCCCAATTTTTCGAGAGCGCATCGTTTAATTTATTTTATATATCTTAAATATTAGTCTAAGATTTCAGTTACCTGTCCGGCACCTACTGTTCTACCACCTTCACGGATAGCGAAACGTAAACCCTTTTCGCAAGCTACTTTGTTAATCAAGTTAACTTCGATAGTTACGTTATCACCCGGCATAACCATCTCCACGTTTTCAGGAAGTTTGATTTCGCCAGTAACATCAGTTGTTCTCAAGTAGAACTGTGGACGATATTTGTTAAAGAATGGAGTGTGACGTCCACCTTCATCTTTAGAAAGAACATAAACCTCAGCTTTAAAATGAGCATGTGGGTTTACAGAACCTGGCTTACAAATAATCATACCTCTTTTGATTTGAGCTTTTTCAATACCTCTTAACAAAAGACCTACGTTATCACCAGCTTCACCTCTATCTAATATTTTACGGAACATCTCAACACCAGTAACAGTTGATTTAAGACCTTCAGCTCCCATACCGATCAAGTCAACAGGATCGCCAGAGTTTATAACACCTCTTTCGATTCTACCTGTTGCAACAGTACCACGACCAGTAATAGAGAATACATCCTCAACTGGCATTAAGAAATCTTTGTCAGTTAATCTTTCTGGTAATGGAATATAGTCATCAACAGCTTGCATTAACTCGTCAATTTTCTCAACCCACTCTGCTTCACCGTTAAGTGCACCAAGAGCAGAACCAGAAACTACAGGTAAATCATCACCTGGGAAGTCGTAGAAAGAAAGTAATTCTCTTACTTCCATTTCAACTAATTCTAATAACTCCTCATCGTCTACTAAATCTACTTTGTTTAAGAAAGCAACAACAGCAGGAACACCTACCTGACGAGCTAAAAGGATGTGCTCACGAGTTTGTGGCATTGGACCATCAGTAGCGGCAACCACTAAGATAGCACCATCCATTTGTGCAGCACCAGTAACCATGTTTTTCACGTAATCCGCGTGACCTGGACAGTCAACGTGCGCATAGTGACGGTTAGCAGTTGCATACTCAACGTGTGAAGAGTTAATTGTAATACCCCTTTCTTTTTCTTCAGGAGCATTATCGATAGATGAGAAGTCTCTCATCTCTGCAAATCCTTTATCAGACAATACTTTACAGATTGCAGCAGTTAATGTAGTTTTACCATGATCCACGTGTCCGATAGTACCGATATTCACGTGTGGTTTCGAACGGTCAAAGGTTTCTTTAGCCATATTTGAAAAATCCTCAGTTTAGTTAAAATTTATAATATATTTATTCAATAACACTGATTGAGCCAACGAGGGGATTTGAACCCCCGACCTCTTCCTTACCAAGGAAGCACTCTACCCCTGAGCTACATCGGCTTGAAATCATTCAGTGCCCTTACAGGCACATCCTAACAAAGGCAGTGACGTTTCCGTTCTGCCTTAATTTACACCGAAATGCCTATTGTATTATAGAGCGGGAGACGAGGCTCGAACCCGCGACCTGCAGCTTGGAAGGCTGCCGCTCTACCAACTGAGCTACTCCCGCTTGTTTAACGAAAATCAATCTTAAAAAATACAGATATCATTTCAATCAAATTGTAATCCTTTGCCAAAGCTTCGGATTACAAAGTGGGGGAAACAGGATTCGAACCTGTGAAGTCGAAAGACAACGGATTTACAGTCCGTCCCAGTTGGCCGCTTTGGTATTCCCCCAATGGTTTCAATAAGCATTTCCTAAATCCTTTTCGTTTTAGGAAGTGCAAAATTATATGGATTTTATATTTTATCAAACTTTACTGACAAAAAAGATTGTTTTTTTTCAAACATAAATTAAATGCTATTGCTATCCTCTGTTTATCAGACTTTTATAACATAAAATAAATAGAAATTATTTTTTAAATTCTTTCCGAGAATGATAACAGGGTTTAGTACGATGAATTTTAAAACATTGAGAAAGATGTAAAGCAAAAAAAATCAGTTATTCACTGCTAAAATTAAAATGAAATGTGTAAAATTTAATATGTGTTCCTATCTTCGTGTCAAATTTTAGTTATGTACGAAATAAAATTCAGTCAGTCAGAAAAAGAATATAAGCTGTCAACCAAAGATGGTGATATTTTTATAGACGATTCTAAAGTCGATTGGGATTTAAGTAAAACTGATGATCAATCCTTCCATATCATTTATCATAATCAAACATTTAATGCTCACCTGGTAGAAATTGACTATGAGAGCAAAACTTTTAAATTGCAATTAAATGGTAAAATCATTGAATTGGAATTGAAAGATAAAATGGATTTACTTCTAGAAGAAATGGGGATAAGTGATTTGGATCAAAACCAAATGAACGATGTAAAGGCACCCATGCCTGGACTTATCATAGACATCATGGTGTCTCCGGGTGATGAGGTAAAAAAGGGTGACCCATTGTTGATATTGGAGGCAATGAAGATGGAGAACGTTATTAAGGCAGCTGGTGACGGTATAATAACCGACATCAAGGCGCAGAAAGGCGATAGTGTGGAGAAAAATCAGTTGATCATTCAATTTTAATTATTTGAGTACAATTGAGTAATTGCATTGATTTTAGATATAATTAGTATAGACTTTTAAAGGGACAGCAACAATTTAGCTTATGAAATTCAAACGCATTCTATTGAAACTAAGTGGTGAGGCACTTATGGGTGATGAAGGTTACGGCATTGACTCAAAACGTTTAGCTCAATATGCAACAGAAATTAAAAAAATTCACGATCAGGGAATTGAAGTAGCAATAGTGATTGGGGGTGGAAATATTTTTAGAGGAATTCAAGCAGAAGCTGCAGGAATCGATAGAGTACAAGGAGATTACATGGGAATGCTTGCAACTGTTATTAATGGGATGGCAGTTCAGGGCGTTTTAGAAAATCATGGGATGTTCACGCGTTTAATGTCCGGAATCAATATGGAACAAGTTTGTGAGCCTTTTATTAGGAGGAGAGCTATCCGCCATCTTGAGAAAGGCCGTGTAGTAATTTTTGGTGCTGGAATCGGAAATCCATATTTCACTACTGATTCTACAGCCAGTTTAAGAGCTATTGAAATCGAAGCTGATGTTGTATTAAAAGGAACTAGAGTAGATGGTGTTTATACTGCTGATCCTGAAAAGGATGCAGATGCTACGCGATATTCCAACATTACTTTCCAAGAAGTGTATGAAAAAGGACTGAACGTAATGGATATGACAGCATTTACCCTTTGCCAAGAAAACAATTTGCCTATTATTGTATTTGACATGAATAAAGAGGGTAACTTATATGACCTCATTAACGGAAAAAATGTAGGCACCTTAATAAACTCTCAAAATTAAAAACCAATGGAAGAAATAGATTTAATATTGGACGAAACGAAGGAGCTGATGGAGAAAGCCATTCAGCATACAAAAAGCAATTTACAAAAAATAAGAGCTGGGAAGTCCTCCCCTGCCATGCTTGATGGTCTAATGGTAGATTACTATAATAATGACACTCCTATTAGCCAAGTTGCATCTATCAGTACGCCAGATGCACGATCCATTATTATTAAGCCATGGGAGAAAAACATCATTGGAGAAATAGAAAGGGCCATTATCAATAGCGATTTAGGATTCACTCCTCAAAATGATGGTGAAATTGTTAGAATAAACATCCCACCACTTACAGAGGAAAGAAGGATTGCCTTATCGAAGCAAGCCAAAAATGAGGCTGAAGATGGGAAAATATCTATTCGTAATGCAAGAAAAGATGCTAATGATCAACTTAAGCAACTTCAAAAAGAAGGTACATCTGAGGATGACGTCAAAAGAGGAGAAGATAAGGTTCAAACATTAACCAACGATTACACTAAAAAGATTGATGATATCCTCGAGCATAAGGAAAAAGAAATCATGACGGTATAACGTCACTAAATCAAAAAAGAAAGCTGTTTTAAAGGAATTTAGGAAGTCGGGATAGAAATAGTCTATTTTGACTTCTCTTTTAAAATAGCTTTTTTTGTTTCAACCTACTTTATTTGCGGTAGTTTATAAAGTTTTTCCAATTGCTTTTTCATGATCTTTTCAGGTGTTAACTTCACAATACTTTTTAACAGAAGCTTTCCCGCTCTGCTATGTGCCATTTTTCCAAATCGCCAGGAGTTATTTACCACATAATCCACTTTGTCACGCCTTACTTTTTCAAATTGCTCAAAAAGCTGAGGTGTAGCCGAATATTTTGAAAACAACTCAGCTATTGTGTAGGCGTCTTCAATCCCCTGTCCAGCTCCTTGCCCCATATTGGGAGTGGTAGCATGTGCTGCATCTCCCAATAAACAAATATTTTGGGAATGCCATCGATCTAATCTTTTCAAATCCAGTAAATCTCCTCTAATTATTTTCTGCTCTTCTGTTTCCGTGATGATCTGATTCACTATTGGATGAAAAGATTCAAACATCGTCTTCAATTTATCTTTGAGTTGTGGTAAATCGTCTTTTATAAAAGGTGCAGATTTAGCAACTGCAAACCAATAAACTGAGTCCTCTGAGACTTGAGAAAATCCAAACCTAACATTATTTCCCCAGGCTTCACGTCCTAAGTTTTGAAGCTGATCAGGTAGTGCCATATTTGCTATTCCCCTCCAACAAGTTTGTCCAGTGTCCCTTAAAGATGACTTGGGAAATAATTGCTTTCTGGTCTTGGAATTAATGCCATCTGCAGCTAACACAAAATCCGCAGAAACTGAAGTATCATGAAAATCAAGTTTAATGCCATCTGAATTTTGCGTGAAGGACTTTAATTCACAATCTAATTTCACTGTATTCTTAGGTAAGCTATCATATAGAATTTTATGTAATCTGGCTCTGTGTATTGAAACAATCTTATTCCCTTTTTGATCTTGAACGATATTGCCTCCCTTGCTAAATGGTCTCAACTGATTATCGGTTATATCAACTCTATCAAGTTGGACTCCACTATTCAGTAATTCTTCTTTTAAGCCCAGATGATTCAATACTTGTAGCGCATTAGGCTGAATCCAAATACCTGCACCTATTTCATTAAGCTCATCAGCTCGTTCATAAACGGTAGCTGAAAAACCTTTCTGTTTTAAGGCTAATGCGGTAGTTAGACCAGCTATTCCTCCTCCAATTATTGCGATATCCATCATATTTTGTACTTTTAGGTCAAATATACTAATTTAAAATATTTAGGTCAAGTTTACTAAAATGAAAGATACAAGAGCAAAGATACTTGAAGCAGCATTAGGTCTTTTTAATGAATATGGAATGGTGAATGTTAGTCTAAGGCAAATTGCACAAGCGCTAAGCATAAGCCAGGGGAATCTTAATTATCATTTTAAATTGAAAGAAGAAATAATAGAAACCTTATATTTTCAATTGGTATCTGAAATGGACCAGCAAATGAATGAATTAGACAGTGCAGAGAATGAACTGTCCACCTTATATCAAATGTCACTAAAGACCATGGAAAAAATGTATAAGTATAAATTTATCCTAATAGATTTTATCCATTTGATGAGGGAAAATAAAAGTATTAAATCGCATTATACAGAATTGATGCAGAGGCGGAGCGAGGAATTTCAGCATATGTTTCAATCATTAGTAAAATCAAAACTTTTGAGACCGCAAGAATTTGAAAACGAATATCAAAGACTATATAAAAGGATGAATATTTTGGGCGATAGTTGGATCAATTTTCAATTGACTTTCGAACCTAATAAGGGCTTAAAACATTATTGTAATTTACTTTTTGAAATAATTTACCCCTATTTGACAAAGAATGGAAAGGAAGCATTCCGAAATATTTCTAATCTAAAATTCCAATAATTTCTTCACCTGTTCCTCCAATAATTCACCATACAATTTATCGGTAACTTCTTCACCATCAAAATTCTGTTCTATTCTAGCTAGTTTAGGTTTTAAAGCTAAAACATGCATACCCAAATAATTAAAAATATCAGTCATATGGCTTAGTGCCAAACCTGCGCCCTGCATACCGGAAGATATTCCAACCAGTGCACATTTCTTATCTCGAAAACTATTCGGATACTCCATTCCGTCAATGAAAGCTTTTAAAACTCCAGGAAAGGACCCGTTGTATTCAGGAATAATAAATACGTACTTTTCAGAAGCTCGCAGCTGATCTAAGAATTTATTAAATTTAGAATTACGACCATTATTATCATATAGAGCTGTAAAAACAAAATCCTGTGGTAAATCGGCTAAATCAACAATATTGGATTCTACCTGATGCTGTAAAAGGTGGCTTTGATAGAGATGGGCTACTTTTGAGGAAACTGAGTTTTTACGATTGGTACCTGAAATGATTGTTATCATAGTGAATAAATATCTTTAAAAACAAAAATAGGGACAATAAGTCCCTATTCCATAATTATATTAACGAGATTTGGATTATAGTGAAGAAAGATTCACCGTTAACTCAAAATCATCATAAATCATTTTATCCCCAAGTCCGTCAAAGAATGATCCTGAACCATATTTAACTTGCCATTTCGTTCTATCCAATGGAAATGACGCTTTAGCGTTCGCTTTTCCATTTTTTACTGTAACATTAGCAGGGAATGTAATTTTGTTAGTAATTCCCTTGATTGTCAAATCACCTGCAACAAAATGAGTAGCATCAGTTGCCTCGCTTTTATCAATAGAAGTGATAACAAATTTTGCCGTTGGAAATTTTTCAACACTAAAGAAATCATCAGACCTTAAATGACCCATTAATTTTCCTTTGTATTCTCCTTCTAAATCTAATACATCTATTGTCGTCATATCAATTACAAAGGAACCGCCAGTTACCTGCCCATCTTCCATTTCTAATGCTCCTTCCTTAATATTCACAGTGCCGTTGTGCTGTCCAGTTACTTTTTTTCCAACCCACGCAATTTGACTAGAGTTAGTATCTACTTTCACTTCTTTTTGTAAAAAAGTAAATGCTGCAGTAATAAATAATGCTGCCAATCCGATTGATAAAATTCTTGTTTTCATTTTCTTGTTCTTATTATTAATGTTCATACATTTAATGTTTATGTATATACCATGAATATTCAAAAAGGTTTTAATTTTTTGAAAATATTTTGAATGTAACGCTAGTTAAAACATATTGAAGCAAAATTGTTTAAATACTTATATGGTAACATTGGAACAAATAACAGAAGCTACAAGCTATATAATAAGTAAAATAGATTTCAAACCAGAAGTCGGAATAATATTAGGAACTGGTTTGGGAGCGTTGGTGGAAGACATAGATATCATACAATCCCTTTCTTACAAAGATATACCTAATTTCCCCGTCTCAACTGTGGAAACCCATAGTGGCAAATTAATTTTTGGAACATTGAGTGGTAAAAGGGTGATAGCAATGCAAGGTCGATTTCACTTTTATGAAGGATACAGTATGCAGCAGGTCATCATGCCAGTTAGAATAATGTATAATTTAGGAATCCAGCACCTCTTCATTTCCAATGCAGCAGGAGGTTTAAATAAAAATCTTGAACTAAGCGATATAATGATTATTAGAGATCACATTAATCTCTTTCCTGAAAATCCTTTAAGAGGTGCGAATTTAGATAAATTTGGTGGTCGATTTCCTGATATGTATGATGCCTATGATCCCCAACTGATTGAAATGGCTAAAGAAATAGCCAAAGAAGAAGGAATTGATATCAAAGAGGGTGTCTATGCAGGCGTGCAAGGACCAAATCTGGAAACACCTGCTGAATACAGATATTTGGACACTATAGGGGCCGATGCAGTCGGCATGAGCACCATCCCGGAAAACATTGCAGCGAGACATATCCAGATCCCTGTATTTGCAGTTTCAGTGATTACAGATTTATGTTATCCTGAAAAGCTAAAACCTGCTGCTATCCCTGAAATTATTGGGGCTGCCATCAATGCCGAACCAAAAATGACAAAGATATTTATGAAATTACTGGAAAAGATGGATTGATACCAAGGAGCAATATTAATTTAATGTTAACTTAAAATTGACAAAATTAATAATAGAAGCCAGTATTTTAGTATTTAATGTACTTATACTCATGATATAAAATATTTATTAATTATTTGTTAATACAATAAATTGTAAGATAACATTGGTCAGGTTTACTTTTGCACAAACTTTTAGGAAATGCGAAAAATAAACCTGATCTTTTTATTAACATTCTTTGTAGTCCAAAGTTCATGGGCCCAAATCGAAAAGCTTCCATATGACATCAATGGAAATACTTGGTTTGAGAATATTAAAATAGGTGGATATGTGCAAGCTAGGTACAACCGGCTACTTGAAACCAATCCCAATTTAGATTGTTCCCAATGCGATAAAAGCTGGGGAGCTGGAAATGGGATTTCCCTTAGACGTGTTCGATTAAAATTTTCAGGAAATCTTGGTCAATACGTTTACTTTTACATCCAACCAGATTTTGCTAGCAGTGGAAGTGGGACGGGCCAGCATTACGGGCAATTAAGAGATGCTTACTTTGATGTCAGTTTGGACAAAAAAAGAGAGTTCCGTTTTAGATTTGGTCAAAGCAAGATCCCCTACGGATTTGAAAACATGCAGTCAAGCCAAAACCGTTTACCATTGGACCGGAATGATGGCATGAATAGCTCTATCAAAAACGAAAGGGAACTCAGTATTCTTTTCTATTGGGCTCCTCAGGAAACTCGTCAGCTCTTCAGGGAACTGGTTGCAGAAGGATTAAAAGGCTCTGGGGATTATGGAGTTGTTGGTTTCGGAGTATTTAATGGACAAACCGGAAATTCTCCTGAATTAAACGATGCTTTGCATATTGTTGGTAGAATAAGCTATCCTATGAAGCTCGGTAATCAAATTATAGAGCCAGGCATTCAAGCTTTTACTGGACAGTATCAAATGCCACAGGGCAATTTAAGCGATGGCGTGAATGTTAGGGAAGGTCTGAATTATTTAGACCAAAGAGCAGCAGCAAGCTTTATTCTATATCCACAGCCTTTTGGAATTCAAGCTGAATACAATTGGGGAACAGGTCCTGAATTCAACAAAGAAACTAACTCTATTGAGCAAACGCAATTGGAAGGTGGATATGCAACTTTGACTTATAAATTTACTAAATTCCAGCAATTATTCTACCCATTCATGCGATACCATTACTACGATGGTGGTAAGAAATTTGAGCAGGATGCCAGAAGTTATAACGTAAGTGAGTTAGAAATTGGAATGGAATGGAGACCTGTTAGAGCCTTTGAATTGGTTGCTCACTACACCATTTCCTCTAGAAGATATGAAGATTTCATGAATCAAAATAACCTACAAACTGGAAGACTTTTGAGATTACAAGCACAAGTTAATTTCTAATAAGATCACAACATTATTACGCAGGCTCCGAATAACCATATAAGAAATGAATGGTTATGGAGTTGGGCAAAATAAGAATTGAAGTAGTGCAAGGAGATATTACTAAGCAAGATGATATTGCTTGCATTGTCAATGCGGCAAACGCAGAATTGCAAATTGGAGGCGGAGTAGCGGGAGCTATTCATACTGCTGCAGGGGAAGAATTAATCAAGGAAACTCAAAAACTAGCGCCTATCAGAACTGGGCAAGCTGTAATCACTGGTGCGCATAATCTCCCAAATCAACAAATTATACATACTCTCGGACCCGTTTACGGTTTCAACCAACCTGAAATGGGGTTTCTAACAGATTGCTACAAAAACTCCCTACATTTGGCAGAAGAAAATAACATCAATTCCATAGCATTTCCTGCGATTTCTACTGGCGCATTCGGATATCCTTTTGAAGAAGCAACAGATATTGCTTTATCAGTAATTAAGGAATTTTCGACAAAAGCTGATTCTATTAAACTTATCCGGTTTGTTCTCTTCAGCCCTTCTGATTATGAGTACTATGTCGATAAACTTAAGGATTTTAGGTTAATTTGATGAGCGACTATAGATAGCTACATATCGTCTTATCATCATTTACAAGCTTAAAAAGTGAGACTTACAGACAACTGCTTATATAAGCAAAAGACGAAATTTATATTTTAAGAAAATAACAGCCAGAACCCCATAGTATCAAGCCAACATTTTTCTTTTAAGGTAGATATTAATATCCAATAGCGCATCAACTATGTTATCGGCCATACTTTGGCGATATCCAATTATTTTTTGGTTTATGAGTTTACCTGAATCTCCGTTGAAGGCAAATCTTCCAATGGTTCTATTATTTTTTATTTCGTAAATCAATATTTCATAAATAGAGATGTCTATGCCATTGTGATATCCTGTCCCCATTTTCCAGCTAATATCTCTTCTTTCTTTAATAGTGTGGTTCAATAGGTCGACTATTGCGCTTTTACTTAAATCCATGAATTTCAATGAGTTGTTTCCAAACTCAATTTAGAAAAAATAAAACCTACTTAAAAAATAATATAGATGTATTTAGCGATTACATCCAAATAATTCACTATGATTACAAGATACACCTATACTATATTTTAGTTTGGTTGGATAAAGTAAACTTACATACTGATCAACCCATATAGTCACCAGTTTTTTGGCGACATTCTTTTGCTTTTTTATTAGAGATAACCTTCCAGAAGGGATTCCGGAAGAATAGCGCTGTTTTCACTAAAAAATTATGCATAGATCGCTCAAAACCTGAATGGTATTTAGAGGCATTCTTTGGCATTACAACATACTCATATCCAAATCTTTGAGTCACTTTGTCCATACATGGATTCCCATATAGGACATTTTGAGTATCTTGGATATAAATGCTCAATAACCTTCGTTCTTTTTTCTCGCCTTCAGGCTCTAGCTCGGGTCGCTTTTTTATTTTTTCAGTAGATTTATTACTGTAATCCACTTGCCCATAAATAGGGTGAAGTGAAAGCAAGAATAAGAAAAGGATGCATAAAGAGCAGAATTTCATATTACAAACATCAGAAAATAAATAAATAAAAAAGCCAAAAACTTTAAATTATTCTATTAAACGTCTGTTCGCCTGAAAATCGTAAAGCGTTAATTGTCTTAAATTATAATAGGCTTGCCAAAAATTCCCTAAAGAATTGATATAATCCCTTTTGGCTTGGTCCTTTTCAGTTAATGCTATTGAGAGATCTGTGATACTAATTTTCCCAATCAAATAACGGTTTTTAGCAATATTATAACGTCTTTGGGAAATATCATCAGCCTTTTGGGTAATCGCTACTTGATCTCGTAGCATCTCTAAAGTTCTAACTTGGGTATAAACTTCTTGTTCAAAATTTACTTTTTCCTGTTCCACCGTGTATTGAACCAATTGATAGTTTGCTTCAGCTGTTTTCACTCTTGATTTTTGCCGCCCCCAATCAACAATAGGAATGGTGAAGCCCAATTGGACTCTTTGTTGGTTTTCAGGAGTTTGATAAATGGCAGGTAATTGATCCGCTTGATTTGTTAATCCAAAACTACCAAAGAGGTTCATATTTAAGCCTGTTTCTCCTTGAGCCCTATCTACTTCCTTATCCGCTTCTAGCAATCTCCTCTTAAACCCAATTGCCTCTTGCCTATTGCTTAATGCTTCTTTCAATGCTACATCTGGGTCGATTTGAAATTCCGGAATATCTTCTGGAACAATCAAATTTAATTCTTCGTCATTCTTTAGACCCAGAAAAGCTTTCAATGCAAGTTGTGTAGTTTCCAAATCAAGTCTTGCTTGCGCAACTGCTTGTCTTGAATTCATTAAACTTAATTCCAATTGCAACAATTCATTTTCAGGTATTTTACCAAGTTCATATCTCCCTTGGGCAATTTTGTAGATAGTATCGTTATTTCCCAGGTTCTTTTGGGCAATTTCTAAACTCACTTGTGCACTTAATAAATTGAAAAATCTCTCCGACACATCTTTAGATATCTGTTCAAATTCCTCAACAAACTCCCTTTTAGATTCTTCGTATCTGAGCGGTTCAATTTGTTTATCCCATTTCAACTCATTGAATCGAAATAATGGTTGAGAAAAACCAATTGATAATGGATCACCCCCATACCTAAAATCATTCCTTTCGAAATCATCAAAGCGATTGACAGTTGAATTTAAAAAAACTGTACCACCAGTTAAACCAATTTGCTGTTCAAGATTTAATGATACATCAGAATTACTGTTAAATACTGAACGATACTGAGTTGATCCGTCCTCTTGAGTTATTGGGGTTACCGACCTGTTAAAGTTCGGTAGCGTACCACTAAGACTTAGCTGTGGAACAAAGTTTGATTTATACACTCTGTATTGCCAATATCGGTTTTCTTTAATTGTTTCCGCACGTCTATACGCTGGTGATTGAGTTTTGGCTATCTGAATAACATCCTTTAGCGTGTAGGTTCTTTGTGCCTCAAGCTTGAAACTTATTGATGAAAGTCCAATAAAAATAATTAAAAGGTAAAATAGCGTTTTATTCATATCTTAAAGAAGTTATTGGGTCTTGGTTTGCTGCTTTCCTTGCTGGGGCAATTCCAAAAATTAAACCTACAGTAGCTGCCACACCAAATGAAATCACGATAGATATCCCGCTTACTATGGTTGGGATTTCCGCAAAAGAAGCTACTAAATACGCGAAAATTATTCCGAGAATCACACCAATGATGCCTCCACTGATACTAATCATTACAGCTTCCAATAAAAATTGTAAAACAACATCAGATTTTTTAGCCCCTAAAGATAGTCTTAAGCCAATTTCTTTTATTCGTTCCATCACTGATGCTAGCATAATGTTCATAATTCCTATGCCGCCAACTAAAAGGGAAATTCCAGCAATGGCTCCTAAAACAATATTAAAAATGTTCTTTGTTTTCTGTTGTTGCTTTAAAAGTAATTCAGGAATTGTCACCTCAAAATCAACTTTATCATAATGCCTTCTCTTTAACATTCTAGAAATAATTTCCGCTGTGGCATTGAGATTTTCAGATTCCGTTACCTGCACTGTCAGCTTATCTATTTGATGATAATTTTGACTTGATTGATTTTGATTACTGTTGCTCCCATTTCCACTATTGGAATTAGCTTTCTTCAGCTGCGCTTGGGTAAGAGTAGCTCTATTTTTATAGTTCACTAGAACAGTTTGCACCGGAGTGTAGATATCCATATTGAAATCTCTCAAACCTAGATTATCCAAACTCTTTTGACTATAAACTCTTTCTTTCAAAACTCCAATTACCTGAAGCCAATGAGGCCCCACTTTAATCATTTTTCCGACCGGATTAGTATTGGGAAAAAACCTCGCTTTCACAGATTTCCCAATAATACAGACTCTGCTTCCTATTTTTAAATGTTCATCAATAAACATTTCTCCTTCATTTAGCTCAAAAGCCGAAAGGTTGAAGTATGCAGGTGCTACGCCTACCAACTTTGCAGACCGTCTAATTCCGTTTCGGATTACATAGGTTTCTAATATGATTTCCGGACTAATCTCCTCTATGCCGGGAATAATTTCCTTAATACTTTCAGCATCGGCTAAAGTTAATCCGGGGCTGAATTTCTTTTTTTCTTTTTTCCCGCTGCTTTGTTGCTGAAGATTCTCCTCGGTTTGCTCAACTACTGGCTCAATTACAATATTATTAACCCCTACCAATTTGATCTGATTAAGAATCTCCTGCTGAGCACCATTTCCAATCGCCAACATGGCAATTACGGCAGCAACACCGAAAATAATTCCCAATGCAGTTAAAAAAGATCTAGTTCGGTTAGCGACTACTGCTTCGAAAGCAATATTTAAATTTGCAAGTATCTTTTCCTTCATCTAAATTTCAGATGATTTTAAAAGCTTAACATCCTTCTCATCCATATCATCTGGTGCGATAAGGTAAATTTTCTCTCCTTGTTCTACTCCTTCTGTAACGATTACTTCATTGGCATTTGCTTTTCCTAATACCACTTCTTGTTTTATCGTTTCTAGACTAGATTTTTTAAATATATAGGAAATGGAATCTCCTTGATTAAAAACTGATTCTAATGGAACATAAATTGCATTAGGTACAACATCAGTAATAATTTCGTTGGCTGTACTCATGGCAGGCCTTAGTGTAGTGTCGCTTTCATTGATTTCTACTTTCACTTCGAATACTTTAGCATCCGAGTTAGGCCTTTGCTCTCCAACATTGGCAACATATATTACTTCACCGGTTAGTTTTTTATCTGGAAAGGCATCTAAGCCAATATTGACATGTTGACCTTTAGCAATTTTCCTGATATCTACTTCATTTACAAAAGTGGTTGAAATCATAGTGGACAAATCTGGCAAAGTAGCAACAGTTGGGTCAAAAGCACCAATTGAAGCACCTTCTGATTTCTTGGACCCATCATATTCACGCATATAAATGACCATCCCGTCTTCTGGAGCCATTATCCTAAATTTCTGTCTCAGCTCTACTAAAAAATCTCGTTCATCGCGATCTTCTGCCAGTTCAGCTGCTGCTTCTTGCATTTGTGCAACGGCTTTATCTTTCTTAAGCAAATAATTCTCTTTTGCTTGTTTAAAAGCTCTTTCTGCTTTACTAAGGTCAATTTCTGCTTGTTTTATTGTAGCAGGTGGCTCAAATTGAGACTGTTCCAAAACTAGTTTCTTTTCTTCCACAGCAAATTCAAGATTTATTAATTCATCTCTCGCTTGACGTAAGGTTAACGCTGTATCTAGTTTAGTTTGCGTGTATTGCGAAAGGCTTTGTTGATATTCATTTTCAACGTTTCTTAACCTATCAGAAAGTTCCGAAGCATCCAAACTAGCAACAAAATCTCCTTTCTGCACAACAGTTCCTTCATCTACTAATTTATCGATCTTAACATTCCAAAGTCGAGCGGCACGTAAACCAGAAGGACCTGTAATCTTAATGGCATTTTTAGCTTCTAGTTCACCAGTGGTCGTAATGGCGATCACAAATTCCCCACTTTGAACTTCGGTCATGATTTCAACAGTGTCAGTTGATCCTCCACCCCTAAAAGTGAAGAAAGCTATGATAATAATCACCAAAGCCGACAATGATATGATTAATTTTTTATTCATAATAGATGTTGTTCTAAGAAAGACATGTAACGCCTCAATTGTAAATTTATTGATTATCAATTGAATTCTAGCCACCACTTATCAATTAATATTCCCTACTAAGTAAATAGTTTTATACCAATGTATTGTTTCAAAACCGATATCTTGATGCATCAATCAATAGAATAGTTCTTGATTAGGTTCGCTTTTTTTGAAAAAACTTTAATTTTCCACAAATAACTGAACTCATAGAAGATTCCAGCATTTTATTACCTTTGCAATCCAATTAATACCCATGAAAAAAATAATCAGTTTCATATTAAGAAATGTCCCCAGAAAATACATCCAGTTAATAAGTGGAATTAGCTTGAAAATAATTGGTCTTTTTTATAGGGGCGATAATGTTTACTGCCCAATAAATGAAAAAGGCTACAGAAAATTTTTACCCTACGGCCGAGTTAATCCTAGAGAAAATGCCCTTTGTCCTGATACTCTTTCATTAGAAAGACATCGATTAATCTGGTTATATTTAAAGGAGAAAACCAATTTCTTCAATTCTAAATTAAAAGTTCTGCATGTAGCACCTGAACAGTGTTTTATGAGCCAGTTTGAAAAACTGCATGGAGAAGAGTATATAACTGCTGATATTGAATCTCCTTTGGCTAAAGTAAAAATGGATATTCACGATATCCCTTTCCCAGCCGACACGTTTGATGTGATTTTTTGTAACCATGTAATGGAGCATGTCGAGGATGATATCAAAGCTATGAGCGAATTGCACAGAGTATTAAAACCGGGTGGATGGGGCATTCTACAAATTCCATTCTTTGAACCAGTACCTGAAAAAACATTTGAAGATAACAGTATTACCGATCCTAAAGAACGAGAAAAAATCTTTGGACAGGATGACCATGTAAGACTATACGGAAAAGATTACCCTGATAGATTAAGAAAAGCCGGCTTCACAGTAACTGAAGATAATTATATAAACGAACTACCTGAGTATAGAGTCAAAAAATATGCTTTACCAAAAGGAGAAATTATATATAGGGTAAGTAAATGATATTGAAATCTAAACTATTTTAAACCTACTGGCTGTGGCTGTGCAATATATGTAAAGCATTCTTTTATAAATCCTAGGCCATAAGCAAAGAGCTGAATAAAAGAGGTCACTAAACTAAGACATGAAACTAAGAAATTTTTTGTCTTTATGAATGCATCAATTCCTATTAGTGCATAGTAAATGGTAAAAAGTGCTCCTCCTAATTGGAAAAGCTCCCTGTTCCATAAAGCAGTAGAAAGCCAAAAGACCATTCCAAGAACAAAAAACAGAGGGAATAAATGAACCAGTTTCAATTCACTTTTGTAGAACCTGAAAATATTGATTCTACCCCTACCAAAAAAGAAAAGCTGTTTATAGAACTGGCCTAGCTTTGTCCTTCTTTTATGGTAAACTTTTGCTTTGGGAATCAATCCGGTCTTAAAGCCTGCTTTTTCAATCCTGATGCTAAATTCAATATCTTCACCCATACGGGTAATATTATATCCACTAGTCTTTTCAAAAACTTCTTTTGAAATCCCCATATTGAAGCTCCTAGGCCTAAATTTCTCTAGTTGCTTTTCACCTCCTCTAATTCCTCCAGTTGTGAAAAAGGAAGTCATGGAATAACTGATGGCTTTTTGCACGATTGTAAAACTATCTAGTGCTGCATCAGGCCCACCAAATGCATCTAAGGGGTTTTCATTCAGAAAACTTTCTACAGTTTCAAAATAATCAGCTGGAATAATGCAGTCTGAATCAAATACGATATAGTAGTCTCCTGTTGCTTTTTCGAAACCAAAATTTCTGCTAAACCCTTGTCCTGAATTTTCCTTGTAGAAATACTTGACGTTTAGCTGAGAGGAAAAAGATTGACAGATCTCTTCACATTTGATAGTAGATCCATCTTCTATCACTAAAACCTCAAAGTTCTGGAGTGTCTGACGAGTTAAACTTTCCAGTAATTCATTGATCTCATCAGGTCGATTAAAAATGGGAATTATAACCGAATATAATCTCATCCTATGCCAATTTCCTCGTCTACTATATAATCAATTTTTCTAGGCGAATTCATAGTTATCATTTCTCCAATAAACCCAGCCAAGAAAAGCTGAACCCCTACAATAAGAGCCACTAAAGCTAAAAAGAATAGGGGCTGGTCAGTAATTTCCCGCACTGGTAAATGATAGTGGATCTCATAAAATTTCTTTCCGATGATATAAATTGTAACGAAAAAGCCGAATATGAACGATAGCGTTCCCAAGGCACCAAAAAAATGCATGGGACTTTTTTTGAATTTCGAAACAAAAGTAATAGATAATAAATCCAAAAATCCGTAAAGAAATCGCTCTAAGCCATATTTGGTTTCCCCATATTTTCTGGCCCTATGCTGCACTACCTTCTCCCCTATTTTCCTAAAGCCATTCCATTTGGCAATCACAGGTATATAACGATGCATTTCACCATATACCTCTATATTTTTCACAACCTTACTACGGTAGGCCTTTAATCCACAATTGAAATCATGTAGCTTAATTCCTGAAATTTTTCTCGTTACAAAATTGAAGAACTTTGAAGGAATGGTCTTGCTAATTGGGTCATGTCTTTTCTTTTTCCAACCGGAAACGATGTCAAACTTATCGTTAACAATCATATTATATAAACCTGGTATTTCATCAGGACTGTCCTGCATATCTGCATCCATGGTGATAACTACATCGCCCTCTGAAGCCTTAAAGCCTGTATGAAGTGCGGCTGATTTACCATAATTTCTAGCAAACTTTATTCCTTTTACGGGAAGCTTGTTTGTAGCTAAATCTTGAATAAGATCCCATGAGTTATCTGAACTTCCATCATCTATTAATAGCACCTCATAAGTCAACAAGGAGTGTTCAGACATCACCCGCTCAATCCAGGTGATTAATTCAGGAATCGATTCTTCCTCATTGAATACTGGTATAACTATACTCAAATTATATTTCATACTCGCTTAGGTTCACTAGTCCGCATAAATAAAGAAACCAAAGGAGTCAGAACAATTCCAATTATAACATTATTGACAGCCAAGCTTCCAATTATTCTACTATTAGATGATTCTCCAGACTTAAGGTATTCTTGATATCCCTCTTCTCCCATTTGATCAACGAGCATGTCCTTACCCGATACAATTTTCTCCGTGATCAGTTGACGATACTCATCAAAATGATTAGTGTCAAATAGAGTCCCATCTGCCCACAATACGATTGCATAAAAAGCTGCAAAGAATATTGTATAAAGAATTCCAATTGAAAATCCTTGCCAGAATCTCAAGCCATCCGGATTCGTGTCCCTGAAAATCTTCACACTGAAAAAAAGAAAAATAGCCATCAAAGGGCCGATGAATATGATGTTACTGCTGTAAATAACAGGGTTCTTATCTAAAAAAATCAGAATAAAAAACATCAATACCACAAAGAATATGGCAATTAAACTGAATCGCAAAGGGCTTTTAACTAATAAACTCATGATTAAGATTGGGTGAATTTAGAATCTAAATACTGATGCTGCTGGTGAAATACTCCGAGGACCTTAGCAGAAAATTCAGTATTCATAAATGGGGAATTATCACTTTTCGATTGGTTGCTATGTTCATCGTACCTCCAGGTTTCATTTAAAGAAAATAGAGTTAAATCTATCTCTTCACCCACTTCAATTTTACTATTAACATGTTTTAAGATCCTTTTAGGATTACTTTCTATGCAAGATATAAACGTATGGAGATCAATTTCTTTTGACAAGAATTTGTGATAAAGCGGCATAACAATTTGCGAACCCATAATCCCAAATGCTGCTAAATCAAATTCCATTTTCTTATGATCTTGATCGTATGGCTGGTGTCCTGAAACGATCACATCAATAGTACCATCATTTACTCCTTCAATTAAACCTTTAATATCTTTTTGAGTCCGTAATGGTGGTAAAACTTTATAATTGGTATCGAAAGACTCCAAATTTTCATCGTCTAAAATCAAATGGTGAATATTTACATCACAAGTAACATTCAATCCTCTTGCTTTTGCATCCCTAATTAATTCTACACTCTTAGCACTACTGACACAACTAAAATGCAATTTCCCTCCAGCATAGCGCAACAATTCCAAATCTCTTTGAATTACAATTTCTTCAGCCAAATGAGGGATTCCTTTCAAACCTAAACCTGTGCTTACTTTGCCTTCATTCATTTGCCCGAACAAAGCAAGTTTATGATCTTGAGGGAAATTTATCAACAGCCCATCGAACTTCTGCAAATATTGCAGAGATTTGACAAGAATATCACTATTCCATAGCGGTTGCGATCCATCGGTAAAAGCTGTAGCCCCGGCATGATGAACATCCAGCATTTCATTTAAATTTTCCCCATCACAATTGATGGTTACAGCAGAAGCTGGAAGAAATTGACTGACTTGAGATCTGTTATAAGATAAAATTGTTTTAATGTCGGCTTTATTTTGAATGATAGGGTTTGTATTGGGCATCAATAGAGCCGCTCCGAAGCCTCCACTTTCTAAGACTTTGGCCAAACTTTCGAAGTCTTCCCGATATTCTTCACCAGGTTCACCAGAAAAAACGCGCATATCCAACCAAGACGGTGAAGCATAAAGCTCTTTAGCTTCTATTATTTGATCCGCCTCCACTTCTCCTGAAGGATTAATGTCAGCAATTATTCCATTCTCCAACAGCAAATCAATTGTTTGATTATGCCATTGAGAAGCAGAATTGATGATTTTAACAGCTTTGATGTAGGTACGCATATCTATTTAAAAAAGCGGATAATTAAAACTTCAGCTAATAAACTCAGCAAAGCTAATACTAAGAAGTATTTCCACAAAGGAAAACCTTTTTTGGTTTCTGCTATGTAATCATCAATGGATGCAAAATCATAGCTGTCCAATATGGCTATATTATTTTGATTCTGAAATAATTCCTGCAGTTCCGGCAGAGTATAGTAGGAATTTTCACTTTCCGACTTCGGGAAATTCAAAGCTAGATTTGCAATTGTCCTCGTAGTTTTGGTGTTAATTATATCATAAAAACCACTTTTGATATCATCTTGAGGCAAAATTAATCTTAACTGATTGCCACTTATTCTTTGGTCGGGAATCAGTTCTTGCTCTTCTTGAACTAACTTAAATATATCTCCTGATTTTAAATTCGGGATATTAATTTCAATCACTTCATCATCTAAATAAAAATACTGGGCTTTATTTTCTTTTTTACCTGAAAAGGCTATTTTATATAAAATCGGGAGGAATAATCCATGTCTAGTAAAGTTGGTGTATTCTTCAGTCAATGGAACTGAAAAAGCATAAATATTATCTCCCACTCCGCTTACGGTCAAAAATGGATAAGTATTTACGAAAGAAAGAAGATCTTGACCTCCAGACCACTTCATGAACAACTTGGATTCAGGCATGCTGAGATTGCTTTCCATAGAATTGAAAATGTTTTTATAAAATGGATTGTTCACATCAGGTTTTTCTAAAACCAGAGTGTTTTGATTAGATTTATTGGTTAGCATGACCTCATTAAATCCTAGTCTGGCAAAGAAAGGGAACTGGTCAAAATTATTTTCAGGGATTACGACTAAGCTATTTCCGTTGGCAGCATAAGTCCTCAAAGCTGATGAAGCAAAATTATTCAATTCATTTCCTAAATGGACTAAAACCAAATCATATTCATCTAAGTCTTGAAAAGAAAAATTATTCAATAATTCGGTTTTCAGTTCAAAAAGCTCATCATTCTCAAATACTGTATTAATTAGCTCATGTTCCTGACTAGATGCTAAAGACAAGACTTTCAATCGCTCTTGGTTAGAAATAGTGAAATAGAAGTCATTGTCGAACTCCATTTGATCACCATCTAACGTAAGTTGAAAACTTCTTGAATTACTGTTAGCAAAACGCTCAATAGGGAAATCTAGAATTGCAATCCCATTTTCCTCCAATTCTACTTGCTGAGTTCCTATTAGCTGATTATTATTATTGTTATTCAAAGAGACATTCACCTCTTCACTATTACCAATCGCAATTATTCTGATATTTAATTTAATCTTTTCTCCATTGGCTGCATTTGGAGCTATCCAAACTGAATCGACCATCAAATTATTAGGTTTCTGCAAGTAGGGCGGCATGAAAACATATGCCTTGCTAGAATCTTGAAAGAATGGTAAATTCTCATCGACCACAGGTTTTTGAAAATCACTTAATAACAGAAGCTTTTCAGATTTCTCGTTCTCCTCCAATATTTTTCCTAAATTAAATTGAGATTTACCTTCCTGTATGCTTATGTCACCATACGGTTCCACTGTCTGAGCAGACTGATTTAGTGCTTTAAGGTCCTGAGGATATTTTTCATATAATTGATTGACAAAACTCAAATTCTGCTCCACAATCGAATTTGTTTTCCCTTCTGCAATGTTCAAATTAGAAGGTGTACTATCTAAAACCACCAAATTTACTTCAGATTGCATGGCCTCACTTTCCCAAAATGGTTTAGCCATACTTAATACCAAGAATACTATCAATAGGATCCTGGTCAGCAAAATCAATAAGTGTTTAAGCTTTCTACTTCGCTTTTCTTCCTCATTCACAGCACTTAAGAAATAGAGGTTGCTAAACTTAAGGCTTTTATATCGTCTAAACTGAAATAAGTGAATCAGGATAGGAATTAATATTAAAAATAGGAGCCAAAAAGCATTCGGATTGGTAAAATTCATACAAGAGGCAAATTAGTGCAATAGATGAAAGTAATCAATACTTTAAGGCAATATTTAGTCCATTCATCAATAAATCGAGCTAATCCAAAAGATAATTTTAATTTTTTAGCAAAAATTGTATTAAATTATTTAAAATTGTCGGTTGTACAGCTTAATCAACTTTAATTTTTGATTAATTTGATACATGATTTTAAAACTTTACTATATGGAAATGAATTTACTCAAAAAAACTATCTTACTCTTATGTCTGATGTTAGGAATAGCATGGCAAGGTAATGCACAAAACACCAGAATTTCAGGAACTGTGTTGGATGACGATTCCAAAACACCTCTAATAGGTGTGAATGTGGTTATTAAAGGAAAAGTCTTAGGAACCACCACTGACTTTGATGGAAACTTTGATTTCAGTGTTAATCTTCCAACTCCTATCACACTTCAATTCAGTATGGTGGGTTATCAAACTGAAGAATATACCATAGATGCCAGCAACAGTTCTACAGGCATTAAAATATCAATGAAGGAAGAAACACTCATGGGTCAGGAAGTTGTGGTTTCTGCCTCAAGAGTGGAAGAAAGCATACTTCAGTCACCGGTTTCTATTGAGAAAATGGATGTACTTGCCATTCAGCAGACTCCGGCAGATAACTATTACAAATCCATAGGTTATTTAAAAGGAGTTGATGTAACCCAAAGTAGTATTAATTTCCAGATTGTAAATGCAAGGGGTTTTAACTCAACAGGTAATACTCGATTTGTTCAGCTCACCGATGGAATGGATACGCAGGCTCCTGCCTTGAATTTCCCAATAGGTAACTTGAATGGCCCCTCTGAATTGGACGTGGAAAGTGTAGAATTTATTCCAGGTGCGCAATCTGCTCTTTACGGACCTAATGCTTTTAATGGTATCATGAGAGTTACCAGTAAATCTGCTTTTGAATACCAGGGATTTAGCTTTTTCGCAAAAACAGGCGTGAACCATGTAGGCGCTGATACTGATGCTGGAGCTCCAAGCACACCTCAACCTATGTATGAGGCATCTTTCCGCTACGCAAAGTCTTTGTTTAACGATCGCTTCGCATTTAAAGTAAATGGAAGTTACATGAGAGCTGAAGACTGGTATGCAACTAACTACGATGCTGATAGAAATGCTGGCTTACAGCCTGATAACCTAGATTTTAATCCTGGTAAGGATGCACCCAACTTAATGGGTGATGAAGCAGCAGTCAATTTAGCTATTTTATCACTCTCAGATGCTTGGGGTACATTAGCAGGTCAGCTGAGCAATAACTCTCAAATTCAGAGAGATAATTTAATTAGAAAAGGAGTTCCTACCAATAGTTTCGTTCAAAATGGCTTTTTACCTAATCAATTGGTTTCAGCTTCTCCTTTTGAGGAACATCAATTGATTGATTATGGCGCTGAGAATTATAAAGCTAACGTGGGATTGTACTACAGACTGACAGATAATATTGAAGCTAGCTACCTTTGGAATTTTGGATATGGAACAAGTATTTATACTGGGGCTCAACGATACAGCTTACAGAATTTTGGTATTCAACAACACCGAATACAATTTGAAGGAACCAATTGGTTTGTGAGAGGATATGCTACCTTAGAGAATTCAGGTGATTCATACATCACTGAATTTTACGCTAAAAGGGTTTTAGATTTAAGTGTTGCTAACAGTCCTGTAGGCGTCTTTACGCAAGACGTTTCAGGTTGGCTCGGAACGTATGCTTACAATTATCTGGCCTCTTTATATGACCAAGGTATTGACCCCGAGAACAACTCAGTTGCAGATGTGTCACCAGCAATTCAACGGAATGCTTTTAATTATGCCAGGTCAACTACGGAGGCCTTTTTTGATGTAGATTTCGATTCAGAAGAAGGTCAAAGAATTTTGCAAGAGGCATCTGAAGGTACCGTTCCTGATGGTCCAAAGTTCAACGACCAAACTAGAATGTATCATGCAGAAGCACAGTACGATTTTAGCGACCAAATTGAATTCATGGATTTATTGGTAGGGGCCAGTTTCCGTCAATATGACTTACGATCAAACGGTACAATTTTCCCAGACAGTCCTGAAAACCCAATCACTATTAATGAAATGGGGGGATTTGCACAAGCTTCAAAAAGAGTATTAGACGATAAATTGAAATTGATTGGATCTATTAGAGCTGATAAAAACGAGAATTTCAATGCTGTATTTAGTCCAAGACTATCTGGAGTTTTAACGTTTAATAAGACTCATAACGTTAGAGCTTCATTCCAAACTGGATTTCGAAACCCTACGACTCAGGGACAATATATAAATCTAGATATCATTTCAAGTCGTTTGTTGGGCGGCTTACCTGGAAATCTAGAGGAATATGAAATTGGTACTAATCCAAACATATACACAATTGAATCTGTAAATGGCTTTGCCGCTGATGTCTTTGCAGCCACTCCTCAAGAAAGAGCTGATCCAAACTTTATTCCTTCTGCAGCGCAACAGTTGGTAGCAATAGAGGATTTTGATCCGGTTGCACCTGAGCAAGTGCAATCTTTTGAGATTGGTTACAAAAGTGTAGTTGATAACAAATTGATGATGGATTTTGTGGGATATTTTAATAACTATAATAATTTCATCGTGCAGCAAAGGATGAGACGGGCTGGCTTAAACCCTGATGGAACACCTAATCCATTGACACTCTTAAATGGAACAGCAGATAACACATTTCAGGTTTATACCAATGCAGACGAACAAATCAGTGCCTTTGGATTTGCTGGAGAGTTGAACTATAGTTTACCAAAAAAATATACAGTGGGTGTGAACTACAATTACAATCAAATAAACACTCAAAATGCAAGTGATGATTTTGTTTTTGGTTTTAATACTCCTGAGCACAAGTTTAACGTGAAATTTGGCAATAGAAAGTTGACGGATAAATTAGGATTTAACATTGTTTACAGATGGCAATCAGAATTCTTCTGGGAATCTTCTTTTGGCGATGGAATAATTCCTGCCTTCGGAACAGCTGATGCTCAGGTTTCTTATAAATTACCCTCAAAAATGATGTTGAAAGTTGGGGGATCGAATTTATTCAATCAGTATTACGTACAAAGTTTTGGAGCACCTAGAATTGGAGGAATCTACTATGTATCTATTACATTCGATCAGTTGATGAACTAAACATTATTAATATGTAAGCATTAAAAGGTGATCAAGGAATTGGTCACCTTTTTTATTTTCAATGATTCACTGCGCATCACTCTATGGAGTCTATGCCAAGTCTGTATGACTACAGATATTAAAACCTGGCAAAGTCAGCAAAGGATGCTAAACAAATCTCTCAGAACTGCCAAGACGCATAGATACTGCAACATGAAAATCGGTTATTACGGTTGAATTCAATTCAAAAGACACTATGGCTTCAAGTAATCTGATCAATTCGAATAAGCCGTTTCATTTTTCTTGCAAAAGTTCTTTGTATCTCACCATGACCATTTTGATCTAGATGATATCATATTATGCAAGGGACAAATCAATAGATTATTTAACATTAATAATATTTCCAATTACTTTTTAGGAGACTTGCCGAATAAAAATAATATCCATGACCTGACAAAAAACAATATAAACTACAAGGAAATCTTTTTGACATTGGACTTTTTCTACATTTCATAAAAGTCCGTTAGAAGTTGGATAACATTTTCGGAAAATTTAAACATAAAAAAAGGCCATCAAATGATGGCCTTTTTAAAAATTGTAAATTAAATATTATTAGTTACCAGCAACTTGAACTTTCACTTCAATTGTGATAGTTCCATTACCATTTGTATCATCGATTTCAACAACTCTGATTAAACCTACATAAGCACCTCTATCAGCGTCAAGAGTGAATGCAACTACGCTTCCTTCTTGCAGATTTGCTGCTGAAACATTAGTATTATTTTCAGAACTAGCTGCCATTTCTAACTGACTGTTCAATAAAACCCCAGCAAAGTCAGCAGGACCTAAATCGGTTACTCTAAATCGAGTAGAATTTCTTGTACCAAATGTATTTGCAATAGATAAATCAGGATTAGTTGCCTCATAAACTGTATTTAAACCATCAGAATCAATTGAAGCTAAAGTTGCTTGGTTAGTATTACCAAAATAGTAAGCTAAATCCACAGGAGAACTCTGAACCCCTGAAGCATCTCTTGCACCAGCAAAGTTATAACGTACATTGCTGAATGCATCATAGAATCCTTCCTCGGCATTACCTTGGCCACCTAACAAAACTGTAGTGTAAGTATTAACACTTGAAACTACACCAGCAACTGCATGAACTCTACCATTTTCAGAAGTAATATCAGGAGATACAACTGGTGCACCACCTATAGCTAAAGTTTCATTTTCTTGGAATACGGTTGGAGCAACTTGAACATTTGTTTGAGCAAAAGTAGTGAGTGTGTTATCACCTTGTGCTAAACCTCCACCTATTGCTTCAGCAGATAAATCACCAGCAACTACATGAGTTAAGATGATTCCGTACCATTGTTCAGCAGTAAATGTCTCTAAAGTAATTCCAGCAGTTGCAAAAACTTGATTAATCGGAGCAAAAACTGTAATATCATCTTCACCAGCTAATACTTCCGTTAATAAAGGAGCCCCTTCAGTACTTGCAGCATAAGTATCCGCTTTACCGATTGCTGCTGCTAATGTGCTGAAATCAGCACCAAGAAGTATCGTTTGCGATACTTTACCTAAGTTAGCACCAATAGTGGCGAAAATAGTTGGTGGAACTAAGATAGTTTCAACTACATGCACAACCCCATTTGTTGCAAGAATCTCATCTCCAACAAACTCTACATCAGTATCAGAACCCCCTGTAAATATATTGGCGTCCGCATTGAATGTAATAGCTTCACCTTGTAAAGTAGATAATTCCGTATCTTCAGTAAAAGACTCTCTTAATTCTACAGATGCTACAGCATGAAAACGCAAAACAGCACCGATCACTGCAGGACTAACTTGATTAAGATCGTCAACTCCAAGAGTTACTCTTAATTTCTCAAAAGCAGCGTCATTTGGAGCAAATAACGTTAAATTATTTCCACCTAAAGCACTTGCTAAATCATCATCTGCATTCACAAAAGCTTCTAATTGCGTGTGTGTTTCACTCGCAGTCACAATTTCTAATATTGAATTTTCTGCTTCTGGCTCAGGCTCAGGATCATCATCACATGCCGTGAACATAAAAGCCGACATTACTACAAAAAGCATTGCTAATAAGCTGCTAGTTGATTTTAAAAATAGATTTTTCTTCTTCATAATAGTTTTAATTTGTTTAATAGTTGTGAAAATAGGTATTTAAACCTCATTCTTAAAATATTGTTGCAATTATTTGTTATGCATAACGACTAAATTACCCAATTAATATCTTGCACACTCTCATTAGACACTACATTCAGTAAGAAAGTTGGGAAATCATAAAAATAAATTTCGATCGTAGATAAGAAGTGGTCAGAGTTAGACTTATTAGCGCTCACGAAATATTATAAATGAAAAGACTTTCACTTGCTATGATAGATTTAAACCTGTCAGGTTTCCAAAATTTACAATGGTAAACTGATTTCAATTTCGTACTTAGAATTTAAATAAATGAAACCTGACAGGTTTTGATAAAAAATGATTACTTCAAATATCTCTCTAAATAGTTAATATAGTTATTCATCAACAGTAAATAGCTTGGATAATTGTAGGCTACCCCGTGGGCACCCGGAGGAAAAATCTTTAAATCATGATCCTTTCCATTATCAACTAGGGCTTTCACTAATTGAAAAGTATTTTGAACATGTACATTTTCATCCATGGTACTATGAGCAATGAACATATGGCCAGTTAAGTTTTTAGCATAAGTAGTAGGTGCAGAATTGATATAACCTTCTTCATTATCCTCTTCTAATCCCATATATCGCTCTGCGTAAATACTATCATAAAGTCTCCAATCCGTTACAGGCGCACCTACTAAAGCCACTTTAAAAACATTTGGATGATTTAAGATAGAGAAACTACTCATGTAACCTCCATAGCTATGTCCTCTGATGGCAATTTTATCGGCCTCTACATAACCCTTGTCAACGATAAAGTTCGCAGCATCTGCAAAATCCTGAGCTTCGGAATGACCTAAGTTTTTATAAACAATTTTCTCAAATTCACGACCATAACCTCCGCCCCCTCTATTGTTCACTTGGATGACTACATAACCGTTGTGAAGCAAATATTGATGCCAAGCACTTACGCTCCATTGATTATACACTGATTGCGCCCCAGGACCACCATAGACATCCAATACCATAGGATATTTTTGAGAAGCGTCAAATCCAAGTGGCTTATATATCGAAATATCAATTTTATCGCCTTCACTATTTGTAAAACTAGATAACTCAGGCATTACGAAAGCTACATTCTTTAAAGCTTCGGTCACTTCTTTATTTTCTTCCAATGCCTTTACTAATTTACCAGAAGCATTTCTTAAATCCACTTTAGTGGGGGTATTCACATTTGAATATCGGTCAATAAAAAAAGTTGCCTCAGGCGCCATATCAATATTATGACGTCCTTCCTGTTCTGTCAATTTTTTCTTCCCTTTTCCATTAAAATTGATCACATATAATTGACGTTCTAATGGGGAGTCCTCCGTTGAGCTGTAATAAATTTTTTTCTTTTTGCTATCAACAGCATGAACATAAACTACTTCCCAATTACCAGTGGTTACCTGATTCTGTAATTTACCATCATAATTATATCGGTATAAATGAGCATAACCATCTTTATCGGAAATCCAGAAAAACTCCGTGGCATCAGAAGGGAAAAATGCGTAATGCATAATCCCGGCAAAGAAATCGAATACATCAATCCAAGCATCCGATTCTTCTTCCAAGATCATCTTGGCATCTCCCGTAGCCCCATCAGCCATGTATAACTTCATATGTGTTTGCGCTCTGTTAAGATGCATCACTGCTAATTTCGCTTTTTCAGCAGTCCAATATATTCTTGGAATATAACCCTCTGCCAAAGGAACTTGCATCCATTCTTTAGATTTTTCCGATACATTAATCACGCCAATCCTTACGGTGGGATTAGTATCCCCTACCTGCGGATACGGCAATTCTACCCATTCTTTATGCGTTCCTTGGTAATCTGTCATTTGAAAAATTGGAACATCTCTTTCATCTGATTGCCAGAATGCAATGTACTCACTGTCAGGGGACCACTCCCAAGCTTGTGCTAGTCCAAATTCCTCTTCATAAGCCCATCCGAATCGACCATTGTAAAAACCATCTTCGGCATCATTAGTCAATTGAGTTTCTTGTTTTTCAGCCAAATCGAACACAAATAGATTTCCGCCTCTTTCATATCCTACCTTTTTTCCATTTGGAGATAACTCCGCTGTTTGTGCATCTTTAGCTACTAAATCCAAGGTTTTATCTTCGATGGAATAATAGTAATAATCTGATATGCCAGATCTTCTCCAAACAGGACGAAAATTCGTCTGAAACAGTAAATATTTGGAATCATCAGACCATTGAAAAGAAACGTATTGAAATGGGTCTTCAGAGCCAGGCACTTTTAGACCTTCAGTAGAAAAAATCAGTTTCTGCTCATCCTTTTTGGGATTATATGATTTAATTAATTGAGCACCATTTTCTCCCCTTTCAGTAAATGAGTAGGCCTCACCATCATCAATCCAATTTATATTGCTTGGGCCAGAATTCCCTCCAAGAGGCCTAAGCCCAGCCATAGCTTCTTGAAAGCTTGTAAATGTTTGCTTTTCCTGTGCCTGAGCTACAAAGCACCAAAGCAACAAAAGCAAGCTAAAAAACTGCGAAAATCGTTTCTGTATCATAATTATATATTCTTTGATTATAAATGCGCCTGAATTTAATAAAAAGGAATGGGAAAATAGGTATTGATGTTTAGGAGTGATTAAGTTTTAAAGTGATTCAAGAAAATCTGAAGCCGTCTCCCCCTACATTTGCTAAATTGACTGTTAACAATAAAAAGCAGATGGTTTTTTCATTAGACAAAAGACATTTTTTTAATAAATTATTGATCAAATTACATTTTTGTTTTTTGTTTTTTGTTTTCCATCTAGTGTTAACTGGCTCACAGTTCATGTCGTTTCTTAATCACCCTCATTTTCCAATAGCCCATTTTATAATAAGCAAAAGCTAAGATAGCGGCCAAGAAATTAGAAATTGGGAAAGACCACCAAATTCCCTCAAACCCTAGAGTAGTTTTATTAGAAAGCATAAAAGCAACAGGAAAGCGGACAATCCATAAACTAAATATGGAAATTAGCATGGAGGCCTGGGTAAATCCTGCTCCATTGAAAACACCATTCAAAATTTGCTGAACTCCTAACAATCCGAAACTTGGTGCCATTATTTTGATAAATAAGGCACCATTCTTTATTACTGTGGGATCGTTTGGAATGAAGAAAGCAGTTATTGGCTCCGCAAAAATAAATAGTAATAATCCGATAGCCGTCAAGCCCCAAAAGCCAATCTTATTACTTAAATCACCAATTTTCTCGGCTCTTTTAATTTTATTGGCTCCTATATTTTGGCCTACTAAACTCGTGGTTGCAATAGCAAAGCCCAAAGCAGGCACTACAACCAAACTCAAGATCCTAGCACCCACTCCATAAGCTGCCACTACTTCACTGCCAAAACTTGTTACCAGCATAATCATAAAAGTCATTCCTGCAGCCCGGCTCGATTGATCTAAACTTGAGGGAATACCTAATTCGAAAAGCTTTTTGACCCATAAAAAATCCCATTTCATATGGATAAACTTTATTTTGATTCCCATTTTCCCCCGAAATAGAATAAATAAACCCACTACTGCAGAAATACCTTGCGTAAAAACACTAGCAATGGCAGCCCCTGCTACTCCGTTTCCTTCAATCGGCCCCCAACCAAAAATAAATAGCGGATCTAGAACCAGATTCAGTAGCACAGTTCCTAAAATGATGAACATCGGCAAATAAACATTACCAATGCCGCGCATCAAAGACTGAAAAACGAAGAACATAAATAAGAAAACGAAGCCAAAGGAGGACACTTCAAAGTAGCTGATAGAATCTCTTAAAATTTCAGGACCCGCACCCACTATTTTCATGAGCGGTTCTGCCGAAAAATAACCAACCAATGCCAATAAAATAGAAATGAAAAATATAACAATTACGGTCTGAGAAGAAGCATAGTTTACCTTAACTTGATTTTCAGCACCCTTATGTTGTGATACCATTACAGTCCCTGCCAATGTCAATCCTCCTCCTAGTGAAAGCACCAAAAATAGAATGGGGAAACTTAAACTCACAGCCGCAACTGCATTAGCACCTAATCGCCCCAACCAAAAAGTATCTATTAGTTGATAGGCAGTCTGAAGTACATTGGCCATGATGATAGGAAAAGCCAAGCTCACCAAGGAATTCAATATCTTACCTTCTGTGTATTTCCTGGATTTTGCCATCTTCAAAGATACGGTATTTCCTAATCACGAGTTTATTACCTTAAAGATTTATCGGGGGTAACCCTACACAATCGCATTAAAGTTTCCAACAATTACCTACCCAAGCAGTTATTTAAAATAAAGACTATGAGAGAATACGAGGTATTTTATAAAGATGGTACAACAGTTAATTGCAGTGCAGAAGACAGAAAAAACCTAGCAGACCAATTGTTCCATGGGAATGATGATGAATTGATAGATAAAGTGAAACTATTGAAATGGAGCACAGGAGCAATGATCTATACCCAAGATCCAGCAGAAGAGAAAATAAACTCCGAAATTACTACAGCAGATGCGAATCCCTATGGTTGGAGGAATGAAAGTGGGTTAAACCATAACCCGAACAAAAACTCCTGAAAAATTAAATAGGAACTCAATTAGTTGGCCAGAAGCTGAATTTCCCTTTGGCAAGACATAGTGCCAAAGTTAATTTTTCATAGAAGAAATGACAAAAAAGACCGTTTTGACGCCTTTGCATAAAAGCAATCAACGGCAATCTCATTAAAAATATTTCGCTTGAAAACAAAAACAGATACTTCTATTAATTTAGATTTTATAATTAGTTTTTGCAGTTGCTTTTGGTTTATTTAGATTTATGATCATAGATTCCGAATGCAATACTGTCTATTTTTCCAAAAAGCTTCAGGATAATTTTCCAGAAGAGTACCAGCACATATCGGAAGCATTGGCTCCTTTTGATTACATTAAAGTAAACCTTTTAAAAGGTACAAAAGACGAATGGGCTCGTGATTATATGCCGATCCAAACTGCAGAAAAACGATTGGTGAAATTTCGTTACCAGCCTAGTTATGAAGTAAGATCCAAATGGACAGAGCCTTCTGCTGTTTTAAAAGCCAATAAGCTAAGGGCTGACTTCTCTAAACACAACATCAATTTGGATGGAGGAAATATTGTAAAATGGAAGGATAAGGTCATCATAACTGATCGAGTGGTGACAGAAAATCACATCTATAAAAATGATCAAGAGTTGTTGTTTGAAAGAATTGCTGAAGATCTACAAACCCAAGTGATTATTGTAAAAGCCCATAAAGAAAGGGATGATATGACAGGTCATGCAGATGGGATGCTGCGATTTGTAAATGAGAATACATTGATCGGAAATCGACTAAAGGATGAATCAAAACCCATCAGGGAAAGCATAGAGAAAATGCTTGAAAAACATCACTTCAACTATATTGACCTTCCTTTTTTTGAAGATAAGTCCAATAACCATTATTCAGCAATAGGTAACTATGTTAATTTTCTTGAAATCGCTAATATTATTCTATTTCCAATTTTTGATCATCTTGATCAAAAGAATGATGAGGCATTAAGTATTATGAAAAAAACTTTCCCTAATCGACAAATCATTCCTATCAATATTGATGCCGTTGGAAGAGATGGTGGATTGATGAATTGTATTAGTTGGTGTTTAAAACAGTAGCTTCACTTTTCCTTTGATGAATGACCCTCTCTCGATCGCCTTTCCATCACCAAGTTTTAATTAACTATTTGATATTGAGCTGAGTCAAGATCCCTAGCCCGCACTTAAGCCTAAAATCACCGCTACTCCAATTAGCACACCAAAACCAGTACCAAAACCTTTCCAAGCCTTTTTACGCTTTTTAAGCATTGAACCATCTTGGAAGCCTTTCTTATAATATTTATTGCTATAGTTCTTTTGCATCAAATGGTCAACTCTAGGAGGGATACCGCTGCTCACAATAGTAGTGGCTAATCCAACTGGGGGTAAAAGAAAAGTAGTAATTGCTGTAGCTCCTTGCAAAGATCCTGCATCATAAGATTTAAAACCATCACTCAAGCCCATAGAATAGGCATCCAAAGAATCTGACTCTGCAAGATTTATCAATTTCTCATCATTTAGCATACGGTATTCATTAAGTGAATCAATCCTACCTGAATTAAATTGAATATAACTTACATTAGAGGTCAGCACTGTATAAGTTGGCCTTTGCTCTTCTATTTTAGTATAATTTACTGCCGTTTGATTCACTTCTGTAACATTGCATTTAATTTTAGAGTCATTCTTTAATACAATTATATCTTGGGCTAAACTTTCCAGAGGCAACAAAAAAAGAATAAAAAGAAATATATTTTTCATTTCACTACGTTATATCCGATTCCAAAATTAATAATTACACCTGAAATGAACGACCGGTTGTTATCCCCTTCAAAATTACTAGAAATCTCGTATCCCACTTTTGAGTTAAAATTCAATCGATCAAACTGCATGCTTGCTCCCGCTTTGGCGCTGACAACTAATCCAAAGAGTGTTCTTAAGCGATCTCTGGAATATTTTCCATCATCTTGATAGGACAGAAAAAAACTACTTTTAGTAACTTCTTCTTCTACCTTTTCTCTAACAAGACCAGCTCCAATCCCTGGTTGCGCGAATAATGTAAGTCTTTTATTCTCGAAAAAATTAAATCTAGGTATAAACTTATAGGATATGTAATTAACGTATACTGAAAGATCATAATTTCCAAATCCATCGCGATAGCGTGCAAAAGCAGTTGATTTTACATAATTGAAATCAATTCCAATAGACACTTTGTCAGATGATGGATAAAGAATTTCAAAACCAACGTAGGGAGAGGGTCCAAACTCCTTTTGTCCATCAAAATCAAGTCGATCTTTCAACAGTAAATCGCTTCTGTACAGAAAGCTAGCTTTATCAGGGTTCACTATCATAATCCCTGTCTGGAAGTTCACGTCTAATCGCGGTTCGGGAAGAAAGCTAATTTGCGCAAAACTTTGTGAAAGGAAAAGTGCCGTTAATACTATATATATGAGGATTTTTTTCATTGTAGATACACTGTAACTGATTTAGTTTGATGTCTATTCGAATATTCCATTTCAAAAATTCTAGATCTCTCTGCATCCCATTCTAAAGATATAATATCTGTCTTTCCAAAATAGTAAGACTCCCACTCTTTATTAGAGCCAAAACGATTTGAGAATTTAAACACAGAGGGAGCCTCTCCGCCAATAACGGCAAATGATAAAGTGAGAACACCATTTTGCAGACTCTGATTTCTAATCTCAACGTCACCTAAGCCTCGTTCCGCAAAATTTAGATCCTGTTGAAAGTAGGTGGAATATTCTCGATAACCGAAAAAGGAAGCCAGTACATTTTCATTGCCATTCCAAGCTTCCTCATTTTCCCAGAGTCCGATTGTAACTTCATGCATGCCTACAAATTGACCGGAAATATTGGTAATACAGTCTAATTCTCTATTGTAGTAATTGACAGATCCGCCACTATAAAAAAAACCGTCTATCAAAATCTCATATTCCATATTTTGCAATGAAACATTTTGATTCAAAGCAGTTTCATAAAGCTTTATAAAGTCAGCAGCAAGGAAACAGCCACCAAAATCTGCGCCTTCCCCTAGACCAATCGGATCCATAGACAGAATTTGGGGATTTCCAGCATTTTTGTTGAAATAAGGTTCAAAGTCATTTAAATCTTTACAGCTAACAATCAACAAACAGAGGGGTAAAAGGAATTTGTACATACTTTTTAAATTATCATAAAAGTAAATTTCCAGAACAATAAAACAAAAGTCTTTCTTACTTAAATTATGAATATAATGAAACCCCTATTTTTCTTCACCATTATATTTGATAGAAGCTAGGATAGAAAAACATGTCAAAAAAAATGGTATTAATTATAAGGAATTGATGGTAATTTACTTCCCAATACAAAACTTACTGAAAATATTTGCCAGCAAATCATCCGTTGTAATTTCCCCAGTGATCTCGCCTAAGAATCTCAAAGAATGCCGGATGTCTAAGGCTAAAAAGTCGCCTGTAATATTATCATCCAATCCTCTCAATACAGCATTTAAGCTGTTTTGGGTTTGAACCAGATTATCATAGTGACGAATATTGGTAACTACCGTATCGCCTGTTTTGAAATTATCAAGATTGACAGTTTCCACTAACTTGGTTTTTAATGCCTCTAGGCCTTCCTTATTGATTGCTGAGATAAAAAGGGTGTTTTTATCTTTTTTCATTTCACTGTAAAGGTCTTGCTGTGCTTCATCCAATTTATTCCCTACTTTTATAAAGGGAATCCCTAGATTTTCGAGCATGTTGATGTCGCGATTGACTTCTGTTAAGCTATCATTTTTCAAATCAAACATATAAATGATCAAGGAAGCCTGCTTCATTTTATCTTTGGTTCGCTGCACCCCAATAGCCTCTACTTTATCTTCGGTATCTCGTAACCCTGCAGTATCAATAAAGCGAAACACAACACCCTCTAAATTGATTTCATCTTCTATGAAGTCTCGGGTAGTCCCTGCTATATCAGAAACAATAGCTTTTTCTTCATTGAGAAGTGCATTGAGAAGAGTAGATTTCCCTGTGTTAGGTTTTCCTGCAATTACCGTAGGCACTCCATTTTTAATCACATTCCCCAAATCAAAACTGCTGACTAAAGCGGTAATGACGCTCAACAATTGATTGACCAGCTTTTTCAAATCGTCTCTATCGGCAAACTCCACATCTTCTTCACCAAAATCAAGCTCCAGCTCGATCATACTTGCAAAATGGATCAATTCAGCACGCAATTGTTTTATTTGCTCTGAAAACCCGCCACGCATTTGATTCAGCGCTGCTTTATGTGAGGCTTCTGTATCGGCATTGATTAAATCGGCCACGGCTTCGGCTTGAGCTAAGTCAAACTGTCCATTCAAAAAGGCTCTTTGAGTAAATTCTCCTGCTTTTGCTAATCGAACTCCTTTCGTCAGGAATAATTTGATCAGTCTTTGCACAATGTAAGGCGAACCATGACAGGAAATCTCTACTACATTCTCTTTTGTGAAAGAATGAGGTGCTACGAATAAAGTAGCTACCACTTCATCTATGATTTCGCCTTCATCATTTCGAATGGTACCAAAATGAGCTGTATGGCTTTTTTGATTCAACAGATTTTTTCCTCTGAAAACGGTATTAGTTATGGAAATCGCTTCTTCACCGGATAAACGGATAACGGCAATAGCACCTACTCCCGGTGCTGTGGATAATGCAATAATGGTTTCCTTCAGCTGATCTAACATTTTGCAAATTTCATCAATTATTGGCGATTATAAAACGGATATTCTGATTATACTTCGCTAATGGTTTAAACCTGTCAGTGATTTTAATTGTTTGAGTTATTGGATTATTCGTTTGCAAAAAAAAAGTTAAGATTGATTTATTCTCGGGAATGACCTAAAGGCTAGTTAAAGCTTTTTTATTGTTCTGACTTAGTACTCCCATCTTCATTTTAAGTCCTAAAAATTAAGGCAATTCCTCTCCTTTTGTTGCTGAATATAATGCATACCAATCTTCTTTCTCCATATTTTTTGAATCAATCTCCAAGGCTTCTTCCAATCTTTCTGGTTTTGAAGTGCCCAATACTGGTATGATACCGGAAGGATGCTTTTTCAGAAAAAGCAACATCAACTGTGCAGTATTCACTTCATATTTCTCGCACAAAATACCGAATACCTTATCCAACTCTTGATTAAGTTTATAATTTTCTTTTTGCTTTAAATTTCCTCCACCTAACGGAGACCAAACAGTGGGGCGAATATTTTTCACCAACAATTGATCCAACGTCCCATCTTCAAATGGATTGAGATGACTTATTGAAGCTTCTATTTGATGAGTGATCAAAGGAAAAACTGAATTAATCATTTCAAATTGGGAAGTCGTAAAATTAGAAACACCAAAAAATCTCACCTTTCCATCATCCCTTAATTTCTCGAAAGTTTCAGCTATTTCGTTGGGGTTCATCAAAAAATCAGGACGGTGCAATAATAAAACGTCAATATAATCAGTGTGCAGATTCCGAAGCGAGTTTTCTACAGACTGAAGGATATATTTATCGCCAGAATCATAAGTCTTCATCTTATTTTTTGGCCGTTTTTCAGCTGGCATTCTTATTCCACATTTGGTGGTAATTTGCATTTCATTTCGCAAATGAGGATTTTCTTTTAATACTTTCCCAAAATCTGCCTCAGTAGTATAGTCACCATAAATGTCAGCATGGTCAAAATCCTTTAACCCTAATGCCAGAGATTTCTCAATAAACTCTAACCATTGTTTAGTATTAAAATTTTCGCCCCATTTGCCTAAACGCATGGTCCCAACTAAATAAGGAGAAAATTCTATTGCTTTTCGTTTTGAGCTTGTTTGTCGCATAGTCGTATTAAAATATTTTCAAAATTTACGCAATTATTTCAATTTCACATATCCTATATTAATCTTCTTCGTTAGCTTGCACGTATATTACTTTCACTATGAAATTGCACGATCAATCCACCACTAACAAACTTTTACTAGTACTAGTAATACCTGTAATATTTTACAGCCTGCAGTTATTATCATTTATATTCATCCCTCTAATGTTTGCCATTTTCATTGCATTATTATTTACCCCTATGATGCGTTGGATGAAAAAAAGAAAGGTCCCCCAATTTATCGCACTGGGGACGGTAATCCTGATTTTGGCATTGACTGGCTTTTCGGGTTTTAAAATTGTTCAAATGTCCGGGAAGCAAATAGAAGAAGGTAAATCAGAAATATTCAGAAAATTAGACAACAAGGTGGAGCAGGTAGTGACGCCATTTGCTGAAACTTTAGGACTTGACCCTTCCAATGGGGAAAGTACTATAAAAGGTTTATTAAAAAGTGATAAAATAGAGAGCTTTATTTTAGATAATTTTACCATCACTATTTCTTTTATACAAAGCACAGTGGTCAATATCCTGATGACACTTTTCTTTCTAATGTTGCTATTAGCGGGTTCTCTCAACTTTAAAGATATTTTACAAAGTACCTTATTTACTGGTGGAACCCAATCGGTTAAGACTTTTATGAAAGTAGAACGCAGCGTTTCTGATTTCTTGAAAGTTAAAATATTTGTCAGCCTATTAACCGGTATTGCTTTTGGAGTCATTGCTTGGTCTCTAGGTATTAGCTTTCCGCTATTCTGGGGACTATTAGCCTTTGTGATCAATTTCGTGCAAATGGTGGGTTCTGTTATTTCCACTGTATTGGTGATGATTTTTGCCTTTATTGAAATTGAAAGTCCTGGCACCCTACTTTTGGCTGCTATTCTTTTTACTGGAGCTCAAGTTTTATTTGGAGCCGTATTAGAACCTATTTTTATGGGGAAATCTTTCTCGATCAATATTATTGTGGTATTGGTTATGTTAATGTTTTGGGGATTTATTTGGGGTGTTCCCGGTTTGATTTTATCCATTCCATTAACGGTCCTTTTCAAAACTATATTGAATGAATTTCAAGGTGGTAAGAAATTCGCGAAGTTGATGTCTTGATTTTTGTACTGCATTAGGATATTGGTTTTTAGAATCCAGCTAAAATCACTATTTAGTAAAGAAACCACGCCCTTTTTGGTATTGAAGTAAATGCAAAAGAAATTTTTCGTATTTTGGGTTAAACTATTTCAACATCAATTATTAGAATGTCCAAAAAGAAAGCACTTAAAAGAACTGGTATTATACTTATATCCATCACTCTTTTTCTTTTCATCGCTTGGCAATTACTCAAGGAATTAAAAATTGAGGCTTTTGTGGTTAACTCCATTCATACCGAACTCAATCATTACTTTGAAGATTCTGTACATTTTCAAATTGAAGACATGAGGTTTCGGATTTTGGCTAAAAATATCAACTTAGAAAATGTTAAAATCAACATAGTTAATGATAAAAAAGATACTTTAGCTAGTCTAGAACTTCCAAACCTAAACTTATCCTGGAATAAATATAGCGAAACCTTTAACAATCAATTTTTTAAATTCAATACATTAGAACTCAAAAAAGCAAAGCTGCTACTCCCTTTTGACTTCGATAAAATTAAAAGAACAAAAGCTTCTCGCCCCTCATTTGAAGGTAGATTTGAATTAGAAATTACAGAACTTATTGTGGAAGGAGGTGAAATATTATTTTATGATGAGCAAAACAGCAAGTCGGGAAGAGTGAAGACTGAATACAATTTATTTGCTCAAGCACTTAAATTTAAGAAAGGGGAAATACCAGAGCAGTTTCAAGATGTCGCAAAAGACATATTCTTAGAATTTCACAATATGAGCTACTACTTGCAGGATAAACTTCATAAAGTAGAGATAAAGAAGCTAGCCTTTAATTTATTTAAGCAAGATATTACTATAAATGCCGCTCATTTTCGCCCCATTTATTCTCCTGAAAAATTTGCTGAACTAAAAGGAGACCAAGCCAATCATATTGACATATATTTAGACAGCATACGGTTAAATTCCATGAAATGGCAAGGAGACAGTATGTTCAGTGCCAAAACTATTTTTACAAACAATATTAAACTGAAAGTTACTAAAGACAAAAACTATCCACTTCCAGATGATCGCTTTGTACCCATTTTGATAGAGGTTTTAAAGGACAGCAAAATATCAATTGACGTTAGAAAGTGTATTGTAGAAAATATGAACCTAAGCTATTTTGAAATACCAAGTGGAAGTCAAAAAACGGGATCAGTTAGTATAACAAATATTAAAGGTGAAATTTCAAATATCACGAACAGAACGGATAGCATTGAGCGATATGGCAAAGAGTTGGTGATTAAAGCAAATGGAAACCTTTACGATCAAGGCAAGCTTACGGCTGATATAAGATATGACCTCAATTCTAGCTATGGCTATTTTAAAGTGGCCGGGAGTTTAGAGCCCATGTCTATAAGCGCAATCAATCAATACATAGCGAAATCTACTCCAGTAGAAATTGCTACGGGAAAAGTAGATGAATTGTATTTTACTTATTCCGGAGGTAATCAGGCAGTTCTTGGAGAAATGCAACTCAAGTATTCGGATTTGAAAATTGAGTTTAACAAAATACTAAATGATGAAGAGAAAGGAGACAAGGCTTTAAGCTGGTTAGCTAATGTTGCACTTTCTCAAGAAAACCCCAGAAAAAACGGTAAATTTAGAGTTGGAAGAATTCAATTTTCAAGAGATACGCGTAAGTCTATGTTCAGCTATTGGTCTAACAGTTTGGTTTCGGGCTTTCAATCTACCATTGGAATGGATAAACCAGCAAGAATTGAAAAATTGGAGCAAGAAGAAGACGATGGAAGCCTTTGGCAAAAAATAGGTTTTGGAAAGGAGGATGAAAGTGAATAAATGGAAATTCATATTCTTATTAATTGGACTTGCTGCTATTGCATTATTCAGCAATTCGTACTTTTTTCCTGCTGAGGAAACTAACAAGGTTCAAAGAATTAATGGCTTTAATTTGGTTGCACCTCCACAAGCATTTCCAATTGATTCCCTTCAAAAAATAAAGGCAATTGGTACTAATTGGGTCGCAATTGTGCCTTACGCTTTTTGCAATGCTAAGACCGGTGAAATTAATTTTGATCATGCTAGGCAATGGTGGGGAGAAAAACCTGAAGGAGTGATAGAAACCATCCAGATGGCAAGATCAATGGGATTAAAAATAATGCTGAAACCCCACCTTTGGGTCGGTGGACAAGGTTGGGCCGGGGACTTGGAGTTTGAATCGGACAGCCTCTGGCATCTATTTGAGGAGCAATATTCGCTTTACATAGAAGCTTATATTGAAATAGCGGATTCAATGAATGTGGAAATATTTTGTATTGGTACTGAAATCAGAAAATCTACCCAGTCTAGAAATGATTTTTGGCTTGAACTAATATTAAAATGCCGAAAGAACTACAAGGGAAAGTTAACCTATGCAGCCAATTGGGATGAATATGAAAACATACAGTTTTGGGACCAATTGGATTTAGTCGGTATTGATGCCTATTTTCCTTTAAGCACTGAAAAGAAACCTACTAAAGAGCAACTTATTAGTGCATGGCTCCAACCTAAAGAAGAAATAGAAAAGGTGTCTAAAAAATTCAATAAACCTATTATATTCACAGAGTATGGATATGAGAGTATTGATTACAATACAATGGGACATTGGATGTTGTCTAAAGATAGCTTAAATATTAATTTTGAAAATCAGAGGATTGCCTTTGAGGCACTATACGAATCTTTTAATAGCGAAAAATGGTGGCAAGGTGGTTTTATATGGAAATGGCACTTACATAGCTTTAAAAATAGTAATCGATCTTTCAAAGCCTATACACCCCAATCAAAGCCAGCATTAAAATCAATTGAAAACGAATTTAACCGGCATTTTTAAATAAAGTATAATGAAAGTATCATTTCAAAACGCATTTTTTACGCTTGCATTTATTGCACTTTTAATCGCATTTTTAGTGTTGGCAAAGTCGATTTTAATTCCTCTCGGCATTGCATTGCTCTTGGCATTTATATTATTTCCTGTTCATAAAAAGTTTATGAAATGGGGAATAGGCAATATATTAGCAGCATTTTTATCTATACTATTATTAATCATCATCATAGGAGGAGGAATTACCTTCTTTTCAGCAGAGATCATTGCATTATCAGACGAGATCAGCAATTTCGGAAAGAAACTTACTACCCTTTCGACTGATCTGATCGTGTTTGTAAATAAGAATATCAGTTTGGTTGATGATTTAGAAAAAGATCAACTGCTAAAGGATTTGAAATCCTGGTTTAAAGATTCCGCAGGAAGCCTTCTAGGTGGCACCTTCAATAGTACGGCCAATTTCTTTACAGGAATGATTACTATGTTTATCTATATGTTTCTATTCCTGATTTATCATAAAGGTTTGGTTAGAGCCTTTATGAAATTCTCACCTGCTGAGCAGAAAAAGCAATTTTTTAATATGCTGAAGGAAATTCAGCAAGTAGGGCAAAAATATCTGTCTGGCATGTTAATTCTAATAGTAATTTTAGGTTTTGCAAATAGTATTGGCCTATGGATAATTGGAATTGACAGTCCATTCCTCTTTGGTTTTTTGGCTGCCTCACTTTCCATTATTCCGTACATAGGAACTACTTTAGGTGCTACTATTCCTGTTCTATATGCATTTATGTCGCATGATTCTCTTTTCATACCTTTAGCAGTTGCCATTCTTTTTTGGGCTGTTCAATTAATAGAGAGTAATTTTTTGAGTCCAAAGATAGTAGGCAATAGCGTGAATGTAAATGCATTTGCTGCTATTCTAAGTTTGATAATCGGGGCATCCATTTGGGGCGTTGCCGGTATGGTACTATTCCTTCCTTTTGCTGCCATGCTAAAAGTGATTTGCGAAGAGTACGAACCCTTACAACCCTTAGCCTTATTGATAGGAAATGCTAATTTCCAGGATGGGGATGGTCATAAAAAGGGTCTATATAAGAGATTAAAAGAGAAGTTTAAGAGTAATTAATTATGCTCAAAGAATAATTAAATTCAGAAACGGACTTAATACTTTTAAACACTAAGACCTCAATACTTTCACATCCGTTTTCCTCCGTAAATTTCCAAAATGGCTTCAAACATTATGAAAGCATTATTTCTTCTTTTTTTGAGTGGCCCAGTATACTAATTTTGGCAAAAAGAGTAAATTACTAAGCTTTAATGCTACCTTTTCTTTCATACTTTTTCCATTGATGAAAAAGTGTGAAAAAAATCTAGGTAAAATGATGCTACTGCCCACACTAGCCATCGCCTGCCCGCTATTTTACCCTCCAACCCTCTTTTCCGCTTTATGCTAAAGTGGGCGTGTTAGTTGTCAATATAATTGACAATTAATTCGAACATATTTTATCCTTCTTTTAAGCTCGTACATTGAATTTTTAATATTACTTTAAAATAACTCAATAATTGGACTAACTAAGGTGTTCCAGCGAGGAAGATAGAAAATATAAGAGCAATTAATTATGCTTACAGAATGGCACCTAGACGGGCTAAACTCTTTTACACATCAACACCTCAACACTTTCACTTACTTCTTAACCCTACTGGGATTATCATTAATAAAGGCCTTCCAGCTTTTGGGCCCACTAGCCGTTTTTCCACCTTGGAAATGATGACAAACTGCTACTCCTAAAGCATCAGTAGCATCCAAAAGCTTCGGGATTTCTTTGATGCCTAATAAAGTCTTCAGCATTTCTGCCACCTGTTCTTTGGAGGCGTTTCCATTACCAGTAACTGATTGTTTTACTTTTTTAGGTGCATACTCTGAAATAGGTAAATCGAGCCGTAAGGCTGCTGCCATGGCCACTCCTTGGGCGCGACCTAATTTCAACATAGATTGTATATTCTTGCCATAAAAGGGCGCCTCCAACGCAACTTCATCAGGAGTGTAATCTTCAATCAGACTGCTTACTCGATCAAAAATCTTGCGGAGTTTGATTTCGTGATTGGCATATTTAGAAAGGTGAATAACTCCATATTGCAACATGGTCATTTGGTTACCACTGATCTGGATTACCCCATATCCCATAACCGAAGTTCCGGGATCAAGCCCTAATATGATTTTGTCTTTTGGCATTTTTTTTTAGAATCTAGATCCTAGACTTTAGAACCTAGACTTTTTTTTGAATTAAATATTCAGCTGATTTTCTTCAAGTTGGAGATAAAAAGTTTAGAATAAAGTAAGCAACTATTATTTTCAAAGCCTCTAAATATCTGATTTTAAATCTGTAGAATTTTTTACTGAACAAATTACAATCTGATTTGCGATGACAACCTAATTACCCCTCCTCCATCTTCTAACTTCCTTCTTCCAACTTTTCATTAATGTGCTTCACTCCAATTATCGGCAATTCCAACCCCTATTTCCATAGGAACATCCAACTCCATCGCATTTTTCATGAGGTCAACTACTTTATCTTTTAACTTCTCAACTTCATCTTTATGAGCATCAAAAATCAATTCATCATGTACCTGCATAATCATTTTTGATTTTAGATTCTCCTTTTCCATCCATTTATGAATATTGATCATTGCGATTTTAATCATATCGGCTGCACTTCCCTGAATTGGCGCATTGATGGCATTTCTTTCAGCAAATCCTCTGACGGTCTGATTCCTGGAATTTATATCTCTTAACCATCTTTTTCTACCCAAAATAGTAGTGACATACTCATTTTTCCTGGCCTCTTCTTTAACTTTCTCCATATAATCATGAACAAGGGGGAATTCCTTAAAGTATGCTTTGATAATATCCGAAGCCTCGGTTCTTGAAATATTTAGGTTTTGTGCCAGTCCAAAAGCAGAAATTCCATAAATAATTCCAAAGTTTACTTCCTTTGCCTTTCTTCTCATGCTGGGATCAACAGCATCCAGATCTACACCAAAGACTTTGGCCGCAGTGGTGGCATGAATATCTCTTCCACTTTTAAAGGCTTCCATCATGGCTTCATCTTTAGAAAATGCTGCCATAATTCGTAATTCTATTTGCGAATAATCTGCTGCCATCAATTGATAGTTTTCATCCCTTGGAACAAATGCCTTCCTGATTAACCGTCCTTTTTCAGTTCGAATCGGGATGTTTTGCAGATTTGGGTTATTAGAACTCAATCGACCAGTAGCAGCAACAGCCTGACGATAATCTGTATGTACCCTGCCATCTTTTTTGCTGATCAATTTCGGTAATGCATCCACATATGTAGATTTCAATTTCTGATATTCCCTAAATTCCAAAATCTTATCAGCAATTTCATGTTCATTGGCCAATTTTGATAATATTTCTTCTCCAGTCGCATATTGACCTGTTTTGGTTTTCTTGGGTTTGTCTACCAATTTCATTTTATCGAAAAGGATCTCCCCTAATTGCTTTGGTGAAGCTATATTAAATTCTTGTCCTGCTAATTCAAATATTTTTTCTTGGGCTTCCAAGGCTGCCGTTTCCAACTCTTTTGACATTTTAGCCAGCGCCTCTTTATCAATTTTCACCCCTTCATATTCCATCTCCGCGAGTACGTAAGAAAGCGGCTCTTCCACCTCATGTAAGAGATTTTCTAGATTATTTTCTTTTATCTCTTTTTCTAATATGTGCTTCAACTGCAAAGTTATATCGGCATCTTCGCCAGCATATTCCACAACATCGGTAATAGGCACATCTCGCATATTCCCTTGCTTTACTCCTTTTTTGCCAATCAATTCAGTTATGGAAACAGGACTGTAATTCAAATAATTCTCCGCCATCACATCCATATTGTGACGAGTTTCAGGATCCAAAAGATAATGCGCCAACATGGTGTCGAACATCTTTCCCTTCACTCTAATCCCGTAATTACGCATTACTTGAATGTCATATTTTAAATTTTGCCCAATTTTAATGATGCCTTCATTTTCAAGTACTTCCTTAAACTCATCCGCTATTTTTTGAGCTTCTTTTTGATCAGCAGGAAAAGGGACATAATACGCTTCTCCAGCTACGTACGAGAAAGCAAGCCCAACCAATTCTGCATCAGTCGGTTCCAAATCTGTTGTTTCTGTGTCAAAACAAAACTCATCCTGTATTGATAGATAGGTGATTAAGTCTTCTCTTAACTCGGGGGTATCAATCAAATGATAGTGATGAACCGTATTAGTTATCGTCCTTCTTTCTTCTGGTTCCTCATCTTTCTGAGCAGCCTCCTCCGGGGTATCCGTGAACATAGACATTTGAGCGGGATCCACTTTAGTGGAAGATTTTGCAGCTGTTGCTGGTTCCTCTCCCAAAACCCGTTTCATTAAGGTCCTAAATTCAAGCTCTTCAAACAATTCCTTTAAAGTCTCTTCATTAGGTTCCTCTAGCGCTAATTTTGCAGGTTCATATTCTAGTGGAACATCTATTTTGATCGTGGCTAATTTTTTAGAAAGCAAAGCTTGTTCTTTATTAGCTTCCACCTTTTCTTTCATTTTCCCTTTTAATTCATCTGTGTGTTCCAAAAGACCTTCCACTGAACCATACTGTTTAAGAAATTTGACTGCTGTTTTAGCCCCAACTCCTGGGATTCCAGGGATGTTATCTACCGCATCACCTTGTAATCCTAAAATATCAATTACTTGCTCAACTCTATCAATATCAAATTTCTTTTTAACTTCCTCAATTCCCAAAACATCCACTCCATTACCCATAAATGCAGGCTTATACAGAAAGACATTTTCAGTTACCATTTGCGCATAATCCTTATCAGGCGTCATCATATACACTTTGAATCCGTCCTCACCAGCTTGCTTTGCAATGGTACCAATGATGTCATCAGCTTCATAGCCATCAAGAATTAAAACAGGGATATTAAAAGCCTCTACAATTTTTTTCACATAGGGAATAGCTACCCGAATATCTTCTGGCTGTTCTTCTCTTTGCGCTTTGTAAGCGGGAAATTCCTCATGTCTAAATGTTGGAGCGGAGGTATCAAATGCTACACCTATATGCGTAGGCTTTTCTTTTTTTAGAATCTCTAGTAAGCTATTGGTGAATCCTAGAGCCGCACCAGTATTCATCCCCTTGGAATTTATTCTTGGCGTTTTACTAAAGGCAAAGTGAGCACGATAAATAAGTGCCATTGCATCTAGAAGAAATAACTTTTTATCTGATTCAGGTGTATTGCTCATTTGATAATAATTTCGGAGTTAAAACAGATTTTAAAGTTAGAAAATTGTTGACCGAAAAGGAATGACAAACAAACAATTCCTTTAAAGTTATAATTAATTCCCTTTATCAGTAAAATCTCCTTTTAAGATTACCCTATCTAAACTCCTCATATTTTGAAGATCTTCTAAAGGATTTTTATCTAAGATGAGTAAATCCGCTACTTTCCCCTTTTCTACACTTCCATATTCCTTTTGCAAATCCATAAAAGCCGGTCCATGGATCAGGGAAGTTTGCAAAGCCTCAGCCGGGGTGAGTCCAGCGTCTACCAAGCTAAACAATTCCCCCCAAAGCGCTTCTCCAGGATAGACGAAAGAATTAAATGGCCCACAGTCTGAGCCAGCTAAAATAGGGACTCCAGCATCAAACATTGGGCTAATCATATTCTTGGCCAAAGATGAGACTTTTTCTCTCATTTGACTACCCGATGATTTAGCTCTTTTTGCAGACTTTATTCTTCCTTCATAGGTTTTTTGTATGCCCACTCCTATTTCACTTAATAATGTATCAGTGCTGTGATTTTCATCTGCTAAATTAGAAAGGACTTTCCCGATGTATAAGGTAGGCGTGATATAGACTTGCTTTTGAGCCAATTCAGCAAATAACTCATATGCCATTTGCTCATCATAGGTATCTGTAATGGTTTCCATCATACCATAACCCAATCCCAATTGGGTCAGGCTATCGGCTTTAGGAGAACACGCTTTCATGATGTAATACATATGCTCGCTTCCATCCATACCCAAAGAAACTGCCTTTTGGAAATCAGCAGACATCGGCATGTGCCCGATTACTTTCATGCTTCTTTTTTCTGTTGCTTCAATAATGGCATAAAAATTTTCCTTTGATAAACTTCCATCATAAATTTTTACATAATCTACTCCAATTGATTCTAAAGAATCTAAGGCATTTTGAATATCTGTATGATTTTCAATTATGATAGAACCTTCCCAAGCTGGTTTTGGGCCATCTAACTTTGGCCCAGAAGTAAAAATGTAAGGGCCAATCAACTCTTTCTCCTTAATTTGGGCTCTCCACTGAAGTACGGAAGGTGTAATATCTCCACCAGCATCTCTCACAGTAGTAATTCCAAACTTTGAAAATAAGCTCAAAAGCTCCTTATTTTCATCTATTAAATCCTCTCCTCCCCTAAAATGCACATGATTATCCCATAAACCAGGCATTAAATATTGTCCACTTATATCAATAGATTCTTTAAAATTATAATTAGCTTTCTCTAGCATCGATCCCACGGAAAATATCGAATCCCCTTTGATAGTGACATATTGATTTTCAATGATTTTATCGTTTTGTACATCCACAATGGAAGCATTCATCAGTATCAAATCAACTGATATTTGCTTATTAGAAGTACAAGATGCAATTAAAATGATACTTAGTAGTGATAGGAACACTATGTGGATTGGCTTCATGTTTTTTCCTTAAATATAATGGAATTGATCTAAGATGTGGAATCCTCATCAAAGGTAACAGTAATCATTACTAGCCAGAGACTAGCGATTGGATACAATCGCTTCCGCTAGCCTCCGGCTAGTGGATAATACTCCAGCCTCTGGCGAGGTTTATAGCCGAAATAAATACAAGCTTTTTTTATCTTTTTCTAGCATGTGTTTAATTTAGCATCATTCTTTAAACCAAGACCTTATTTCAATGAGTCAATTCAGAAAAACTACTTCCAATGATACCTATTTCATCACATTAACTTTGGTGGGCTGGATAAATTTATTTGATAGAGAAGATTACAAAAGAATTATTGTAGAAAATCTTTACTATTGTCAGAAAAATGAAAATCTAGAGATATTCTCTTACGTGATCATGAGCAACCATATACATTTGGTATGCAGAAGAATTGATAAGGATTTAAACGAGTTAATAGGAAGGTTTAAAAGCTTTACTGCAAAAGAATTTATAAGAGAAATTAATAATAACCCCAAAGAAAGCAGAAGCTACTGGCTTCTAAACTTATTTAAGCATTTCGCAACATTAAGTAATCAATTTAGAGAATATAGACTTTGGAAAACTAATAATCAACCAACACTAATTTCTGACAGTAAAATCTTGGATCAAAAAACAAACTACATACATGAAAATCCTGTAAGGGCTGGCATTGTGACTGAACCTCAATATTATAAATACAGTAGCGCATGTTTCGATAGTCCATTAACGATCTTAGAAAGCTAAAGAATACAGTACCGGATGACTTAGCTTCCTAATCCTTGCCGGAGGCAAAAGTAAGCATCACTAGCCAGAGGCTAGCGATAGCCCAATCTATATCTTCCGCTAGCCTGCGGCTAGTGAAAATTACTACCGCCTCTGGCGAGCTAGAAAAACCCCTCCCCAGCAGCCTCTTCAGTAATCCTCTCCGAATTTTCCTTTCCTAAATACCGATCTATAAAGAAATGAGCTATGTAAAGAAGTGGCGTGAGTAAAATAGCCAGTGCACCTTTATATATATAATTAATGACTCCAACAGAAAGCACTTGCTCCATGCTCCAATTCCCAAAAACAAAGAAGGCAATCCAAAGCACCACAAAGCTATCTACTAACTGGCTGACTAAAGTAGAGCCTGTTGCCCTGAGCCAAATTTTTCCACTTCCGGTAAATTTTCTTAGGTGCTGAAAAACCAACACATCCAAAAACTGTCCGATCAAGAAAGCAGTTAAGGAGCCCAAAATAATCCCTAAACCCTGCTGAAAAATTACTCCATACGCATAATTGATATTGAATTCATTGCCTTGTGGATCAGGTGAATTAACGTTTAACCAGAAATCAGCGGGAGCTAATTTTGTAACACCATAAATCACAAAAAAAGAATAGAGAATAAACAATGCAGTCAAAAAGCTAATTCTGCGAACGCCCTTTTTCCCGAAATATTCATTAATAATATCAGTGGTGACAAACACAATAGGCCAAATGATTACGCCTGCAGTAAGATTAAAATCTAATACAAAGTCTCCAAACAGTTTGATCTGAGCGGGTGGAAAACCCAAAGTGGCTTCAGCCGAAAAAATCTTCACCCCTAGAATCTCAGCTAACAGAGCATTGGTTAGGAATATCCCGCTTAATACAATAAAGAGATTTCTTTTTTTTCTATTGAGCGACCCGTTTGACTTTACCGCATCCATTTTATTCTTCTATAGTAAAAACTTGGCCTTCTTGTGCCAAGGCAGTATTAGCAAATTCCTTTTGAGCTTCTTCCAGTAAGGGATCTAACTCTTTATAGCGATTTGAAAAATGACCAATCAACAATTGACCCACTTTTGATTTTTGAGCAAAAATACCTGCTTGCTTCGCAGTTGTATGATAGGTCGCTTCAGCCCTTTCCAAGTTCTCATGTAGAAATGTTCCTTCATGATAAAGTAAATCCACTTCCTTCACTAAAGGAATGATGTCTTCATTGTATTTAGTATCAGAGCAATAAGCATAACTCCTCGATCGCTTTGCTGGTAAGGTGTAATCCGAATTTTTAAATTTCACTTCCCCGGCTTCATTCACTACATCCTTTCCCTTCTTTAGGATGTTAATATCACGCACGCTCAATTCTCCTACTTTTTCTTTCTTCAGCCTTTTTGGTTTAGGTTGTTCTTTAATTAAAAACCCAGTGCATGGAATTCTGTGATTGAGTGGAATGGTTCGAACTGTTAATTTGGGGTGATCTAAGATCAATTCTGATTGATCTCCCCTTAGTTCCTGGAAATGAATAAGGTAACTTAAATGCGTATTCGCATACTTTAAATGAAGCTGAATAATTTCAGATAAGCCAAGAGGCCCATACAGATATAAATCAGTTTTTCTTCCATTCAAATGCATGGTGGATAGCAGTCCCATAAGACCTAAGAAATGATCCCCGTGCAAATGACTAATAAAAATATGGCTTAAGCGATTTTTTCTTAAGCCATATTTTTTCATTTGAATTTGTGCAGACTCTCCGCAATCAATCATGATTTGCATGTCTTGAATCCGCAAGACCTGCGAAGTATGATGCCTTCCATGAGCTGGGGCTGCCGAATTGGAGCCTAATATGTGAACTTCAAAAGACAAGGAATTTTACTCGCTATCGTCTTCTTCACCTAACCCTTTTTCCAATTCGTGCATGAAAACAGATTCCACTGCCTCGTGAACGGTTGGTAAAATATCAAATACTTTATCTAATTGAGAGATTTTAATCAATTTCTCTGTGTGCTCAGTGGGAGCTGCAATGATGAAAGCTCCACCATTTTCTCCAATCACCCTGTTTCCTACCAATAAAGCACTCAATCCTGATGAATCTACATATTTCACTTCTGACATGTCAATCACCATATTCTGTACTCCTTCTGCCTGCATGGTAACCAAATCAGATTTGAAACCTGATGCCACTGAAGAATCAAATTTTTCTTCCTTAATTTTGATTAATGAATACTTCTCTTCTTTATCAATTGAATATTTCATGTTTATCTTATTTAAAACTTTTAGGTAATGAACTTACATAAAGGTAACTTCTTATTTAATCTTTTCTAGGATATTTTGTTCAATCGTTTCTAATACGTTATTGTAGTCACGGGGTTGGAATTTCTCACCCGTAACTTTTTCGAATAACTCAATGTATCGATTAGATATTTCCTTTATCTTTTCATCTGTCATTTCAGGAATCTGTTGGCCCTCTTTACCTTGAAAACCATTTTCAATCAGCCACTCCCTTACAAACTCTTTTGACAATTGCTTTTGCTTCAATCCCTTAGCTTGATTTTCTAAGTAAACATCAGAATAAAAGAAGCGGGAAGAATCTGGCGTATGGATTTCATCTATCAAAAAGATTTTATCGCCCACTTTACCGAATTCGTATTTTGTATCCACCAAAATCAGTCCGTTTTTTGCCGCAATTTCAGATCCTCTTTTAAATAATTTCTGAGTGTAAGATTCTAGTTTTTCGTATTCTTCTTGGGACACTAATCCCTGCTTTAAGATTTCTTCTCGAGAAATGTCTTCGTCATGTCCTTCGTGGGCTTTGGTAGTAGGCGTAATGATAGGCTGAGGCAATTTATCATTTTCCTTCAAACCTTCTGGTAATGAAACTCCGCAAACACTGCGTTTCCCATCTCTATATTCCCGCCAGGCATGGCCGGCCAAATAACCTCTGATCACCATTTCCACTGGATAGGTTTCACAATTAAATCCCACACTCACATTTGGATCAGGATTTGACAAAAGCCAATTCGGAACGATGTCTTCTGTATCTTTTAGCGCTTTTGCGGCAATTTGATTTAGTACCTGTCCTTTAAAAGGGATAGCCCGAGGCATCACCACATCAAAAGCAGAAAGGCGATCTGTAGCCACCATTACTAATTGATCAGGAGTTGTATAAACATCCCTTACTTTCCCTCTATAAAAATTTTGCTGATTAGGCAGCTGAAAATTGGTTTCTCTAATTGCTTCCATTAGGGCAAAAATAGCTAAGTGTTGGCAGATATAAAAGATAGGATGTAATTGAATTTATCAATAAAAATTTATCTGTAGGCCTGCTTCATTACTTTCATTTCTCTACCTTTCTTTTTGCTTAATCAAAAAGAAACAAAAAATCAAGATAGTTTAATGCTTCTAGCCTCAATTCCAACGCTGGCTCGCTAAACTTTCCTCCCTCCCACTTTTCCGAGTTCCTCGGAAGTGGTCGATTAAATTCTTTTCCAACTATTGCCTAAATTTTGAGCTATATTATATTTTTTGAAAGTTTTATTACGCACTCAGAGTACTTAATAAAAAAGACGTATTTCTATTTATGACATTCTTAGTAAAAAGCTGTGATTTAAAAAATTTATAGGATTTTCCATTGTATTATCAGAAATTATTACAAACCTTTGTCGTTCAATTTGAAAAAGAATAACACCATAGCGCAAAATTTTACTTCATTAGCAACAATTGCTTTTGATGCTGTGAATGTATTGCGTAACCGCCAGGTTCGCAGGTTTTTCTTTAGGGCATAGCCCTTTTCTATTCTAGGATACCCTATGCGGGAATCCAAAAACTCATATTTTATAATTATTCAATTTCATTTAGTAACGCTGAATCCTATTTACCATTTTGAAAAAATAGAGGTGAGGCAATTCAATTTTTCATTCAATGGAAAAATCCAAATTTCATATTAGAGTTGCTACGGAAGCAGATCAAGTTTATGCTTCCAACATTATAGAAGAAATGGCAACATCCGCTGCCAAAAGAGGGACTGGTATTGCCCGTAGATCAGTTGAATATATAGAAAAAAAGATGCTGGAAGGCAAAGCAGTAATTGCTTTGACCCTAGATAAGGTATGGGCAGGCTTTTGCTATATCGAATCATGGGATCATGAGAAATATGTTGTCAATTCGGGCTTAATTGTAGCTCCTGAGTTTAGAATGACAGGTTTGGCTAAAGCCATTAAATCTGAAATATTTCAGTTAAGCAGAAAGAAATATCCCAATGCGAAAATTTTCGGCTTGACTACAGGGAGTGCAGTAATGAAAATCAACTCTTCTTTGGGCTATATCCCCGTGAGCTACTCAGACTTAACAAAAGATGAGGAGTTCTGGAAAGGCTGTCAAAGCTGTGTGAATTATGATATTCTGCAGTCTAAATACAAGCAGAATTGCATTTGCACCGCCATGTTATACACTCCCAAGCCTGAAAGCAAAGGCAAGGCGCTAAGGAAGAATTTCACCAAAAACATCAAGCTATTTGAGCGCTGGACCAGGATCAAAAAGCATGTGATGCTAAAACTCAAAAAGCATTCATCTCAATTGGTAAATTTATTTTAATCATCTATTGAGCTTAAGCCCTGTGAGGTCACCTTACTGGTCGTTTCTCCCATGTCGTTCGAGTTTGTGTCTTCACAAACTCTGAACTAAAAGCCCTGTGAGATACAGGGCTGGGCGAATAATAGTTGGTTGCATTATTGAAAACCGGTTTAATAAATATGAATACATAGAATTGAATTAAAAAAATAAAAATATAGATTATGAAAAAAGTTGTTTTAGCCTATAGCGGAGGTTTGGATACCACCTTCTGCGGCTTATACTTATCAAAAGAATTAGGCTATGAAGTCCATGCCGTTTTAGTCAACACCGGAGGATTTTCTCCTGAAGAATTAAAAGCAGTGGGTGCTAAATCCAATAAATTAGGCATCGCTTCCTTTACAGTAATCAATCGATTGGAAGAATTTTATCAGAAGGTCATTAAATTTCTGGTATTTGGTAATATCTTAAAAAATCAGACTTATCCTCTATCGGTCAGCACAGAAAGAATAGTACAAGCTCAAGCCCTAGCACTTTATGCAAAAGCAATCGGGGCAGATGCCATCGCGCATGGAAGCACTGGCGCTGGTAATGACCAAGTTCGATTTGATATGATTTTTCAAATTCTTATGCCTGAAATCGAAATCATTACTCCAATTAGAGATTTAAAATTGAGCAGAGAAGAAGAAATTGAGTTCCTAAAAGCGCAAGGTGTTGAAATGGATTTTAAAAAGTCAAAATACTCCATCAATAAAGGGATATGGGGAACTTCAGTAGGCGGTGCTGAGACTTTGACTTCAAATCAATATTTACCTGATGAGGCATTCCCAACTCCCATCAGTAAAACAGAAGCGGAGGAGATATCGCTTACTTTCAAAAATGGAGAGTTAATCGGCTTAAATGATCAAGAATTTGCCCATCCAACCGAAGCCATTCAAACTTTGGAAAAAATTGCCAGCCCTTTTGGGATTGGTCGGGATGTGCACGTGGGCGATACCATTATTGGGATTAAAGGCAGAGTCGGTTTTGAAGCCGCTGCTGCGATAATCGTTATAAAAGCACATCATCTATTGGAGAAACACACGCTAACTAAATGGCAGATCTTCTGGAAAAATCAATTATCTGAATTTTATGGAAACCATTTGCATGAGGGACATTATCTGGATCCGGTAATGCGAAATATTGAAGCGATGTTCTTGGACAGTCAGCAAACGGTAAGTGGAAAGGTCTATGCGAAATTGAAACCTGAGCATTTCAGCTTGATAGGAATTGAATCACCACATGATTTGATGTCTAGTAAATTCGGCAGTTATGGAGAAATGAATTTGGCGTGGACAGCTGAAGATGCAAAAGGGTTCACCAAAATATTAGGGAATCAAACCGCAATTTATCACCAAATAAACAAAACTCATGGATAAGTTAAAAGCAGGAATAGTGGGTGCTGCAGGCTATGCTGGAGGTGAATTGATAAGATTATTGTTACATCATCCGAAAGTAGAACTGGATTTTGTTTTGAGCAATAGCCAAAATGGAATGAAAGTAAGCAAAGTGCATACCGACTTACTTGGAGAAACTGAGTTGACCTTTAGCAATTGCTTGAAAGAAAGTGCTCAGGTGATTTTTTTGGCGATGCCCCATGGGAAATCAGAAAAATTCTTGAAGCAAAATAAAGTAGCGGATGATGTTTTAATCATTGACCTAAGTACAGATTTCCGAAATGAAACGGAAGGTTTTGTCTATGGACTCAGCGAAGTATTTCAGGATAAAATCAAATCATCAAAGCGCATTGCCAATCCGGGTTGCTTTGCCACAGCAATTCAAATGGCTTTGGCACCTGCTATTGCCAAATCTTGGGTGCAGCAAAGCATTCATGTAAGTGGTATTACGGGAAGCACTGGAGCAGGCACAATTCCATCAGAAACTACTCATTTTAGCAGGAGAAATCAGAATGTATCTTCTTATAAGTTATTCGAACATCAGCATTTGCATGAAGTCAAGCAGACTTTCACTCAATTGGATTCAAATTTCAAGGAAGACATCCTGTTTGTACCCTATAGAGGGAATTTCTCAAGAGGGATTTTAATAACTGCCTATTTTCCTTTTAAAGGAAATCTTGAAGAAGCAAAAAAGAAATTTATAAAATATTACAAATCCTCAAGCTTTGTTCATATATCTGATGACTTAATTGATTTGAAACAAGTGGTCAATACCAACAAATGTCTATTGCATCTTGAAGTAAAATCAGGTCAGTTGATTATTACTTCCATCATCGACAATCTTCTGAAAGGAGCTGCAGGACAAGCAGTACAAAACATGAATCTACATTTAGGCTGGGAGCAAGCCTTAGGATTACAACTAAAAGCCACAGCTTATTAAATCAACAGAAATGCAAAATTTTATAAAATTTGAAACTCAATCCACTGCTGAAAAATTAATTCAATCAGCCCTTCAATTTAAGGAAAAGCCTTTTTTGCAAAAAGAATTGGGCAAAGACCTTAGAATAGGACTAATTTTTCTAAACCCAAGTTTGAGAACCCGTGTGAGCACACAAATTGCCGCCAAAAATCTCGGTATGGAGGCTATTGTTTTCAATATCGACAAAGAAGGCTGGGCACTGGAATTTGAAGAAGGCGTCATCATGAATGAAAACAAAGCAGAGCACATCAAAGAAGCGGCATCAGTATTAGGTAACTATTTTGATATCTTGGCTATTCGTGCCTTCCCCATTTTAACAGATAAAAAACAGGATATAGCGGATAAGGTTATCCATCAATTTATCAAATATAGCCAAATCCCGGTAGTGAGTTTGGAAAGCTCAAGTCGCCACCCGCTCCAATCTTTAGCTGATATGATGAGCATTGAAGAAACTTGGAAACAGCATTCAAAACCAAAAATAGTTTTAAGCTGGGCACCACATGTAAAGGCACTACCTCATGCAGTTCCCAATTCTTTTGCAGAATGGGCGCTAGGGATGAATCATGACCTGACCATCACTCAACCTAAGGGGTATGAATTGGATGAGCATTTCACAAATGGAGCAAAAATTGAATATGATCAAGAAAAAGCTGTAGCAGATGCGGATTTTGTGTACGTCAAAAACTGGAGCAGTTACCATGATTATGGAAATTTACCGAAAGTAGAAGGCGATTGGCTTTTAAAAAGTCATCATCTAAAAGAAAGTGCCAAAATTATGCATTGCCTGCCGGTAAGAAGAAATCTGGAATTGGCCGATGAACTTTTGGATGGCAATAAAAGTCTAGTGCCTTTACAAGCTGAAAATAGAATTTACGCAGCTCAGGCTGTGCTTTTTGAAATTATTTCTCAAATCAAAGCCGGAAATGCTAATTAAAAATTCTAAGTGTATGTAACCTACACAGCTGGTGACAGACTAATGCTATTATATCAAGGAAATTTCATTAAGGAATTTTTCGCTAAGGCGAAAAACTTTTTGTTTTCCCTGCCTGCGGCAGACAGGTTTTGTTTCTATTGTGGTGGGAATTAGCAAAGGTTGGTAAAAATTAACAAATATTCTTTTTTAACCACAAAAGATACAATAGAACACAAAGGAAAATAACCTGCAAATTAAATGAAAATGAAGAATAAAGAAGTCGTGAATATCATTAAAATAGGAGGAAAAACCATTGATAATGAAGAAGCTTTAGCTCAGTTTATCACATCCTTTTCCAAAATACCAGGACAGAAAATCTTGGTTCATGGCGGTGGAATTTTGGCAAATCAAATAGGTGAAAAAATGGGGATATCGCCTCATTTTCATGAAGGCAGAAGAATAACTGATGAAGAGACGCTCAATTTAATCACCATGGTTTATGGCGGATTGATCAATAAAAAGATAGTAGCCAAACTTCAAGCATTAAAAGTGAATGCAATTGGCTTGAGTGGTGCGGATGCAAATTTGCTTAAGGCAGAAAAAAGAGCAGTAAAAACGATTGATTATGGCTTTGCAGGAGATATTCAAAAAGTAAATAAGGACTTCCTTGAAAGCCTATTAACGCAAAAATTAACTCCTGTCATTTGCCCGATTACGCATAACGGAAAAGGGCAATTACTGAATACCAATGGCGACACAATTGCCATGGAAATTGCCTGTGCCTTGCAAACGCAGTTTGAAGTGAATTTATGGCTATGCTTTGATAAAAAAGGAGTTTTGTTGGATGTTGACGATGAGAAATCAATTATTCCACAACTAAACCCTAAATCTTATGCAGAACTTTTGTCTAAATCCTTGATTTATGACGGCATGAAACCAAAATTAGAGAATGCATTTCAAGCTTTAAAATCTGGAGTATCAAAAATAAGAATTGGGTCGGCAGATGATATCGATAAAGCAATAGCCGATCAAAAAACAGGAACCTTTATTTGTGCATAATGGAAAATACTCAACTCATAGACTTGAAAGCTAAAGCCATTCAATTATTAAAAGAATTGATAACAATTGACTCTTTCAGCAAAGAAGAGGATAAAACTGCTGATGCAATAGGGCATTTCCTGAACAGTGAATCAGTGAGTTTTAAGCGGATAGGCAATAACCTAATCGCCTATAATTTTCATTTTAATGAGCAAAAGCCTTCCATTTTGCTTAATTCTCATCATGATACAGTAAAACCAAATGTAAGCTATACCAAAAATCCATTTGAGGCAATAGAGGAAGGTGGAAAACTTTATGGGTTAGGAAGTAATGATGCCGGAGCTTCATTGGTAAGTTTAATTGTCACTTTTCTATTTTTTTATCCTAAAGATATTCCCTACAACCTCATTTTTATCGCTTCCGCAGAAGAAGAAATAAGTGGACAAAATGGAATCAGCAGAGCGCTTGAACAAATTCCGATATGCGAAGTGGCCATAGTAGGCGAACCGACAGAAATGAAACTGGCAGTAGCAGAGAAAGGCTTATTGGTAATAGATGCCGTTGCAAAGGGAAAAGCCGGACATGCTGCCAGAGACGAAGGAGAAAATGCCATCTATAAAGCTATGGAAGACATTCTGAAAGTCAGGGATTTTAAATTTAAAAAATCATCAAAATATTTAGGCGAGAATAAAGTAAGCGCCACATTGATAAAAGCAGGACAGCAGCACAATGTCGTGCCTGATGTTTGTGAATTCACTTTGGATGTTAGGATTACGGATGCTTATACTTTAGAGGAAGCCTTTGAAGAATTACAAAGCCAATTACAAAGCGAATTAAAAGCTAGATCATTCAGATTACAAAGCTCTTTTCTTCCTGAAAAGCACAAAATAATGGAAGTAGCGATAGTATTAGGATTGGAAAGATTCGGAAGCCCAACTTTATCTGATCAGGCACTTATTCCATTTGACTCCGTAAAAATCGGTCCGGGGAAATCGGAACGCTCTCATACTGCAGATGAATTTATTGAAATAAAAGAAATTGAAGAAGGCATTGAAATTTACATTCAATTGCTGGAAAGATACATGAACCATCAAAATACCACAAAATGAAGATCTGGCAAAAAAACACGGACTCCTTAAAAGAAATAGAACAGTTCACCATTGGGAAAGATACTGAATTTGATCTTCTATTAGCTCCATATGATGTATTGGGCTCCATAGCACATATAACTATGTTAGCGAAAATTCAGCTAATATCTGACAACGAGTTCGAGGCTCTATCGAAAGAATTAAAAAATATCTATCAAGAAATTCAAGGAGGTAAATTCCAAATTCAGGAAGGTGTTGAGGATATCCACAGCCAAATCGAGTTTTTGTTAACGGAAAGATTAGGAGATATAGGGAAGAAAATCCATAGTGGACGATCAAGAAATGATCAAGTACTTGTGGATTTAAAATTGTTTTATCGGGATAAAGTCAAAGAAATAGTAGAGTCCAGCAAGCAATTATTTGATCTTTTGCTGCACCTTGCTGAAAAACATAAACAGGACTTGATGCCCGGCTATACTCATACTCAGCTGGCTATGCCCTCTTCGTTTGGCTTATGGTTCAGTAGTTTTGCTGAGTCTTTGGCGGAGGACATGGATATCCTGTTTGCCGCCTTTCAAATTATAGATAAAAACCCCTTAGGTTCGGCTGCCGGTTATGGTTCATCCTTCCCACTAGATAGAACCTTCACCACTGAAATACTGGGCTTTTCAGACATGCACCACAATGTAATTAATGCTCAAAGCAGTAGAGGGAAAACCGAAAAAACTCTAGCATTTGCATTGAGTGCTGTTGGAGGTACGCTTAACAGAATGGCATCAGACATTTGTCTTTTTATGAATCAGCATTTCGCTTTTGTTAGCTTCCCAGATGAATTCACAACTGGTAGTAGCATAATGCCACATAAAAAAAATCCTGATGTTATGGAACTCGTGCGTGCAAAAAGTAATCAACTGCATGCCATCCCAAATGCCATTATATTGAATGATACCAATTTAACTACAGGCTACCATCGCGATAAGCAATTATTGAAGGAATACATTTTTCCTGGTATCGAAACCACTTTGGATTGCTTAAATATCACACACTTTATGTTAAAAGAAATTAAACTGGAGCAAAATATTTTGGAAGATAAAAAATATCAATACCTATTTAGTGTGGAAGAAGTAAACAGATTGGTAAAAAGCGGTATATCCTTTAGAGATGCTTATAAAAAAGTGGGCTTGGATATAGATAAAGGAGATTTTAAGGCCGCAGCTCAACTAGACCATATTCATGAAGGGAGTATCGGGAATTTATGTTTGGAAGAGATTAATGAAAAGATGCAATCTAAAATCAAACGTTTTAATTTTAGTATGATTGAGCTTAGTAAAGGAAGATTGCTGGGGTAAAAAAATGTTGAGAACGAACACCGTAATTTTAAAGAATAGAATTGAAACTGAGATTCAAGTACACAAGATTCCTGACTGCGCAGGAATGGCGCACAAAAAACAGTTTGAAGCTGGATTGGAAGTGAATACTTTTAAAAGAACTCTAAAAAAAATGGCTACCTTAATTAAAAAGTAGCCATTTTATGATATTTTAATTTAGCTTATTAAGCCATTTGAGCATTAATTTTGTCAGCTAAAACCTGTTTTGGAACTGCACCAATTTGCTTATCCACAACTTCTCCTCCTTTGAAAACCAACAAAGTAGGAATGCTCCTGATTCCGAACTTAGCAGACACATTAGGATTTTCGTCAACGTTGACTTTTCCAATTACCGCTTTTCCATCATAGTCTCCGGCTAATTCTTCGACCAATGGGCCGATCATTTTACAAGGTCCACACCACTCTGCCCAGAAGTCAACCAATACTGGTTGGTCTGATTTTAATATTTCTTCAAAATTGCTGTCAGTTATTTCTACAGTACTTGCCATCTTATTTTCTATTTAATTAATTTCTTATTCTGTCTTTGAAAACGTAAAGATAGAAAAAATTGTTGCTACACACATTTCTATTTCAGTAACAAATGTCACATCTGCGACTATTGTTTAAAATTTGAAAAATACTCCATCTTAAAAACCCCTTAAATAAAGCTAAAATCAATAAACTTAATTGATAAAATTGATCCGCTTATCATAAAATTCTATTTGAAAAGCTTTTACTATCTTACTGTTTAATTGAAAACATCCGCTAATCTATCCATCAATTCATTTGCTTATACTTAAAACCAAACCTGTCAGGTTTTAACTTTCAAACTGAGTTGGAAAATTTTAGCCCTCTTCTTTATTAGAATTTAAGAAACCTGACAGGTTTAACCACATAATTTTATAGCTCTTCTTGAACCTTACCACACTTCAGCATTTTATCACCAAAATATGGATTACGGATTTCTTCTTTATCACTTAACCAAAATGCGCCTTCATTATTAAATGCCATCGGGCAAAATTGCTTATACACTTTTTGATCTTTACTTTCTGCATTATCTTTAACTAATGCATAAACCTCTTGACTTAAATCATCAAAACCAGAACGGATTTCCTCAACATCTTCTTGGTCATGCATTTCTTTTGTTAATGACTTGATTTGCTCAAATTCTGAGCCAACACTCTCCAACAACTTGGCTAAAGCAGATTTTGCTTCCTTTGCATCTGTATTCACCAAAGCGTCTTTCACATTAAAATACGAAGACAAAATGCTCTTCAACTGCTCTGAACTAACTTCCGAAGTAGACGCCTGCATTACTTTCTCCTCCTGTGGAGTTTCTTCAGCTACTTTTTCTTCTGACTTTTTTTCTTGGCTGCATGCAAATGTTAGCACAGCTAGTGCCAATAAACTTACTATTCCTTTTTTCATTTTTATAAAATTTACTCTTGTTGCAAATGTAAAGTTAATTAATTGAATTTATTGTTATTTCAGATCGCTTAGTCCTTGTGATGATAACAAAAATTTCGAGCTCCTTCAAGCAACCGAAAAATGAATCCCATTTAGGACACCGATAAAACGGGGCACTTTTTTAACATAGCACTTATGATACTTACTCAATTTAGAATCTTAAAATCTCTAACTAATATATAAATACTGAATACCAACACCTATAAGCAACCAAAGGTAGGCTACAAAAGACATGTATTTCAAAGTCTTTTCTAATAGCGGACTCTTAGGGGCCATTTCTTTGTGATGCATAATATCTTTACCCTTCACAAAACCGAAGTAGATTAAAACACCTGAAATGATGAAGAATGCAACATTCATAAAAAGTGTATAATCCACTTTAAAAAATGATTGCTCCATTATAGAAATTGAGGCAGGATCAGGCAACATATTTAAAAGGTCAAATCCATAGTGAAGACCTAAAGAAGCAACTATTAATGAAGCAAATAAAAGGAAGAGTATAAAAAAACTCATCCGCCATCCGTAGTATTTAGCATTAATTCTTAAAACTGGAAAGACTACCAAATCACTAAAGATAAAAGCCATTACTCCTGCAAAACTCACTCCCTTACCAAACAACAATGCGGCTAAAGGAATATTCCCCATAGATCCAATAAAAGTTAAAAATGCTGCTACAGGGCCAATCACAACGTGCTCTAGAAGTGTAAAAAAGGAAAATGATTCTTCGCCATTTCCGGTATTAATAAATAAAGTTTCAAAAAAGCTGTCGGGCACAAAAGCTGCCACTATTCCTGCAATGGTAAAGCCGATGGTAACATCTTTCCATACCATTTTCCATTCCATGAAATATTGCTTCCCAACTTTCGCCCACTCTTTCTGTGATTTAATCTTGTCTTTAAAGCTTACTTTTTCAACATCCCCTTCCTCTGCAGAACCTAAATTATCTTTAGCCTTCTTAATTAATTTAGAAGGGTTAATAAGCCGGACTAATAGCCAACTAAATAATATTAAAATTACACCTCCTACATACTCTCCCACTACAAATTGCCAACCCAGAAAAATAGAGATGACAATACCCAGTTCTATCACCAAATTGGTAGAAGACAACATGAAAGCTAAAGATGATATAAAACTGGCTCCCTTCTTAAAAAGAGATTTAGCAGATGCCAAAGCTGAAAAACTGCAGGAACTACTAATAAACCCAAAAAAGGTTCCCAGAAAAACCGATTTAGCTCCGCTTCCTCCCATCGTTTTCTGCATTCTCTCTTCGGTCACAAATACCTGGATCATACTACTCAAGGCATATCCTAGAATAAATGCCCACAGTGCCATCCAAAAAAAGCCAATTGAGGTGTTAGCAGCTTCACCCCACTTTATTAAAAAATCATTCATAAAAATTAATTTTAGTTCATAAAATTTATCTTTTTGAAAAAAAGCATAGAAATCGTTTCAATACCAAAAGTCTTGAAAAACAACTTAATTTATCACCTTTTCAACCTCACCACATGTTAGCATGCTAGATCCGAAATAAGGATTCACAATCTCTTCTTCCATACTAAGCCAATCTGCGCCCTGGTCATTGTCAGCCATGGGGCAATGTTGTAAATATAGCTTCTCCCTAGTGGGACTAAAGGTCTCCGTCATTTCAATCATCCAGTCGGAAAGTGCAATAAAATTCTTCCGTAAGCTTTCAATATCATCATGATGATGAATATGCTCCAGCACTTTTTCCATCTTAGCATGATAGCCCATCCATTTGTCATGAACATCATCCTGAAATGCCTGCATATCAATTTTTTGATAAACTGATTTCAATTCCTTAGCTCGAGCTAAAGCAGACTGAAAATCATCTTTAGTCAACGCTTCTTTTAATTGAAAATAGGAAGGGTATAGTCTTCGTAATTCGGCTTGTGCCTCATCTGAGATCTCAACAGCAAAATCATCCTGCCTTTCAGCACTCATCATACTTGGCTTACCTGCAAGTTGAGCAGCTGCATCAATACTAAACGCTCCCTGAACAGCGATCTCTTCTCCTTCTGCTAATCCACTTTCAATTACATATTCATCATTCAAAGGCAATCCTAAGTCGATTCCCCTCATTACAAAGCTTATTCCCTTTTCCGTGTGCTCTTGCACATAAACCACAGATTTTTTGCCAGTCCACATTACTGCCGACTTAGGTATAACCACAACAGATCTAGCTTGATTCTCATAATTTATTTGGCCTGAAACGAGCATCTCAGGTTTCAATTTTCCATCAGTATTTTGAATATCAGCTCTTGCCTCCGCTACTCTACTTTGAGCACTCAATGTTGGATTAATAAAGTCGATCTTTCCCGAAAATTCTTCATTGGGAAAAGAAGCAATTTTGAAATCCACTTTGCTTCCAAGTTCAACAAAAGGGATATCTTGCTCATATACATCAAAGACTACCCAAACTTTGGAGAAATTATTCAACTGAAAAAGTGATTGCCCCTTCTGCACATAGTCCCCTTCCTTCACTTTCTTTTCAGTTACATAACCTGAAAAATCAGCCATAATTTCAAATTGCTCTCTGGGCCTACCTAAATCAATAATCTTCTCAATCTGCGCATCATTTAACTTCCAATTTTTCAGTTTCTCTATGGCAGCTTCAAATAAGCTTGGCTGCATTTCCCTATCATTATAGGCTTGAAGCAATTCCTCTTGAGCCGTCAATAGATCCGGAGAATATAGGGTAGCAATAACTTGCCCTTTTCTGACATATTCACCTGTGTAATTCAATCTCAAATTTTCTATTCTGCCCGGAAAATGTGCGGAAAGCGAATAATTTTGCTTTTCATTCGCCTGGATTTTTCCTGTCACTCGAATATCCTTTTCAATTGATTTGCGCTGGACCTTAGCGGTGCTCACCTGCGCCAATTGCATAGCAGTAGCTGACATACTCACAGCATCTGGGCTCAGTACATCACTGTTAGATTCATCTAAAGGAATAAGGTCCATCCCACAAATTGGACAGTCTCCTGGTTCGTTTTGTCTGACCGAGGGGTGCATTGAGCAAGTCCAGACTTCAGGAACCGATTCTTCGATCTGCTGATTATCCGATGTATTGATGTGCTGATGACTTGATGTGCTGATGAAGTAGCCAAGTATACCTCCAGCAACAACACTGATTAGGATGACTAATATAATTGTTTTAGTGTTTTTCATGATTGATATTTTCTGGTGGTGGAATCCTTTAATTAGTTGAATTTGAAATTAGGTATTCATATTTCTGCATGCTTATGTTGAATTCAGATTCAGCATTTGCTTTCAACCTTCGGTATTTTAAAAACTGTTGCTGAATTCGTAAAACCTCCTCAAAATCAGCCCCTGAATTGGCATAGGTCTTCCAAATAATTTCCAATGTGCTTTCTGTCTTTTTGATTTGCCTTTCATATAAGTTCAAGAGTTCCAGCTGTTCCTCTATTTCAAAAACAGTAGATTCATATTCCGTATCCAACTGATTTTTGACGTTTTGCTTTAGTAAGGAATAGCTCTCCTGCAGGAGTTGTGCTTCTTTCTTTTGGGCATTATATTTCTTTCTAAAAATTGGTAAACTCACACTAACCATAGGCATGAATACATCTTTACCATTATCAGCCAAACCCATGTCTTGCCTTTCCCCTACTATCACATAATCCAACCCAAGACCAACTTTTGGCAAGCCTTGCTTTGATGCTAACTTCTCATTGGCCTTGGCAGATTGTAACTTATATTCTAAAGACTGCATCAGTGGATGCTGATCAAAAAGCGAATCTTTTACCATTGAAGGCTGAAAATCTATTGCATTCAAAGTATCTGGAATTTTAATCACAACCTCAGCATTAAGCACATTTTGAAGGGCTGTTGCCAAAGACTTCTCTTTTTGTTTTAAGATTTCAAGATTAGTTTTGGCATCATCTATCATGATATCCACTCTTAGAACATCTACCATACTGGCATTTGAACTGCTAAATTTCCCCTCGGCTAGTGATTTATAAGATTTCAAAATCTCAATGTTCTCATGCTCGATTTGCTTTAGCTTTTGTAATTCGTAAATCGGATAGTATTTAGCAGCTACCTCCCAATACAACTTATTCCTTGTATCCAAAAAAGATTGAAATCTGGCTTCAGCTTCTAAAGCCACCACATTTTTCTGCGCTTTAAGAGTTCCAAACCAGGGAAACATTTGCGTTAAGCTAAAGCGTGCCAGCTGCGGCCCACCCGGGTCTCCACAGGAGATACAAAATAGCCGATGGATAAGTTAGGGTCTGGCAGAGAAGATGCTTGAGGGAGCTTCTGCAGTGCCGCTTCGTAAGCTTTATATTCAGCCTGTAATTTAGGATTGTTTTCTACTGCGATTTTAAAAAAAGAATCTAGCCTATTCGTGCTATCCTGCCCATTTGTGGAAAACGATAGCAACGCCAAGAAACAAATCGACAAAAATAACTTGAAATATTTTAAAATATATAGATGTCTCATTTTTGCTTACTTTAAAGTTCTTTCTTTTAGGATTTTTTTATTTTACTTTCCTCCTTTAATGCATAAAGCACAGGAATCAAAAAGTATGTTAAAGATGCCATTAACATTCCACCAAAAGCAGGAATTGCCATCGGCACCATGATATCAGAACCTTTGCCAGTTGAGGTTAGAATGGGGAGCAAAGCGATTATCGTTGTGGTTGAAGTCATGACTGCCGGTTTAATCCGCTTTTTACCTGCTTCAATCACTGCACTCCTAATTCCTTTGATATTATCAGTCTTATTTTTATTGAAACTTTGGTCGAGGTAAGTCGCCATAACTACACCATCATCGGTAGCGATTCCAAAAAGCGCAATAAAGCCAACCCAAACTGCAACACTCAAGTTTATGGTGCTGATTTGAAATAATGATCTGAAATTAATGTCAAACCATTCAAAATTGAAAAACCAATCTTGCCCATAAAACCACAGCATGATAAAGCCTCCACTAAAAGCCAAAGCAATACCCGTAAATACCATTAAGCTTGTAAGCACAGACTTAAACTGAAAATACAGAATCAGGAATATGACTAAAAGTACTATCGGAACAATAAAACTTAGTCGCTTTTCTGCACGGACCTGATTTTCATAACTACCAGAGAATCGATAATTGACTCCTTTCGGAACCACTAATTCACCTTCATCAATTTTTTGCTGAATCAGCTTTTTAGAATCTTCCACGGCTGTTACCTCAGCAAAGCCATCCTTTTTATCAAATAACACATAGCCCACTAAAAAAGTATTCTCACTTTTAATGGCTTGTGGCCCTCTTTCATATTCTATATCCAAAATCTGTCCCAAGGGAATTTGAGCTCCGGTTGGCGTAGAAATGAGCATTCGCGAAAGTTCTTCAGGATTCTCTCTTAATTCCCTCGGATATCTCACCCTCACAGGAAAACGCTCTCTGCCCTCCACAGTGTTCGTGATAGTCATTCCCCCAATTGCTGTTTCAATAAATTGCTGCACAGCCTCAATACTCAAGCCGTAGCGAGCAATTTCTTCTCTGTCGATATTGAGTAACATATAAGGCTTCCCCACTATTCTATCGGCAAAAACTGCTTCGGATTTAACAGAAGGCACTTCTTTAAGGATATTCTCTAATTGCAATGAAAAGGATTCTATAGTTTTCAGGTCGGGTCCGAAAACCTTAATTCCCATAGGAGCCCTCATTCCAGTTTGTAACATTACTAGCCGTGTTTCTATTGGCTGTAGTTTTGGTGCTGAAGTAACGCCAGGAATATTGGTTACTTTCTCAATTTCATTCCAGATATCATCAGGACTTTTGATCTTCTCTCTCCAATTCCTAAAATATTGTCCGTCAGAATCTGTGATCAAATAATTTTCAAATTCTCCATCAATTGAAAGTGAAATTTCATCTTGCAATTCCTTTTCAAATTCATTTGCCTCTTGATCTACAAATTTTCTGCTCTTAGGATCAAAAAATATTTTTCTCTCATTTGAATCAAGCTGCGATAATCCGTTGTCAGACTTGATATAAAAGTCATCATTTGCATTCATTTTGAATCGTTGCCTCTTCCCTTTCTGATTTAAAATGTATTCAGGTTTGTAATTGATGACATTCTCAAACATGGAAACCGGGGCAGGATCCAATGCAGATTCTACTCGACCTAACTTGCCAACAGTCAGCTCTACTTCTGGAATATTGGTCAACATCATATCTAGCTGACCTAATACTTTCCTATTATATTCAACACCTGAATGAGGCATGGAAGTTGGCATTAGCAAAAAGCTCCCCTCATCTAATGTTGGCATAAATTCTTCACCAATCCCTGGGAAGGTTGAGGACAAGAATGTCCAGCCTCTAGTTTTATCTAATTTTACACCTACTTTCTCAAATCCTGTGGCTAGGAAGCCGAAAACAGTATTAAAGCCTAACCAAATTACAATTCCTAAAAGAATAAAAAAGCTTGGTATCGATAAAAAGACCTTCTTATTGTCAAGACAAACGCTTAAGATTCTTTCATAATACGCTTCAATAAGAATAAACAGCGTTAAAATAATTCCCACGATAACAGCTACAAAAATGAAATTAGTGAGGATAGATTTAGCAGGTCCAAGGGGTAGCCAGTAATCAGCCAACAACCACAAAACTGCGAAAAGAGCAATAATCAAATCAGAATGCTTCAACGACCACTGAATAAAATTCGTCAGTTTAACTTCTTTCTTCTCTATGACTTGCTTTGCTAAACCTAATAGTCCGAAAAGCAGTACCACAACCCCAGCCCACGTATGGCCCAGTACCAAAGCTGTTAATCCTAAAAAGATCAGAACAGGATTTGATAATTTCTTCAACCAAGCATTTTTAATTTTGAAACCGAAAAACACATGTGCTAATGCTGGCAATATCAACAAGCTTACTAGTAGCGCTGCTATCAAAGCAAATGTCTTAGTGAAAGCTAAAGGACTAAACAATTTACCCTCTGCAGCCTGTAATGTGAAGACCGGAATAAAACTCACAATAGTGGTAGAAACTGCAGTGAGAATAGCGCCAGAAACTTCAGCCGCCCCATTATAAATTGTAGTGATGAGTTTTTGATCATTTGGAGCATCATCCAGATGCTTGATAACGTTTTCAGTAAGAATAATACCCAAATCGACCATGGTTCCTATCGCAATAGCTATACCTGATAAGGCCACAATATTAGCCACCACTCCAAAATAACGCATGGCTATGAAAACTATTAATACAGCAATGGGCAGCAAGGAAGAAATTAAAAGCGAGGCACGCAAACGATACACCATAACAGTAATCACCAAAATGGATATCAAGATTTGTAATGACAATGCATCTTCTAGGGTTCCTAAAGTTTCATAAATCAGGTTAGATCTATCATAGAAAGGAACTATTGTCAATTGACTTTTCCTGCCATCTGCTAGCGTCTTGGACGGCAGACCAGGGGAAATCTCTCTGATTTTGTCCTTTACATTATTAATTACTTGTAGTGGGTTCGCTCCATATCGGGCTACTACTACACCTCCTACTACTTCGGCACCATCCTTATCCAAAACTCCTCTACGAGTAGCCGGTCCAAGAGAAACTCTAGCGATATCTTTGATTCGAACAGGGGAATTGTTATTCACTGCTACTACCGCCAGTTCAATATCTTCGATGTTTTCAATGTAGCCTAAACCTCTCACTAAGTACTCTGCTTGATTAATTTCAATGGTTTTAGCTCCTGCATCTCTATTCGAGTTTCTTACTGCGCTCATCACCCTCATCAGCGAAATGTCATAAACTTTAAGTGCATCAGGGTCTACATCAATTTGATATTCCTTCACAAAACCTCCTATAGAAGCCACTTCTGAAACATCTTCCGCTGCGTTCAATCCATATTTCACATAAAAGTCCTGAACCGAACGGATTTCATGCAAATCCCATCCACCAGTAGGATTTCCTTCATCATCTCTACCTTCTAGTGTATACCAATAAACTTGGCCCAAAGAAGTAGCATCTGGACCCAAGGCTGGCTGCACTGATTCTGGCAATAATCCACTTGGTATTGAATTTAGCTTTTCTAGAATTCGAGAACGAGTCCAGTAAAATTCTTTGTCTTCATCAAAAATGATATAAATACTGGAAAATCCGAAAATAGAAGAACTCCTAATTGTTTTTACTCCTGGAACTCCTAAGAGATAGGTCGTTAAGGGATATGATATCTGATCTTCAATATCCTGAGGGGAACGACCTTTCCATTCTGTAAATACTATTTGCTGATTTTCACCATAGTTAGGAATAGCATCGACCGGTACAGGGTCAGATGGTAGGAAATTGACGTTCCATCCAAAAGGAGCTACAGCAACACCCCACGCTATCAACAGCGCCAAGAATAAAAAGGTTACTAACCTATTATATAAGAAAAATTTGATGATTCGATTTAACATAAAAAATCCATTGATTTAAACATAGAAAATTCATTGATGGAAATATCTTCCTCAATGAGTGGTTTAAAACAATGGTTTTATTAAATCAAAAAGCTTTGGTAAAGTACTTGAAGGGGTGCTTTGTAGAGCGGTGGACTATCAAATATCAGAATTGACGAATGTGCCTGAGATTCTAATGGACTTGAAAATAAATAATTGACCAAAACATAGATTACAGAAACAAATGAAGAACCTGTTTTCAATATGGAATTGCTATCTTTCTGTTGCTGAACGTCATCAACAGCAATTTTTTGAGTTTCCGTCTTGCAGCAATCTTCCTTTTCTGATTCATGCTTATGGCAAGGAGGCATTTGATTATCCTCTGCATGATGGGTACAATGTTTATCCTGTTCAGCAAAAGCTACTTCTTGCAATGCACCGCCACAATAGTGTTTATACATTACAGCACCAAGGCTGGTACTGAGTATCAACACTGAAAGTAGAATAGCTAATATGGACTTTTGCTTAAACACAAATTTAGTTTACGTTCGTAAATTTAAAAGGTTTTCCCGTAATTAAAAAAATATAATCTACTGAAAAACAATAAACTACATTTTTTCAATCATTTGTTTCACATGCTGATCCGCTGTAAACATATTTTCATAAACAGCCTTAATTATCATATCTTTATCCAATAAATAGGTAATTCTTCTATTCATGCCTATTACGGGAATCGTTGCTTTATATAATTTGGCTACTTTACCCTTGGGATCGCTTAGTAATTCAAAAGGCAATTTATTTTCCTTTTTAAATTTATGATGAGATGCAATAGAATCTTGACTTATTCCAATGACTTTCACATTCAAATCTCTAAACTCTGAAAAAGCATCTCTAAATTCACAAACCTCCGCTGTACAAACTTTTGTGAAATTCTTGGGATAAAAAAATAAAATCAGTGGCTCTCCTTTTTGCTCAGATAATTTGAAGATATCTCCTGCGGTAGATGCTAATTCAAAATTCGGTGCTTTCTGTTGTTCTTTTAATGGCATATTATATTTTTTGTATCTACTTCAAACTATTTCAAACTTAAATGGTTATTCAATCAAGTTATTTTAGATAACAATTTAGTTTTCATGTTCAATTAGGTTTGGCAGCAGGTTGAAAGGCCTGCTGTTTTTCTTTTTAGCGATTACATATTGTTTTATAAGGACAATAGGTGCATTTTTCCAATTTCTCAGTTTGATTAAACGCTTGGTCGCTAATAAAAATCTCATCTAAAATTTTCTTTAAGCCTTGTTCGAAACCCTCCATTAATACTTCCGCATTATTTAATTCTTTGTTTGCTAACTTTAATTTCTCGGAGAAATCCGACTTGAATAAGCCTTTTCCATTATAAAGGCCCGGCATCACATTTTTAACGCCATCGTATTCTTCATTTTTTATAAAAAGGTAAGAATATATAAGTGTCTGCATAGCCGCCCCATTCCTTTTATCATGATCTCTATCAAATAAACTTTCTATATCTGGAAACTTTACTTCATCACCACCGGACTTATAATCGATAACCCGGATGCTATTCTCTTTCTCATCCAAGCGATCTATTGAGCCTTTCAGGCGAATTTTATCACCATTCTCCAATGGAACAGCATATTCATATTCTCCTTCCACTTTCTTAACAGTAAAAGGAGCAATTTTTGCGTCATAATTTAAAATTTGAACCACCATTCGTTTTACCACATCTCTTATGATGATATTTCTGCCTTCAAACTCAAAATCTGACTCCTCACTTTTCTTACCATAAAGTTCAGCAAACTCCTCCCTAATGAATTTATCTATATTTTTCTTCAGGAGGTAAATCTTATTCGGATCTAAAACTTCTCCGATCACCTCTCCATACAATTTTTCCATTACATGGTGAAGGATATTCCCGAAATCTGCCGCATCCAAATCTTCACTAACCTCATCTCTTTCTTTGAGACCCGCTATGTACCGAAAATAGAATTGTAATCTACAGTCCAGGTAAATTTTTAAGGCAGAAGCAGATAGAAACCTCTCTGAACTGTATAGCTTCAATATCTTTCGTATATCCTCACTCTTCTCTATAGTAATTGGTACTGGAGCAGCTGCTTGCGGATCTTGATTTAAGCTTTGCAATTTCACCTTTTGCGATTGAATCCCCAGTTCGTATTGCAATTGCAGAAGATACCGACTTGGCTCTCCACCTTTTCCCCCACTATTATCACTATTGTAAATCAAATGCATTTGCTGACTTCGCTGCATTAGCCTATTAAATAAATAAGCATAAATGGAATCACGTTGCTCTAAAGTGGGTAATCCGTAAGCCTTTCGAATGTTATAAGGAATAAAGGATTGATTGTTCGAACCACCAGGGAAATTATCTTCACTTATGCTTAAGAAATAGATATGTTCAAAATCTAGATTTCTGGATTCTAGCACTCCCATGATTTGGATACCTTCTAAAGGCTCACCAGAAAACGGCACTCGGATGGATTGTATAATTCGATTAAATAACCGGATAAAGGAATTAATGTCCAATTCCAGTTTAAATTCTCTCACAATTTGTTCAAGCTGATTGATTTGCTTAAAAATTTCAGCCATAAACTCCTGTTCTGTAGATTCAATTTGCTCGCTGTGAACGTATTGCAAAATGGTTTTTAGATAAAGAAAATAATTAACTGAACCATCTTTAAATAAAATATCCAAGAGGGGATTTGTCGTTTCCTTCTCCGAATATAAATCCTTCAATTCTAGCCTTATGATATTATCCCGTTCAATCTGTTGAATTTTGGCTTTCACTCCTTCCCCTAACAAGTTTCCCACAAAAGGGTGTTTTAAAACTTTCAATACATCACGATGATTAAAGCTGAGCTTATTGATTTCCTGTCTTCTATTTTTTTGAAGATGAAGACAAATACTCATTAATTGATAAATAGAAGCAAATCTTAGAGGATACCCCATGGTAACATTTACTTTTTCAATAGATTCGGGCAGCGCATATAAAACCGGAAAAAGCAAGCTTTCATCTCCCAAAATGATAGCAGTTTTTTCAGGCTGTTCTATATTTTGTTCAGAAAGCAGCTGTCCTAAAAATTTTGCTTGCGCAATATTTCCTTTTACTTCAGTTATTTTAATATCGGGTGTTTCCTCAATGATTCTATTGGGCATATAAGTAGGAAAAGTCTTCCCCAAAACCGAATGATTGGCATATTCTCTAAAGAAATTTCCAGCTTCTTGCATAATGTTTTCAGGAGAAGCATAATAGGCGTCCATATCCCAAAAAACATCTGCTCCTTCTTTTACCGCTTCAGAGATTATAATTTCCTCTGTTTTGGTCAAGGCATTGAAGCCCGCAAAAATCAGTTGCCCTGAAATTTTTGTGTGTCCAGACTTGAGCCTATCAGCATAATCTCTGTATAGCATACCATTGTAAGCCTTCTTTTCTTCTTTTAGCTTATCCCTAAAATCCTTATAAACCGGATAAAGAATATTCCAATTTCGGGCAAATTTTTCTTGTGCATCTTTGGGTTTGGCTTCAAAACTCTTCCAAAATTTCTGAATTAATTGAAGTTGCTCTTCGGTTAAGAAATCAGTATCCGCCAGCTTTTTCCATTCTAGTAAATTTGCAAATAAAGGACGGGCATCTGCCATGTAGTGATCGACATCATTGAAATCTTTCACCAGCATATCGCCCCAAAAATAAAACTGCTCAAAATCTTCTTTAAAAGGTGCATGCTTTTGGAATACCTTATGCAATGAGAATACTAAGCTCAATTGATCTGGTACTGCGAAATCACTTTTTTGCCGAACAAAATCTTCGATGGCCATGGCCTCAGGTGCCCAAATGGGTTGATCTATGAGTTTTCGTAGTGCACGATTAAAAAATAAACCAGCCCTTCTATTAGGAAAAATAACGGTATAGTTAGAAATGTTTTTTCCTAGTTTGTGAAATAATGATTGGGCTAGTTCTTCTAAAAATGTGTTTTGCATAGTTTTATAATGAGAATCTTTTTAGATGTTAATGAAAGAAATCAATCTTTACTTTCACAAATCTTAAGGGCTCTTTCTTTTTTGATTCGGAAACTCGGAATAATCTTGGGAAATAAAATCTTAGTGCTAAGATTTACCATGATTCCAGTTTTCAAATTAATTATTCATTAGCATTTCAAATTTACTTTACTTTCTTTTTGCTACTATATAACAAGACTATAAACCAGCTAAAGCTGGAAATTTAACCACAAAAGAATCAAAAGAAAACAAAAGAACAGCCAAAGGCTGTTTAGCCCTCGCTCACTTCCGTTAACACAGCAGAAATTTGTTATCTTCATTGAAGTTCAGTTCAATACACTGCCAGCACTTGAACAAAAAGAAATCAGCTAGAGGCTGGTCAGCCTCTGGCTGGCAAAAATTCAAGACAATCCGCCAGCTGGCGGACATCCCAAATCCATCCGTTGGCCCGCTGTTTTGTACTTCTACTTGCCCACACAGAACACATATCACTAGTCTTTTTTTTAGTACCTATGAAATCAAAACTTCAAGATCTAAAATATAAAACTAAACCTCGATAATTTCCAAAGGATTAAGGTAGGCGATGTGGGCTGTGACTTTCTCGTAACCCATTTTCCTTAAAGTATTTCTGTAAAAGCTTACTTGCTTATGATCCTGCTCTGATTTTAAACCCGTTTTAAAATCTAAGATCTTGGCTTCATTTTCCTTTATTAAAACCCGGTCCAATCGGATTAAAGAACCATCTGTCAAAAGTACAGGGACCTCAGTTTTCACCTGCCAATCTGTTTCAAACCAAGGTAATAAAATACTGTCTTTCTCAAGATTATCCTTCACCAATTTTTGGATAGAATCAAAATCCTCCTTATTCAACATCTTTTCTGTCTTAACCTTTTTCAAAATTTCGGGAAGCTCTTTCAAATCATTTAATTTAGAAAATATATCATGTACATAAATTCCTAAATCTGTTTTGGATAAACCTGCATCCTCAGCTATCAGAGTAGAAGAATGTTTAATTTTCAGTTTATCGTGCCAATTATGGCTTTCATAATAAGTCAGGTTTACCGAACTAACAGTAAAAGATTCCTGCGTATCTTTTTTCTTTTTAGCCAAAAATGCCAAATCTACTTCACTTCCTATAGTCAATTTCAAATTGGCGTCTTCCCACTTATCTTGCTTTTCAGCAAATTGCAAAAGCAATTTAGATATGTAGCCTGAATTTGCCTTAGCATGAGAATTAATAAAGAGTGCATCTCCAGCTCTTGTCATGGCCACGTACATTAAGTTTAAATTATCCAGATAACTCCGCACTTCTTCTTCCCAATAAGAACGAGCAAAATCAGAATCCTTTAAAGAGGAAGAATGCTTAATAGGTAGGTATGGGATTTCCGCAAAGTGGCCTCCCTCTGTGTTCACCCAAAGCGTAGGTGCCATCAAATGATTAGGACTTAAGGTCCACTCCAAAAGGGGAATCATACATATTTTAAACTCCAATCCTTTTGACTTATGGATGGTCATCAATCGTGCTGAATGCACATCTGATTGCAATTTAATTGCATAAGATTGATTGTTATCTTCCCACCACTCCATAAAATCAGGAATACCACCTTTATTTCCGAAGTCCAATAAAACATCCTGAAAGGCAGATAAATAGGCCTTTTCCTTTTTAATTTCCTTTAGCTGGAACAGTTGAATTAACTGCTCACTCATTTCCAACAAACTCAAACTCATCAAATCTTTTTGAGAAGTTAAAAATTCGGCAGGTAAAAATTCATCCGTACTATTCACTCTCACAATATCGTGAATGCGTGATTCGTCATTGTGAATTATTTTCTGATAATAAAATTTAATTTGAGAAAGGGCAATTTTATCTTCTGTATACAAATACTGAAAGCAGTTCAGCAAGAAATTGACAATATGAGCGCTTGACAATAGCAAAGTTTCATCGGAGATTATATTATATTGATAATACTGTACCTTATCAGGATTTTCGCTTTTATAATGCTCCAGAAAATCCTGAATTTCGATGCCCTCTTTCTTTTTCCTTACCAATATTCCGACATCCTGTAATTTCACACCCGCATCCTGCAATCGCTCCAAATCTTGAACAAACTTTTCCAATGCCTTGGTCTGCCAGCTCAATTTTTCTCCATCCTCCGTTTCTTCTTCTTCAAAAAACTGAAGCTCTACAAAGCCCTTGTACGGATAGTCTTTTTTCTTCTGTTGCACTACTTCGTTGTAGGCATCAGGAATGTCTTGTAAAAGACGTTCAACCTCTTTCGTAAAAGCATTGGAGTTTTTATTCACCGCGTTCAACTTCACCAAATCAGGCATAGCAGTAAATAAATCATTATTAAAATCAATGATATTCGGTTTGCTCCGGAAATTATGACTCAATGCCTCTTCTTGATAAAAAGCAGGGGAAATGTCCTCTCTCAATCCTTTTAACAACAATCTCCAATCACCACCTCTCCAGCGGTAAATGGATTGCTTCACATCTCCCACCACCAAATTTTCATTTCCTTCAGCTAGTGAATTTTCAATTAAGGGTTTAAAATTCTGCCATTGCAAAGTAGATGTATCCTGAAACTCATCGATCAAGAAATGGTCATAAAAACTCCCCATTTTCTCATAAACGAACGGACTTTCGGTTGGATCGGTACCAATGATTTCATTTAGAAATTGAGTGGTATCAGAGAGGAACTGAATACCCTCCTCTTTTTTGTATTCCTGCATTCGTTGATTGAAATGCTGAGTAATTCCTAATAAATAAATGTTTTTAAGAATATTTTCAGCGGAACGGTATTCTCCTATATTCCTTTTTATGAAATCAATTGCCTCTTGGAAAGAATTCATCAAGCCATCTGAAGCCGTTTTAAAAATCAAATCTTTCTTTTTGGAGGATTTTGAGGCTAAGGATTCACCTTCCGACTCTATCGCTGTTTTTACTCTTCCTTTTACCAAATCAGCTAAATCATAATTTTTGGTCTCTTCGCTAATTTTATTAAAAAAATTAATAGCTCCTGAATTTCCATAACTAAAATCTGCGATTTCTAGCCCATTTGACTCTATTAACTGAAAGGCTTTTTTACTGATTCCATCCAAAGTCTTTTCAAACTGCGCAATTATCTTGTTCAATTTGTCCTTGAAAATTTTCAGCCTTCGATAATCATAAATTTCTTCATTCAAAGCTCTTTCTATCAGCTTGAAATCATCCTTCATCAGCTCCTCAGTAAAGGCAAGAATATCTCTTCTAACATCCCACCTACCTTTCTCTTCAAGCTTATTGATCGAGAAATCAATCACCCAACTTTTGAGCGCTACATGTTTGGGATCACTAATATCCTCCATCAACAAATCCAAAACGGACTGCCTTACTTCATCTGTATTCAGCATAAGTTCTCCATCGCCTTGGATGCTTAATTCGCGAGCAAATGAACGCATAACGTTTTGAAAAAACCGGTCAATGGTCTGGACCGAAAACCTGCTGTAATTATGTAGAATTGAAATTAATAATTGTCTTGACCGAGTCCTCAATTCACTATCTGAAAACTCCAATAAGTCTTTCAGCTGATTGGCCATCACTCCTTCACTATTCTCAGAAAATTCAAACAAATTATGAATAATCCGTTCCTTCATCTCCTGAGTGGCCTTATTGGTAAAAGTTACAGCTAAAATTCTTTTAAACTGATCAGGATTTTTAAAAGCTAACTTGAGGTATTCTCTCGTTAGCGTAAAGGTTTTACCACTACCTGCTGAGGATTTATATACTGTGAAAAGATTTCCTTTGTGCATAAAGGAAATTTACGGGATGTAGGTTTAAATTAAAAGAAGTTAGTTTATAATATTCATAATTATCACTGTTGAAGCGATGATGCATTCAATAGAAATTACTACTGCAGAAACAATGTCACCAGTTGAACTAGAATTTAAGAATGATTTATATTTTGCTTTTACGTTCACAACTTCTCCCCTAATCATGATACATTTTTCATGTGTTTCAAATATAATACCCTACATCATGAGTAAAAAATACATCAATAAATAAATAGCTTCATTATAATATAATTTACATTTATTAAAGCTAAAATACTATTATTTAAATTCAAAGAAAATATTTTTTTACCTTTTCTCTACATTTCTTACATATCGTCAATACCACTAACACCACCGGAAACAATAAATTTCATTGCATTGGTACTATTGACATTCCATTCATGAACTAATTCATTTTTAACTACTAAAATATTCCCTGAAAAGTTATATGAATGTGGCATATACACAGAGCAGAAACCCTGCATCTTTACCTTTTCTAATTCACTTTGAGTAATGAAGCCAGGCTTAAATATTTTTCCAGCCTCGTCAAACTGCACCATCACGGGTTGATTAAATTTCTTTTTATCGCCTACGAAAGCACCAATTAAATCTTTTATAGAGTTGTAAATCAAACTTAGCAGAGGTACTTTGGTGATAAACTGTTCAAACAACTCAAAGAAGGGCTTCATGAAATAGGTAGAACCTAAGTAACCAACCCCAATTATTGCAGAGGCTAAAATTAGAATACCAAGACCAGGTATATTTACTGGAAGCAAACCATCAAGCCATGTAAAAACGGCTTGAATAACTAAAATCGTAAAAGCTATTGGAGCTACAAAAAGTAAGCCTCTAAAAAAATAAGCAGCAATTTTAGTAATAATCTTTTGTCGCATAATCATTTAATTATTGAATCAGTACTATAACGAAAAAAGCCTTGATGAAGTCCATCAAGGCTTAAATTATATTAAAAGTATTCAATTTATATTGAAATCCCCATGAAGGACATAAATGCAATACCCATCAGTCCTGTAATCAGCATTGTTATACCTAATCCTTTCAAGCCATCAGGTACATTAGAGTACTTCAGTCTCTCTCTAATTGCTGCTAATGCTATAATAGCTAAAAACCATCCAATTCCTGATGAAAATCCGTAAACCGCTGATTCTGCTAAGCCATATTCTCTCTGGTCCATAAATAATGAAGAGCCAAGAATAGCACAGTTCACTGCAATAAGAGGAAGGAAAATACCTAATGAGCCGTATAAGGCAGGAGAAGTTTTTTCAATAACCATTTCTACCAATTGAACCATTGAAGCAATAACGGCAATGTACATGATAAAGCTTAGAAAGCTTAAGTCAACTGTTGCCAGATCTTTACTTAACCAAGTTAATGCCCCTTCATTCAATATGAATTCGCTCAACAACCAGTTTGTTGGAACTGTAATTGTCAATACGAAAACAACAGCTAATCCTAATCCGAAAGCAGTACTTACCTTCTTAGAAACCGCCAAAAAAGAACACATACCCAAAAAGTAGGCAAATACCATGTTCTCTATAAAAATTGATTTTATTCCTAAATTAATTAAATCCATTGTCTAAAATTTTTAGCGATTAATTTTCTACGTATCCTGTTTTATTTCTTTGAACCCAAATAATGAGACCTAGTATAAAGAAGGCCCCTACAGGAGTTACCATTATACCATTAGCTTGATAGTCCATACCTACCCAGCCATCTTTTGAGAAACCGATTGCCTCAAAAACCTCAAATCCAAATATTGCACCAGATCCAAACAGTTCTCTAAAAAAGGCAACAGCTAAAATGATCCATGCATAACCTAAGCCACTCCCCAATCCATCAAGAATTGAATCGTAAGGCTTATTACCTAGAGCAAAGGCCTCCAAACGACCCATAATAATACAGTTAGTAATAATCAATCCCACGAATACACTTAGCTCTTTGTACATATCGTAAGCAAATGCCTGCAATACTTCATTTACCAATGTTACTAAAGTTGCAATTACAGCTAACTGAACAATAATTCTAACACGGTTTGGTATTAACTTTCTTAATAAAGAGATGATCAAGTTTGAAAAAACGATAACGAAAATTACCGCTATTGACATCACCATAGTTGGTTTCATCTGGGTAGTTACCGCAAGAGCAGAACAAATCCCTAAAACCTGAATGGTAATCGGATTATCATCATTTAACGGGTCGGTTACAATCTTCTTTCTTCTTTTGGAAAGTAACGCTTCTGACTCCTGTTTTACTGGTTTATCTACAGTTTCTGTACTCATAACTTTAATATCTTTAAATTATAAAGTGGCAGTAGCACCTTTTTTGTTAAAATAAGACTGGTAATGCTTGAAATAATTCTCTAACATATCATTTAAACCATTACCTGTTATTGTCGCACCAGACATCCCATCAACATGATGCTCATCTAATTTGCTTTCAGGATTACTTTCTCCTTTCAACATTTTAACAGACACTAACTCTCCTTGGTCGTTGTATAATTCTTTCCCTTCAAATCTAGCTTGTACGGCATCCTCAGTAATTCTTGCACCTAGTCCTGGAGTTTCACCTGCATGTGCAAAAACAGCACCTTTTATCACTTTACCTTCAGTATCTAGAGCAATGTACCCCCAAATATTATCCCAAAGGCCACTACCATAAACTGGAAGGATATAAGATTCAATTTCTTCCCCACCATCTTTACCGTAATATTTAAATACAGGGTAAAGTCTTTCTTCCGGAGCTTTTTTGTATTGCTTTTCAACACTTACGTTTTCAGCAATCATTTTTTTCCCTTCTTCATCTTCAGTAACCACATTACCTTCGTAGTCCGTCACTTCCGATTTAATCACTTTACCGTAAGTCTCAATTACATCCATTTCTGAAGTCACTTCCAGAACTGCACCTAAAATTTGCTTTTTAGTGTCCAATTCGATTGACTTTTGCTGAATTGGGCCCAAGCCAACTGAAGTGGCTGCCAACAATCCGCCTAATACTACTGTAAGTATGACGGAGAATAATATTACATAATAATTAGACTGTCGCACGTTTTAACCTCCTCTTTTTATTAGATTCAACAACATAATGATCAATTAACGGAGCAAACACATTCATTAAAAGAATGGCAAGCATAATTCCTTCTGGATAAGCTGGATTTACAACCCTGATTATCACTGTTAAGATTCCAATCAAGAATCCGTATATCCATTTCCCTGTTTCCGTATGAGCAGCTGAAACAGGATCTGTAGCCATAAACACGGCTCCAAATGCCAAACCACCAATTACCAAATGATAATGCGCTGGCATATCCATAAAAGCATTATATCCGATCGCGTTAAAGCCTAATCCCATCAACCAAGCACCTGCGAAGACGCTGAAAATAATTTTCCAACTACCAACTCCGGTTGCGATCAAGATCAATGCACCAATTAAGACCATAAGAGTAGAAGTCTCACCAATTGACCCTGGTATTGCCCCCAAAAACATATTTTTAAAGGTGTACATTCCTTCCGCCCAATAGCTAGAAAAAGAACTAACTACTGTACCGGTGCCATTTAAAGCAGTATCATAAGCAACAGCTAAAGCAGTTGCTCCAGAATATCCATCAATTGGAGCGGCATCACCTAAGTAGGTCCAAACCTCTCCAGAAATGTCAGTCGGGTAAGCAAAATATAAGAATGCTCTCGCTGTTAAAGCAACGTTTAACACATTCATACCTGTTCCGCCAAAAACTTCTTTTGCAATGATTACAGCAAAAACAGTAGCTAATGCAACTTGCCAAAGTGGAATACTAGGTGGCATAATAAGTGCAATTAACATACCTGTAACGAGGTAGCCTTCATTTACAGGGTGGTTTCGTATTACACAAATTGCAAATTCCGTCCCAAGTCCTACTGCATAAGAAACAATTACGATTGGAATAACCTGAATAGCTCCAATTCCTATTTTTTGGATAAAAGTGGCCGTTTCGCCTAGTGCTAAAAAATGCTGATGACCGATATTCCAGATTCCAAATAGTAAACAAGGAATCATAGCAATCACCACCGTAATCATGGTTCTCTTCAAATCGTTAGCATCTCGTACTTGCACCCCTTTCTGTCCTGTAACTAATTTAGGTCTGAAAAGAATTGTACGGTGCCCTTCGTACAACGTATAGTACTTCTCGTATTTCCCCCCTTTCTCAAAAAGAGGTTCAATTTTATCGAAGAATTTTTGTATTGGATTCATATTTTATAGTATGATTATTTTTACTGATATTAACCCTGTGGATTAATTACCTTTTATCCATTTATCATTAAATTGATTCCTTTTCTCAAAATGGCTTGAAGCTCATGTTTGGAAACATCAATGAATTCACATAAGGCAACGTCTTCTTCTATCAATTCGAAGATCCCTAATGCCTCCATTTCGTCAAAATCTTCTGCCATTATAGCTTTAAACAAATAATTAGGCAGAATATCCATAGGTAAAACTTTTTCAAATTCTCCTGTCATTACGAAAGCTCTTTCTTCACCGTTTGTATTGGTATTTAATACATACTCTTTCTTTTTGTTCAAGAAAGACAATAAGCCAATCGCCCTGTGAAAACTTAATTTCGAAGTGGTTGGTTTAATCCATCCCAATAATTCTTCAAAATCTCCTTCAGGCACAACAGTGATCTGCTCATCATAGTACCCTAAATAACCTTCGGCATCAATTCGTTCCCCAGTCAACGGATTTCCTGAAATATATCTCACATGATCTCCAGAAATATTATCTTTTATAATATTTTTAATTGAAGCACCAACGTAGGTTTGATAATACTGAGGATCCTTAACCTCTGACCCTGTCAATGCCACTTTCTTAGAAGCATCATACTTTCCATTTAAGAACAGTTTTCCTATTTGGATTACTCCATATGGCTTTACTGTCCATGCAATATCTCCTTTGCTTATTGGATCGATATGGTGAATCTGTACCCCTACATTACCAGATGGATGTTTACCAGAAAATTTATTAATTTGAACACCTTCAGCTTGGCTGAACATTTTTAGCATTTCTTTATCCTCAGAAATGTTAATATGAACCTTACCTTCAGTAAATTTTTTGATGATTTCTAAACCTGCAGCAAAAGATTCTTCTTCGTCTTTGTATATAAAGTTATAATCTGGTGCTAGTGGATGAGTATCAAAAGCTGATATAAAAATTGCTTTTGGTGCATCTTCAGGATTTGCCACTATACCATATGGTCTTTGAATAATATTAGGCCAAACCCCGCTTTTAAGCATTAACTCCTTAGCTTTTTCAACCTCCAATGATTTAATATCCGATTTCGAATGCTTTCCAAAATCTTCAAAATCATTTTCCTTATCAGCTAAAATCCTTAATTCTAATAACTTTCGCTTTTCCCCTCTCTTAATTTCGGCTACTTCTCCACTAACGGGAGAGCAGTACAATACATCAGGAGCCATTTTATCATAGATAAGAGGAGTACCCGCTTTAACAGAGTCACCTTCTTCTACTAATAACTTGGGCCTTGTGATTGCCGGGAAATCAGTTGGTTTAATTGCGAATGTTTCTGGTTTAGGTGCATTTGATACTTTGTTCTCAGCTTTACCAGCCAAGTTTATATCAAAACCTTTTTTAAGTTTAATGGTATGAGACATGTCTTTGTTTAACAATGAACCCTTATTTGAAATTGAGGCAAAATTAAGAATTATTTTTCTAAAAAAAATCTTTTAATATAATAATACTCCACTTAATTTAATCAAACTGAAACTTTCTGCTTAACAGCTTACAAGGCTTTCGTGTTCAATATTTTCCACAAAATTTTTTACTTTTTCCATTAGCCACATTGGTGTAGAAGTTGCTCCGCAAATCCCTACCCTCTCTATACCTTCAAACCAACTTAGATTCAACTCCTCTTCGCTTTCAATAAAGTAACTATTTGAATTTTGAGATTTACAAACCTGATATAAAGCCTTACCGTTGGAGCTCTTTTTACCACTTACGAACAGTATTACATCATGCTGTTTTGAAAACTCTAACAATTTTGGTTCTCTGTTAGAAACCTGCCTGCAAATACTATCATTAGCATTCAGAGTGGCGGCTTGTCCTTCCTCTGCAGCCTGTTGTATTTTAAGTCTATCTTCAATTTTCTTTTTGATATCATAAAAGCCCTTGGTACTTTTAGTAGTTTGGCTAAACAGTGTTACAGGCCTACTAAAATCTATTTTCTCCAAATCTGAGTCATCCATTACTATGATAGCATTTCCATTGGTTTGCCCATCCAAACCAGTCACTTCCGCATGACCTTTTTTACCATAAATAACAATCTGTCCGTTGTCTGAACACATTTTATCGTGTGCATTTTTTACTCTGTTCTGTAATTTTAGTACTACAGGGCAACTGGCATCAATAAGTTCAATATTGTTCTCCATTGCAATCCTGTAGGTTTCCGGAGGCTCGCCATGTGCCCTAATTAAAACCTTACAGTCTTGCAAATCCTTTAAATCTTCGTAATTGATGACTCTTAGCCCTTTTTCATATAGCCTTTTGACTTCCATATCATTATGGACTATATCACCCAAGCAATATAATTTTCCGGCCTCTTCCATTGCATCTTCTGCCATACGTATGGCATACTCTACACCAAAACAATATCCGGAATCGTGATCTATGGTTACTTTTAAATTACCCATCATATTTAATCATTTTTTCTGTCGCCAATTGCAAGACATATTCTACTTGCTCCGGCAAAGTAATTTCGCTTGAATCTAAAATATAAGCATCCTCAGGAACTATCAATGGATTTTCCTTTCTTTCCGAATCCATTTTATCTCGTGCCAATAAGTTTTCTTCTATTTCTGGGATAGGAATTAACTGATCTTTTTCCAATAATTCTTTTTGCCTTCTTTCAGCCCTAACGGCCAAGTCAGCTTTCATAAAGATTTTTAATTCCGCATCTGGAAAAACATTGGAACCAATATCTCTGCCATCCATCACTACTCCTTTTTTCTTCCCCAATTTTCGCTGCTGGCTGACCATATTTCTTCTTACTTCAGGTATGGCACTCACCTCGCTAACTTTATTTGAGATATACATTTTCCTTATCTCCTCCTCAACGTTTAACCCATTCAAATAAGTTTCACTAGAAGCTCTTCGTTCATTAAATTGAAATGAAATCTTGATTTCTTCAATCGCTTTTACTATTTCCTTTGAATTATCAATGTTCACGTAGTTCTGATGAAAATACAAAGTCACTGCTCTGTACATAGCACCTGAGTCAATGTAACTATACCCTAGCTGACTTGCCACTTCCTTGGCAGTACTGCTTTTCCCGCAAGCTGAAAATCCATCTATGGCTATTACTATTTTGCGCATTTTAACAATCTTTTACTGGACAAGGCAATGGTTTCTTTTTAGGCATTGATTTACGTCCTCCATTGTTGGCACAGGCAGACAAAAGTAAACCAATTATCAATAAAGTGAAGATCTTTAATACTATCGCTTTTCTAAGCATCTATTCGTTTCATTGAAATTCCTAACGCAAATATACAAGATACGGAAGGAATTTAATGGAATATTAGATGAAATATAAATAATAACAACAATTGAAAATATCACGTGTTGTATATAAACAAAAAAATATAAAACTATGAGAAAAGATTCAATTGAATACAACGGACTTTTAGGTGGGATACTGGTTTTCATTGGACTTACAGCTTATTTTTTGATTATGAATGCTATTGGGTTAGAACATAATTTAGAGCTTCGCGCTTTAAACATCATCATCATGGGAGCTGGGGTTTTCTTCTCCATCAAATCAATTAAAAAAAAGAACGAGAACTTCGACTATTTTAAAGGGATTGGCACTGGTATGTTGACAGCTGTCAGTTCATCATTGGCATTTGCTATTTTCATTTTCATATACTTACTATCAAACCCCGAATTTTTGCAGGAAATAAAAGAAGTTGAGCCATTCGGCAATTACCTTAATGCCTTTCTTATTTCATTTATTATCATAATGGAAGGTGCTGGATCAGGTTTTTTTCTCAGCTTTGGCATTATGCAATGGTATAAAAAAAGAACACCTGAATGGTTTTTAAAAGAGCAAAAAAACAGTAAAGAAAGCAAGTGAAATTATCTCCCTTTTAAGATTTTAGTAAATATGATTTTCAAATTCAATCATATAATTTATTAACTTTAAGTACGATTTGAAAATCAAGTACTATGGAATACAAAAAAGGTAAGGCTGAAGAATTTTTCAGCAAAGCGGGAAAAAAAATTGATAGTCTGTTTTCAGAGATTAGCCAAAGTAATATTTCAGATAAACTGGAATTAAAAGAGCGATTGCAAGAACTGAAAAGAAATAAGGAATCACTTGAAAAGGATTTTGATCGATTTACAGAAGACAATAAAGAGGTCTTTAAAGACTTAGCGAATAGCTTTGAAGAATCTTTCGAAGATATTAAAAACATCTTTCGGAAAAAGAACAATCAAAAGGGGTAACCAATTCCAATGTTGAGTGCTGGCCCGTAATTTGACCTTGTCCCCAAGTTCCATTCGCTTATGGTCCACCTGTCTCCCGAATCTCTTGCAGGATCGTACAATTTGAAAGCAAAATCAAATCGTAATATTAGGAACGAAAAATCGACTCGTAATCCTACTCCTGTTCCAATTGCTATTTCGTTATAAAACCTATCCCATTGAAAATCACTACCAGGCTCATCATTATCTGAAAAAGACCATACATTTCCTGCATCAATAAAGAAAGCACCATCCAAAAAGTTGATCAAGTTTCTTCTTACTTCTACACTGGTTTCGAAAATTATTTCTCCTGGTCGCTCGATGTTATATAAAAAATTCCCTTCATCATCTGTATCAACAAAACTTCCCGGCCCCAACCTCCTAGGTGCCCAAGCCCGAATACTGTTACTACCCCCAGCAAAATAATATTTCTCATAAGGTAAAACATCTTGTGAAAACTCTCCATAGGGTTTCGCAAAACCCACATTAAAGCGGTAGGCAAACGTACTTTTCTTTCCATAAGGTATATAGGTCCTATAATCTAAGGAAGCTTTAATAAACTGGAAATACTCCAATGATGATTGATTAACTTGCTCTCCGATAGCATTAATATTCAATAAATTACCCCCGGTTTCACCAAAGAATTTAATAAAACTAGCTCTACTTTGGGCTTGGCCATAGTTATTGAAATTTTTGGAAATAGTAATTGAGCTGCTTGAAACAAATGAAGGCAAAAACGACCTACTTAGCTGTCTGCCAAAAGTAGTTTGCTCTTCTAAAGCCCTAATAAATTCCTCTTGTAAATCTGACTCTATAAGATTTATATCAGATACAGTCAAATCAAAAATCCATCGCATTTTATTTTGCCAAGAATAACCAAATGATCCATTTAAATTGCTTCTTACATACTCTGGTCTATCTGTGAAATTGAAACCTAAACCAGTTTTGGTCTTAGGATTCAATAAAGCAAATCTAGACTTGAGCTGAGTCCCAAGAGGAAATAAAAAATGAGGAAATGTAAATGACAAATTTGCCCTAGCTTCAGTGGCAGTAGTCACATCGGTCTGATCTGAAATATTGGCTACTCCTTCAAACCCTAATCTCCCTGATAGCTCCATAACTTCTGCTCCTTTAAAAGGGTTTCTGTTCTTTAAGGAAACATTATAAAAAGGCCCAGGCAATCCAAAGGTCACGTTAACATTGACTCCAATTTCATTGCTCAACTGAAATTTATCTAAAGGACTTGTAAATATGTTAGCTACAAAGTCGCCTCCCGCTGTATCGTACTTAATATTCACAAAGCGGAACATATCTAAATTGGCTAATTGGCGCTGCGTATTAAGTGTCTTTTCTAGGCTATAAAATTCATTTGGCCTAATGAAGACTCTCTGATCAAGAATCTTCTTTCGATAAGAATAATCATAGTAAAAATAATTGATAGAATTGACCTTTTCTTCAGTCCTATTAGCTCCACCTACTTGCGTGTTTACGTCAGTAGTGAAATTGACTTTATCTAATTTGTATCGCTTATGATTTTTAGCATCTTGAGGTTTATTAATGATTATTTCTAATGCTAAATTAGTGGTGTCTGGGTCGCGATAAACGTTGTACTCCACAAATTGTCTAGAAAAAGTATAATATCCATTATTTTTCATAATGTTTTCTATTCTCTCCCTTTCCGCGGTCAATTTACTTTGGTCGTAAATGTCACCAGCTTTTATCAAACTATTTCTTTTCCCACCTACCAAAACACTCATCATTACTTTATTACCTCCGGTATTATAAATAATAGTATCTATAATATAGGATTCTCTTTCAGCTATATTATAAGTTACATTTGCTCTCTTATTTTTTATTCCCTTATATTTCACTTCATAGCCAACTTCTGCATCAAAAAAGCCTTTAGATTCCAAGAAAAGTTGAATTTGATTTTTCGTTTGCTTAGTAGCCGAAGAATCAAAAATTGCCAAAGGCTCTCCCCACCTCATAAAAAGATTACCATCTTCTAAAAGCGTTGAAAACTTATCGTTCTTTTTATTTAATTTTCTTTCTAATCGAGTGGCTTTATTGAATTTCTCAGCTTCTCGCGCTTCGGTGATCTTCCCCTGCAATTCCTCTAGCACAACTTCTTTTTCTACTTGGATTTCTTCGGGGTCATAATACTGCAGTCCAGTTTCGTATAAGGCTACATAAGGTGAAATAGGCAATAATAGAATTCGACTGTTTGCTTTCTGATTGTATAAATTTTCCAGTCGATCGGAAGAAATATTTTCATTACCTTTAATTTTCTGTTTAAAGAGAAGTTTCTCATCATTTTTCAAATAGCTTGTGCCCACACAAGAAGTGAAAAAAATGATACTGCTCAGCAGAAAGGATTTTATTAATTTTATATTCAATTTCAGTGCTATCGAAATAAATGCTTACTAAGACTCATACAAAGTTCATCAAATCTCTTCAATTAAAGAAATTCCGGCAGAAAGAAGGGCTATTTATAGTTGAAGGAGCCAAAAATACCCTTGAATTATTAAATTCTTCCTGTAAAATAAAAGATTTAATTGTTACAGAAGCTTTTTTGAAAAAGTTTCAACTAGAACTCAATAATGCAAAGGTCGAACCAATTATTATAAAAGAAAAAGAATTAAGAGGTTTAGGAACATTTCAAAGCAATACTGATGCACTAGTGGTGGCACATGATCAAATGCCTCCAACATACAAATCCAAGGGCTTTGATTTAGTATTAGATGACATAAGAGACCCAGGAAATTTAGGCACTATTATCAGATTAGCAGATTGGTACGGCATCAAAAACATTATTTGCTCCGCAACCACAGCGGAATTTTACAACCCAAAAGTGATTAGCGCTTCCATGGGTTCCATTTTCAGGACTTATTTGTATCGAAGAGATTTGAAAGAATTCTTAGCTGAAAATAGTAGTAGAAAGATTTATGGTGCTTTATTGGAAGGAAAAAATGTACATCAAGTTAATTTTGACACAAATGGACTTCTGATAATTGGGAATGAATCACACGGAATTGATTCAGAACTTATTTCATTTATTGCAGATAAGATCACCATTCCAAGAATTGGAAAAGCTGAATCATTGAATGCCGCAATGGCTACTGCTATAATTTGTGATAATGTTTTTAGAAATCAGTAGGCATAAAAAACCTGCTCTCAGCTTGAAAACAGGTTTTAAACAATAATTTACAAATTTTTATTGAACGCCAGCTTCAATAGTGGCTTCCATAGTAAAAGTAACGGTATAATCCATTGGAACCTCTGCATATCCTTCAAGAGTAATTTCTAGCAAGGTACCATCATCAAGTACATATTGCTCAACTGCTTGTTTCAAAGCAGTAACATACTCAGCACTAAGGCTGTTTAATTGTTCTTCAAATGTTGAACCACTAAGAACCCCCGTTCCAGTTCCTACTCTATTCTCCCCTGCATAGAACAAAAGCTCTACATTAGTAGGAATACCACTGCCTCCTTCTAAGTTATCAACTACTGCAAAGTTAAAAGACTCAACTGTGAAATCCTTCATCTGCTCACGTCTTTCAGCAATCTCATCAGATGCCAAATCAACTTGTTCTATAATTTCAAAAGTACCAGTTTCTGTACTTGATACTCGAAAAGTTTTTGTTAAATCAGTTGGAACATCTACAGTAACTTCCTCTGATAAATCTTCACAAGAAATAGCCATGAGGCTAAACATCCCTACAAAGGTAAATGCATACAACAATACTTTTTTAATATTTTTCATCTTTTTTAGTTTTATTTAAAAGTTCAAAAGTACAGTTTAATATTAGATAATTGAATTAACCCCAATCAAATATTCTATTTTTTCGATAAACACCACTCAAAACTAGGAGAAAAGGTTGACTTGAGCCAATCAGATACTGAAAAGGCTGCTAAAATGGACGGATATAATAGTATGAATATGCATAAACCCAAGTCCATAAAAGAAGAAAAGCTCTTGATTGAGCAATTTAAAAAATCAATTTAATTTAATTCCATGATTGGTTAGACAGTAGCATTGAATCTTGTACAAGCTTCGGTTATTTTTATATTATAAGGTTTATAGAATAAAAAAGTAAAAAACCTATTAAATAAAAAAAAGCTAAGAGACATACTATTTCTTGACACTGTTAATTTGATGATACTGCAGAAACAGTCATTACCCCTTCTATTGTAATTCCAACAGTATAACTAATAGCTCCATCGGATGTCAATTCTAATTGAATGTCAAAAGGTTCAAAAGCTTCCAAGCTTCTCGCAATTGCATCTTGTATATCAGCATTCAAATCAATTTGTGTTCCATCTAGATCATTAATGTCATCTATCGTCAAAAACGAGAAATCGCCATATTCAGAAATTAAGATAATCTCTCCAGATCCAATATTCCCTTCTGAGCCATTATCCGTAACATCAATAATTAATTTATTAGCAGAAATATTTATTATCCTGTCCTTATATTCATCAATTTCCTCTCCACTTGGATTTACAGTTTCTGTAAATGAGGTGTCTTTTGCCTCAGTGGTCGTAATATCAAATGAACGCTTTATATCAGTGGGCACATCAACATTTAATAAATCATCAGTATCTTCGCAGGAAATCGCAGTTAAACTAGACAACCCTATAATTGCTAGTGAAAAGGTGAAAAATCTTTTGAACTTTATCATATTCTAAATAATTTCTATATAACAAAAATACAGTTTATTATATGAAAAATCACGTTCGATTAAATAAACTTTCCAATTTTTCAATAAAACACCCTAAATGATAGCCATCCACCAATGCATGGTTGACGTGGACTGAAAACGGCATAAATATTTTGCTATGTTCCTTATAAATTTTTCCAGTTGAAATTTTAGGCATGCTATCTTCTACAGCAAAATGACGGGCATGCGAAATGGAAGTAAATTTGATCCAAGGAATAGCCGTAAAATGAATAACATCCACCATTCCTTTCATCACATCTAAACCAGACTCAGCTTTTATTCTATCAATTTCGGCTTTAACATTAAGTGAAAAGACCTTCAAATCTTCATCAAAAATCATCCTGGAATACCCAAAAGTTTTATCATCTCTCAAAACGGTGGCAGAAGCATGAACCGTCTCCACATCATATACTTCTTGTTCAATTAGCCTATAGCGCATTTCGGGGATTGCATTTACTGCCGTTAGTATCTTATGCAAATAATAATGGTAAAATGATATCCCATCCCTTTTGCAGTAACTATAAGCATCCGTGCATTCCAAATTAATGTTTACACCATAAAATGGTTCGTCAAATGCATTAAAAAAATTAAAATGGTCTTTGCGTGGATGTTTCTTAAAATTGAGTTTATTCACTAATGAATAGAGTTTATCTTAATCAGAGTTAAAATCAAATTTACTTTTAAAAACACACATTTTATAAGATGCTGGAAAATTATATTATTTATTTTCATAATACCATCCTTTGACTTACGTTTGTATCCAAAAATAGAACTATCAACCCAATCCAAATTTGATGAAACAATTACTATTGCTAATAACTTTATTTGTTTTTAGTCAACTTACCCTTGCGCAAATCAGAATAAGCGGCTATATAAAAGATGCGCGAACCGGTGAAAATTTAATTGGTGCCAATATTTGGCAACCTGCCACTAAACAAGGAACTGCCAGCAATACTTACGGCTTCTATAGCTTAAACATAGGTGGAGATACTGCCACTTTGGAAGTTTCTTATGTAGGCTACCAAACCATCAGAAAATCTATAAAATTAGAAGGGGATACCAATATCAATTTTGAATTGGAACTCTCTGATGAATTGTCTGAGGTGGTGGTCAAAGGTACCCGACCAGATTTAGAACTCACTAAGATGAGCAGTATGAAAATTAGTGCTCAAGACATTAAAGCCATTCCGGCATTATTAGGAGAGGTAGATGTTCTCAAAACTATACAGCTTATGCCTGGTGTTCAAAGTGGTTCGGAAGGAAGCAGTGGCATTTATGTTCGAGGTGGTGGACCTGACCAAAACTTGATTCTGCTCGATGGCGTTCCCGTTTATAATGCCTCTCATTTATTTGGATTTTTTTCTGTTTTCAATGCTGATGCGATCAGTAATGTAGAAGTGATAAAAGGTGGGTTTCCTGCAAGGTACGGAGGTAGGCTTTCATCGGTAATCGACATCAATATGAAAGATGGCAATATGAAAAACTGGCAAGCAGAAGGTGGAATCGGCTTAATCTCATCTAGATTATCAGTTGAAGGCCCCATCAAGAAAGATAAAGGTTCAATTATCCTTTCTGGTAGAAGAACCTATATTGATATTTTAGCAAGACCCTTAATAAGAGCAAATGCCGATGGTGCAGATTTAGGATATTTCTTTCATGATTTTAATGCCAAGGCCAATTATAAATTCTCTGACAAAGACCGTATTTACCTTAGTGCATATACAGGCAAAGATAAATTCTACGCCAGAGATGAATACGAATATGATGATGGCGGTTCCATCAATGAGTATAAAGATGAAGCAGGAATTCAATGGGGTAATTTCACGACTGCTGGCCGATGGAACCATCTATTTTCAAATCAATTGTTTTTAAATACAACTGCCACCTACAGTCAATATAACTTCAGCTTATTTAATGAAAGCTATTCACGCTATGCCACAGCTGATGATGAAACTGAGGAAAATTTTTATGCATCATATAATTCAGGGATTCAGGATTACGGTTTAAAATTAGATTTTGATTATTATCTAAATAACGGGCATTCCTTGAAATTTGGTGCCAATTACATTTACCATATTTTCCAGCCCGAGGCTTTCAATTTTGAAGCAGACTTTGAGGCAGACTTTGACCAACCCGATACGAAACCAATTTACGGTAATGAGTTTTCAGTTTATATAGAAGATGAATTTGAACCCTTTGAAAAGCTAAAAGTAAATGCGGGTCTACATGCTTCAGCATTTCGAGTAAGGGAAGAATTTTACCCGTCTTTCCAACCCAGAATTAGTGCAAGATATTTAGTGAGCAATAAATTATCATTTAAAGCTTCTTATGCTGAAATGGCTCAGTTTCTTCATTTGTTGACCAATTCGGGAATTGGATTACCGACAGATTTATGGGTGCCCGTTACAGATAAAATCAAACCACAATTTGCACAGCAAACTGCCATTGGAATGTCCTCTTTAATTGCTGATGGGAAATATGACTTGTCAATTGAAGGCTACTATAAAAACATGAACAACCTGATTGAATATAAAGAGGGTTCCAACTTTCTGAATTTGGAAGAAAGCTGGGAAGATAAAGTAGCAGTTGGAGACGGCTGGAGTTACGGTGCTGAATTCTTATTTAGGAAAAAAGAAGGTAAGTTCAATGGTTGGATCGGCTATACTCTATCTTACAATAATCGCCAATTTGATGAATTGAATTTTGGACGAGTATTCCCTTATAAATATGATAGGCGACACGATATAAGTGTAGTCACAAATTATAGGCTCAACGAAAAATGGGAAATTAGTGGTACATGGGTATATGGAACAGGTAATTCAATAACATTACCAATAGCAAAAATATCAGAGCTTTCTGAGAATCCAAGATCAGAAAATGAGGGTTATTACGGATATTCCGATGTTTATCAATATAGTGACCGTAATGCTTACAGAATGCCGGCATATCACAGGGCGGATGTCGGGATAACACGACACAAAGAAAAGGACTGGGGAAGCTCAAGCTGGACTATAAGCGTTTATAACCTTTACAATAGGCAAAATCCCTTCTACATCACCACATCCAACAACAGCATAGGGGAAACATCTTTTAGCCAAATCAGCTTGTTTCAATTAATACCATCCTTTACTTACAACTTTAAATTCAGACCAAATGAAAAATAATCTTAAGCTAATTATCCTGTCAGCTTCTCTTTTGCTTGCCTGTGAAAAAGAAGTTGAATTAAAGATTGATGAAAACGATTCAAAGTTGGTATTGAATGCATGGCTAAAGACTGATAGACATCCACTTGTTGAAATCAATCGTTCCACCTTTATATTTGATAAAAGAGGAACTGACCATATCGATAATGCAGAGGTCATTATTTTTGAAAACGATCAGGAAATCGCATACTTAGAATATTTTCAATCAGGATATTATCAAAACAAAAACATTAAAATTAAGCCTGATACAGAATATAAAATCATTGCAAGAGTAGAAGGATTTGAGGAAATTTCAGCTACGGAGAAATCTGCAAGTAAAATCACGGATGAAGATTACGAATTTGAATTCAACTCAATTGAAAGAAACAGCCAATTTGGAGGTGAAAAACGATCTGAAGTAAACATCACTATCAATGATAATGCTTCCACAGAAGATTTTTACCTTTTCCGGTTAAAAGCGATCAGCACTGAATGGAATACCGACCAACCCGAGGAGGATACGACCTACAATGAATATTATGAATACGTAGAAGCCACTGATTTACAAACCGAAGAATTATATTTAGATGGAACTGGAAGCATACAAGTTCTAAAAGACGAGCTATTTAACGGACAAGAATATACTGTTAGGTTTAATTCCCATGATTTAAGAAAAGATATTTATGTCAACGGCCATTACAATGCTATTTTTCAATACAAGGTAGAGATGCATAAAATCAGTAAATCCTTATACTTATACTTAAAAAGTGTGGAAAACAATCGATATCCTGACCCATTTACAGAACCCACCCAAATATTCACTAATGTTAAAAATGGTTATGGAATTTTAGCCACTTCTACTGTTGTTGAAATAGCAATAGAAGAACTTGGAGATGTAGAAATCAATGAATAACTCATTAGGGAAATATCTAATAATAATTGGTGCTTTGATAATTTTAGCTGGAATTATGATTTATTTCTTTCAGGACAAGCTTCAATGGATTGGAAAATTGCCTGGTGATATAAGAATAGAAAGAGAAAATTTCAGCCTTTACTTTCCTATAACCACCATGCTATTGGCCAGTTTGGTGGTCTCTCTTTTAATCCGATTATTTAGAAATTTATTCTAATTTAAATTTTCGAGTATAGGACAAGGTAGGAAAAGCTATCATTCTGGTTCTTTCGTTTCTATAACCATATGGATCCCAAGAAGGCGAATCATACGGAGAAGGAATATCACCAGGAGCAACCAAAACGTGAGTCAAACCAATTTGCCAACTTACCAATTCCTTATTCTTCCTGACAAAACGAATCCCTGTTAATCCATACCATAAAGTTCTTTTTAAATCATATTCTCCTTCTTCATAGCTGTAATCGCCATTTGGGAGCATAGTTTCTCGGTAGACATACTCTCTACTACTAACATTAAAAATATAATTCTCAGTAAGAAAGTAGAAAAATGGTCCACCTCGAACTATACCGGAAAAATTACCTACAAAGGAATCACTACTAGCTTCTGTAAAATCATTATTGTTTACAGTGAGATATCCTGCCCCAATTGTCAAATTATTGTGACTATCGCCATAGCTGTAGGTTACAAACGCAAGATTTCCGAAAAAATTAGTGCCATAGGTACCTAAAATCATCATATCGCCTATTGCTACGCTATGTTTTTCTTGAAGGGGAATAGAAAGTTTGGCAGTGAAATACACTGGAAAACCAAACAAGGTAGTTCCCATTCCTATTGACAAATTATCTGAGAGGCCATATTGAATATCATGTAAAAGAAAATAAATCGAATTGTAGTATAGTTCTCTTTCCTTCAATCCGAAAGATGTTGGGGCAAAAAAGTATCTTGAATCGTGCTCAGAATTTATATTTTCATTACCTGCCTCATTACTTTCTGATAACTCCTGAGAGGGCTGCGTTGGGTTTTCAATAATATCTAATACCGCATAATAGATAACAATTGCTTTTTCTTCATCTGTACTAGATGCTAAATTTTCACCATTAGACTTCGATCCTAAAAGCTCACCATCACAATTTGAAAGTTCTGTGATTATTCGATTTCCATTTTTATAAATCTTAGCAAAATAATAATTGCATTTTTCTTTGATATCAACTGTAGTGCTTAGCGATATATCACTCTGCTTGAACTTTTCAGAAAGTAAATATTCAACTTGAGAATTAACTATGTTTGCACGGTCATCGAAAACTATTCGATCTTGGGCTATTATTGAATGGTAACTAATAAAAAAAACACCTAAAAATATCGATAAGACCCTCATAGCTCAAATAATTGATGTTAAGTAAATATAGGGATAATATTCAATTTAACAACGATTGTAAGCATTATTTCCAATTTAAATTACTGATATTCAGAACTTAATTTGATCACTCTCACAACTTAAAGTTTCATACCTTTCAATCTCAAACTATTCAACACTACAGAGACCGAACTGAATGCCATGGCCGCCCCTGCGATCATTGGATTTAATAAGAAACCGGTGAATGGATATAACAAACCAGCAGCCAGTGGAATTCCAATAATATTGTAGATGAAAGCCCAAAATAAATTTTGCTTGATCCCTCTTATTGTTAATTGAGATAGATGAAATGCTTTAGGTAAATTTTCTAAATCCGAACCTATTAAAGTCATTTTAGCCACGTCAATGGCTATATCCGAACCTTTGCCCATGGCGATACTCACATCTGCTTGAGCTAGAGCTTCAGAATCATTTATACCATCACCCACCATGGCTACTACTTTTCCCTTAGCCTGCAATTCCTTTACAAAGTCAGATTTATCGGAAGGCATTAAGTGGGCTTTTACGTTTTTTATTCCAACAACATTAGCTACAGCTTGTGCAGTTTTTTCGGCATCCCCGGTGAGCATATAAACTTCCATGCCTCTATTTTGCAATTGCTCAATACTTAATTTTGCATTTTCTTTGATTTTATCGGCTATACCTATAATGGCCAATATTTGCTTTTCATCAGCAAAATAAATGACGGTTTGACCTTTCGATTCCCATTCATCAGCAGTAATCAAAACTTCATCGCTGGTTTTTAAGTTTTGCTCTTGCATCCATGCAAAATTTCCTACAAAATAATTTTGATCATCGTATTTTGCTTTTACGCCTCTACCTGAAATACTTTCAAAGGATTGAATACTTATTTTTGAAAGTTCAGCAGATTTTAATTGTTTTAAAACCGCCTCAGCCAAGGGGTGCTCGCTTTTAGATTCAATATGAAATAAAATTGATTTCAAAGAAGTTTCTTCAGAAAACCACTTTTCATTTACCACCGAAGGCTGGCCTTCTGTAATCGTTCCTGTTTTATCCAAAATAATCGCATTTGTCTGATAGGCTTTTTCCAAACTCTCAGCATCTCGAATCAACATATTATTTTCCGCTCCTTTTCCAACACCAACCATAATAGCCGTTGGAGTTGCTAAGCCAAGCGCACATGGACAAGCAATTACAAGCACCGTAATTGCAGATAGCATTCCTTGAGTCAAGGAATTTTCTCCACCAAAGATTTGCCACAAAACAAAGGTTAGAATAGCTATTCCGATTACAGTAGGTACAAAAATACCAGCAATTTTATCAACCAATTTCTGAACTGGGGCTTTACTTCCTTGGGCTTCTTTTACTCTTTCAATGATAGAAGCCAATAAAGTATCTCCTCCAACTTTCTCAGCTTTGAAAGTAAAGCTTCCTTTTTGATTAATTGTACCCGCAAAAACCTTTGCTCCAGCTAATTTTTGCGCAGGAACCGGTTCACCTGTAATCATGCTTTCATTCACATAAGAATCACCACTCTCAACTGTACCGTCAACAGGAATTTTATCACCAGGCTTTACCAAAATTTCATAGCCTACTTTTACAGATCCGATGGGTATTTCCTCCTCACTTCCATTAATCAAAACAATAAGTGTTTTCGGCTGCAGCCCAATCAGTTTCTTCAAAGCCGAAGAAGTATTAGTCTTTGCTTTTTCTTCTAAATATTTTCCTAAAGAAATAAAAGTAATGATGACAACAGCTGCTTCATAGTAAACATGTGCCTCTAATCCCCTTTGAAGCCAAAATTCAGGATAAAACGTATTGAAAATACTCAGTGCAAATGCAATTCCAGTACTAAGTGCCACCAAAGTATCCATATTAGCTTTGCCATGTTGGGCTTGCTTCCACGCACCTTTGAAAAAATGACCCCCAAAATAAAAAAGAACTACTGCTGATAATGGTAAAGAAATATATTGGCCTATTTCCCAGCTCATGAAAAACATACCAAAAATAAAAACCGGAATTGAGAGAATTGCGGATCCTATTAGGCTTCTTTTGACTTCCAGAAATTGAGCTATTTGAGCTTCTTCCTGCTTTTCGGCTACATTGTCTTCCTCCATAATGGCATCATAGCCTACTCCTTGCAGTGCAGATTTTAAATCTGCCAATGAAACTTCATCAGGATTGAAAGTAGCCCAAGCTGTATGAGTTGCAAAATTCACATCTGCATCTTGAACACCTTTAGTACTTTTAAGTGTAGACCCCACACTGGAAGCACAGGCCGCACAGCTCATGCCAGTTATTGGAAATGTTTTTTTGATTATTTGGGCTTCAGCTTTTTCTGTCATTTAAATCTTTTTCTTAACGAACTTAAAAATCTTTAAAAAAATACATAAACAATTTTTCATATATTACGATATGAAAGTCATGGAAGTTCAAAAGTCTGATGAAAAATTAGCCAAAATGGCTAAAATATTGAAAGCTGTAGCCAATCACAATAGATTGAGGATTGTACAGCTACTATTAAAAACAGGAGAAATGACAGTGAATGAAATTTGTGAAGAGCTGGAGAACTGTGAACAGTCATTGTTATCACATCATTTGGCCGCTTTAAAAGAGGCTGGAGTTTTGAGTTCAAGAAGAGAAGGGAGAAAAATTTACTACTCTTCTGCCAAAAAAGAGATTGAGAATTTAATGAATTGTATTGAAAACTGTTGTAAATAAATGAATGATAAAATAAAAGAAGTATTAGAAAGAACGCCATTCGAACCAGAGTTAAAGGATGAAATCTTAAAATCCGGTCGATTGAAGAAAGCTAAGACAGGTCAAACCGTCATCACGCCAGATGATGAAGCACAGGAAATGCCTTTAGTGATGTCGGGTTTACTAAGAGTAATGCGAAACGATGACAATGGCAATGAAGTCTTTTTATACTATTTAGAGGGAGGGGAAACATGCGCCATGTCCATCACTTGTTGCTTAGAAGGAAAAAGAAGTTCATTCCACGTAGTGGCCGAAGAAGATTCCGAACTATGGATGATGCCGGTTTCCAATTTGGACAATTGGATAACAAAATATCGGAGCTTTAGACGGTTCGTCTTCAATTCTTACCAAACAAGGTTTGATGAATTACTACAGACGATCGACAGTATGGTTTTCATGAAATTAGATGAAAGACTTTACAATTATCTTTTAGATAAGAAAATTGCAAGCGGATCATTTGAAATTAAGAAAACTCATCAGCAAATTGCAAATGAATTGAACACCTCCCGAGTTGTAGTTTCTAGACTATTAAAGAAGTTGGAAAAGGAAGATAAGATTGAGCAAAGAAGAAATTATATTGAAATACTTTAAAACTTGTTTTCAGGATGGCAAATTAGAGCAGTTATTATAAGTCAGTAACTCATGTTACAATCCACCTTTGGACACTGCCGTATATTTGTGGTAAGTTAAAAAATGAAAAGAATTTAGAATTATGAAAATAGAACAAATTTATACAGGATGTTTGGCACAGGGCGCCTATTATATTGAGAGCAATGGTGAGGCTGCTATAATTGATCCATTAAGGGAATCTGCTCCCTATATCGAAAAAGCAGATAAAGATGGCGCTAAAATTAAGTATATTTTCGAAACTCACTTCCATGCTGATTTTGTTTCAGGACATGTGGATTTAGCCAATAAAACTGGGGCAACAATTGTTTATGGTCCTGGAGCTAAAACTGACTTCGATATGCATGAGGCGACAGATGGAGAGCTCTTCCAGATAGGTGACATAAAAATAAAGGTTTTACATACTCCTGGTCATACATTAGAAAGTTCTACCTTCCTATTAATTGACAAAGAAGGAAAAGAAAAAGCCATTTTCAGTGGTGATACTTTGTTTATAGGAGATGTAGGAAGACCGGACTTAGCACAAAAAGCGGGTAAAATTACTCAAGATGACCTAGCAGGAATGCTGTTCGACAGCTTAAGAAATAAGATTATGACATTGCCAGATGACGTAGTTGTATATCCTGCGCATGGAGCGGGTTCTGCCTGTGGTAAAAACATGAGTAAGGAGACTACGGATCTGTTAGGTAATCAAAAGCAAACGAATTATGCCTTAAGAGCAGATATGACTAAACAGGAGTTTATTGCCGAAGTAACTGACGGATTATTACCTCCACCACAGTACTTTGCTCAAAACGTGGCCATGAACAAAGCAGCTGATACTTCTGGTTTGGATAAGATCTTAGAAAAAGGAAATGTGGGATTGGATGTTGAAACATTTGAAGCAATGGCGAATCATGAAGGTGCTTTAGTGTTGGATACTCGTCATCAAAATGAATTTGTAAAAGAACATATACCCAATTCCATTTTCATTGGTATTGACGGAAGTTTTGCCCCTTGGGTTGGTGCTTTAATCCCTGATTTGCAGCAACCTATTGTATTCATTGCAGAAGAAGGTCGAGAAGAAGAAATAGTGACCCGTCTATCAAGAGTGGGGTACGATAATACATTAGGATATCTAAAGGGTGGAGTAAATGCTTGGAGATCAGCAGGAAAAGATACTGATAGTGTTAAATCTATTCCTGCTACAGAATTTGCATCAGAATTAAAATCATCAGATTTGACAGTTCTAGATGTTAGAAAACCGTCTGAATTTCAATCTGAACACGTGGAGGATGCACAAAATTTTCCTTTAGATTATATCAATGATAACTTCGATGAGTTAGATAAAGATCAAACTTATCATGTGCATTGTGCAGGTGGATATCGTTCAGTGATTGCTGCATCTATCATGAAATCAAGAGGTGTTCATAATTTAGTAGATATTGCTGGTGGTTTTAAAGCTATTAGCGAAACAGATATTCCTAAAACAGATTATGTTTGTCCCACTACTTTGAAGTAAATTCAATTTTAAATTAACTAGCAAAAGGAGGCTCTCTTAGTTTATGCGAGCCTCTTTTTTAATTCTTTTATATGAAAACATATTCATATATAATATTCTTATTGCTGTTGCCTTATGCTATAACAGCTCAAAACCACGATCAACAATTCGAATCCATAGACTCTGTCAAGCATGGTTCATTCAACCCCAATGAAGCCCACAGTTTTCATGAATGGTTTAAGAAAGGACATGTAAGCGGTTTATTTCGCTCCAATACTATTCAAACCTACAGACCAGCTAGCCAAAATTTCAGTGGTGCTTCTGGTTTAGGTGGAAGAATCTATTACCACAGTGCCTATTGGCATGGACTCCAAATGGGAATTGGTGGAATCTATACTTACAATGTTTTATCCACTGATTTAAGTGGTTCAGATCAAAACCCATATGCACCAAGATGGGAAAGGCAATTATTTGATTTAGAAGATCCAAAAAACAAACATGATTTGGATCGACTGGAGGAGCTTTTCATCAAATATCGCTATAAAGACTCTTATGTTAAACTAGGAAAGATGCTTTTGAATACACCCTTAGTTAACCCTCAAGATTCCAGGATGAAGCCTTCGGCATTTCAAGGAATCTGGTTGGACTGGAATGAAGGCCACCGATTTGAGATCAATGGAGGTTTCTTCAATAAAGTTTCACCCAGATCTACTACCGAATGGATTAAAATTAATGAAAGTATAAACCTTTATGAGCACTTGCTAAACCCAGATTCAAGTCATCACGACTTAAATACGAAGGGAATAGCCATTGCAGGTGGTCATTATATTCCAACTGAAAAACTCAGTTTCCATTCCTGGCAATATCTCATTGAAAACATTAGCTTTATAACATTTAATCAAATAGAGTATCAAGAAAGCAAAATCAAGCTTGGACTTCAGTACTATTATCAAACCGCCATTAATGAAAATCACTATGTAGAAAAGCATCACAAAACTCACAAAATATCTGGTCAGATCAAATGGATGGAGGATAAATGGCAATTGTCCTACAATCAGACTACTAATATATCTGACTACGCAATGAAATTTCCGTCAGAATGGGGAGCAGAGCCTTTTTATACATTTATTAGCCGACACAGGATTATTGGTCTGGAGGAAGTTAATAGTCGAGCGATAAAATTAGATGTTCAGCCTTTTAATAACTGGAAATCACTGAATCTCGGACTCTATGCTGTGCATAGTTTATTCGAGCAGTCTAAGGTTAAAAATTCAATGACACAATTAAGTTTAGATATTCAAACCCATTTCAAAGGTAATTGGAAAGCACTAAAGTTGAGATTTCTGAATACCTATTTTATTACAGACGGCTTTGAAGAAGATTCCTTTTTATTTGAGTCAATTCTTCATACTCAATTCATGGTAAATTATCAATTTTGACTTATGCCTTCCTTAATTTCAAAATAACCGAAGTACCTGACTTCCCGTCACTATGAATATCAATTTTACCATTCATTTTTTTAACAAACTCAATTACAATCGAAAAGCCTAGTCCACTTCCATGCTCATTTGCAGTTCCTGTACTACTTACTACATGTTTCCCTTCTAATACTTTTTGAATTGCAGTTTGACTCATTCCTACTCCACTATCAGAAATTCTGATTTCAATAAAATTACCTGCCTTATTGGCTTCTAAATCAATCTCCCCGCCTTTCCTTGTAAATTTAATTGCATTAGAAATTAGATTTCTAAATATGGTCAACAAAGCATTTTCATCTGCCAGCACAGCGAAATCTTCATCAATTTCATTTACAACTTTTATATCTTTCTCTGCTAATTGATAATCAAAAACCTCAATTGTTCTTTCAAAAATAGTTCGTACTGCAATTTGTTTAATATTAAAAACAAAATCACCTTTCTTACTAAAGGTCCATGACAATAACTGATTAGTAAGCACTGAAATATTTTGTATCGACTGAGTTAAATACTTAAAATACTTAGATTTTCTATTTTCGTCAGTTTCAATTTGCAGTAGGTTTATCATAGCTCCAATATTTCCAATTGGACCTTTTAAATCATGAGCAATTATTCCAAATAATTTATCTTTACTATTATTTGCAGTGATAAGGGTTTGACTTGCCTTATATAATCGAATAGCCAAAAACAAGGATATGACAAGAAAAATAATGATCAAGATACCGATAGTGTACTGTAATTGAATTAAGTCTTTCTGAGCCGTAAGTTCTTTTTGTTTCTTAGTATTTTGAGATATCAAGTCCTCATTTTCCCTATTTTTCCTTTCCACTTCATAGCGTGCATTTATTTCTTCTAATTGACGTGTTCTCTCTGACACAATCAATGAATCCTTTTCGGCACTATGTAATTGATGATATTTATATGCCTTCTTATAAGATCCCTGAGCCGCATAATTTTCAGCTGTTAATTTATAGACCTTTTCTTTTTCACGCGTCTCTGAGGTTTCCTCCATCATCAACAAAGATTTATTATAATAATACAGCCCACTATCATAAGATTGCGTAAGGGTATGAATTTGACCTAAAGTATAATAAGTGTAAATCAATACAGATTTATATTGATGTTTTTCCTGGATCTTCACTGCCCTGTAGAGGAGTTGTAACGCTTCTTGATATTGTCCGAGTTCCATTTTAGGTTCGGCAAGATTCCCAAGAGTAATTGATAATCTGAATGTATTATCTCCCTTTTCATTAATCGCTAATGACTTTTCATAATTAGTAATTGCATCCCTGTATTTACCCTGAAAGCAATCTACTATTCCCAAATACTCAAAATTCGATGCAATGTATATGGAATCATTTGATTGAATCGCATATTCTAACATTTTCTCATACGTGGCTCGAGCGTCATCATATTTTTTAATACTCACAAAAATACCAGCTAAAATATTAGATGCTGCAATTAAATGTGATGTATCCTGTAGCTTTTCAAAAATCTGAATGCCTTCTAATATTTCTTCAATTGATCTTACATTATCTGTCATTCGCCATAGAGAGTGTGCAATCCCGATCTGTGCCTTACCTTGATAGAACTGATCTTGGTTTTCAAGAGCTATTGATTTCAAAAGCTCGAAATTCTTCAATGCGACCGGATATTCCCCTGTAATGTATAATGCATCTGAAAAACTTAAATGATACTTTAATCTTTCTTCCTCAGAATCAAACTTTACTGAATCAGCATCAAAGCTAGAATAAAACTGAATTGCACACTGATAATTTTCGGCCGCAAAACATGAATCACCTTTTTCAATGAAGTCATGGTAATTTTTGACCTCTTGCTCAAAAATTAGATTAAAATTTAGTAGGAGTAGGTTTAATAATAAAATCACAACATCTCAAGAGATTAGAATTACAAATTAAACTATTGTGATTAAATTCAATAGGTATTTATACTATTTTTTATTTTTTAATTTTTCATACTCCCGATCAACAGAGTAATATGAATTATTTACATACACGCCAAGAAAATGTAATGTAATTCCTATTCCCCAACCAAAAGTCATCCAAGCAGGCCATGGAAGAAAAAAGTCACCATAATTAGCACCATAACTGCCAGTAAAATACCACAACAACCACACTAATACATTTACTGAAAGGTAAGTTGATAAATGACGTTTAAAACCAACTCTGGCCTCAGCTAATTTCCATAATTCTTCGTCTCTATTTTCCATATGTTTAATTTAAATAATTTTTCATTTATAAAATGAATATTTTTGATCTTTTTATTTGCTGACTTCTCACGTATTCTTCCAGTTTAATCATTCACAAAATTGAATATTATCCCCGCATAAATACTCCTTCTGGTTAAGTAGTTAGACTGATAATTGCTGTAATCATAATTATAGCTTATCGAATTTTCATTTTTGAAGTCAAATACGTTAGCGACATTAATAAAAAAAAGACCGTTAAATTTTTGAGAGAATTGGAATAACCTGCTCACTCCCAGTGTAAAATTCATATACGGATCAAAGAAAATTGGTGATGTTCTCGTTTGTGGTACATATACTTCAAGGTCTGAAAAATAATCAGCACTGTTTACTAATCGGTAGGTGTTTCCTTTAAAGATCTGAAATGAGGCATTAAAGGTCCATTGAGGAAATGGATTATATTTCAAAAACGTGCGAGCAAACCAATCCCAAGAGCTATCTAGATGATAAAATGAGGCGGATTGATCCAACTGAAACTTCTTTTTTACAAAAAAGCTCAATCGACTCTCACTCCCCGAAACTGCACTATCTCCATGAATTCGAAAAAAGCTTTGATGAATAGCCCAGTGCTTATCGCTAAAATCTAAGTCTATACTGGACTGAACTTGTTCTAATATTTGCGGATTCGTATCTATTCTCGATTGATAATACTTCCCATGAGCTCCTATCAAATTCAACCGTTTATTAATATCCCATAAGTAGTTAAACTGATAGCTCCATAATTGCTCACTACTATTAGGTATATAGGCAGTTCGCATTCCACTGCCAAAAGCATGATCCCCCCATTTTTTTCTTCCATAAAAGTAATACTCATGACTTTCGAGTTGTTTGTTCGAACTGATTGTAAGTATAGGATGAATTGGTGCTAGTGCATAAGCAAAAGTGGGCACATCTCCACTAAATACACTATTCTGCCGCCAATAGGCATAGCCCGTTTTCAACACATCACCTTTTTTAGAATAGGTTAGGTTTACAGACGTGTAAGGGTCAGAATTTTTTACAAGGTAATCCATATTCCCAAACTGGAATTCATTTTTGCTCATAGAATTTCCTGCTATCAAAGAGCTTTGCCAGGAACCAAAATCCTGCACCCATTGAACAGTGGTTAAGCTCCTCTCAGCGTATTGTAAAAATCCATCCTGATAGCTAGGATGTTTGAAATTAAAATTATAGTTATCAATTATTGCATACTGGTATATTTTGATCGATCCCCAAGGTTGATGAGTAGTGAAAAGAGCACCTCCCTCTACAGCGTTAAAACTATTAATGTCTTTAAAATTCACTGAATTCACTCCTTTCAGAACTTCATCAAATTGGTAGTTGCAAAAAACACCTAAAAAAGATTGCTCACCAATTGCTCCTCGACTAGAGTACCCAAGGTTGGCCATTGAAAGACTAGCTGTATGTTGCCAATATTCAGGAAAGCGATCAGCTAGTTCCAAAACTACAGTACCTGAAGTCGCTTGTCCGTACTCCACAGGTGGGTTTCCAGGAAAAACGGTAGCACTTTTTAGAAAATCAGTATTGAAAATACTTAGGGTCCCGGTATTCGTTAGTTGTGCATATTTCACAGGATTCTTTACAGGAACACCATTCAAAAAATACCCAGTTTGCTGCGGAGATGCACCTCTAAAAGCAACTGCTGCATTTTCGTCTTTGATGGTTGACGACATTTGTGTGTTTATAGCTACTAAAGCGTCCGCTTTAGAATTTGGATTTATATATATATCAATAGGATTAAGTTTTTCAAAAGCGAAATTTTCCGCTCCTAATACACTGGCTCTTACCTCAACACTTTGCAATTGTTGAGAATACTGCTCCATATTGATCAGTAGGCTATCATCTGATTTTTTCACAACGAACCACTTTTCCTTATATCCAATAAAGCTACAGACTATAGTATCCCCGTCCTCGAGGCCTATCAGATTGAAAAAACCATTAATATCTGCTACATCATTGATGGTGTAATTAGTCTTTTTCCAAATATGTGCTCCAGGAAGTGACTCACCATCTGCTTCTATCTTACCTGATATTCTAATTTGTGCAGAAGCACTTGAAAAGAAAAAAAATAAGCAAATTGAATACAGCAAATTCTTCATTACGGATAAGCTTTAAATAATACAAATAGAATAGTTCCTTACCTATTTGCTCGCTTGAGCCTTAGGTAAAAGCTGGGAAGAAACCCATCTGAACTCAGGTTCTACAGCCAAAGCCTTCTGATATGTGGCAATAGCCTTGCTATGCTGGCCGACCTCTTGGTAAGCTTGTCCTAAATTTGCAAGTGTATTAATATACAGCCATCCTTTGTAATTATGCTTTTCGAACAGCTCCACTGCCTTCTTAAATGATACGATTGCGGCTTCCTTATCTCCACCAAAGGTTTCAGGTGTATAAAATAATGAAGATCCCGAAATCATATGAACAATAGGTGAATCAGCATTGGCCTTCAATGCACTTTCAATAGCTCCTGAACTTTTTGGACCATAGTACATGCCTTTCCAAGGGGAGTAGGCCATAATAAATCCATAAATTGACGAGCGCAGCGCCATGGCCTCTGCCCTATAAATACCCTTTTCTTCTAAGGCCTCTAGATAATCTAATGCTGGATCTACAAACTGATCAAACTTCTTTTCATTTTTGGTGACCATAGTATTATTCAGAATTCCGTAATAAGCAATGCCTTTCTCTATAGACCATTCCTCATTGTACTGATCAAGAGCAGCCTCCCATAAACTCTCACTATTCATTAGATAGGCTTTATACATTAAACTATCGACTTCCTGTGCTTTGGTAATGTGTGCATTCACAATCATCACTAAAACAATTCCTAAAATTCCACTTAAATTTCTCATAATAAACTACTTTATTTTATAAACTATATTTTGATAAAAAAAGACTAATTAAAGTCTTCAAATCCTTTTCAAGATCAATCTGTTGGCTTAATATATGATCGCAGAGCGTTCAAATACGTTTCAAATGCATCAACCCCTTGTTCTGTAATCTTACAACTTGTGTGTGGATAATTGTCCTTAAATGTTTTATCCACTTTTATATAACCTGCATCCTTCAATTTATTAACCTGTACACTTAAATTTCCAGAGGTGGCACTTGTTTTCTCCTTTATAAAGTTAAAATCCGCTTCCTCAACGTTCATCAAAAGGCTCATAACAGCCAAACGTAATTGAGAATGCAATAATGGATCTAATGGCTCAAACATACTTATACATTTAACTTTTTCGGCAACAGATGCCCTGGGATAACAAAGCTAACAATTACTGATAAGGATAGCAGGAAAAGTTGCGTTTCAAATCCAGCATAAAATGCGAAAAAACCTACCAGCATGCTTAAATATCCACCCACTGTTAGTGCTTTATACTTTATGACACCTCCTGTGCTGGCAGTTCCTATTCCATATAAAACCATTAAAATTGGATATATCCCATTCCAACCTAAAGCGGGTGATGCAAATAGAAACACAAAGAGCGCTGCAATGAAAGCTCTCCAAATGGATGCTAAAGCTCTATCTGTAAAACTAAACGCTCGAGTTCTTCTCTTCTTCCTGCTAAAGTAAATGCCGTTGTAAATGCCTGCGATTGGCATCGAAAGCCATACTAGCCAAGCCATTTCAATACCAAACTGATATTGCAGTAAATAATGCAACATCGATGAAATTGCCACTGCATAGCCCCACATCAAATAGATTACCTTATCTTGACTGATATTGTACTTAGTGGTACTAATCATCTCTGAGATGATGCTCAAACTTTCCTCTACTTTTAATTTTTCTTGTTCCATGTTTCCTTATAATTTTATAAACTCCCAAAATTTAAACTCAACTTTATTCCGAAATTATTAAGGTCTTGTTGATTTAAATTTGCGTCTGCATTCAAATAGGCAATTCGATAATACACTCCAGCCGATAGATGCATGGTATGATTAATAGAGTACCAAACTTTGATATTAGGCTCTAGAAAATAAAAACTTTCAGAAATATCATCTAGTGAATAACCTCCAGAACCTGCCAAAACATCTCCTCCAAATCGAACTGATTCTTTCAACTCTGAAAAATATCCTAGCATTAGCCCACCATAGCCTAAGGAATTGAATTCTCCATTTGGCGTAGCCACACTGTTTGCACTTCCGTATCCGGCACCACCCAGGTAAAAGTTAGGATTAATCACCCAAGCTCCACCGCCACCAATCATTAATAAGTTTCCGTGAGAAGTAAATTCAGAATTGGCATGCACACCTCCGAAACCACCTTGCGCTTTAGCTTTTTCAGCAATCACAACTGAAAAACAAATCAAAACTGTTAAAGTCAATAGTCTTTTCATACTTCAATATTTTGTTCACAAAACAAATATAATCTAGTTTATTTTATAAACCAAATTACAAATAAATTATTTTGGGGATGCTACTATAATTTTGTTTTGAATTGTAATCTTCAATCACTGTCGAAACAGGGAAAGAAATTATACTTATGGAGCTTTCGGCTTAGAAATAGTAAGCCATTCAATTAGGACTTATTATACAGATTTATTAAAAACAACCTTATGTTGTGCTTCTCTACTGACAAACCCATAGATCTGGCAAAGTCGGATTAAACGATGGTCTTGAGCAAATTCCACAGCATAAGCTTTTTGGAGGTGTCTTGATTAAGGTCTACAAGGTCATGTGCGTAGATAGCACTGCCTTTATTTATTTTTAGAATGCTGTATTCTGAAGACTGCACATATTGATTGTGAAATGAGAGAAATAGCTTCAGGTGTTGGACTAATTTTAATTGTTCAGGGTGCTCATGAATAATTTCATATTGACCTTCTTCTATATTAATGGCTCGCAATAATTTATTGAGTGTTTCCTTTTCTTGACGCCCTAAATTATCCTTTACTAAAATCACAACCTCTTTTTGGTCCTTCTGAGTTTCAGCTTCATTTGATTTTGACTGTACCACATTCTGCGGCTCTTTGACCAACTGTTTGTCTATAGTATCCTTCTGCACCTTATATTCAACCGTATCGCTTTCCTCCTGAAAAACATAAATTTGGTCACCATCAAATAGTTGCGTTAAGTAATCTTGATCAATATCCATTACTCATTTAGTTTAAAAATAGACTTCAATTCTGTAGCTTCTTCTGGCTTCATTCTCTTACCTAAAACTAATCGTAATTGCCTTCTTCGCAGAGCCCCATCAAAAAGTTCTTGTTCCTCATCTGTTTCAGGAACTAATTCAGGAACGTCAATCGGTCTTCCAGATTGATCCACAGCAACAAATGTAAAAAAAGCTGAGTTGGAAGGATATTTTTTTCCCGAAGGGATATTCTCCCCTTTAACCACTATATGAACCTCCACGGAAGAACTAAACGCTCTAGTTACTTTAGCTTCTAAAGTCACTACATCTCCCAGGGCTATTGGATGTTGAAAAGAAATATTATCAACCGAAGCTGTGACTACTATTCTGTTGCAGTGCTTTTGAGCTGCAATAGCTGAAACAATATCCATCCAATGCATCAAACGTCCACCCATAAGATTATTGAGCGGATTGGTATCATTGGGCAATACCAATTCGGTCATTATAGTATAAGTATCTTTTGGGTTTTTTGCTTGTTTTGCCATAGTAAATTTAATTTGTCACAAAGATAAAACATAGATATCAAACGGACTTCTAAAAACGGAAATTTACTGACCTCAAATTTTCAAGTACCATCCCAAATAAACTTTGTCATATATATTAAAATAAATAGATTTTTTTTACCTTAACAAATAAATGATAAATCAAATTATTAAGACATTCCCCGACTATTCATGACACTTGAAGAAAAAGATTGGACTATACCTCTAATTTATCTATTTGCGGGAATAATATGGATTGGTCTTAGTGATGAATTACTATTTTTTTTGAGTGATAAGTTCCAGTTTAGCACAAATACGCTTAACAGCTTAAGCCAATGGAAAGGTTTCTTCTATGTTGCTCTAACAACCTTTCTCTTGTACTACTTAATAAAAAGAAAAACTAAGCTCATTTTATTTGTTATAAACGACTTTAAGCGTCTATTCCATGATAACCCTAATCCAATGTATATTTTTGATATCCATACCAAAAATATCATGTTAGCTAACAAGGCTGCAAGTGACCAATATGCATATACGATACAGGAATTGTCTCAATTAAATCTTCATGATTTAAGACCTGACTCAGAAAAGGAAAAACTGAAAGCGCATCTACAAAATTTGACCGATGACTTTAAAGATAGTGGGGAATGGATTCATCAAGATAAAAATGGTCAGCTTTTTTATGTAAATATCTTCTCACATAAAACCGTCTATAGAGGAAAAGAATGTCGAATTGTGAATTCCATTAACATCAATAAAAAAGTTTTAGCGGAAATGGAGCGTGCAAATTTTGAGAAAGCGTTGGATAAAGCTGCCTTAGTATCTGTAACAGGCATTGATGGAAACTTTCAAGACTTAAACAGTGAGTTTTGTAGGGTAAGCAATTACACCAAGGACGAATTAATTGGACAGTCTATGGAAATTTTGGAATCGGGAGAACACGATTCCAAGTTTTGGAATGATATGTGGAAAAAAATTAAGGCGGGAGAAATATGGAGGGCAGATGTTAAAAATAAAAGCAAATCAGATGAGTATTACTGGGTAGATATTGTAATCAGCCCAATTAAAAATCATGAAGGGCAAATCTACAAATTCATGTCAATCAGTTATGACATTACTGAAAAGAAAAAACTAGAACTTAATCAACAAAAGTTGCTGGATGATTTTACTGAATATGCCTTTCAAACTTCACATGAGCTGCGAGGCCCTCTAACCAGCATGATGAGTTTCACTTTACTATTCGAAAAATATGAAAACCAATCTCTTCTAATTGAGAAATTAAAAGGCACAGCAGCCGAAATGGATAAAGTCATTAGAAAAATGAACGACAGCTTAAGCAGAACTGCTTTGGAACTTATTCAAGAAAAAAGAGATAATCAATCTTCAGGATAAGGCACATAAACAAAGCTGGTCATATCTGTATCAACTACGAAGAGACAGCAGAATTCATCCGGATTTTTATAAGCTCTTTTAAATTCCTCCACTTTATCTTCATCAACGATTTTCCTCTGAATAAACTCATCCAAATAAGTGATGAAATAATTCCAGGTTAGATTTAATTCTCCTGCACCGATCAATACTTGCCCGATCGGTTGCTCAGTTTTACAAATAGGAAAAATAGGGAATTCCGAAAAACCTTGCTTTCGAACGGCATAGGAAGCCTCTTTTAACGTTTCAGAAATGGCCACAAAATCTTCCGTGATTGTACCTAAATATTTTCCGTTTAATTCGGGATTATTATCCATAATAGTTAATCTATTTTAAAGCATTGCCTCATCAGCAAAGCTGTAGTACTTATCTTCTGCAAAAATAATATGATCTAAAACCGGAATATCCAGCAAAAGACCGCTTTCCTTCATTTTCTTTGTCAAACGTATATCTTGCTCGCTTGGGTTTCGATTTCCAGAAGGATGGTTATGCGCTAATATAAGCGCTGAAGCCATCTGGTCAATAGCTTCTTTAAAAATGATTTTAACATCTGCTACAGTTCCAGAAATGCCACCGCTACTAACCCTCTTCATTCGAATAACGCGGTTTGCCCTGTTCATCATTATGACCCAAAATTCTTCATGATTCAAATCTAGCATTACTGATTTAAGCAAATCATAAGCATTTTCAGAGGAAACAATTTTCGGCTTTTCCTGAACAGCTGATTCTTTTCTCCTTCTACCTAATTCTAAAGCCGCGATAATTGAAATTGCCTTCGCTTCACCAATTCCTCTAAACTTCATAAGTTCTTTCACCGAGAATTTAGCCAAATGATTTAGATCATTGTTGACGTCTGCCAGGATATTCTTACCAACATCAATGGCTGACAAAGATTGTGTTCCTGAGCCTATCAAAATAGCAATTAACTCAGCATCGGAAAGGACTGCTCGACCATGGGTTATTAATTTTTCCCTTGGTCGGTCTGCTTCGGCCCAACTTTTAATACTAGAGACTGCAGCGTACTGTTCATTTTCCATTTGGGTGCTGTTAAGGTTGAACTTTTAGAACCCAAAATTTATGAAATTAGTACAAACTAAAAAAGCCTCAACTGATAGAGTTGAGGCTCAAGACTAATATCTTAAAAATTCTTAAGCTAATTTAGCTACGTGCTTGGCTAATTTAGATTTGTTATTATCCGCTTTTTTCTTGTGGATAATATTCTTCTTTGCCAATCTATCCAACATTGAAGTTACAGTTTTCAATAAGTCTTCAGCTTGCGCTTTGTCTTCTGTAGCTCTCAACTTACGGATATAAGTTCTAGTGGTTTTAGCCTGATATCTGTTTCTCAAACGTCTTGCCGCACTTGAGCGAATTCTTTTTAATGCTGACTTGTGATTTGCCATATTGATTTATATCTAATGAAATTCTTGCTTTCTTTTTAAGGACTGCAAATTTAAAAGAATTTGTTTTACTAAACAAAGCCAATTCGTTTTTATCAGCATTTATTTTTGCGAATAGCAATAAACTCTTCCGAAATGGCTGTTTTTATTTTTCAAAATTGTACAAAAATAGGCTTTCTTCCTAAATAATAAACCATTTATTGAATTCTACTCGATGTTTTTTCGAATACAATTTTTACTTTAGATTCTGAAACAGCCAAAATCCTGAGATGAAACGTTTTTACTTGATAGTATTCATTTTAATATTTTTCTCTCCAACACTTTCTTTTCAAAATATCAGAAAAGCAAACTGGGGCTTCTTTGCACACCAAAAAATCAACAGATTAGCAGTTTTCACGCTTCCACCTGAGATGATTACTTTTTACAAGCACCATATTCAGTATATCACAGAAAATGCGGTGAATCCAGACAGAAGACGCTATGCGGTGGATTATGAGGCCCCTAGACATTATATAGATTTGGATGTTTATGGTGATAGTGCTGTATATAAAATGCCTCGTTACTGGAATGATGCAGTGGAAAAATTCACAGAAGATACTTTACAGGCCTATGGTATCGTACCCTGGCATGTACATTTTGTCACCTACCAACTAACAGAAGCCTTTAAGAATAATAATGCCGAGGATATTCTTCGATACTCAGCTGATTTAGGTCATTACATCGCAGATGCAAATGTCCCATTGCATACCACGAAAAACTACAACGGTCAATTAACAGGGCAATACGGGATTCATGGTTTTTGGGAGTCTCGTTTACCTGAACTCTACTCGAATGAATACGATTTCTTTATCGGAAAAGCTGAATATGTGAACAATACTCAATTTGCCATCTGGAATGCTGTTAAAGATGCTCATTTAGCATTAGATTCAGTATTTGGTTTCGAAAAAAAATTAACCGAAAAAATGGCTGATGACCGAAAATATAGTTCAGAGCTAAGGGGAAATGTGAACGTAAAAGTCTACTCAAGAGATTTCTCTAAAGCTTATCACGATTTGCTAAATCATCAAGTAGAACGAAGAATGAAGAACTCTATTAAAATGGTGGGAGATTTCTGGTTTACTGCTTGGGTAAATGCCGGACAGCCCGATCTGGATATTTTAATTGATGAAAGAGCTATTTTCAGTACTGAAGAATTCATTCCCCAGGATAAAGGAGAGGAATTAAGAATACATGAAAGCGGTGTTCAGAATTGAATTTATATCACAAAAGGCATCAGCTTTTTTACTAATGCCTTTTGTGATATTATGTTTCCCTAGAAATAATAGGAATAATAGCCCTTGACGCCCTTCTTATTGACTCCACGAACCACTACTTTTCCCTTTACAGATTCTAAGATATCCGATAGTTCTTTAGGACTATTCACCTCAGTTCCATTGATGTTCGTGATAATAAAGCCTTCGTCAATATTTAACCTCTTAAAAAACCCATTTTTTACATCTACCACTCGTACTCCACCAGTGATATCCAGTAAATTTCTTTCAACAAGGGGGACACTTTCAAATTCAGCACCTAATGATTTAGAGAAGTAAACGTCTCGTTTCAGTAATTCTGTAGTATTTTCACTGTTAGTCAGAATTAATTCCTTTTGAATTTTTTTCCCACTTCTATCAATGGTCAAATAGAGTTTATCACCCGGAGACAACATGCTCAGCTTTTCCTCAAACTCTGAATGTGTAGTAATATCTTCGCCATTTAATTCTCTGATGATATCTCCTTTCTGCAGGTTCGCTTTATTAGCTGCACCTTTTTCTTGAATGTAGCTTACTACAACTCCATCTAAATCTTCAGTTTCCAACTTTTCAGCTATTTCGGTTGTAAGACTTGAAACTTCTGCTCCTAGAAAAGCCTTTTGTACCATACCATATTCTATAATATCGGTAGCTATTTTTCTGGCAATATCAATGGGGACAGCAAATCCGTAACCAGCATAAGAGCCGGTTCGTGACAGTATGGCCGTATTAATTCCTACCAATTCTCCCTGAGGGTTTACCAAAGCTCCACCGCTATTACCTGGGTTGATAGCGGCATCCGTTTGAATAAAAGACTCAATTGGAAAATTGCTTTTCAAAATATTAAGTTCCCTACCTTTTGCACTTACAATGCCAGCTGTTACAGTAGAGGTCAAATTAAAAGGATTACCAACAGCCAAAACCCATGACCCTACTTTTAAATCTCTTGAGGATCCGATGGAGATAGCTGGAAGATTATTGTCATCAATTTTCAAAACAGCCAGATCGGTTGATGGGTCTCGTCCGACTAAGCTCGCTTTATAGGTTTTCTTCTTTCTGACTACTTCTATTTCGTCTGCTCCTTCAATCACGTGATTATTAGTAATGATGTAACCATCCGATTTGAAAATAACTCCAGAACCAGAGCCTACTTGCTGCATACTTCCGCCTCCACCAAGCCATAAGTCTAACCAAGAACTCCTGCCATAGGCTTCTGAAACCGTTTTAATGTACACTACACTTTCACGGCTATTTTTGGACGCCTCCACGAAATCTAAATCGGGTATTGTGGCAGTGGAATTCGCATTATCTGCTGTATAATTCTGATTCGATACCTGGCTAATCGGAGTCTTAAATGAATTTTCATTTATTTGGGAATCTTGATTTTTATCAGTTAGTTGCAGAATAAGAAGGGCTCCTACAATTCCTCCTAGAAACGCACTTATTGTTGTTTTCAAATATTTATTCATTTTCTATTTATTTTATCCTTTATCTACTTAAAGAAATTAACTGACATATATTGTGCCGATTGATTTTACGAAAAAGTAAATAGTTCTGTTTTGAAACAAAAAACGGCAGTCCTAACAGACTACCGTTCCACAGTTTTAATGTTAACCTAAACTGTGTATTATCCTCCTGCCCTGTTCAATTCTTCTAGATTACTATTTCTTTGACGGGCTTTAAATTCTTCACCTTTGCTAAACATATATCGTAACGTAAATCCTATACTTTGTTGTCCAAAATATTGACTAATTTCATTAATGTTACCATTAAAATTTGAACTCCCTTCAAATCTTCTGGTTCTGAAGATATCTGTAATATTTATGGATGCATCAAACTTCTTATCCATGAAGCTTTTCTTAACTGCAAAATCAATGCCCCATTGTTCGCCAATTGCATATAGTCCCCAAACTGTATTAGATCTATAGTCACCATTAAGCTCCAATTTGAAATCATTTGGTAGTATGAAAGTGTTGCCCATTCTAGCGAAAGCTGAGGTAGCATTGTTCTCCACTTGGTTTCCATTTAAATAGGTAGTGAATTCCTGGTGAAAAACGGATATATTGCTATTGATTGACCACCATTTGAATGGTTGAAAGGGAATTACCGCTGTAGCACTGTAGTTAACTTGATCGTCAATATTTTCTTGGATAAACACAGTTGTCCCGTCTTCAGGATTTTGTGTAGGGACCTCTGCTATGAAATCACTTGTTAAACCATAGTTCAATACTAAATTATATTGACCTAAAATGGTTTGTGTTACGGACATAGAATGAGTAAACTGTGGCCTCAAATAAGGATTTCCCTGAGCCCAGGTGTATGGGTCCAAATACATCACAAATGGGTTTAGATTATGGTAGTTGGGTCTATCAATTCTACGGCTGTAGTTATAGTTCACTTGATATTGATCTGATATATTATGCTGCAAGAAAAAGCTAGGGAAAAGATTAAAATAATTTCTCTCATTTACTGTATTTAGGGTCAGAGATTCTCCAGAGGAAACCGTTTGCTCCCCTCTTAAACCTACTTTATATGATACTTTTTCACCAATCGCTCCCGCAAAACTACTATAGCCAGCAAAAATTTGTTCTGTATAAATAAAATGATTGGACCGATTTCGATCGAGTGTTTTCTGATTATCCTCAATTTCATAAAAATTAAGTAAATTATCCGAAACCACATGGCTTGCTTTTAGTCCCGCTTCCACCTTAATTTCATCAAGTAATTTTCCTTCAAAATCCACTTGTGCTGAATAAATATCATATGCAAATGGGTTCTCATTTTCTAGTCGCTCTACGGCAAATGGCTCACTATTATTTTCTTGGAAATAGCTGTTAGTAAAAGTAGATCCTCCATCATTAAACAGTCTAACATAGTTTAAATCCGTGGTGATTTTCGTGCCGTTAGTATCCAATTTGTGAACATAATGCAAATTAGCCTGTGTATTTAAAAACTGGTAATCAATTTGATTATCAGAATTAATCATGAAATCGTTAGCACCTTGCTCTAAATCAGTATCGATATTAAAGTCATGGTAGACATCTTGTCCATAAACATTAACCATTACTCCAACAGACTGCATATCATTTATGTCATAATCTGTTCCTACTCTAATCGATGGAATCACTCTGTTTACATACTCTTTACCTGTTTGATCAAAAATGGTCAGAGTACCGTCAGTCTGTGTGATTTCTCTGTAAAACCCAGCATCTCTGATTCTTCCTCTTTGAGATAAATCCGCATTGACAAATGAATTCCACTTCCCTTTTTTATGGTTCAATTGTATTCCAGAGTTATAATTTTGCATTTCATTATAACGATAGCTTGCATTTATACTTCCATTGATTCCTTGAATACTATTTTTCTTCAGAGTGATATTGATTATTCCAGCATTTCCCTCTGCATCATATTTGGCAGATGGATTATTAATGATTTCAATAGTTTTGATATTATCTGCAGACATGCCCTGTAACATATTCTGTAAGTCTGTAGCAGATAAATAGGATCTTCGACCATCAATCATTACTTGAACTCCAGATTTGCCATTCAGCTGAATATTTCCGTCTTGATCCACGAATACGCCTGGGGACTTTTCCAAAACCTCATATGCCGTAGCACCTGCTGCCATTGCAGTTCCTTCTACTGAGACAATCATTTTATCTGCTTCTACAACTACTTGTGGACGCATAGCTTTCACTTCTACAGCATCCATCACTTGCACATCTTCCTGCAGTCTAATAGTCGAAACATCAACAGTTGAATTAGTAGCATTCACAACTATGCTTTTAGAAATGTAGGTTTCAAAACCAACAGCGGATATTTTTAAATAATATTCACCATACTCCACATTGATACTAAAAAGACCATTTTCATTGGTTATACTGCCCGTTACTAAACTTGAATCAGTAGCTTGGTAAATCGCTACATTGCTATAAGGAAGCGAGGCATTTTGGGTGTCAATCAAGACACCTTTGATCAAGCCAGTTTGCGCTTGTGCAAAACTGCTTAACAAAAGAGTTAGCGTTATTAAAGATAAAAAAGTTTTCATGTTCTTGAGCGTTTGCATTTTCTTGTCCTTTAGTTATTAGATGCGTTTATGCTAGCTCTTGATGCACGGAATGTGCCATATTGTATAGGTGGCTTATTCTAGGTGTAGAAGGTGATTTTAAGAAATTTCAACATATTCCATGTACGATTTTGAACACTTTTTAATTTCAGAAACGAACAATCGTACAAAAAAAAAGACTGATTGACCACAAAATTTTTAAGAATGGAATCACGGAAACCCAAGCCATAAAAAAACCTGTGAAGGAAACTCCACAGGTTACTGAAATCTATATTAAAAACCGGAAACTTATTTTAGACAGCGATAATCACCCATTAAATAATCTCCAAATCCTTACCAATCTCTTCAATTTGCTTTAAGGTATAGTCTAACTGCTCGGTTGTAAAGCCAGCGGTAACTGTCATTCGCACTCTAGTTAGCTTCCTCGGAACTGCTGGATACGGCACTGGATTTACAAAAATATTTCTCAAATGCAATCTATATGTCATTTCTTTGACCTTGTTGTCATCCCCTATGATAATAGGAAAAATCGCAGTTTCAGCATTCCCAATATTAAACCCTGCTTTCAACAATCTTTCTTTAACGTACTGAATATTCTCCCAGAGTCTTTCCTGACCTGCCTCATTATTTTCAATTAGCTTTAAACCTTCCAAAGCCGCTGCAACTCCAGGCAAATATGGGGAGGTGGAAAACATGTATGACCTACTACTATACTTTAAATAATTGATTAATTTCTGGGAGGCGGAAACAAACCCTCCTACAGCACCGACAGATTTACTTAAGGTACCGGTAATAATATCTACCTTTCCCTCTAGACCAAAATAATCAACAGTCCCTTTTCCATTTTTACCAATCACTCCGGTTGCGTGCGCTTCATCCACCAAAACCCATGCCCCATAATAATGCGCAATGTCCAAAATTGCTGGTAAATTACATATGTCACCATCCATGGAATACACACCATCAACCACAACTAGTTTATTAATAAACTTATTTTGGACACTTTTCAATACTTTCTCCAGCGATTCGGGGTCATTATGTGCGAAGAACTTCTTATTAGAGCCTTTACTTCCATCAATCAGGCTGGCATGAGAAAACATGTCATAAATAGCGATATCCTTATGGCCTAATAGCCCTGAAATGGTCCCAATATTGGCCGCGTAACCAGAAGTATAGACTATTGAGGCTTCCATAGCCTTCATTGAAGATATTTTCTCCTGCAACTCTCTTATGATGCCCATTGTCCCACTCAATAACGGAGCTCCACCAGCACCTCCTCCATATTGATCAATAACTTCATTCACCTTCTTCAATATTCTCTTGTCTTGAGTAAGATTCAAATAGTCATTGGAAGCAAAATTGAGCATCTCTCTGATCTCCTTCGATTCCGGATCAATTACTTTGGAAACTACCTTTGAGCCATCAATTGATTCTCTTTCATATAAAAATCGGTTACTTTTTTTCATATCCGAAAACCAACTATTCATCATATCCATTCGACTATCCCATTCGGCATATTCGAGTTTGGGATCACCTGTGAAATTATATAAAGAATATTTGTTGGCATCTATTTCCCCTGCAGGAGAAATATCAAAATACATATGATCTACATTTTGCTCATCGAACAGATGATAATGCTTTCTATATGGGGTTGAAGATAAAGACATATTGTAAAATTTTGGTTTATGAACATTTACAATTTAAGGCCGCTTTGTTTAAAATTCAAACCTTAAATACTGTATTTAATACTATACTAATAAACTGAATTAAGGTAAAAATGTTAGGTCCATGTTTTTGTCTAGCATCCAGCCAGTTATGCTATAGCGAGTTTTATAGGACATTAATACCTCATGTTCCAGTTCGCTTCTAAATAGAAGTAATCGTCCAGCAAACGGCTGCACTTTCTCAATTGTCCCACTTGGATAAAGTGCCAATTCGCCTCCATGACCATCTTCCCAATTTTCGTTTAGATAAAGAACAAAAGAAATTACCCGATGAGCGTTTTGTTGAAATCTATCTACGTGTTTCTTATAAAAGGTATTTTCAGGATAAATAGCAAAATGGGTTTCAAAGTCTTTAATTCCTAGATAGCAGGTTTCATTTAATTTATCTTTCAGTAATTCAATTTGGTCTAAAAACTTTTTGACAATCTCATGCTTGCTACCTCTGTCTATCCATTGTATAAAATCACCTCTTATGCTTTTGTCTAACTGAAAAAGGGCTTGTTTACCAATTCCTGCTTTTTTAAAATCACCGGAGAGACGACCTTCGTTAGCAATCGAAACGAGATTCTTTACATCTTCTAGCGAGACGAAATCATCCCAAACATAGTATCCTATTTCACTCAATTGATCTATTGCTAAAAGAAGCTTGTTGGAACTTATATTCATCTGCCGCAAAAATAGCTTAAAATTTCTTTAAAATTGAAGTTTCTTTACTCAAGCAGTAAATTTTTCAACAAAAAACATAGACCTACTTTTAACGTACTGTTTTTATAGGTAGATTTATCAGCCATTTTACAACGCACGAACTTCAACCAGCCCTTACGCTTTTTAAAAAGTAAGAAATTTTATTTATATGATTTCACAGAAAGAGGGAGCAGTTTTAGTTTTCGATTTACATTTTAAACTAAGAACTACAACTGACGAAATTATTGCCTTTTTAAATCAATTTAAAAACGCAGAAATTAATCAGAGTGAATTTTATGGAAAAGTAAAATTCCAAACCATTATTGACATTCTTAATCACAACAAGCATCTTAAAGGCAAAGAGGAAGCATTTCAGAAAGAATTGGATGGAATGTTTTATGAAATTAAGTTAGAAATATGCAGAAGATTAAGGGTTCTATTAGCATTCGAACAATTAAGCAATGCATTAAAGGAAGATTGGCAAAAAATTAAGGTTTTCAATTCTATTTTAATTGACTTAAAGCAGCAAGGCCTGTTTAATATGTTTGAAAACTTAATGAAGGAAAATAACATCAATCTAGGAAAACGGATTGCCTTTGAAGAAAAATACAAACCTTTTACACCTAATTTAAATGGAAAGAAAAATCAGAATCATTTCAAAGCATACCTAAAATCAAACCATTCTAATGTGGTCTCGGATTGTGTGCTTTGGCTGAATTCATTGGAATTTGAAAAGGCATTTAAAAATGATAAGCAATCAAGAACTGAAATACCTGTTCATGAGCTTCCTGAAGAATTAATTTACGAAAAAATTATCCCCAAAATCATTGATCGAAATACATTGGATTTTAATGTTAAGGAAGGTAACATCCAAAAATATAAAGAGACCTTTACTCTCGCCAACTATTGCTTAAGCAAATTGGAATAACAATTAGAGATCTCTACTTATTCTCAATTAGTGCTATCTCATCTTTCTTCAGTTTGTCAACAATCAAGCTACTCGCACCAATTATAGGGGCAGATTGATTCTGCAACTGAGAAGAGATTACTCTTACCTTACCTTTAAAAACTGGCATTAAGTTTAACTCTAAGTGCTCCTTAACTGGATTAAAAATTAAATCCCCTGCTTGAGATAGTCCTCCAAATATAAATATCGCCTCGGGGTCTGTATGAATTACTGTATCAGCTAATTTGGTCCCTAAAATCCTTCCCGTATATTCAAATGCTTGCTTGGCTATAATATCGCCTTTTAATGCATATTTAGTAATCATTTCAGGACTTAATTCGTCAAAACTAACAGATCTTAAGGCACTATCCTCGGTATAATCAGCCAGCAATTTATAAATGGTTCTTTTGATTCCTGTTGCAGAAACATATGTTTCCAAACATCCTCTTTTACCACATCCGCAAAACCTTCCATTTCCATAAGTAACAGTAGTATGCCCTAACTCTCCTGCAAATCCATTTGCTCCATTCACTAATTGTCCATTACAAACAATCCCAGCACCCAGGCCAGTACCTAAGGTTATGACAATGAAATCTTTCATTCCTTTAGCACCTCCAAAAATCATTTCCCCTACTGCTGCTGCATTGGCATCATTCGTTACAACAACTGGCACCGAAAACTCATCTTCCAAGGTTTTAGCAAGGGGTAAAATCCCTTTCCATCGTAAATTGGGAGCATGTTCCACTGTTCCTTTGTGGTAATTAGCATTTGGAGCACCAACTCCAATTCCAATCAACTCATGTTTGTCATGATCCAAACCTTTTCGAATTTCATTTGACAAAACATGAATATAATCTGTAAAAACAGCTTCTGTTTGAGTTGGAATTGCTCCTTGATATAAAACTTTCCCATCCAAAGTTACAATACCAAATTTTGTTCCCGTACCTCCTATATCGATCCCAATGCTAACTTTCATATCAATAATATTTATGAACTGCTCTGCAACTTTTCACTTGGCTGCAATACTATTTTCTATAATGCTTTTTAATTAAATAACTTACCAATAAATCAATAGGTTCCTCTACAAAGATCCCCTTTTTTAACTTATACTCCTCTACCACCTCATTCACAATTTCTTCAAAGAAATAAGGGACAGAGCCAACAAAATGAATGGGGAGATTTTCATAATTTTTAATGCTACATATATATGTTTTCACAAAATCTGAAATACTTTCCTTTACCAGATTGTGTAGATATGGATTATCGATCCTTTCCTTTATGAATTGACTAAAGGTGCTAAGGTAAACGTTTGCATATGGTTTTATGTAAACATTTAAAAGAATATCCTCTTTTGTTAATTGAAACTCACGTTCCAAATCCCGAGATATTTCAGCAGGCAGTTGCTTCTTCAAAAATTTACTTAATAAGAGCTGTCCAAAGTGGCTTCTACTACCTTCGTCACCCAAGATGAAGTCCATTCCGCTAACTTCCTGGCGAACTATATCCCCATCAAAATGACAGGAATTAGAGCCTGTACCCATAAGGGCAGTTATGGATGGTTCGCCATTAAAGGTGGCAAATGCAGCTGCTACAATATCTTCCTTCACATAGAGGTGCGATTTATTGAAAATCATAGAAAGTCCTCTTTCCACCATGGCTGCGAAATGCTTACTTGAACATCCTGCACCAAAATAATAAACAACTTCAATTTCGGAACTATGATCAAGTATATCAGGCCCAAGAGATTTTACAATATCACTAATGGCTACATCATCCATAAAAAATGGATTTATACCCTTGGTACTTTTCCGCACCAAAGAATCTTGAGCATCAACCAACTGCCAATCACATTTTGTGGAACCACTTGTGCCTATTAAAATCATAGCTTATATTGATAAAATTTTAGCAATTCTTAAATCATCTTTATGAATATCTTTTGGCTGATTCATAATATCATCAAATTTATTGAATATAATATCGTGATGCCTAATGCCAACCATAGCATCAGTTTTTCCCTGGTCCAAACCTTCTATTGCCGCAACACCCATTTTACTAGCCAATACTCTGTCAAAATAAGTAGGAGTCCCCCCTCTTTGCAGATGACCTAATATAGTAACTTTTGTGTCAAAATAGGAAGATTTTTCTTTCACCTTTTCTGCAATTTCCATTGCGGAACCAGATTTTCCACCCTCAGCCACAATTACTAAACTAGAAGTCTTCTTTTTCTTACCCCCTTTATTCAATTTCTCCACCAATTCGTCAATTGATGTTTCTTCTTCTGGAATTATAATGGAAACAGCACCACCAGCAATCCCACTGCTGATCGCAATATATCCTGAATCTCTACCCATCACCTCAATAAAAAACAAACGATTATGAGACAATGCTGTATCCCTTATTTTATCGATAGCCTCTACTGCCGTATTAGTTGCTGTATCATATCCTATTGTATAGTCTGTTCCTGGAATATCATTATCAATCGTACCCGGGATACAAATATAAGGAAGGCCATGCTCTAAATATAGATGATGCATTCCTGTAAATGAACCATCACCACCAATACCTATCAATCCATCAATATTGTGTTTCTTAAGCTGATCGTACGCTTTTTTCCTACCTTCAGGAGTTCTGAATTCTTTGGAACGTGCAGATTTCAGCATTGTGCCACCTCTCTGCAAGATATTAGCTACTGATCGCACATCCATCTCTTCAAAATCACCCTCAATCATGCCCTCATATCCCCGATATATCCCAACAATCTCCTTATTGTAATATATACCTGCTCTCACCACAGCTCTAATAGCTGCATTCATGCCGGGGGCATCCCCACCTGAAGTAAAAACACCAATTCGATTCATCTTATTCATCTAAAAAATTATTCGCCCCGCCAAAGATAGTGTAATGAGTACACTTACCCAATACTATTTTACTATCTTTGCAATACTAATTGAATAGAAACATGTCAGAATTCCATTACAATCCGCATATATCGGTCGACTGTGTCGTTTTTGGCTTTGATGATGAAAAGATCAATATTTTATTAATAAAGCGAAAGCAAGAAAGGGAAAATGTTTATGCATTACCAGGAGATTTAGTCCAAAGAGGGGAAGATTTAGATGTAGCTGCAAATAGAGTCCTTTTTGAACTCACTGGAATGGAAAATTTATATTTAGAGCAATTTAAGACTTTTGGATCTCCAGATAGACTCTCAGATCCGGTTGATGTGGAATGGATTAATTCGATCAGGGAACATCCCGAAGCGAGGGTTATAACTGTTGGTTATAACTCATTAGTTAAAACTGACGATTTCGATTACAGACCTTCTTCATTTGCTGAAGAGGTGCTTTGGCATCCGATTGAAAAACCGCAAAAACTAGGTTTTGACCATAATGAAATCGCCAATACAGGTTGGGCTATGTTAAGGGAGAAAATCAAAAGGGAGCCCATTATTGCATTTTCCCTGCTACCTCAGAAGTTTACTTTAAGGCAATTGCAGACCCTTTATGAAGCTATTGTTGGTCAAGAATTGGATAAAAGAAATTTCAGGAAACGGATGCTAAGAAATAAGTTTTTAGTCCCAATGAACGAAAAGGAAACTGGCGTTTCCCATAAACCAGCACAATACTATTATTTCGATGACCTCAAATACAAAGAAGATTTTGCTAAGGACCAATGGTTTTTATTTTAAGTATTCTTTCGTATTTTTAACTAATGAATTTGACTAAAAATAATCCCTATACCAATTGGCAAGAAACCTGCAAAATAGGTCGCTGGAAATTTTCTATTGCTTATGGTATCAGCTTTGGATTGTTTATTTTTTTCTTCAATCTTCTACATTTTCTATTTACTTCGACTGATCAAATTACCTTTTTATTTACAATAGAATTTCTGTTAATATCTATTCTAGGGTGTATTTTTGTCTACTATACCTTAATGTGGTGGATTCAGGAAAGATTATATCAAAAAAGGAAAAAGTAATTAAATAAATGTGTGGGATAGCAGGGGCTTGGAGAAAAAAGGGTGCATTGGACAAAACCCAATTTGAAAATGCATTGAATCTTATGCAACATCGGGGCCCTGATGCAATGCACTCCATAAAAACACAAAATCTAAATCTAGGTACCCAAAGATTAAAAATAATCGGCATTGAGGAAGGAAATCAACCCAGAAGTGATAAATCGGGAAATCATCTAGCATTTAACGGAGCCATATATAATTATCCAGAATTAGCCAATTCTCTAAATATTTCATCAAGATCAGACACAGAAATCTTATTTCAGCTTATTTTAAATAGAGGAATTGTTAAAACTCTTAAAGAAATAAGAGGAATGTTTGCCTTTTCATTTTACAATGCACAAGAAGACCTATTTTATTTGGCTCGCGATAGAATGGGACAAAAACCACTGTTCTACTATCAAGATGAGGGAATACTGCTGTTTGCCTCAGAAATTAAAAGTCTTAAAAAACTGATGCAGCTCAATGACATTGCGGTTCAAATCAATGAAAATGCTATTTATCATTATTTGTGTTTCTCTAACATCCCTGAACCAGAAACTATCTATGAAAACGTATTTGCTATTCCACCTGCCCATTTTCTAAAATATCAGAAAGGAAAAACCAGTATAACCTCTTATTGGGAACACCAATATTTGCCTAAAGAAAATCTTTCATTTGCGGAGGCAAAATTAAAAGTTCAGCATGCCATTGAGAATTCTGTAAAAATTAGGTTAAGGGCAGATGTGAAAAAAGGACTGTTTCTATCTGGCGGATGGGATAGTTCAGTGATTGCATTGGAAGCCTCTAAACATGAGCAAAATTTGCAAGCTTTTACTGTTGAATACCCTTTTCAAACCAGCCAAAATGAAAGCAAGATAGCAAGAGAAACAGCGCAAAAATTTGGCTTAGAACATCAAGTAATTAGAATCGATAAAAGTCCATTGACGTTGTTGGAAAAATCAATTTCAACTTTTGACCAACCGTTGGCAGACAGCAGTGCCTTGCCCAATTTAGCAATAGCTGAATCCGCTTCTAAGCACGTGAAAGTGATGTTGAATGGAGATGGAGGTGATGAGTTATTCGGAGGGTATAGAAGGTATTTTACCGCTAAAAACATCTCATATTTGGCATTTACCCAATATCTCAATAAAATTATACCCAACGGAGAAAGGCGATCCAAATTAGGCTTTCTTAAAAGAACTGCCAGGATCACCAGTTCATCAGATTCAGAAAGGTATTTATTATTCACTACGGACATGTTCCAAGACCATGACATTCCTTCCTTATGGAATCATGAGTTGGAAACTTCCACATCTAACCTAATTAAATCACACTTCAATAAGAATTTATCAGATTTAGATCAATTGATGCATTGGGATCGTACTTTCAATCTACTCTCTGGCATTTTAGTGAAAATGGACAGAGCAAGCATGGCGTATTCTATTGAAGCTAGATCTCCCTTTTTAGACCATCAACTGTTTGAATTAATGAATCAATTTCCTGATTCATTTAAAATTTCAGGTTTTAATAGAAAGCATATTCTAAAATCTATTTATGCCCAACAGCTTCCTAAATCCGTGACAAAAGCAACAAAGACTTCCTTTGAAGCACCACTCGGAAATTGGATAAAAAATGATTTTAGAACGCTCATCAAAGATCTACTTCTCAATCCGCAGGCAAAAATTTATAAGTTTGTAAACTATACAGAAATCATGCTGATGATGAAGGGCGTGAAATATCAGGAAAGAAATACTCAATACATGATTTATAGCTTGCTGGTGCTAGAAATGTGGTTACAAAAAGACAACTAAAAGAAATTATCTTGAATAATCGAAAAACTTTAGCAAAATTCGAGCATGAGTTATAAAGAAATAGACCCGAAATCGATTAAAACACCAGAACTGCACGGCCTATTATTGGGGGCTATTGCCCCTAGACCTATTGCCTTTGCCAGTACTATTGATCAAGAAGGAAATGTGAATTTAAGTCCCTTTAGTTTCTTTAATGTATTTGGAGCAAATCCACCCATACTCATCTTTTCTCCTGCAAGGAGAGGTAAAAATAATACAACCAAACACTCCTATGAAAATGTGAAAGAAATACCTGAGGTTGTCATTAACATAGCCAATTATCCTATGGTGGAGCAAATGTCTTTGGCTTCTACAGAATATGATAAAGGTGTGAATGAATTTATAAAGGCAGGATTCACACAGGCTAAATCGACAAAAGTAAAACCGCCAAGAGTGGCTGAAGCGCCTATTGCTTTTGAATGTAAAGTCAATGAAGTGATAGAAACTGGCAAAGAAGGTGGTGCAGGAAATCTTGTTATTTGCGAAGTTATTCATATTCATATTAATGAGGAAATTTTAGATGAAAACGGAAAAATTGACCCCTTAAAATTAGATCCAATTGGTAGGCTCGGAGGGAATTGGTATAGTCGATCCAAAAAAGCACTATTTGAGGTTGAAAAGCCGTTGCAGAAGCTGGGAATAGGTATTGACGCCCTACCTGAGGAGATAAGAAGAAGTAAAATGTTAACAGGCAATGATTTAGGAAAACTGGGAAATACGGAAAAAATTCCTGAATCTGATGATTTACAAGGCTTACAGCTACCTGATAAGTATCAAACATTTACTGAAGATAGCAATGAACTTCACGAGATAGCTCATCAGTTATTAGAAGAAAATAAAGTAATGGAGGCATGGAAGGTGCTTCTGCGTTAGAAACCCTTATCTAAATGGATATTTAATAAACTTAATTCTCGATTGGCCATCTATGCTTGCATAGGCAATACAATAAGCTTGAGCTTCTTGGCCAATTCCTTTCATCCTTAATTTTACATCAGAATTTGTGAATTCATCACTCAAAAAATAGTAAACTTCAGTGCTTCCGTATTTAGTATGAGGTAATAAATCAGCATGTTTTTCCATTTCTGACCATAATGTATCATTTATCGAATAAGCATAAACTCTGTGAATTGGTCCGATATTATTTCCATTTCTCATAAATGCCAGCTCCTGAAAGCCACCTTTCAATGAATTTATATTTTCTGATGTCAGTAAAGAATATATAATCATTGATATGATCAAAATGGAAATAGTTAAAATTATTTTCTTCATCTTTATTTAGCCACTAATTAACGGTCAGAATAATATGACCACCCATGTATTAAACTTATAAAAGATGAACAATATACTATTTATAATTTTAGTTTCTTTGATGAAAATATTATTTTGAGAAATGTTTAACCAAAAAAATTATTGCAATGAAATTTAACACTAAAAACAATTTAGATAGAGTAATCTGTAAGACAGAGTATAATGCAGATGATAATTGGATTTACTGCGATTGGGAAGGATATGCAAATGTTGATGCAGTAAAAAGTTGGGGGCTAGAGTTTGCGGACCTCATTAAGAAAAGTAAATGTCCTTATTTACTAAATGATGATAGCAAATCAACGGGTCCATGGACTCAGGCAATGGATTGGATAGAATCAGTTCTAATTCCAAAAGTTATTGAATCGGGTCTAAAATATTATGCTCATGTGGTATCCAGTAACACTTTTTCTGAAATGTCAGCCAAAGAATTAAATATGAATATTGGAGGACATTTAGAAATGGCCACTTTCAAAACAGTTGATGAAGCGAAAGAATGGTTAAAATCTAAACAATCATAAAGTATCAAGGTGGTCTTTTAAAGGCTAGGTTCCTTTAAAAGACTACTTTATTCTTACATTTGCACTTCGCAACGCTGGTTTTCTATTAAATTCTTTTGCTTTTCAACAGTAAAAGCAGATTTTTCACTTTCCATTTGCTCTTGATAACTTTTTCTTAATTGCTTTCTTTTCACTGCTTCGGCAAATCTTCTTAGGTCGTCCTTAGATTTAAGGATCAACTTTGGGACCGTTTTTAAACTACCATCCTCATTTTTAGCTACCATTGTAAAATAGCTGGTATTGGTATGCTTAACCAATCCAGTTTTCACATTTTCTGCAATTACTTTAATGCCAATGATCATACTGGAATTTCCAACATAATTTACTGAGGCCAGCATTGACACTAAATCTCCCACTTCCACTGGTTGGAGAAAATCCACATTATCAACGGAAACCGTTACGCAATAAGCCCCACTATGCTTGGTGGCAGTAGCATAAGCCACCTTATCCATTAACGAAAGTAGAATTCCGCCATGTATTTTACCACCGAAATTGGCATAAGAAGGTATCATCAATTCGGTAATTGTAGTCCTTGAATTTTGGGCTGATTTGCCTTGCATATCACTTATAATTGTTAAAACTTCAATTTACTTAATTTTTACTTAAGCATTATCATAAATCCTAAGTCCAACAAACACCATTCTCGTTCGTTAGGGTTGCAGAATGATATCAATCACATAAAAACTAGCTGTAAATGAGATTCATTTTGCTATCAATAGTATTCATTCTTTCGATTGAACTTCCAGTTTTTTCTCAAAGTAAATTAAAAGCTGCTGAAGAGTACTTTAGCAAAAAGTATAATATCATTGAAAATGGAAAGGCTAATAGTCAAAACATAGATCGAGCCATCCAATTATTCGGAGAAAGTACTTCTGAACCTGATAAAACCATAGGTTTACTGAAAAGCTACGAATTCAAAGCTTCATGGACCGAAGTTTCAGAAAGCGAAAAAAGGGACTTATACGAAAAAGCAATCGCTTTAGCTAAAAGCAAAGCTGGAGAATATCCTAATAATGGTGCGATAGCTTATTGGTATTCAGCAAATTACGCCAGATGGGCAAATCTAATTGAAATCACTGAAGCAGCACAAGAAGGTGTTCTTGATAAAATCAAAAAATTGACTGAAAGAGCCATTGAACTAGATAAAAAATATAATCAAGCAGGCGCTTTACGATTACTAGGAGGATTGCATATGGAAGCACCAAGTATTCCTTTGATTCTTAGCTGGCCTTCCAATGAGGTAGCTGAGAAATTATTGAAAAAAGCCTACAGCATAGCCCCTGAACACACGGCTAATGTTTATTTGTATGCTAAAATTCTTCATGTGGTTGGAAAAGAGAAAAAAGCTCAAAGAATATTGAAAGAACTTACAAACAGACAGGCTAGAGAACAATATTTTTTAGTGGATAAAAAATATATCCAAAAGGGGAAAGAACTTTATACCCAAAACTACTAGGGTCAGTCTCCTAATGAATTCTTGGTTACTATATAGCGAAAGGCTACCACTGCCTTTTCCCATTTTTTGAGCTTGGTCAAATCCTTTTTGGCCATGCTGGGAAGTACTACCTTATTAATTCTAGCAAGAACGTTAAAAAAACTTTGTTTCATAAAAAAATTTATGCCCCAGTAAAGGGGCATAAAATTATTTAGTTAAATGCTTTCTCAATCTTGTTTTTAGTTCTTCCCTATCACTTGTAATGCTAGGGTCACTATAAATACTTTTAGACAGTTCAGCAACTGCTTTTTTCTTATAGCCTAATCTTTCTGCAATATGCTGGCAAAAAACTATTTCGCTTTTATATACTTTGCCATCAATCTTCATCAATTGAATAATATTGTACAAGTATTCAAACCTTTGGTCTTCTGATAAAGTATCCAAGTTTTTCATAGGCTCAGGATTCTTCATCATATGATAAATTTCATCCTCAGTAACCCCATTAGCCTTTCCAATTTTTTCAATTAAGTTTGCTTCTTTATCCGCCAGCTCATTATCAATTGTGGCTAATTTAATTAAGATTTTTAGCTGTTCTTTTAACATGGTTTGAGATTTAGACTTTTAAGTTTTAGTATCTATTTATGGTGTTAGACAAGAAAGATGAATAGATAACCTCCCGTCATTAACTATTAGCAATTTTAATATTTGCATCTAAAGTTAATAATACTTTTGAATATTCACATTTTTTTGTCGGCTAATGTAATTATTCCATAGTTTTTAAAGTAAAATTTGAATTGTCTGCAATACGTCATAAAGTCTTTTCTTCTATTCAAATCCGATTCCTTTTCATAAATTAGGAAGTCCAAGCATAAAACTATTAATTTCATGAAGAAGGAAAATATTCAATTCGAAGGTTCAACGGGTGATAAACTATCGGCTGCAATTCATTTTCCTGCTGATGATCAACCTCATAATTATGTCATTTTCGCCCATTGTTTCACCTGCAACAAAAACCTTAATGCGGTTAGAAATATTATTTTATCCATGACCAAAAAAGGCTTCGCTGTCTTAAGTTTCGATTTTACTGGTTTGGGTCAAAGCGAGGGTGAGTTTTCTGATACTAATTTCTCCTCCAATATTGACGATTTGATTAAAGCGTCAAACTATTTAAAAGAAAATTACCGAGAAGCAAGCTTATTAATTGGCCATTCGCTGGGTGGAGCAGCAGTTTTAATGGCTGCAGATTTAATAGATTCAGTTGCTGCAATTGCTACCATTGGAGCTCCTGCAGAAGCAGATCATGTTTTAAATTTAATTGAAGATAAAAAGGAAGAAATTCTCAAAAAAGGCGAGGCTAAAGTGAATATAGGCGGAAGACCCTTTAAAATTAAAAAACAGTTTTTAGATGATCTTCAAAGTAAGGACAATCTGAAAAAGATAAAAGACTTACGGAAAGCATTACTAATTTTACATTCCCCACAGGATCAAACTGTGGACATTTCCAATGCAGCAACCCTTTATGAAAAAGCACATCATCCAAAAAGTTTTATCTCATTAGACGGTGCAGATCACTTATTGAGTAATAAAGAAGACTCACTATATGCAGGTGAAGTAATTGCCACATGGGCAGATCGGTATATTGAAAAACCAAAGCAACAAAAAATATCTACTGATTCGCAGACAGTGGCATTTATCGGCAAAAAGGAAGATCAATACACCACACAAATTGTAGCAGAAGGGCATCATTTGATTGCAGATGAACCTGAAGATGTGGGCGGTAATAATTTCGGTACTTCCCCTTATGGATTATTAACTTCTGCATTAGCCGCTTGCACAGCCATAACATTGAGAATGTATGCCAATAGAAAAAATTGGGATGTGGATGAAATTTTAGTGCATGTGGATCAAGATCAACGCTATGATGAAGACAGCCAAGATTGCGAATCGGATAACAGCAAAATCACATTCTTTGATAGAAGCATTGAAATTAAAGGCTCATTGGACGAAAAACAGAGAAAAAGACTGATTGAAATAGCCAATAAATGTCCGGTTCATAAGACCTTGGAAAGCAAAATAAAGGTAGAAACGAAGGAGCGATAGGGAGTTGGAAGTTTGAAGTTTGTAGATTGTCGATCCCTAAATAGCATTAACTGTTTTGATTAAAAATACATTTTGATTTGAAAAATATTCTGGTCTGACCTTCTTATCTCATGCTAAGCTAAAATTCTTTTCTATATTCAGGCAAATTTTTAGTATTTCAATATGATTTTAAATACCATTGACTGGATTATTCTTTTTGGTTTTTTATTAATTTCCTTAGGAATAGGTTTTTGGACGTCCAGAAAAAATAAAAGTGCCTCCGAATTTTTTGCAGCTGGAGGTAAAATGCCATGGTGGCTTTTGGGTGTTTCAATGGTAGCCACCACTTTCTCAACTGACACCCCTAATTTAGTAACAGATATTGTCCGCCAAAATGGTGTTTCTGGTAACTGGGCATGGTGGGCATTCTTGCTGACTGGAATGTTGACCGTTTTCGTTTATGCGGGCTTATGGAAAAAATCAGGTGTGCTCACCGATGTTGAATTCTATGAATTAAGATACTCTGGCAAAGCTGCTCGGTTTTTAAGAGGCTTTCGAGCCATCTATTTAGGATTTCTTTTCAATGTGATGATCATGGCTTCCGTGAGTTTGGCAGCCATTAAAATAGGAGGCGTTTTATTAGGACTAAGCCCTGTGCAAACGGTAGTGATTGCAGGAATTATCACAGTAATCTATAGCAGTTTGGGTGGCTTAAGAGGGGTTTTGTTTACAGATTTCCTGCAATTCTTTCTTTCTTTGGGGGGTGCTTTGGTCGCTGCCTACGTAGCTTTGAACCATCCCAAAGTTGGAGGTTTAGATAATTTGTTAGTCCATGAAAATGTGGTGGACAAATTATCCTTTTTCCCTTCATTCTCCAATCCTGAAATGTGGGTGATGCTCTTGATAATCCCACTACTTGTGCAATGGTGGAGTACGTGGTATCCAGGAGCGGAACCTGGTGGAGGCGGATACATTGCACAAAGAATGTTTGCTGCTAAAAATGCGGATCATTCCATCAAGGCTGTATTATTTTTTAATGTGGCACATTATGCCATCCGTCCGTGGCCATGGATAATCGTTGCACTGTGTTCCATTATTGTTTTTCCCGATTTGGATAGTTTTGCGAAGGCATTCCCTGCTGTAAATTCAGGAGTGGCTACGCACGATATGGGTTATCCAGCTATGCTGACTTTTATTCCAGCAGGCCTTCTTGGATTGGTAGTCACTTCATTAGTGGCAGCTTATATGAGCACAATTTCCACTCATTTAAATTGGGGCTCATCCTATTTGGTCAATGATGTTTACAAAAGATTCATTAATCCTAAAGCTTCTGAAAGTAAGCAAGTACTGCTAGGGAGATTATTAACTGTAGTTCTTATGATTTTCAGCATGCTAATGGCCTTGGTATTGGAAAACGCTTTACAAACCTTTGAAATATTGTTGCAAATCGGTGCTGGTACTGGATTAATTTATATTCTCCGCTGGTTTTGGTGGAGAATCAATGCCATCAGTGAAATTGTAGCCATGGTGGTCAGCTTTATTATTGCACTTTATTTTGCATTTGCAGATCAGCCATTTGGTTTTGATGAGCTACTCTCCTGGCAAAAACTAATTATAGGGGTCACTATTACAACGGTAAGCTGGGTAACAGCTAGTTTTCTTACCGAAAAAACCACCGATCAACAATTAGCCAATTTCTTAAATAAAGTAAATCCGGGTGGGCCAGGTTGGAAGAACATCAGTGCAAGATTATCATCAAAAGGATTAATACAGGAGAAATCTCAGAAATGGAAAGTGCCTACAGGAATCATTTGTATGATAGCAGGAAGTATGGGAGTGTATGGATTCCTTTTCAGTACTGGCTTATTTATATATGGGGAAATCTTAAAAGCCAGCGCCCTATTACTGTTCAGTATTTTATGCGGAGCAGTAATCTTTAAACTATACCCGAAAATCATCGCTGAGGATTGAGTGGTTGTTTACCTACTAAAATCTGAAAGAACAATTTAAAATCCGAGGCTAAACTCCAAAGTGGGTAGATGAAAGTAGCTGGCTTGTTTTTCTCAAAAAAGAAATGTCCTACCCAAGCAAAACCATAGCCTACAACGGGAATTAATGCTAAACCCCAATAGGTTTGGGTAATCAAAGCCCAAGCTAAAACACCAAACAATAAAGCGGTACCTATAAAATGCAATTTCCTACAAGTAGGGTCTTGGTGTTCGGTTAAGTAGTATGGATAAAACTCTTTAAAGCTTTTATATTTTCTTTCTGCCATGACCTTAAAATTTGTTAACAAATTAATCAAAAAGGACAAGATTCGAAAATCAGGAATTCATTAATCATTCTTGAATTTATTTTTATTTACAAATTTTCCTTGCGGCTTTTTTACCTTTTTATAAAATATAAAGGAAAGCGTAAGTAAAAATACCGTTACAAGTCCAAATTCTAAATTTTCCAATTTAATCATTTCGTAACTATATGCTAAATAGAATAAGCAAAGTGCCATTGTAACCAAAATGCCTGCCCCAGATTTTTCGTATTTAAATCTTCTCTTTGCAAGCTTAGGTTCAACGGAATTTAATAAATCAATATCATCAACCTCCTTAATTATACTTGCAATCTGCTTTTCGTGCAGGCCCTTTTCTTCTAACTCTGTCCTAATTTGATCAAAAAGAAAACCCTCAAATACTACTTTCATGGCATAATTGGTCTCTAATTCTAATTTTTCTTGTTCACTCATCATTTCCGTACAATATAACATACTAAATACTTAACACATCGGTATAATTATTGGTTGTAAATGGAAAAAACTAGAAACCCATGAAAAATCTAATGATTCCCTTAGTTGCACTATTAATTTGTAGTTGTACTGTTGTCCGTCAAGGTGAAGTTGGCGTAAAAAGAAAACTTGGCAAAATAGACCCTGATGTATATTATGCTGGTCTTTACGGAATAAACCCATTTTTTACGAAGATGATCAAAACCCCTACAAGAACCGAGAACCTTGAACTAAATCTTAGCCTGCCCAGTAAAGAAGGTCTAAGCATTCAGTCCGAAATTTCCATTCTTTATCGAATAAAAGAGGACATGGCTCCTTTAATAATAGAAGACATTGGTCAAAACTATGTTAGAAATGCCATACTACCTGTTTTCAGATCAGCTTCCTCTGATATTTCCGCCAATTTTATGGCCAAGGATATGCATTCGGGAAAAAGAAAGCAGATAGAAACGGAAATTAAAGAAAGAATGACTGAAGTGTTAAGTCCGCGAGGATTCATCATAGAGGAAGTTTTAATGAAAAGCATTGAACTCCCACGTGAATTATCAGCCGCCATAGAACGGAAATTACAAGCGGAGCAAGAATCCATGAGTATGGATTTTATTTTGGAAATTGAGCGCAAGGAAGCTGAAAGAAGAAGAATTGAAGCAGAAGGCAATAGAGATGCACAGAAAATTTTGGCCGAAGGATTAAATGATGCCATCATTCAATTAAGAAGTATCGAAGCTTTCAAAGAATTGGCCAAAAGCCCGAATGCAAAAGTGATTATAACAGATGGTAAAACCCCTATGCTTATTCCAGGTAATCAATAAAATTTAAATTAATACCCACTCCAAAAGGCTTCATAAATTTGAGGCCTTTTTTATAAACCATTAATATAATATCCATCAATACAATTGAATAAATTCATAACTTGAGAAGTAACAATAATAAAACTTAAGATTATGAAGAAAATTCTACTGCTAACTTCCTTCCTATTCCTTTTGGGAGTGGTTTCATATGCTCAGGAAAAAACTCCATTAGAGTATATGGATATATTCGATTTGCAATATGTTGGTGATCCACAAATTTCTCCTGATGGTGAAAAAATAGTGTATGTAAGAAATCAATTTGACGTGATGACTGATCGAAAATATACTAATTTATGGATCATAGATTTTACTGGTGAAAATCATATGCCGTTAACGTCAGGAAAGTCTGGTTACAAACAGCCTATTTGGTCGCCCGATGGAAAAAAATTGGCTTATGTGTCAGCGGAAGAAGGAAGTTCTCAAATATTTGTTAGATGGATGGAAACCGGCCAAACAGCTTCTGTCACAAACCTGGCATCTGGACCTGGAAATATCACCTGGTCACCCGATGGAGAACATATTGCTTTCAACATGAGTGTTCCTGAAAAACAAGAAAGTTTTGGACAATTCCCCTCCCCTCCGAAGGGAGCAGATTGGGCTTCCCCCGGAAAAGTAATAGAAGAAGTTTCTTATAAATCAGATGGTAATTTTTCATTTTTAGAACCTGCTTACAATCATGTATTTATCGTGAATGCAGCAGGAGGAGCTCCGCGCCAACTGACTAGCGGAGATTACAATCATGCGGCCCCATCATGGACTGCTGACGGAAGACATTTGGTATTTTCAGCTAATCGATCTGAGAAGGCGGATTTAGAACCAAACAACACACACATCTTCAAAATCAACATAGCAACAGGAGCTTTAACACAATTAACAGAAGGACAGGGTCCTCATCATAGTCCTATTGTTTCGCCAGATGGTAAGTCTATTGTCTATTTAAGCTATGAAGATCAGTTTGTGGGTTATCAATTAGACCATGTTTTTGTGATGGACGTTGAAGGTAACAATGCGAAAGAGCTCAATCATGGATTAGATAGGGATTTCAAAAATTTGACTTGGGCCAAAGACAGCAAAAGCATATTCGCTTATTATGATGACCATGGAAATGGTGTTTTGGCAAATCTAAAAATGGACGGAAATGCAGTTACAATCACAAGAGGAATTGGAAATGGATCTTTCGGAAGACCTTATTCAGGTGGAAGTTATAGTATAGCTAAAAACGGAAGATATGCATACACCAAGGCTAACACCCAACGTCCAGGAGAATTATCAGTTGGTCATTTCCCAACAAAAATGGCCAATAGAACCATCACAAATCTGAACGATACATTCCTTCAAAATAAGAATATTGGTAAAGTAGAAGAGGTTAATTTCAAATCTTCATTCGATGATAAAAACATTCAAGGTTGGATTGTTTATCCTCCAGATTTTGATGAAAATGAAAAATACCCATTGATTTTAGAAATTCATGGAGGTCCTCATTTAGCCTATGGGCCTCATTTTAGTCCGGAACTTCAATTAATGGCTTCAAGAGGTTTTGTAGTTTTATATACCAACCCTAGAGGAAGTACTACCTATGGTGAGGAATTTGGAGGCTACATCAATCATAATTATCCAAGTGAAGATTATGATGATCTAATGTCTGGTGTTGACATGATGCAGGACAAAAGCTTTATTGACCAAAATCGACTTTATATTACTGGTGGAAGTGGTGGTGGAGTATTAACAGCATGGAGCATTGGCAAAACAAATCGTTTTAGAGCAGCGGTTGTAAGCAAGCCGGTAATCAATTGGTACAGCTTTAGTTTAACTGCAGATGGCTATAATTATTATCCTCAGTATTGGTTTAATAAAAAGCCATGGGAAGATCCTCAACAATATTTAGAGAGATCCCCGATTTCATTGGTTGGAAATGTAAAAACCCCTACCCTCTTGGTGACGGGAGAAAATGATTATAGGACTCCCATGAGTGAAACTGAGCAATATTATGGTGCATTGAAATTGCTGGAGGTAGAAAGTAAAATGGTAAGAATACCGGGAGCAGGACACGGTATTACGGCAAGACCAAGTAATATTATTAGACATGTTGCCTACATCACGGGCTGGTTTGAAAAATATAAATAGATCCCTAAATTACACTTCAAAATAAAAACCTCATTCATTAAAATATGAATGAGGTTTATACATTTATTTTTAACCATAAAAGGAACAAGATGATCGCCTAAGCCACTTTCTCTGTGCTTCCTTTCAACCAAACTGGCTTGGTGATTTTTACTTCCGCATCCAATTGATTGAGCATATTATATAGACCAAAATAAGTTCTATTTACGTATAGCCCATGCTTTGATCCTCTAGCACCATTACTATTTCGTACTTCTTTCATCTTAGAAACTCGTTCGCCCATGGCATATATTTCTTCGAAGAAGGCATTGTTTCCAAAATTGAATATATCATATTGAAAGGGCTTGCTCAACATACCAATCATTTCAGTAAACACGCCACTAAAAATTTCTCTTTCGGCAGGGGTATCCTTTTCGTGGAAGAAATCTAAAGCCTTAAAACGTTTATCTATTTCTGCTTTATCTTGCAAAAATCCTGGCTTAAGCAAAGCAAAATAATTTTCGTAGAAATCGTCCGGGATTTCCTTGATACATCCAAAATCTATAATACCCATGGTACCATCATCCATGAACATAAAATTACCTGGATGTGGATCTGCGTGCACTTGCTTCAGCTCATGAAATTGGAAATTATAGAAATCCCATAGTGCTTGACCAATTTTGTTTTTGGTTTCTTGAGATGGGTTAGTTGCCAAAAATTCTTTCAAATGCACTCCATCCAACCAGTCCATAGTAATTACTCGTCCGCCAGAATACTCTTCATAGTATTTAGGGAAATAAAGTCCTTCAATTTTTCCAGCTAAGGCTTCAGTAATTTCTTTGGAACGTCTCAATTCCAAATCATAGTCAGCTTCCTCCATTAATTTCCCTTCCACTTCGCTCATGTAATGATCCAATTCAGCATTACTCATATTGAATAAGCGAGTAGCAAAAGGTCTAACCAATCGTAAATCGGAGCTTATGCTATCTGCAACTCCTGGGTATTGAATTTTTACAGCAAGCTTTTTACCATCCTTGGTGGCCCGATGAACCTGTCCCATCGAAGCTGCATTTACGGCATTCTTTGTAAAATCATCGAAAATCGCTTCTGGACTTTTACCCAACGTTTTTTGAAAGGTCTTTACCACTAAAGGATAAGACAATGGTGGAGCGCTGTATTGTGACATGGTAAACTTTTCCTGATAAGCAGGCGGCAGTAAATTTCTATCCATGCTTAGCATTTGAGCCACTTTAAGAGCGCTTCCTTTCAATTCACTCAGGGACTCATATATATCTTCCGCATTATCTAAATCCAATTGAGATCGATCAAGCTTAGAATTGAAAGCCTTCTTTGAATAATGTTTTATAAAGTTCCCTCCAACTTTTGCCCCAGTGGTTACAAATTTGCTAGCTCGCTGAATTTTTGATATAGGGATTCGAGATTGTTCTTTTCTTTCGCTCATGATTATCGATTTTGGAATATGAATTTGGCAAAATCAAACATGGAATCGAGAGGACTTTTACCCATCAAGTCATAGGCAACATTCACCGCTTTTTCTATAGCAGCATCTGTTTTTTCAAAATCCTTACTGTCGTCATTTGCCCAGAATTGAAGTATGAAAAGGGTTTGAATCCACAAACCTTCTACATATCTATCTCCAATAACAGGCCTATCAATTATTTCTTCCGTTTCCTTTCCTTGCAATAAAATTTCATCCACAAATTTATGAAAATGCTTCTTGAAGGCTTCCAAAAAGGCTGGCTTTACATCTCCCTTTCGCATTTTCTGTAAATCCATCATGGCATAAGAACGATTGGCTTTCAATACCTCTATTAATGTAAAGTACAATGCCAATAATTTTTCACGCGATGAATATTCCACAAAAGATTCTTCGGAATGTAAATTTTCGATCGTTTCCTTGAGGAAATCTGCCCAAATATGTTTTTGTAAAGCTTTGAAGGAATTGTAGTGATTATAAAAATCTACCTCACTCATCTTCAAATCTTTAGCGAATTTGTAGATAGAAGCAGGTTCTTTTCCATTTTCTAAAACAAAATCCACGTAGGCTTCCTTTATTTTTATATCAATTGGTTTTGCTGTTTGCTTTTTTGCCATAATTTAATTTCTAATTACGGTAGTGTAACAGCCTGATAATAGGAAAGGTTTTAGGAAATGGAAAAGAAATTAAGCGCTATTTATAAATGTAAGTTTTTAAACTTAATTCAGAACCAACAACTCCTCTATACATTCCTTCAGAATTGAAACTAAATTCAAAATCACCGTGAGAACTCAAAGCAATAAGACCACCCTCCCCTTTCATTTCAACTAACTTTTTCATCACTACTTGATCACAAGCTTCTTTTAAGCTTAGGCCTTTATACTCCATCAAGCAAGAAACATCGTAAGCAACTATGGCTCTTAGGAAAAATTCTCCATATCCGGTGCATGATATAGCACATGTGTTGTTGTTTGCATAAGTTCCACTACCTATAACTGAGCTGTCTCCAATTCTGCCATACTTCTTATTAGTCAAGCCCCCTGTTGAAGTAGCCGCTGCCAGATTCCCATATATATCCAAGGCCACTGCACCCACCGTTCCAAACTTTTTATCGGCATCATGATCCAACAGTACTTTGCCTTCTCCTTTTGCCGCCAACCATTGATCTTTTCTAAATTGCGTATGAAAATACTCATCTGCTGCTTTTTCCAGTTTCCTCTTCGCGGCATACTCTTCCGCACCTTCTCCAATGAGATATACAAAATCATCATCAAAGAGTATTGATTTAGCTAGCTGAATTGGGTTTTTAATATTTTTTACTCCGGCAATGGCTCCCGCTCTCAAATCACCACCTTCCATGATGGATGCTTCCATTTCATTTTTTCCGCTATTAGAATAAACTGATCCTTTACCAGCATTGAAAAGTGGACTATCTTCCATCATAGCAACGGCAACAGAAACCGCTTCAATGGAAGTTCCTTTTTTATTTAATACATCATTCCCAGCCTCTAATGCTTCTCTAAGTGCCTCATGATAAGCATTTTCTTTGTCAGTGGTCATGTTTTTTTTGAGAATAGTGCCTGCTCCTCCGTGGATAGCCAATACAAATTTCTTCATTTTTAAAAGTGATGTTGTTAAGAACTTAAATTCCAATATTTAGGAGCTGCTGTGGTAATGCTCCCGGTACTAAGAAGAAATGTGTAAACTAACAGTCAAATATCGGCTGTAAATTCTGTAGCTCAAATTTTTTTACTTCCAATTGAGGGATCGGCTTTTGAGTAGAATCAGAAATGATCAAATATTTTAAATTATCCACATTCAATAATAATATTTTCCGTGATGAAAGCCAAATCATTTTTATTTATGGCTACTATTTTATTTCTTCCAGTTCTCGTCCTTTGGTCTCCGGCATCACAAAAATAGTCCATAAAAGCTGTATAAACATCATTATAGCAAAAAACCAGAATATGGACGATGAACCAAATGCATTTGCGAAAAAGGGAAAAACGTTTGCAATGACGGCAGCAAATAGCCAATGGGTAAAGCTTCCAATGGATTGTCCATGTGCTCTCAGCTTATTAGGAAAGATTTCAGCAATAAAGGCCCAAATAATAGAGCCACTTCCCACTGCATGCGCAGCAATAAATAGAAATACAAAGAAGGGAAGTAGGTTAGAAGGAATTACGTCCCCGCTAAAACTAATTGCCATCAAACTTAAAGAAATTAAATACCCTACGGAACCCAAATAGAGTAAGAATTTCCTACCCATCCTATCAATCAAATAAAGACCGATCATGGTGGCAATCACATTAATGAACCCGATTCCCATGGTGGACAGCAATCCATTTTCTGTACTTATACCTGCAGATTCAAATATTCTTGGGGCGAAATATATAATGGCATTGATACCGGAAAGTTGATTAAAAAAAGCAATTAAAATAGCCATTGAAGTAAATTTGAAATATTGCTTTTTGAAAAGTGCGAAAAAGCCTTCCCTTTTTTCCATTTTCGCTTTCTCCTTTTCAATGTTTTTGATTATATGATCTACATTTTCAGGATCGGTCTTGGTTAAAACCATTCTGGCATCCTCATAATCATTACGGTTGGCAATTAGCCATCTAGGGCTTCTCGGCAAGCGGATGCTCAATAATGAATATAATATGGCAGGAATTATTTCTACCCCCAACATCCATCTCCAGCTACTTTCCAAATCTGCCAATGCAATTAAATAATTAGAGAAATAGGCAATCAAGATTCCCAATACAACATTGAATTGAAATAAGGCCACTAACATTCCCCTTTTACCGGCAGGAGCAATTTCACTAATATACATCGGGGCAATTACAGATGAAGCCCCAACTCCCAAGCCGCCCAAAAAACGAAAGAACATAAAAGTATTCACATCAGGTGCTAAAGCTGAACCTAAAGCTGAAACCGTATAAAGAACGCCAATTAATAACAACATAGGCTTTCTTCCAAAACGGTTAGCGGGATAACCCGCAGCTAATGCACCTATTACTGTCCCGTAAAGTGCAATAGCAATAGAAAAGCCATGCATCCAGTCAGAAAGCTCCCATATTTCTTGAATAGCTTGCTCTGCTCCGGATATTACAGCCGTATCAAAACCAAACAAAAAGCCACCCAAGGCAGCTGTAAGTGAAATGAAAAATACGTATGAGTTCTTAATCATGCCTTCCTTAGTCAATTTGCGGTGATTAAAAATAGGAAAGTATTTCGAGAATGGAAAAACTATGTTAGCAGGTTCGTGAGTTTAAAGTTTAAAAGTGGTCAGTTAGCCAACTTGACAACCTGTAACCTTGCCAACTAGAAAATTCTAATAAGCCCTCACTTCTTTTCCTTCCATAAAGTTAACAAAGGCCTTATTCACCACTCTATTGCCTCCTTGAGTTGGGAAGTCACCTGTAAAGTACCAATCGCCTAAATGCTCCGGACTTGCTTTGTGTAGATCTTCTACTGTTTGGTAAATCACTTCCACCTCTGCTTCAATCGTATCGATTTTTACTAGTTCAGCTATCTTCCTTGAGATTTGTTCATAAGTGAAAGGTGCAAATACATCTTTTACGTGATTCTCTGTATTGTCACTATGTAAACATTTTTGATAAGCCTCTTCTAATATATTTTCCTGCTTCGTCTCTTTTAACAGAGCTAACACAGCACGGAAAGCAATAAAATCTTTCATTTTACTCATGTCAATCCCATAGCAATCAGGGAAACGGATTTGAGGCGCTGATGAGACTATGATGATCTTCTTTGGTTCTAATCTATCTAGCATTCGTAAAATGCTTTTTTCCAAGGTAGTACCACGAACAATGGAATCATCAATCACAACCACCGTATCCACTTTCTTTTTGATTACTTCATACGTAGTGTCATATACGTGTGCCACCAAATCATCTCTATGCGCATCATCGGTAATAAAAGTCCTTAATTTGGCATCCTTGATAACCAATTTTTCTACTCTTGGCCGAAATGATAGTAGTTTTTCAAGAGCATGGTCATCTTCTCTGGCACTTCGCAGTTCTTTAAGCTGTCTTTTAGCCAAATGCTCCTCCATTCCTTCCATCATTCCTAAAAAGGAAGTTTCTGCAGTATTGGGGATGTAGGAGAAAACCGTATTTTCTAAATCGTAATCGATAGCCTTAAGGATCGTTGGAACCAAAAGCTTCCCTAGCATTTTTCTTTCTGCATAAATCTCAGGATCGGATCCTCTGGAAAAATAAATCCTCTCAAAACTGCACGATTTCCTTTCCAACGGCTCTATAAACTGCTCCATTTTGTAATCTCCATTGGTATTCATCACTAGAGCATGAGCTGGTTTAATCTCCTGAATATCCTTGTAATTTACATTAAATGCAGTCTTAATTGCTGTTTTTTCGGATGCTACTACAATTACCTCATCATCAGCATAGAAATGTGCTGGTCTTATGCCAGAAGGGTCACGAGCTACAAATGCGTGGCCAGCACCTGTTATACCTGCCATTGCATACCCGCCATCAAAATCTCTACAAGCCCTTTGTAAAACTTGCAACAAATCTAATTTCTCTTCAATTATTTGAGTGATTTCCGCATTGGTATACTCATCCTTGTGCTCCTCAAATATCCTTTGGTTTTCTTCGTCTAAGAAATGGCCGATTTTCTCCATCACCGTAACGGTATCTACCTTTTCTTTGGGGTGCTGTCCTAGTTCAGTTAAAATATCAAAAAGCTCTTCAACATTTGTCATATTAAAATTGCCAGCCACCATCAAGCTTCTGTTTTTCCAGTTGTTTTGACGTAACATTGGGTGGCAGTTTTCAATGGAATTTTGCCCGTGTGTTCCATATCTCAAATGACCTAACCACACCTCTCCAGTAAAGGCACAATTCTCTTTTAACCACTTTTCTTGGTTAAACCACTTTCCACCTTCCTTCTTAGCTTTTTTATATTTCTTCGAGATTTTCTTAAAAATATGGGTGATTGGTTGATTATCAACAGAGCGATAACGACTGATATATCGATGACCTGGCTCCACATTAAGCTTTACATTTCCTACTCCAGCACCATCTTGCCCACGGTTGTGCTGCTTCTCCATCAGCAAATAAAGCTTGTTCATGGCGTAAAGCGGACCATATTTATCGATGAAATATTGGAGAGGTTTTCTTAAGCGGATAAAGGCTATCCCGCATTCGTGTTTGATGATATCGCTCATGATTTTTTACTTAAAGTGCAAAGTTAAGTTTATTATAATTGATGTTCAATCTTTTTCTTTGATTAAGACCATATCTAAAAATAATCCAAGTAAGATATTCGATAGAACTATGGTTTAATTGGGATGAAATTTACTAATTGGTACAGGTTAAGTTTAAAAATAATCCTATTTTTGAATTTATATTATTGATGCTCACTGCCTCAAGCCAAGACTCAAACTAAGTATAGAAGTGATAAGGACTTTTTTAGTACAATTTTTATTGATTTTTTCCTTCATAACTGTAGGTGTTTCACAGAATTTATCTTTTGATTCATTGGATAGTTATTATAAACATGAAATCAACTCAGATCATTCAGTTGAGGTTGATAATAAAAAGTTAGCTCAAGAGATTAATGAAATACCATCAAAGCAGATATCCGACTTCTCAGAATTTAAAAAGCATTTGAAACTTCTGGCTTTGGCCGAAAGAAACAACGAATACCAATTAGGAATTAAACAGATTTCGAAACTAATTCCAGCCACTAAATCTTCTAATGAATTTCAAGCTTTTCTATATTATAAATTAGGCCAATTCTACTACCGAGAGAATAGATTGGTAGAATCTTTAGAATGTTATTTAAAAACTTCTTCAATACTTGAAAAATTAAAAGTCCACGCCACCCTGGCAGCCGTTTACAATAGAATCGGGAGAATAAATATGAATGGCTGGAATAACGATATTGGTATTGAATATGCAGACAAAGGATTGGAAACTTTAAAAAAGGTGAAAAAATTTAGTCGTTCAGATTCCTTTTCGTTGCTGGGATTATATGAAATAAAAGGAATTGCTTATCGAAGAACTCATCGTTTTGACGATGCCTTAATTAATATCGATAAGGCAGTTAAGTTATCTTCCGTTTTAAATGACTCCGTTCGGTTAGCACTTAATAATGGAAATAAAGCTACTATTTATTATGAAAAAGGAGACTACAATTTAGCAATTCCTCTCTTGGAAAAAGATTTTGAAACCAGCATAAATGCAGGCGTGTACAATAGTGGAATGAATGCTTTAATTTACTTATGTTGGATTTATCTTGAAATGGATAATGCCGACTCTGTTGTAAGTAAATTTGAAACAATGCAGGATATTGCAAATAACTATCCCATTACAAACCCAAAATCTAAGGCAGAATACTTAAAAGTCGGAGCCACAGTAGCAGAAATTAAAGGCGATACTGCTATGGCAAATCAGTACTTGAAAGACTACATTTTACAGGATAATATAAGAGATTCCATTAATATGAGCAATGACGTGGCAAGTTTGCATGAAAGACACCTGATGGAACAAGAAATTAGTAAATTAGAACTACTTCAAAACACTAATAAACTTCAATCCTCCCATTTAAAATTAAGGACAGCTCTTTTGATTATCATTGCTGTCACACTTTTGGTAGTTCTTTGGTACGCTTTTACCCTTAGAAACAAAAATCAGAAAATTGATAAACTCAATGAGATGTTGGAAGCAAAAGTATCTGAAAGAACAACACGATTATTGGAAATCAATAAGGAATTAGACACCTACTTATATAGAGCTTCCCATGACATTAGAAGACCCATCAGGACACTATTGGGATTGAATAACATTGCTCAGATCAATGAAGATCCTCATGAAATGAAAGCCCTTTTTAGCAAAGTGCATACCACAGCTATGAGTATGGATAAAATGCTTTTCAAATTACAAATGGCTTATGCACTTAATAATTCTCACAAGATCGAAAATGTTAAAATTACAGAACTTGTGAATGAATGTATTAAGGATATGTCACTGGAAATTGAGGAGCATAACGCAAGTATAAAACTAGATATAAGGGAAAATGCAGCAGATGTACAAGCCAATAAGTCCCTTCTAAGAATAGCTCTTGACAATATTATAGAGAATGCTTTGCTCTATCAAAACGGAACGAAAAATGAAATAGAAATATTCACTGATTCAGGTAACTACTATTTTTACATACATGTGAAAGATAATGGTGACGGCATTCCAGAAAAATACTTTGAAGATCTTTTTAAGCCGTACTTTAAAATAAGTAATAAAACACAAGGATCCGGCTTAGGATTGTTTTTAGCACATCGGGCTATTTCCTTTTTAGCTGGAGAAATCTCCGTTACTTCTACAGTAAATGAGGGATCACAGTTCACACTTAAAATTCCGATTAATCCCAAATAGGATACTTCTCTAAATGCACTTCGTCATGGAAGAATATTTTAGCAGACGCCTCAAAAGATGCCGTAATATCAGAAACCAAAAATCTATCTTTCCTATCTTTTTTAGTTGAGAGCAAAGCATTCTCTTTTAAAAAGTATTCCAATCGCTTGGCAACGATGCTGGCTGAATCCAAAATATCAACTCCTCCGTTGTAAAATTTATCAATTTCATTTTTGATTAGAGGATAATGCGTACATCCCAATATTAAAGCTTCGATATGCTTTAATTCATCGTGATGAAGATATGCTTCAATTATATCATGACTAATTCTATTTTCAAAAAACCCTTCTTCTATCATAGGTACTAAAAGTGGAGTGGCCAAACTCTTTAATTCAACATCGGGGTTAAGTTGCTTTAACTTCAACTCATAAGCGTTTGAATTTACTGTTTGTTTCGTACCGATCAGTCCGACTTTTTGCTTGCTGTAGTTTTGTCCAACATGCTCAACCACAGGATCAATTACATTGAAAACTTTAGCTTTGGAACCTACATACTCCTTAACCAATTCGAAGGCTGCTGAGGAAGCTGAATTACAAGCTATCAATATTAACTTACATCCTTGCTGTAACAATACATCCGTTACTTTAATGCTGTAGGCCTGAATAGCTGCCGCTGATTTATCACCATAAGGTAAATGCGCAATATCGCCAAAGTAGACCATACTTTCATTAGGCATAAGTTCTTTGACTTTATGCGCCACAGTTAGTCCGCCAATACCAGAATCGAAAATACCTATAGGTGCTGAATTATCTTTATTCATATCACAAAGATGGGAAGTTGTTGGAATAATTTAGAAATTGAGATGAAAATTCTATATCTCAATATCAAGTTGCTTGCCCTGTTCTTCAGCCTCTTTATCTTTTTTAGAACCAATTGCAATTCCAATTGCAAAACCAATAGGTATACCTACCGCCATGAGACCGTAGTTATTTAATGAAGCTCCAAACGCTATACCTAAAGGGATTCCAAATGCGCTCATCCCTATTGCCAACCACATATTTTTGTAATGATTTTTAGCAACTAAATTCATTTCTTTCTCTGCAATCTTTAATATCGTTCGAAATGATTTTGCCAACTGAGCCGTTAATAATTTTTTCGAATCTGCTTGATTTACCTTATCGACTTCTTCGTTAATTAAGTTTACTACTGATTTGGGAATTTCTTGCTCCTCCAGAGCATCCATTAATTGATGGAATTTCTGTTCCTGCTTGCTGGTGCTTTTGGTTTGAACTCCTTGATACTTAGGATTAAATTTATTAAGTGGCATTTTTCAATTATTATATTCCACAATATACAAATCATGCCCAACTAAAAAATAAAACAGGAGGTAAAAGTAATAGCATAGCTAAAACTGAAAAAACAATAATAATTGGAAGTGCCCACTTCAGCCATTTTTCGTATGGAATCTTCGCGATAGACAATACCCCCATAGTAACTCCTGAAGTAGGAATTATCAAGTTTGAAATACCGTCCCCAAACTGAAAAGCCAAAACTGCTGTTTGCCTGCCAATTCCTAAAATATCACTCAATGGCGCCATAATGGGCATTGTGAGTGCTGCTTGTCCGCTACCAGAAGGTAGAAAGAAGTTCAATGCGCTTTGAACAAAAAACATGACTTGAATAGAAGCATAATCTGGAATTCCTTCCGACAAGGAAGCTAAACTATGCAATATGGTATCAATAATATCACCATCAGTTGCCAAGATTAAAATCCCTTTTGATAGCGCTACAACCAAAGCGGCTGGCATCAGGTCTCGAGCTCCTTCCATAATAGCATCAATCGTTTTTTGCATACCCAACTTACCAATTATTGCGGCAATAATTCCTAGCCCAACAAAAAGTGCAGCTATCTCATTGATGTACCAGCCCCAGCTATTGACGCCATAAATCAACAACAGCAGTGCGAGCGCAAATGCAATAAGGATCAGTTTTTGTCTTCCGTTAAAGTCTGTCTTTTCCGATGGTGTTGTGAATTTTATATCTGTCAAATAATGCTTTCGCTTTCCTGTGTCTAATAAATAGCAATACCTCAGAATGAAAATATTCACTGCAAAGGTAAAAATAAGCCAAACCAACAATCTGTATTCCATCCCACTAAATGGCGCTAGTTCAGCTATTCCTTGAGCCACTCCAATTGTAAATGGATTGGCAAATGCACCTGCAAAACCGGCACCTGCACCTAAAAATGGAATCGCTACACCCACTAAGACATCATAATTCAATGCTCTAGCTAAAGGTATAGTGATCATGACAAAGACCAAAACCTCCTCACTCATTCCAAAGGTGGCTCCTGATAAAGAAAATAGCGTAATAATAATGGGTATTATCCATTTTTTACTTTTCGGATAGCTTAGGCTGTATTGCACTACATATTGAAGTGAAGAATCAATCGCTCCTGTTTTATTGATAATAGCAAAAGCTCCCCCGACTAATAGAATGAAAGCAATAATTTGAGCAGATGATTGGAATCCTTCTATTGGCGCTTTTAATAAATCAAATAAACCTTGTGGGTTTTGTTCGGAATATGAAAAAGTATCCGGATCGATTACTTCCCTGTCGTTCACAAAAATTCTCTCATAATTGCCGGCAGGAATTATCCAAGTTAGTAAAGTGAAAACTATTAAAATGAAAAATATGATGACTAGTGTATCCGGAAGCTTTTTTATCATTGCGGAAGTTTGAATTTATCATTGGGAAGATAAATGTTTAATTCAAGATTTCTTGCTCCTAACAAACCGTTTTTGCTTTCAGACTCTTGATTTCTATTTTGAAAGCTAACAACTTGCCATTCACCGATCACCGTAGCTGAATCATTTTTTATAAATAAGGCTGTTGACTCATCTATCCCAAGACCGATATGGTCAGGGTACTCCAAAACAGCGGTTAGCAGTCTGTTATACCGACTCCTGTAAATGAAGTGCTGATCAATTACAATATTTGCTGGCAACAAACCTAGACCTTCATCAAAAATAATATTGCCTTTTTCTATGGTTCGGAAAGTAGCGTGATATTCAGGATGCTTCCTTTCATCTCCAGTAATCATTTTTTTACTCATTACTGCGGCACCAGCACTAGTTCCGGCTATAATTGCTCCGTTTTTATAGGCCTTTCTTATAGAATTCCGTTCCTTTTCAGTCAGGACATCCATTAATCTCCTTTGATCCCCTCCAGCCATATAGATCAATGAGGCATTTTCAATGGAATCCAATAATTGATTTGCCCCTTTTGTATAGTCTTTTAAATCCGTTAAGCCTTTTTCCGAAAACTGTTTATTTGCGTAAAAATAGGCTGAGTCATCGGCTGAAGCCATAGGAAGAATATAACCATAGCCTGCTTTTAGATTCGAAAATTCGATCAATTTATCAATCATAGCGGCAGGTCTAGAACCTCCACCAATAATAAATAAGCCTCCTTTCGTAGTATTTTGGACAGGTAATTTCTCTTCTTGTTTGGTTTGACAAGAAAAAAATGTCGTAATGAGAATAAAGACTAAAATTCTTTTCATTTAAGTAAATAGATGTTAAAATATAACTTTAGAATTTTCTAATTTATGTGACAGAAATAAATATACAATTCTGTAATTAACAAATACAATAAATAATAAAAAAAGCCGAAGGCACATACAACCTCCGACTTTTAACCTAAATACAGAATTAAAAACTTAATGCGATTCCGCGTGGAGATCCCTCTGCCACTATAACTGTTTCAACACCGGAGCCATCTAAATTAGCAGATTTGATTCTACCTGAGGACCTATCTGTCCAATAGACTTTATTTTCTTCCGTATTAATGCTTATACCATAAGTCCGACTTCCATTTGCTCCGATAGGCTCAATTGTGGCGACAGTAGCGATATCTGAATTGTTATTCAGATCAACGCTTTTTAATCTGTTATCTTCAGGATCGTCATAAACAGCCTGATCACCAAAATATAATCTTTCATTCTCAGGGTCGATGGCCATACCATAACCCCAACTTCCGGCCACGAAGATTTCCAAGCCTGAACCGTTACTATTGGCTACATAAATATTCTCTCCTATAGGTGGTACATCAACATCAGATACATAAATTTTACCATTATGGACAGCAATACCTTCTGGTAGTGATAATCCATCAATTATGGTTTCTACTGATCCTGTCCCGTCTAGATTACCTCTTTGAACTACCCCATCAGTTCGGTTAGTCCAATATACTTTTCCTGATTCGGAATCAACCGCTACGCTACCTATTCCGGTCAAACCCTCGTACAATACTTCAGGATTTGAACCATCTAAGTTCATGATGTTTAAAGATAAATTATCATCGTCAGCATAGTAAAGCTTACCGCCTGTTCTGTCAATGGCAAGTCCATTTCCAAAACCATTTATATCAGCATTAACATTTTCCTCCCCTACTCCGATAATCTGTAACATATCAGTATCCATGTAATAGAGAGTAAAATCAATATCAACTGCTTGAAGTAATGCTAATTCTTGGGATGATTCTTTGATTTCACCACTATTTGTAGTTAATACTACTAGCTTCACCTGGTACTCGCCATACTGTTCATAAGTATGGATAGGAGATGCTTCTGAAGAAGTAGTTCCATCTCCAAAAGACCAAGTGTAAGAGGCTAAACCTGCATTCTCAGGAATAATAGATTCATTGTTAAATTGAACCTCTCGCTCGTCTTCATCCAAAACTTCTACCGAAAATTTGGAAACTGTGCTTGCTGGGGGCACAGGAAAATCATCATCTATGGATGCACAAGCCCCCAGCAATACAGTAAAAAGAATTATTAAAATATATCGCATAGAAATTAAATTTTAATTAGTAGGCACAATCACTAAGCCTCTATTTACTCTCCCCTCATCAGCTGAAACTAAAGTTTCCACTTCCGAACCATCTCTATTGGCTCTTTTTACGCTGCCATCTCTTGTTGACCAGTAGATTTTTGAAGTAACGTAATCAATTCCGATACCATAGGTATAGTCATCTGTAGCTACCACTTCCTCTATCCCGGAACCATCATAATTTACAGCTAGTAAATTATTAGTATCTGCATCATCAAAGATTAAAACATCATTTTCAGTATCGACAATAACTGCATACCCAAATCCAGCCTCCCCATAATCTAACAATCTACTTACGCTTGCGCCATCTGCTGTCGCTTTCCATAAGGTCTCTGCATCAAAATCTACACATGTGAAAAACAATTCTCCGTTATGGAAAGTCAGACCTTCCGGTAAAAATGCAGCAGGTTGGAATTCAGCATCTACAATTGCATTTGCCAAATCAGCTGAATCATACAAAACTGTTTTTTCTCCAGTAGATAAGTCAAAAGATAGAATTTCGTCTGCTCCTCGATCAGCTACAAACAATTTTGTTGCGTCATCATTAACTGCTAATCCTCTTGGCCCTGCAATTCCTTCCGCCACAATTTCTTCTCCACTTCCGTCAGGATTAACTCGTACCACCTGCCCATTATCATCATCACTGTAGTAGATTTTATCGTTATTTTCATCATAAAAAACTTGAATGGTATACCCTGTAGTTTCGAATGCAGTTTCAACAGTAGTTTCCAATCCTAAACCTGAAATTTTCTGCATGGTGAACACATCTCCAGTATTGTCTGCAAAATAGACCTGTACAGGATCAGCCTGTGGTTCAGGTTCTGCGACAGTAACTGTTTCTTCCACTGTTAGATTTCCACCTTCTCCCGAAGCAACTAAAGTAACAGTAAATTCACCTGCGGACTCATATGAATGAGTGGTATTTTCACCTGTAGCCGTTCCTCCATCACCAAATGACCAACTGAATGAAGTTGCATTTTCTGAAGTACTAGTAAAAGTAATTTCCTGTCCTACTTCCGGGGCATCAGGACTAAAAGTAAAACTGGCTGTTGGCTCAGGGGTTGGTTCGTCCTCTTCGCCCTCGTCACAAGAAGTGAAAAACAAAATACTTAGCCCTATAAACAAGGCCCATAATTTAGAATATTTTAATAAATTTTTCATAATTATTTAGTTTAAGGATTTTTAAAAATTGATTTAGTAATCTTCATTCTGAACCATTTCTGGATGTTTATTGGTATCTATTTCAGATTGGGGAATAGGGAATAAAAGTTTATTGGGATTACTGATTTCCAAAACAGCTTGAGCTTGATGGGTTCTGACCAAATCATGCCATCTATGGCCTTCAAATGCCAATTCTTTTCTTCGTTCCAAAGCGATCGCCTCTCTTAAAGATGCTTGATCCGTTGCTTCAAGGTTAGTTATTTCATTTAGTCCAGCTCTTTCTCTTACTTCATTTAAAAAATCGAAGGCATCGGAATTTGCATCATAGGCCTGCTCGTTGATGGCTTCTGCAGCTATCAAATACATTTCTGATAAGCGAGTGACAATTAGGTTGTCCACATCATTTTGTAATCCTGTGTACTTATTACAGAAAAAATCTCCGCCTGCATCCCCCACTGAAGCTGAGGCTCTTAAATCCTGACTTTCGTAAAGATCATACACATCTTCAGTTGCCGCGGCTTCATATCTACCTGCTGCCAAAAGCCAACGAGCTATTGTATTTACATCATCATCATTAAGAAAATCAATCTGAAATATAATCTCGTTACTACTATTAGCTTCATCAAAAATAGATGTGTAATCTTCTACTAGTTCATACCCAAAACCATCGATTACACTTTTTGCATAGGCTTCTGCATTCGCCCAATTTTCTTGATATAAATGCAGACGTGCTAATAATGCTTTTACAGTGGGTTCATCAACTCTTACACTATTACCTCTTCCAGCTCCTTCCAATAAATCTTCCGAAATCTCTAGATCATCCTGAATAAATTGATAAGTATCAGCTTCTGATGCTCTCCCGATAAAAATATCTTCTTCTGAAGCACCGTTTATAGCGGACTCTCTAAGTGGAACCCCACCAAACATTCTGACCAAATTAAAGTAGCAAATAGCTCGGATAGTTCGCATTTCAGCCTCTCCACGGTTAGCTTCAGCTTCAGAAACTCCATCAACAGACCCGATATTATCCAAAATATTATTGGCTCTATTAATCACATCATAGTGGGCATTCCATACCGCTTCCACATATATATTGGTGCTGAAGGGATCGTTATTATTAATAGTAATGTAATCGATCTTTGAGCCTACTGCTTCTAAATTATCAGCAGCTAAATCAGAAATGACTAGATAATCCAGCACAATTGCCCCGCTCTGCATTCCGTCATAAACCCCGTTAATGGCCGCATCTAATCCTCTTTTATCAGAAATGGCATTTTCCGCCAACACCCTGTCGTAAGGTGGTTCTACATCTAAAATCTCACATGAAAGAAGTGAAATGATAAAAGAGTAAATGAATATGTTTTTTAAGTTTTTCATCTTCATAAAATTTTAAAATGAAATATTTATTCCAGCTGTATACATTATCGGTACTGGGAAAGTGAAAAAGTCAGTACCCTTGCGAGTTGCATCAGAACCTGAGTAATTAACATCAGGATCCATACCCGAATAAGATGTTAGCGTCAATAAATTCTGTGCACTAGCATATACCCTAACTTTAGTCAGCTTATACTTTGAAATCAGATCTACAGGTAAATTATAGCCTAGGGTGATGTTTCTTAGTCTAAAAAATGAGCCATCTTCAATGTAGTGAGAGGTAATTTCATTATTAAATCTACCGTTTATCTTTGGGACATTGGTAATATCTCCAGGTTCTCTCCACCGCCTCATGATTCTAGTGGTCTGATTATCATTACTACCCAATGTCATATTTTCAGTATACTGACGTGTACCGTTAAATATATCATTACCGTAGCTGAATTGGCTTACTATAGACAAATCGAAATTTTTGTAATTAAGATTAGTACTAATTCCTCCAATAAAATCAGGGTTTGGATCAGCCACGATTTGTCGATCTGCATCAGTAATGCGTCCATCATTATTAACATCTTCCATCAGTAATTCTCCGGTAGATGGATCTACTCCCAAAGATTCAAACATGTAAAAAACGCCAAGCGGTTCACCTTCAATTATGGCATTATTTCCTCTACCTATATTGGTGATCGGTTGCCCGTTATAAAGTGATAGGATTCTATTTCTATTGAGAGACAGATTTCCATTCAACGACCATTGAAAATCCTCATTTGAAACAAGGTTTGCATTTACTGCAAATTCCAAACCTTTGTTTTCCATCTCCCCGATGTTTTCATCATATCCACCATATCCAGAAGAGCCTGGGAGAGGGCGAAACTGTAGCAAGTCTGTGGTGATATTGTAATAAGCATCAGTAGTGAAATTTATTTTTCCGCCTAGAAATGCAATATCAATGCCTGCATTGTAATTGGTAGTAACTTCCCATTTCAAGTTAGGATTTGGGATCTGAGATGGTATAATTCCTGGATTTGCATTATAATTATTTCCTGAACCATACAATGCCAGATATCTTCCTCTTCCAATTTTGTCATTCCCCAATTTCCCGTAGCCTAATCTTAATTTAAAGTCACTGAAAATACCCTGGCTTTGCATAAACCCTTCTTCAATCAATCTCCAACCTAAAGATATACCCGGCAATAGTTGGTATCGATTTGCAGGTGCTATATTGGAACTTCCATCAGCTCTTAAATTTAAAGTGACTATGTATTTATCCTCAAAAGCATACATAAAGCGCCCGAAATAAGAATTAATGGCATATTCACTTCCACTAGCGCTAGCAGTTTCAATGTTCCCAGCTGAAGCGATATATCTTAAATCATTAGAGGGGAAATTATTAGCACGCATAAAATCAAACCGATCATTGATCAATTCAAAACTTGACCCTACCAAAGCAGTGATATCATGTTGATCTTTTATGTATTTATTATACTCGAGGGTTGAATTTTGGATGACTTTTGTCACCCTTGAATTAGCGTTAATACCAATCCCACCACTCTGAGCTCCTCTTCTTGTGGTAGTCGGTTCATATCTTCTTTCCATCAAATGAGAATAATCTACTCCCCACTGATTTCTGAATTTCAAATTATCCGTGAATCTGTAATCCCAACCGATGTTGAAAAGCGTCCTAAAAGATTCCGCCACATTATCGGTTTCTGTTCCATTTGCAACGGGATTGTCCCAAAACCCTTGCTCTAAATAATTATTGTTTTCATCATAAATAGGATGTACCGGAGGTTTTGAAATAGCATTTGGTAGGACACCATTAATAGTCTGATCACCAGGAACTCTATTATTTTCTGAGAAGCTAATATTGAGTTTTGTATCAATATTTAACTTATCATTGACCTTATGATCTAAGTTTAATCTACCACTATATCTTCTGTAGTCTGTTCCGATCAAAATACCTTCCTGATCGAATAATGCAGCAGACGCATAGAATTTAGTCTTATCACCCCCACCTGAAGCACTGATTTGGTGATTTTGGATAGGTGCTGTTCTCAAAACTGCATCTTGCCAATCTGTATTGATTGAATTATCATTCAATTGCTCGTCAGAGTAAGGAGGGGCCGCGCCCTCGTCTGCGGCAATATCGTTTACATATCGCTTAAATTGACCTGCATCCAATAGATCCAATCTCTTATAAATCTCTTGTGTGCCGTAATAAGACTCAACATTAAATTTTGTTTTGCCACTTTCACCAGTTTTGGTTGTAATTAAAACCACTCCATTGGCACCCCTTGCCCCGTAAATTGCAGAAGCAGAAGCATCCTTTAATACCGAGATGGACTCTATATCATTTGGGTTTAAATCAGATATTGCACTAATCCCTTGGCCTTCGTATCCAATTTGCCCAAAATTACCTGACGAGATCGGAACACCATCTACTACATATAGTGGTTGGGTACCTCCAGAAATACTATTTTGGCCTCGCACTTGAATGGATAGAGCGGCACCTGGTGTACCTGAGTTCTGATTTATTTGAACTCCCGCCACTTTTCCTTGCAAAGCAGAACTTAAATCTGGATTCACAGTATTGGAAAGTTCTTTTGATTCGGTTTGAGACACTGATCCTGTCAGGAGTTTCCGATCTACTGACCCGTACCCCACTACCACTACCTCAGATAGCTGAGAAACATCAGAATCCAGAATCACATCTAGGGTACTTCTGCCATTCACAGCCAGCTCTTTTGTTTTCATGCCGATGAAAGAAAAAATCAGTGTCGCCTCCTTGTCGACCTCAAGTTGGAAATTACCTTCAACATTTGTTGTGGTACCATTCCCACTCCCTTTTATCATGACATTCACTCCAGGTAATGGCAAACCATCTTCACTAGAGGTTATCGTCCCTTTTACAAGAATTGATTGGGCAGTAACATTAAATACAAACGTACACGTAGCAAGAAAAACTACGAGTGCTTTAGTAAAAGTTCTCATAAGTAAAACATTAAATAATGATATAAGAAAAACCTAAAAGGTTAATTTAGATATGCCTTAATAAATTAAGGAAATAATAAAATTGGAGTGAACTAACAATCAAATATAGGCTGCAAATTCATTAAGGTTAATGATTTGCGTGCTTGCACCGGGATGGGCTTGCTTGACATGTATGTTCGAATGAATTTCATATTAGTATTTCAATATTAATTAAATGATATGTAAAACGCAATTATATTAATTGGTTTTTACAATATTTAATAGATATTTATTTCGGCTAAGCGCATCTTCAACAATAAGAATATATCGGGTATTGGGTAAATAACCCACATTAAATTCGCTAAATCCATTATTTCTCAAAACACCATTAAAAACGGAGCGACCATCAACTGACAAAATACTAACATTAAAATCATATGAAGACTCCTTATAAAGTTTTAGTTTATCACCAATAGGGTTTTGTAGCAGGTAAATACCTCTGTCACTTAATTCAATATTAGATAGAACCTCTTCCTCTTCAAACTGATATTCCTCCTGATCTCGAGCTTGAACCTCACCAATCTCATAGGCTGTGGCTTTCGTTATCCGATAGTTTAAACTATCAAATGCGTATTGCATTCTACTGCTACTTCCTGAAACTGTTTGATCAGTTTGGGCAAAGCGTGTTCCTGAATTTTCCACTAAAACCGAGGACAATTCACCATCCATTTTTATTATAGCTTGATTTTCATCATTAATAGTATAAGAAAAATAAGTACTTCCGGTTAAGTAAACTCCATACTTCAAATCTTGACTTAAGACTCTGTCAACAACAGCAGAAGAAATATTCTCATAATAATCCTTATCATCAAGGCCATATGCTTCTGTAATAATATTGAAATCTGGAAGCACCGCTAATCCATCGCTGAATTCTAAGTCATCATAATAGGCATTGAACGGATCTTGATAAATATTATCAGCGTAACTTACTCCTAACTGATTAGCAATATCGCCTAAAAAAACATTTGTGATTTCATTTCTCAGCATATGAGATTTTAATAGTTCTCCTGTAGGGCCGAAATTCAAGTAGTAATTGATGTCTCCCGGTTCTAAAAACAGCACCAAACTGCTTTCCCGAATCTTATTGCGTAAAGTAATTTGTTCTTCTTGTTCTTCAGAAGAAGAAATATCTAGGAAAACTACCTCAGAAGAGGAGTTTTCTTCTAAAAACTCTGTGTAAGAAGAAACTTTAGAATTTGCAGCCTTACTTATCAAAAGGATTTTACCCTCTAACATTGTAGTGGAGATTACTTCTTCTAGCATATCTCTATTTCTGTTCAAAATCGTTTCAGAGGATGCAAAAACCTGATAATAGGGTAAATTCACAGAAGGCTCACTGTGGTTTGCTAAATCCCATTCAGAAATCCTCTCTTCATTTAAGTCATAAGAGTGAGCATGTGTTATTTGTATTGCTTTCACATTGCTATTGATAATTTTTCCATCGAGAATTTGAAAATCTTGTGGAAGATAGATAGAAGCTGCACCAGTACCATATACTATTCCCTTTCCATTTTCATCAATACAAAAAGCTGTTCTGTCATCAATTCCAATCCCCTTAATCAATTCTCCATGATTTTCGTACCAATTCGCCAAGAACCCAATTAGTCTTGAGGTTCTCCCTCTTTCTACAAAATGCGTATCAAAAATATAATCGGGGTAAAAGTGAAGAAAATCATCTTCCAAGGTCATATATTGGCTGTTAATATCTGTTAGCGCATCGTAAGGATAAGCGGATCCATTGGAAGCAGTAAACAATACTCCTGACAAAATAGCCATTCCAGCACTAGTACCGCCAATTACTCCGCCTCGATTATAAATATCTTCAATAGCATTTTGAACAGCAGTATTTTTATAATAATCATAGTACCGACTTTGATCACCACCTTTAAAGAACAAAGCATCATATTGATTAAGGCTATCCAACATTCCTGCTTGATTGGCTAATTCTCTGGAGTCGATTTTGATATTTACTGCTTCAACTGCTCCCAGCGCTACAAAGTAATCAGGCAACCAATTATCAGCATCTGAATAACTGATTATGCCAATTGTTTTATTCACAGCATTATCAACCATCCATTGATAGGGAGTGTCACTCCATCCACCATCAGTTTCTCCTCCTCCACCAACAAGCATTAATTTACCTTGCGCGTGTAAAGAAAGTATAGAGAAAAATAAAAATACAGTACAGAGATTTCTAAATATTGAAGAAAGAATCATAAATATTGAGTTGATTGTTAATAAGTAATTTGATTGAACTAGGAATCCAAAATTAACAATCGAAGATTGGCTGTAAACCTAACAAATTTAGGCTTTTACAAGTAGCCTCATTGGAAATGAAGCAAATTTGATATGGCTGATTTTTAATAATCATTTTATCAAATAAATAAAAAACCCTTGACATTCGCAAATATCAAGGGTTTGTTTTACTGACTTTACTAAAGAAAAGTTTGAAAACCTTTTGATTTCATTTAGCTCAGCATACGGTTGGTGTGCCACCGCCCAAGGCAATTTCTCTTCACGCTTGGTAGTTTACCTAACATTTTGATTTCATCAAAAATAATTATCTAAATAGAAAAGCTTTCGCCACAACCGCAAGTTCGAGTTGCATTGGGGTTGATGAATTGGAATCCGTTCCCATTCAAGCCATCGGAAAAATCTAAGGTGGTACCTAAAAGATACAGCATGCTCTTTTTATCCACTAAAAGCTTCACACCCTTATCTTCAAAAATTTCATCCCCATCTTTAATTTCCTCATCGAAACTTAAGTCGTACATTAAGCCGGAGCAACCTCCACCCTTAACTGACACTCTTACATTGCTAGTCTCACTGTGCCCTTCTTCAGTTTTTATCTTTCCTAATCTGTCTTTCGCTTTGTCTGTAACAATAATCATGACTTTAACTATTTATTTTATGACACCGGATTTAAAACTACACTAAAAACGGTTATTGTATTACGATCTCTGCCGTAGTAAAGTTTGTCTAAACTATCTAAAATATTGCTTGCTCTAAAGTAAGAGGTATGTAATTGCTTATCATCCTTTGTCATCCACTGGATAGTATAAGAACTTTCCCTATCTCGGAAATTTTTTACATAATCCGTCATTTTTTTCAAGGCTTCCAACTTATCATAACCCGATTCCGAATGAAACAAAAAGGATTGATTATGCCTAGGATTGATCGTTATTAAGTCCAGTTTAACCTTCCCATCTTGAGAGCCAAACTCAAAAACCAACTCACTACTATTTAAACCCAAATAGCTTGTAATTTCTTTTTGCAATCTGGCACTTTCAATATGTATGTCTGTGGATGTTTCCATCTTAAATTATTTCTTGAATTAAATTTAAAAAATGATCTTGAGTCTCCCAACTTTTTTATCCGTGGAAAAGTTTCTGCATTTTTGCATTTACAATTGCAAAGTTAATCATTTAGTTTTAGAAAATTCAAAAGCATGTTGAAAGTAGAACATATAGGTATAGCAGTAAAAGACATGGAAAGTGCTAATTCACTTTTTAGTAAACTATTCAATAGGCAACCTTATAAACTTGAAAAAGTGGAAAGTGAAAGTGTAGCCACCTCTTTTTTCCAGATGGGAGAAACTAAAATTGAGTTATTAGAAGCTGAAAGTGAGGACAGCGCTATTGCCAAATTCATTGAAAAAAAAGGCGAAGGAATCCATCATATAGCTTATGAAGTGGGAAACATCGAATCTGAAATGAAGAGACTGGAATCTGAAGGTTTTCAACTCATCAACAAAACCCCTAAAAAGGGAGCAGACAATAAATTAGTCTGCTTTTTACATCCAAAAAGCACCAATGGCGTATTAATAGAATTGTGCCAGGAAATCAAAAAATGATTATTGGTGCTGAATGGAATTATAATACTTCAGCTTTTTCTTTCCTTTTCTGGTTTGAAAAGAACTCTTCTGGCAGGCAGAAAAAAGAAATGCGCCTAAAAGCAAGAAAATGAATGACTTAAATAATTTCGTTCGCATAATACAAAAGTAAATAATTCAATTTAGAAACTCAAAAAAATATATAATGAGCGATCAAAATAGAACAGAGATCAATAAACTCGGTGAATTTGGTTTAATCGATAAAATCTCAGAAAAGTTCAGCAAACAGAATAATTCTACTCATTATGCCATAGGAGATGATGCAGCAGTCATTGATGTAGGTGATCATTTCCAGCTGGTTTCAACCGACTTGCTCCTTGAAGGGGTTCATTTCGACCTTTCATATTTCCCATTACATCATTTAGGGTTCAAAGCAGTGGCGGTAAATGTCTCAGATATTGCGGCTATGAATGGGATAGCCGAACAGATAACGGTTAGCTTGGCTTTAAGCAATAGATTTTCGCTGGAGGCGGTAGATGCATTTTATGAAGGAGTGAAAGCTGCTTGCGATGCTTATAAGGTAGATTTAGTGGGAGGCGATACTACGGCTTCACCATCAGGCTTAATGATTTCAGTTACGGCCATAGGTAGAGTAGATAAAGACAAAATCGCATACCGATCAGGTGCTAAAGTAAATGATATTGTATGCGTAACCGGAGATTTAGGAGGTGCTTTTATGGGACTGCAAGTTCTGGAAAGAGAGAAACAAGTTTTTTTAGAAAATCCTGAAATGCAACCGCAACTCGACAATTACCAATATATTGTGGGTCGACAATTGAAACCTGAAGCTAGAATGGATTTAGTCCACGAGCTTTTGGATTTAAAAATTGTCCCTACATCAATGATTGATATCTCTGACGGACTTGCTTCTGAGTTGCATCATATTGCTAAGCATTCAGATGTGGGTATCAATATCCATGAAGATAAATTGCCCTACGCCACCAATATGCAGGAAACCGCAATTGAGTTCAAACTAGATCCAAATACTGCTATTTTGAATGGTGGAGAAGATTATGAATTGCTTTTCACCATCTCACAAGATGATTTCGAAAAAGTAAAAAAGCATCCGGATATTCATTTTATTGGTTATGTAAATGAAAAATCAAGTGGTTTGAATATGGTGACTGCTAAAGGAAATCCTATCCCGTTAAAAGCGCAGGGCTGGGATCATTTTGGGTGAAATATCCAGTATCAAACCGGTAAAACGGTCTTGGTTTCGTTCGTGGTCCTTGAACCAAGGTTAAAACCGTGGTTTTAATCAAGCTGGTGCGAGCTTAATGACATTAAGTTAAGATAATAGTAACTGAGCAAGATGTAGATTAATTACGGATTAGGCAATTATCATCCCTTTTGGAAAGGAATTAAAGATGGGGCTTTAAAGCTTGTATCGTCCATTTCGAAGCAACAAATGTGCAACCGAAAATAAAGGCCCAAAGGGCTAACATAGCAAAACGTAGGGTGAAGCCCTACGTAAAAAAGAAGGGAAATCAGCTCTGAAAGGGCGCAATATTACGCCCTTTCAGAGCTTTTGAGCTGAACTCGGCTTGTTATCACAGGTCTTCACCCTGTGTTATAATATTACGTCCTTTCAGGACTAAAGCAACAAACTAAGATTATTGATTAATCAAAAAAAATTTAAAAATCAATTACTTAAAAACACCTAATCAATAGGGCATTCCCCTTATTAAAAGCTTAACTTAACAACATAATGTTAGAGCTTCTTAGTTAGTACCATTTATTAATTAAAAACCTTCTGCATCCAAGCGGCCAATTCCATTAACAAAGCAATTCCCATATGTGCCACTATTCCTCCCCAAATATTCTTGCTTTGGTAGGTCAAAACACCTAAAATATATCCCCCGAAAAATGAGCCAATGGTTTCCCCTAGTGGTTTACCGTAGTGCAAGGCCACATATAAACCTACCATAGGCAAAATAGCCCTAGGGCCTAAAAAGGCAGTAAAAGCAAGCACCATAAATCCACGAAAAAGAAATTCAGTAGTCACAAAATCCCATGCATAGAAGATTTCGAAAACTACAGCTCTTAACTCAACCGACCAATCCATAAATTGATAGGTTGGGGAAAACCTTGGGTAGAAACTCCTAAAGCTCTCCTCAAAAGACGCTCCAACAATTAACGGTATCATTAAAAGTATCAGAGGGAAATACTGACCAATTTTTCGAGCGGAAGTGCGTAATCCGTAAAAGTTGTTATTACTTTTTTCAAATTTTTTATAGTATATGAAAAGTGGCAACATCATCACAAAAACACTAGTGATCTGTCCGATCACTTTGTATAAATAATACCGGTCTTTGTATTCAAATAGATCACTGATGATGACTTTATGATATTGAAAGCAAACATCTACAGTTAACACTATAAGCATAAACAAGCTCTTGGCCATAAATGCTTTGTCTTTAAACAGATTGGGAATGGTTTTAAACCGATAACAAAGAAAAATTATGCCATAATAAATGAATGAAAACAATATAAAATGCGCAAGATATGGTAGTGAGTCAGGTTTCAATCTGTCGATCCATTTTTCGAACCTGACATCCATTATTAAATAGTTGAAGGCAGTAAGAATTCCAATGAAAATGCTAATGGAAATATACAAGGCAGGAGGGTGTTTAACTTCCTTGTGAAAATCCGCAAAATAACGCCAAATTGTTTTCATGTTATTAAATTCCTTTATCAAAGCTCTAAACTTTGGAAAGTTTAATATCCAATACTATATCTAGATAAAGCTTGATAAACCTTATGAATCGGCAAACCCATTACCGTAAAGTAAGAACCTTCCAATTTTTCAATATGAGTTAAGCCTATACCTTCCTGTATTCCGTAAGCTCCTGCTTTATCAAATGGCTTATGATTTCGAATGTAATCCCAAATGATTTTCTCCTCTATCGGATTAAAATAAACCAAAGTCTCATCAGAATATTTTTCAAATTCTCCATTTTGCAACACGCAAAAGCCTGAAACTACCTGATGGGCTCTCCCACTCAATTTACTCAACATGCTAAAAGCCTCATTTTCATCTAGAGGCTTTTCCAATAATTCATTATCAATCAAAACAGTAGTATCAGCTGTTAAAATTATTTTATCTGAATATTGAGCATCTTCAGCAAAAGCCTTAGCTTTCTTCTCTGCTAAAAAAGCCGCGACCTCATTATGAGGCATATCTTCTGGATAAGATTCTTCTGTATCCTTAGCTTCAGCTGTAAATTCAAAGCCTGCTTTGGTCAGTATTTCTTTTCTTCTAGGTGACTTAGACCCTAAAATAAGAGGGTAACTCAAATTCATCTTCCTGTATTGATCCAAATAAAAATCCACAAATAGTTTTAGGGTAGAAATAAGTTGATTTCTGAGGCATAGTAAAGCCTGTATTGCAGACTTTCTTCACCTGCTCCATGCTTATTTCCTTTGTAATTAGAGCACACTGCACTTCATTTTTCAACAACTTGCGAATACAAGCTGTGAAGTTTCTTTCAAACTGTATGGATTCTGAACTTCGTTGTTCCTTTCCTTTAATTCCCAATATCTTTTCAATGAAAAAATAATGTAAAACCGTAAGATCAAGATGCTTTACCTCATTAGGAAAATTCCAATTCAGTTCAGAAATCTTTTCAGGTTTTAGTCTGATTTTGTAAGTGTTTTCTTTAAACAATAGACCAAAAGCCCACATTTTTCCTAAAATAATTTCATGGACATCTTCCGGATTTTCTAGCGTTTTGATGATGAAATCATCTTCTAACGCCTTTAAAATTTCCTTTTCTGAAAAATCAGGAATATCCTTTATCAACCGGTGTGTGGGTAGAATTCTTAAATCATCCGAATCAGCATTGGTCAAATACATCATGTGGAAATTATAGCCTTCCTGACCCGTGTGATTGGGATTCTGTTCTATCATCTTTTTTCGATAGAGCAAACTTCCTTCGTATCGATGATGGCCGTCTGCTAAAATTATCTGCTGAGACGCAATTTTAGCTATGAATTTTTTAATGATTTTGGCATCATGGATAACACTTACAACCTCCTTTACGCCTTGGTAATCTTCTAATTCCCCCAATGGCATTTCCATGCTCTCATCCATGTAAGGCTCCAATTCAAAATCAGGATCGGAATAGAGACCGTGAGTTGCACTTACATTTAATTGAGTTTTATCTAACAAATCAATTCTGTCATTCACTGACTTGGGAATGGTATTTTCATGCCTTAATATAACATTTTCATCCCAATCATAAGCTTTAATGAAAGTGATAAATCCTTTTCTAACTCGTTCACGGGTTGAACCAGGCAAAGTAAAATACTGATAATATACATAAATGCCCGGCAAAGGATCCTGCTTGAGAATTCCTTCCGCTTTCCATTTAGCTAATCGATCCGCAGCCATATCCGCAGATTCTTCTCCACCTTTTGGCACTGAAAGATGAATGCTGTTTAAAGGATTTTTATATAATGCCTCACGTTGCTGGGGAGAAACTACATCAAATAATGGACTGGTCAAATTCTCAATCTCCTTTTGAAGTTTAGCATTATAACGCCAGGCTTTAATAGGCTTAATTTCCGCCATTGCTATAATCTATTCTTTTTCCACAAAGATATTTTCTTCCCGTTTCCTTCTTGTGCAGTTTGCTTTTTTTGCCTTTCAGACCATAGTTTCACTGCCAAAGCCGCTGCTATTTCCGACTCAGTATCACTCACTTTCTCATCTAGGTCACTTGGTTTGAAGTGATTTTCTATAAATTTGGTATTAAAATTACCACTAGTGAAAGCCTCGTGTTTTAGCACATATTTACAAAAACTTAAAGTGGTTTGTATTCCCACAATTTCATATTCATCTATTGCACGGAGCATTCTGCTTATAGCCTCTTCCCTGTTGTCTGCATAGGTTATTAATTTAGCTATCATAGGATCATAATGAATTGGAATATCCATTCCTTGTTCAAAACCATCATCTACACGAACCCCAGTGCCCTGCGGTCTTTTATAAACTTTCAAAGTTCCAATATCAGGTAAGAAATTGTTTTGCGGATCTTCTGCATAGACCCTTACTTCCACCGCATGTCCTTTAATACTCAAATCTTCTTGCTTAAAAGACAAAGCTTTACCTTCAGCAATTCTTATTTGCTCTTTTACCAAATCAACGCCAGTGATCTGTTCCGTCACAGGGTGTTCCACCTGCAGACGGGTATTCATTTCAAGGAAGTAAAAATTCAATTTATCATCAACTATAAATTCAACAGTACCTGCACCATAGTAATTACATGACTTTGCCACATCGATTGCAGCTTGTCCCATTTGATTTCTTATTTCAGGAGTTAAAACACTTGAAGGCGCTTCTTCTATCACTTTTTGATGCCTTCTTTGAATAGAACATTCTCTTTCAAATAAATGTACGACATTTCCTTTTTGGTCACCTACTACCTGGATTTCAATATGGCGGGGTGAGGTCACAAATTTTTCAATGAAAACAGCCCCATTACCAAAAGCATTTTTAGCTTCACTTACCGCTCTATCCATTTGAGATTCAAAATCAGCAGGATCCTCAACAATTCTCATTCCTTTTCCACCACCTCCAGCACTTGCTTTTATCAGTATCGGATAACCAATTTCATCTGCTTTCTTCTTAGCAAATGCCACATCGGTTATGGCCTTGTCTAAACCCGGAACTAATGGCACATCTCTTTTCAGAACTGCGGCCTTAGCAGAAAGTTTGTCCCCCATAATTTCGATGGATTCAGCTGACGGCCCAATAAAAATTATACCTGCTTTTTCTACTTGTCTTGCAAAATCTGCGTTTTCAGATAAAAAGCCATATCCAGGATGGATGGCATCAACATTTAATTCCTTGCAAGTATCAATGATTTTATCTATTCTCAAATAACTTTCTGAAGAAGCCGGAGGACCTACACATACTGCTTCATCTGCATATCGCACATGGAGTGCATTTCTATCGGCTTCACTAAATATTGCTACGGTTTTTATACCCAGTTCTCGTGCAGAACGCATTACTCTAAGGGCTATTTCACCTCTGTTAGCAACTAAGATTTTTTTAATATTCGGCATTTTGATTAGTCGTTCAATATCAAATAAAAATTGAAGTACAATGCTACATAATAATTGTCTTTTTTACTAAAAAATAAGCCTTAAAAGCAGGGAATCAATTTTTTAGGTAACGGCTTTTTTGTTACCTTTGAGGTTTAATTAGAAATAGTATTCATACAATAAAATAGATAAACGTGGATTTATTTGAGAAATTGAAGGTGGATCGTGGACCTTTGGGTAAGCATTCCAATGTAGAAGAAGGTTATTTTATGTTTCCTAAATTGGAAGGAGAATTATCTCCTCACATGAAGTTTAGAGGAAAAGAAGTCTTAACCTGGAGTTTAAACAATTATTTGGGCTTGGGTAACCACCCCGAGATCAGGAAAGCAGATGCTGATTCTGCAGCTAAATGGGGTCTAGCATACCCGATGGGGGCTAGAATGATGTCAGGAAATACTTCACAGCATGAAGAATTAGAAAGACAACTGGCTGACTTCATTAAAAAGGAAGACGTAATGCTATTAAATTACGGTTACCAAGGTGTACTTTCTATTATCGATGCAGTAGTAGGTAGAAAAGATGCCATTGTATATGACGCTGAATGCCATGCATGTATAGTGGATGGTGTTCGATTACACATGGGCAAAAGATTTGTATACCCACATAACGATATTGAAAACTTAGAAAAGCAATTACAAAGAGCTACTAAGTTAACAGAAGAAACCGGTGGCGGAATATTGGTTATTACCGAAGGAGTATTTGGAATGACCGGGGCAATGGGTGATTTGAAATCCGTAGTTGCTTTGAAAGAAAAATATAATTTCCGTTTATTATGTGATGATGCTCACGGTTTTGGAACTATGGGAGAGACTGGCGCTGGAACAGCTGAGCAGCAAGGCGTAATGGAAGAAATAGATTTATACTTCAGTACTTTTGCTAAATCCATGGCCTCAATTGGTGCCTTCGTAGGAGGAGATCCAGATATCGTTAAATTTCTAAGATATAATATGCGTTCGCAGATTTTTGCGAAATCACTGCCAATGCCGATGGTTGAAGGTGCATTGAAAAGATTAGAATTGTTGCGAGACCAGCCTGAACACAAAAAGAATCTCTGGAAGATAGTAGATGCGTTGCAAAGTGGCTTGAAAGATAAAGGATTTAGTATTGGATTAACTCAGTCGCCAGTAACTCCTGTAATGTTAAATGGGACCGTTGGTGAAGCAGCGGCTTTGGCCTACGATCTAAGAGAGAATTTCGGCATATTTTGTTCCGTTGTTATCTATCCTGTAGTGCCAAAAGACACTATTTTACTAAGATTGATACCAACTGCATCACACAGTTTGGAAGATGTTGACCGTACAATTAAAGCATTCGAGGCAATAAAAGATAAGCTAAAAGAGGGTCATTACAGAGAAAATGAGCTCGCAAAAGCATTTAAAGAGTAATTTTTTCGGAAAAAAACCACTCTAATTGTTGTTTTTATATGTTTTTGCCTATATTGCTTTCAATTAAATAATTTATTTAGTCAACCGTAAACTAAAATAAGAATGAAAAGATTCGAACAAGTAAGAGACCTTATCATGGGTCTAGAAGGTGATTTTGAAAAATTCTACGACAAAGAGAATCAGGCAGCTGGTACTCGAGTAAGAAAAGGAATGCAAGAGTTGAAAAACTTAGCACAAGAAATCAGAATTGAAGTTCAAGATATCAAGAACAAATCTTAATTAGAATTTGAACGATTTCGAAAGAGGCTAACATACTTGTTAGCCTTTTTTTATGCCCAAGATCTTGAAGTCTGGAATGTTATCTCTAAAAACGAAAAATCATATTCTCAATAGTAAACTTCAGAATCGGCAAAAGTAATTTTCTTCAAGCTAAGGGAAATGGTATCAACAAAAGATATTACTTCATGGCCTCCTCAACCATTTTTTTGGACCCTACATAGAAGGGAACTCTCTGATGAAGTGATTCTGGTTGTATATCCAATACTCTCTTTTTTCCATCAGTTGCAATTCCTCCCGCTTGTTCGCAGATCATAGCTAAAGCATTACATTCGTAGTTCAGTCGCAACTTTCCTGTAGGAGCTTTTTCAGTAGACGGATAAATATAAATCCCTCCCTTCAATAAGTTTCTATGGAAATCTGCAACAAGTGATCCAATGTAACGTGCGGTATATTTTTTATCTTTACAATTCTCAATGTAATCCTGCACTTTTTTTTCAAAGCTTCTGTAGCCACCCTCATTAATAGAATAGATCTTTCCATCTTCAGGAATCTTCATGTCTGCATGGGATAAGAAAAACTCACCTAGGGAAGGATCATATGTAAATCCATTTACACCTCTTCCTGTAGTATATACTAACATAGTTGATGAACCATATAATAAATATCCTGCTGCCACTTGTTCTGAACCTTTCTGCAAAACATCCTCCTTAGTCACCTTACTTCCAACCGGAGAAACCCGTCTAAAAATAGAGAATATGGTTCCGATGGAAACATTTACATCAATATTCGATGAGCCGTCCAAGGGATCCATCGCTACGATATATCTTCCATCTTGATTGTTCAAATCAAGAATTTCATCATCCTCCTCCGAAACAATTGCACAAACTTCTCCTCCATTTTTGAGTGCTCTTATGAACCGAATATTAGCAATGACATCTAGCTTTTGTTGTTCTTCCCCTTGAATATTCTCGGTTCCAAACGCCCCGCCTATATTCAATAAACCGGCCCTATTAACCTCTCTATGAATGATTTTACCAGCTAAAGCTATATCTCGCAACAATTGGGAAAGTTCCCCAGATGCAAATGCAAAATCATTTTGTTTCTTTTTAATAAATCGGTCTAAAGTGATACCAACAGAGGTGGCTAATTTAGTTTGCATGGAATATTTATTTGTATTGCCGCTAAATTATGAAAAAATTGTAGCTTATTTTGCCAATTCTTACAGAAAAGGAACATATGCAGGTATTTAAATTTGGAGGTGCATCTATAAAAGATGCTGAAGCAGTTCGCAATATGTCGGGAATCCTTAAAAGATTTCCAAATGAAAAAATAGTTATAGTAGTATCCGCAATGGGTAAAACTACCAATGCCCTGGAGGAAATACTGCACTTGAAGTTGCAAGACCTATCAACTGATGCTGCTATTCAAAACCTATTTCAGTATCATGAAAATATTATTTCAGCCCTTTTCTCCAGCAATGAGTCTAATGGACTCCAAATTCTCAAGGATATATTTGGTAGGCTAAAGGCGAAACTTGATGAAGTTGCTGATTCTCATTATGATAGGTCCTATGATAGTATAATTTCATTTGGAGAAATCATTTCCTCCTCAATTCTATTTGAATTTTTAAAAAGTGAGAATCTTACTATTTCAAAAATTGAAGCTAAAGATTGCATCAAAACGGACAAAAGTTTCCGGGATGCGCTGGTGGACTGGGGAAAAACAAAAAAACTAATCGAAACCGCTGTTCATGAAGACTTCCAGCAAAATCAATTCATTATAACTCAAGGTTTTTTAGGAGAGTCTGAAGACGGTAGAATTACTACTTTAGGACGAGAAGGATCTGATTTCAGTGCTGCAATTTTTGCTTACTGCACCAGTGCAACAGCGGTAACCATTTGGAAAGATGTACCAGGAATTTTAAACGGAGACCCGAAAAAGATTAAAGATGCAGTTCTGTACCAAGAACTCTCCTATCAGGAAGCTGCAGAAATGACTTATTATGGAGCATCAGTCATCCATCCAAAAACTATAAAACCTTTGGCAAATGCTGGCATTCCTTTACATGTGCGTTCTTTCAGTTCTCCTGAAAAAGGTGGGACAATTATCCATGATTGTAAAACGATTCATCGAACCCCTTGCATTATCATAAAGGAAAAACAAAGCCTGATTACTTTTAAGTTAAGTGACTTTACTTTTATAACAGAGGCTTTGATCGGGAAAATATTTAAGACCCTAAACAAACACCATATCAAAATCAATATGATGCAAAACACTGCTATTTCTTTCTCAATTTGTGTAAACGATGATTTGCACCGCTTAGATCAACTCATGAAAGATTTAGAAGAAGACTTTTCTATTTTCTATAACAAAGGGTTAGAATTAATCACCATCAAAAATTTTGAAGAAAGATTAATCACTAAAATGACAACGGGCAAAGAAATTTACATGGAACAAAGAAGTAGAAAAAATTATCAGGTGGTGGTGAAGGGGAATCTGATAAGCTTCCAATAACTTAGCAAGCTACAACTCTGAACATATTGATTCAACCACAAAGTAACAAAAGAGCACAAAAGAAAATAATCAAGATTATTTTTAAATCATATTGCTGAAATATTCATTTACAAAGGTCTTTTGTCCTTCATTGTAAGGGTTATAAACATTAAAATTAAAAAGAATACCCTTAGGGACTTTTAAAAGTTTCATATAAGACAATATTTGCGCTTCGTATACTGGTATTATTTCTTTAACTGCCTTCAATTCGATGCAAATAGTATCCTCAACTAGTAAATCACATTTTAAATTTACATCCAATTCCAATCCTTTAAAATCAATGGAAATTATTTTTTCAGTCTGGATTTCTATATTCCGATTTTGAAGTTCATGCGCCAAACATTTTTGATACACATTTTCTAATAAACCTGGTCCTAATTCCTTGTGGACTTCAATTGCTGCATCATTAATTTTATAGGTTAATTCGTTAAGATAGGCCTAACTATTTTTCATTTTTTATGGGTTCGGTTGAATTGCAAAGAATTTCAAATGTGTTATTTATGATGTATTATTCCAAAACTGCAGTTTCTAAATAGAAAATTCATACCATTCAATTTGGCTTTATGAATTGCCTTAGGCAATTCAACTTTTGTTTTCTTTTGTTACTTTATGGTTAAAACAAACAACAAAGTGATTAATATATAAATTTTTAAATATTATCAATCGGTTTTTAGGTGGAAATACCTAAAAGGAGAGCTGCTAATGAGGAAGGAAATTAATAAAGGTCTTTTTTCTTGACTTTACAATCAAGTCAACTTTAAACCACCCTCAAAACCAGTCCTTTTAAATACTCTCCCTCCGGATGGAAAATATTGATTGGATGATCAGCAGGTTGGTGAAGTTGATGCAAAATTTGCACTTCTCTCCCAGCACGAGCAGCGGCAGAAAAAACAACAGTTCTAAATTGTTCTTGGCTCACCACTTGAGAACAACTAAATGTGAAAAGCACGCCTCCTGATTTCATATTCTTCATGGCTTTCTCATTGATGGTTCTGTAGCCCTGTAAACCATTTTTTAATACTTTTCTGTGCTTGGCAAATGCAGGCGGATCCAATACGATTACATCATATTGCTCAGGCATTTCATTTAAGAAATTAAATACGTCTGCTGTAAAAGATTGATGGTTTTGAGCATCTGGAAAATTCAATTTCACATTTTGATCAGTTAAATCCATAGCTCCTTGAGAACTGTCCACACTATGGACCAATTCTGCACCTGCCTGCAGGGCAAAAATGGAGAACCCACCAGAATAGCAGAATGTATTGCAGACTTTTTTACCTTTACTGTACCGTTCCAACAATTTCCTATTCTCTCTTTGATCGATAAAAAAGCCTGTTTTTTGCCCTGTTACAACATTGATATTAAAGGTATTTTCATATTCTTTAACTAGCCATTCTTCTTTTTCTTCCCCATAAAGGAAAGCATCAGTAGTTTCTAAATCTGCTTTGAACGGAAGTGTATGATTACTTTTGTCATATACCGATTTCAATTGATCTCCCAACAGCTCTTTAAGCGCTTCTAAGAAGACTTCCTTGATTTGGTACATACCTACAGTGTGCGCTTGAAAAACCACACAGCCGTCATAATAATCGACAATAAGCCCAGGGAAACCATCACCCTCTCCATGAACTAATCTAAAAACATTTGTTTTAGCATTTCCCCATAGATTGGCTGTTTTTCTTAATTCAATAGCGGATTGTAATTTCCTCTTCCAAAAATCCTGATTGATTTCCTCTTTTTGAAATGTCAGCATTCGAACGGCTATAGAACCCACCTGAAAATAGCCAATGCCGATAAACCGCTTATCCTGCGTTTGAATTTCTACAAAATCTCCTTCCTTTACTTCAGTAGGCACCGGATGAATGGCACCGGAAAATATCCAAGGATGGAAACGTTCCAATGATTTTTCTTTGCCTTTTTTAAGATTGATGATGGGTAATGGGCTTTGCATAAAATTGAATTCTAAATAATATGTAAAGATGGGGAATTTGGATTTAATTTCAGCCTACTTATTCAAAAACGACCACTACAGGAAAATGATCTGACAAAAATGTATCCTGAATTCTGAGACTACAATTCTTATAACTTTTTGAGGTAAAACCCTTGTAGAATACATAATCAATGCGCCTGTTATAATTTTCTCCAATTTTAAACCCATTATAAGTTCCGACCGGTCCTAAATTTAGTTTGGTTTCAAAAGCATCATGCAATTGGGTACTGAGCACTTTCTTTATTGGTTCTGACTGTGATTCTAAATTAAAATCTCCCATTAGAATCACTTTTCCACTTTGATTTAATTCTTGAATTTTCGATAAAATTAAATCTACGCTATTAGATCTGGCTGCTTTTCCCACATGGTCAAAGTGAGTATTTAGAAATAGAACGGTGTCTTTTGATTCTAAGTCTGCAAGTCTAGCCCAAGTGCAAACTCTTGGCAAAGCTGCATCCCAGGCTTTAGCCGGAATTTCTGGATTAGGAGACAGCCAAAAAGTGCCACTCTCCAAAATCGAAAATCTATTCTTTTTATAAAAGATTGGAGAATACTCCCCTTTAGTTTTACCGTCATCACGTGCAACTCCCAAACGTCCATACTCTAATAAATTACATTCTAAAAATTCAATTTGAGAGTGCAATACTTCTTGCATACCAAAAACATCCAGTTCCTCTATTTGAATAAAATTCAAAATTTGATCCTTTCTATTATCCCATTGATGTACACCTTCTTTCGGATTCTCATATTTTATGTTGAAAGTACAGACTTTAAATGTCTGAGCACTTGAACCTACGGCTATGAGTAGCGCGAAAATTGTAATTGCAAATCTTCTCATTTTGTCAAATTTAAAATCTTTTGAAATATTTCAGTGTTTTCATAAATCCCTGTAAATACTTCTGCATTTGGGCCATAGGCTAAGACAGGGACCATTGCTGCAGAATGCCCTCCCGTTGAGAATGAAGGATTAATAACGTTATAATCTGTATGACCTTTTTCATTCTTACCAGATCTAAGCGTATAACCTCCAGTTTCATGATCAGCAGTTACGACAACTGTAGTGTTCCCCTCTTTTTCAGCGAAGTCTAATGCTACACCAATAGCATCATCAAAATCATTCATCTCTCCCACTAAGTATTCATGATGATTATCATGCCCTCCCCAGTCAATTTGTGAACCTTCTACCATGAGAAAGAAGGGGGATTCTATCTTTTTGAAATATTCAATTGCTAAAGAAGTTGCATTCGGTAAGAATTCGTCTCTTCCGTCTATTTTCTTCGGCATAGCGCCATTTTGCAATAAAAACCCATATTTCTTATCGGCCGATATTTCATCTTTAGTTATTAAAGCGCTTGTATCAACTGTAAAACCAAAAGCCATTAAACTATCTAAATAATTTACTCCATCGTTTCGTTTGTTAAAATGCTTTAATCCTCCGGCAGCAAAAAAATCTACTTCTGAATTATGCATTTGAGCAGCCATTGCATCTTCTTTACCTCTGGCATCCGAATGCGCAAAAAAAGATGCAGGAGTGGCATGAGTTAAAGTAGAAGTAGCTATTATTCCCGTACTGTAATTTCTTCTTGAAACAATTTTAACAAGGTTTTCAACCTTATTGGTATCGACATCTACACCAATGGCCCCATTATAGGTTTTCACACCATTGGCCATAGCCGTCCCGGCCGCACCTGAATCGGTGATTTTTTGAGTTGCTGATGAAGTTCTAGAAAATCCGGTATGCTTAAATCTCGAAATATTTACTTCTCCCTCCTTGAAATAGTAAACAGATGATAATTGTGACATCCCCATCCCATCACCTATCATCAAAATTACATTTGGTGAATCTTGCTTGGAATTTGCTCCATCTCCTTGTTTTTGGACAGGATTACAAGCAGTGATGAGTAAGCAAATTGGCGCTAACAGAATTAAGTTTTTCATCGTTTTTTCTGAATTCATCTGTAAAAATAAATTGATATTCAATAATTAGTAGTAATTGAGAGTTGCTAAATTATTAAGGTTTCGTTTCCTAATCTAAACATATATCAGGCGCATCAACTAATTGACAAGAATCGAATTCTTTAATCACTTGATGATGTTGACGAAGTTTTTGTAGCACTACATCATGATATACAAAATCTGCAATTTCGGATCGAAATGAAAAAAAAGGTTTTCCAGACCAGGAATGATTATCGTTGCACCCCGTAACTAAGTAATATCCTTTATTTAGCTCTTCCAATTTTTCCACTATACTCCCAGCACCATGCAGTAACAAATAGCCAATATCGGATTCATTACAATAATGATGAGGAGCCGTACCATAAGGAACTAGATTATCACAAGTTCCGTGGAAAAACTGCATGGGAATTGCGGTCTTCTTATTAATTAAGTCTAGGTCATAAATGGCACCGGCCATTGAAATTAATCCTCCGAATTGGAAATTATCTGGAAGTGGGGTATTAGCTTCTGGCCAGAATGCTGCATGCAAAACTGCTTCAGCTCCTGCACTGCTGCCTGTTAAAACGATTTTTGACGGATCTATCTTTAATTCTTTTGCTTGATTAAGAAGGTGCACTGTGGCTTTCGAAATCTCCAATCCTGCTTGCTTAAAAGTATTCATTTTATTTTCTGCAGCTTGATTGCATCCAAATGACTGTCCCTTCATGCTTAAGGTATAAGACATGCTTACGGCCACAATTCCCCTTCTTGCCATATTCTTACAAAACTCCATAATGGCATATTCATCTCGTGCTCCACCTGCAAAACCACCACCATGCACAAATAACAAAATTGGCCGATTTTCCATTTCATCATTTTTAGGCTGATAAATATCAAGCTTCAATTCTTCAGAATCAGTTTCTAAATAAACTTGCGTTTGAATATCTACCTCATTGAAGATTTGATTCTCGTAACGCTGAGCTAATGATTTCAAATGTGAAGAAAAACTCATTGCTAAGATTAATAAAATGAATAATCTAGATTTTATCATTTTTTGTCTTTCCTTAAATTCATAATCTAAATGTTTTGTAGCCAACACCTCCTCCTTTACAACCCCATGCTTATCAGTAAATTAGTCAAAATTGATACTATTCCTAAGGTAATTCATAAACATAATTTTATGTCTTTATCAAGAATAGGATCATATGAAGTGCCTGTATTTCCACGCAATTTTTCAAACTGCTTATATGCTCTATCTACTCTCGCTTTAGGCGTGGGCTCAAATTCCTTTGCCGTCACTTTATACAATTTTTGAAGTGAATCTAATTTAACTCGAAGGTTTGCTTCAATTTGATCATATTCAGGATTATCAATCTGATTGTTAATTTCTGTTGGGTCGGTTTCCAAATCGTACAGTTCCCAAGTATCAATATCATCATAAAAATGCATCAATTTATATTGATCTGTTCGCACTCCATAATGCCTTTTCACCATATGGAAAGCAGGAAAATCGTAATAATGGTAGTATATGGCATCCCTAAAATCCTGATCGCTCACTTCCCCCTCTAAAACAGATTTGAAGGATTTCCCCTGCATGTCTGATGGAACTTCCGCTCCGGCAAAATCTAAAAAGGTCTCGGCAAAATCTAGGTTTTGAGTTAAAGCATTCACTACGGTTCCCGCTTTGATCTTTTCTGGGTACTGAATTAGTAATGGCATTTTTAATGATTCCTCATACATATACCGTTTATCGAACCATCCTTTTTCACCCAAATAAAAACCTTGATCTGATGTGTAAACCACAATGGTATTTTCACTTAGGTTATTCGCCTCCAGATAATCTAATATTCTTCCAACCCCTTCGTCCACTGAGGCAATCGTAGCCAAATATTCCTGCAAATACCTTTGCCCTTTCCATTCCGCCAATGCTCGACCAGATAAATTAGCTTCATGAAAGGCATCATTTTTTGGCTGGTATGCTTCATCCCATTGTTGACGCTGCTCCGGAGTCATGCGTTTAAAATCTGATTTCCAGGGATTCCAGGCCAACTCCGGGCTCCCTTTTTCTTTGGTCATTTTCAAGTCATGCCCTTCATACATGTCTTTGTAAATCGTTTGCAATTGCTCTTTTGAGGCCCTGGAACCATCATGATCCGTAAAATAACTCTCCGGCAAAGGAAACTTTACAGCGTCATACTTATTGAGATGTCTTAAAGCAGGCATCCAATTTCGATGAGGTGCTTTATGATGTATCATTAAAAAAAAGGGTTCCTCCTTGTCTTGGTTTTGTTTGATATAATCTACTGCATAATCAGTAATCAAATCGGTGGCATAACCATTTACGATGCTTGTATCTGCCAAATCAGTTGTCCAATGCGCGGTAGTATCAATTCTATCTTTATTGATATTGACCGTGTCTTGGATTTTAATGAACTGTGGATTATAATAATTTCCCTGGTCATTCAAGATATTCCAGTGATCAAAACCTTGAGGATAGCCATGCAAATGCCATTTACCCACTATTCCTGTTTTATAACCTGCGGCTTGAAGTAATTTGGGCAAAGTTTGTTGAGTGCCATCAAAGCGTTCACCGTTCATCCTGAAACCATTGATGTGACTATGCTTCCCGGTTAAAACTACAGCACGGCTTGGTCCACAAATGGAGTTGGTACAAAAATTACTATTGAAAATCGCACCGTTTTTTGCAAGCCTATCAATATTTGGAGTCGGTGCTAATTGACTAATTTCATGCCCATAAGCACTAATGGCTTGCTCAGCATGATCATCGGCCATAATAAAAATAATATTAGGCCTTTTCCGCGTATTTTCACTTTCTGTATTCTGTTCAGTATTACAAGACAAAACACAGAACGATATAAGTAAAAGGCACAAATTCTTCATAGTATCATGGTTTTCGCATTTCAATGACATTCAATTTAAGCTCCTCTTTTTAAGTCTTAAAAGAGATTTTTAACCCTGTTTTCGCCATCTGAAAAATGAATTTCTAATTGGAACAATTAAAAATTTCATTCAACTATATCATTTTAATTCAAACTCTGATTCTAAAACTTCATCCGAATTAGTTCCTACAAAGACCTTGAATTTTCCCGGTTCCGCATAAAAACTCATGTCTTGATGATAGAATCCTAGATCACTTTTACTTAAAGTAAATTCTATGGTTTTAGTCTCTCCAGCCTTTAATTCGATTTTTTCAAAGCCTTTTAATTCTTTAACAGGACGCGTAACAGTTCCCACCAAATCACGGATATATAATTGAACAACTTCTTTACCTGTAAGATCTCCGGAATTCGTTACCTCCACAGATAAGGTTAAACTTTCATCCATACCTATGCTTTCTGAACTCAAGCTTAAATTATCATAAGAGAAACTGGTATAACTTAATCCATACCCGAAAGGAAATTCCGGCTCGTTAGAAACATCCAAATAATTGGTCTTAAATTTTTGGAACCATTCTCCTTCCAAAGGACGTCCCGTGTTTTTATGGGCATAGTAAATTGGAATTTGTCCTACATTTTGAGGATAGGTCATGGTCAATTTTCCAGATGGATTAACATCACCGTATAAAACATCTGCTAAAGCCAAACCTGCTTCAGAGCCTGGAAACCAAGCATTCAAAATAGCATCTGAATCTTCTAATATTTCATTTAAAACTAGTGGCCTTCCACTTAACAAAACCACTACTATTTTTTTCCCAGTGGCCTTCAATGCCTTTAATAAATTCACCTGAACATCAGGAATACTGATATCCGTTAAGCTTGAACTTTCGCCAGAGCTTTCGGAAGCCTCGCCTAAAACAGCCACTACCACATCAGCATTCTTAGCTAATTGCACTGCTTCAGCAATCATTACTGCTTCAGGTCGGTCGTCTCGGTAAGTGTTTTTGCCAAACATGCCAATACGCTCTTCCAGATCAGCATCTTCGACCAAGTTAGAGCCTTTTGCATATTTCACATTCTCAGGATTAGTAGAGACTTCTTTAATCCCATCATAAATCGAAACTGATTTGCTGATATCCGAGCTAACACTCCAGGTTCCCACCATATTTTCTTTATTATTGGCTAATGGACCAATCAACGCTATTTTAGCATCTTTTTGAAGCGGTAAGGCCTTATCATTCTTCAATAAAACCATAGATTCAGCAGCAATTTTTCTTGCAACTGCTCTGTTTTCAGCTGAGAAAATTTCCTGAGAAGCTCGTTCTTCGTCCATATATCGGTAAGGGTCATCAAACAAGCCTAATTGAAACTTGGCTTTCAAAATCAGTCTAGCTGCATTTGTTATGGTTGCTTCCGTAACCTTGCCTTCTGCTACAGATTTTTCTAATGTCGTTAAAAAGCCTTCACTTACCATATCCATTTCCACTCCTGCATTGATGGCTAAAGCCGAAACTTGTTGTAAATCACCCATTCCGTGGGCAATCATTTCGCTAACACCTGTGTAATCACTCACCACAAAGCCATCAAAGTCCCAAGCATAACGAAGTACATCCGTCATCAACCATTTATTGCCTGTGGCTGGAACCCCATCTATTTCATTGAAAGAAGCCATAGCAGTACCAACTCCTGCATCTACTGCTGCTTTGTAAGGCGGGAAATAATCATTATACATCCTCAAGCGTCCCATGTCCACTGTATTATAATCTCTACCAGCTTCAGAGGCACCGTAAAGCGCAAAATGTTTTACGCAGGCCAACAAAGTATTGGCTGCAGATAGATCATCTCCTTGATAACCTCTCACCATGGCCGAAGCAATTTGACCACCTAAATAGGGATCTTCACCACTGCCTTCTGAGACTCTTCCCCATCGTGGATCTCTAGAAATATCAGTCATGGGAGAAAAAGTCCAAGCAATACCATCAGCAGAGGCTTCTTCAGCGGCTATTCTTGCCGATTTTTCTATCAAATCCATATCCCAACTGGCAGATAGGCCAATAGGAATCGGAAAAGTCGTTTTATAACCATGTATAACATCTTTTGCTATTATTAAAGGGATTCCTAAGCGGCTTTCCTCCACTGCAACCTTTTGCACTTCGCGGATTTTGTCCAATCCATTAATATTGAACAATCCTCCTACTTTTCCTTCCTTAATTTGTTTGGCTATACCTTTATTTGTACTAATTCCAGTACTTACATCTCCAGCGGAAGGCAGGTTCAATTGCCCAATTTTTTCTTCCAGGGACATAACAGCCAGTAAAGAATCTACTTTTTGGTCTATACTAGAAGTGTTTTCATTTTGCTGAACATTTGTACAACTGCCCAAAATCAACAAAAAACCAAGAAAGGATACTATTAAAAATTTCATTTGTAATCTATTTTGAATTTGAAAATAACCAACTAAGTAATTCAGGTTCTGCAAAAGCCAGGTCCCAGCTATTATGATTAGCCTTAGGATACTGTGTGAATTTCACATTAGCTCCTGCTTCCTCTAATGATTTCACCATATTTTTAGAATAAGAAGGCTCTACAACATCATCCTTTGCACCATGGAAAACCCACATATCTACTTTTTTGGCGTAATTCCCTACAGAATAAGGATTCCCAGCACCACAAATGGCAAATGCTGCGGCAAATGTATTCGGCATTCTATGCAGTATTTCGAAAGTCCCCATACCTCCCATGGAAAGGCCACCCACATATAATCTTGATTCATCAATGAAGTGATTTTGGCTAAAACTCTTTACCAAATCCATGACCATTCGCATACTAGCATGAGGGTCAAGTGAATAATCAAAATCAAATGTGTTCCCTTCAGAAGAGCGAACTATTTCAGCTTTCGCCCAGTATTCTGATTTAGGGCACTGTGGAAAAATAACAACAGCTGGGAAATTCTCACGAGTATCCTTTGCAAGAAAAAGATCACTACCATGAACAAGCTGCTTTTCATTATCGCTTCCTCTTTCGCCTGCTCCATGTAAAAACAAAACAAGAGGATACTTTTTAGCTGGATCAAAATTTTCAGGATACAAGATTCTATATCTTAAAGTATCTTTCCCTTCAATCAATTCAGCCCTGAGGAAGCTCGATTTATCTTGTCCACTGGCATTGAATACCAGAAGGCTCAAAAGAATACCAAAGAAGTATTTCCCCTTATTCTTCATAGTAAAACCCTAGTTTAGAAAGCCCATTTTCAATTTCTTTATTCTGCATAAACAGCTCCCAAATCAAACCTGAACGATGGTTTTCAATCATGACTGGGATTGGTCCTTGATCAATCGCCAAGTAGCGAGGTACATACCAATCATGTTCAAAAGAGAAAGCATCATACGCACCGAAATTTCCTATCAAACTATCTCTTTTAGGTTCATATAAAAATTTTAGAAACTGCATACTTTCCTTTGGGGTATAAGGAAAGGAAGAGAGTGCCGCAGTTGGAGAAATCACACCTAAATCATCACTAGGATTATGTCCAGCATATCCTCTCATGGAATAGCTGGAGGTTAAGCCCCACATATTTTCTCCATATCCCTCAAAATTATTAGGATTCTCTACTGCATATCTATATTGAATGAGTGCATGATTTTTATTCAAATCCCAGTAGTTGCCGTATTTGTCATTCAAATTTTTAGGATTTAAACCCAAATAGGAATAGTGAGCCCAAAATAAAGGCCCAACAGCTTTATTGGCATGTTCGAAATGATCCAATATAGTTGGCAAGCCAAAGACAGTTGTATCATTAGCAATTGCGCCATCTCTTGCCCAACCTTTGTGATATACATCGGCCTTTATAGGATGCGTTGGAGAAGAGGCTGCCAACACATACATAATTAGGCATTCGTTATAGCCTCCGACTGGGAAATTCATGTCCCAGCCATGGTTAGGCGACCAGTGCCAATACAACACATTTTCTCCACCTTTTGTGTACCAATCCCATTCTACTCCTTCCCAAATGCTTGTAATTCGTTGCGCAAGTTTTTCCTCTGCTGCAATTGAAGAATCTAAAAACTGTCTGACTGTTAAAAGTCCTTGAATCAGAAAAGCAGTTTCCACTAAATCTCCACCATCATCTTTTTTGCTAAATGCCTTTACTTCTCCCGTTTCACCATTTAACCAATGCGGATAAGCTCCATGAAAACGATCAGCCGTTTCCAGAAAATCTAATATCTTTCCAAATCTTGCAATCGCTTCATTTCGTTCGACAAACCCTCTTTCTACACCTACAATGATGGCCATTAAACCAAAGCCTGAGCCTCCGGTAGTTACGATATGCTTATCATTTGAAGGATAAACATCATCCTCGTGAAATCTTTCCCTAGCTAGCCCAGAATTAGGTTCTGCCCCGTCCCAGAAATACTGGAAAGTTTGATATTGCACTAAATTCAATAGTGAATCATCATCCATTTTATTCGTGCTTTCTTCCTTTTCCTTTTGAGGGGAAGAACAAAAAGAAAAAAGCAATGCCGTAGTAATTAATAAAAGTATATTTTTCATTTCAAATTATTTGTATGGAATCTAATAATTAATTTTAAAAATATTTATCATTTGACACTGACTATCAAAGAGATACAATTTTCCCTCGAGTAGTTACCTAATAGACTCTCTTTAAAAAGTAAATCCTAAATCATCTAACCCATTCTGCACATCTGAATCTTGCATGAAGGTATTCCAGATTAATGCCGTTCTATGATTTTCTATCATAGTAATGATCGGTCCTTGATCGATAGCTAAATAAGAATTGGCATACCAATCCTGGGTCACATTAAAAGCATCATAAAAGCCATATTCGCCCCATAACCTATCTCCTAACAAATAATAAAAATGCTTAATAGCTTTCATAGATTCTTCAGGAGTATAGGGAATTGATGATAAGGCAGCAGTAGGGGTAATTACTCCTAAATCATTCCCAGGAGAGTGAGCGCTATATCCTACGTGATTGTCACTTGCTGTTAATCCCCAAGAAGCTTCACTGTAGCCCACAAAATTGTTGGGGTTGTCAATGCAATAAGCTTGGTTAATTAAAGAATGTGCTTGGTTTTGTTCCCAATAATTGGCGTATTGATCTTGAAGGTTTCGAGGATCTAGGCCCAAAAATGAGTAATGTGCAAAGAAAAGGGGGCCTCCTCTATCTTCCCCTACTGGCATTGAAATACCATAAGTTGAAGTACCATTAACGATCCCGCCATTTCTGGCCCAACCAGCATCATAAACTGATTTTTCAATAGGATGAGTAGGGGAAGAAGCAGCAAGTACATAGATTATTAAGCTCTCATTCCAACCTCTAATGGGAAGATTCATTGCCCATTCATTTTCGGGTGACCAATGCCAATACAATACATCTTCTCCACCCTTGGTAAACCAATCCCATTCTACTTCTTCCCACAATGTAGTAATCTGGTTAATAATAGCCAGTTCTTGTGCATTTGATCCATTCAAATATTGTCTTACCGCCAACAAACCTTGGATCATAAAAGCGGTCTCTACTAAATCAGCACCATCATCCAACTCACTAAAAGGAATCGTATTTCCTGTATTTCCATTCATCCAATGCGGCCAAACACCATGAAAGCGGTCTGCCTGAGATAAAAAATCAACAATTTTCTCAAGTCGATCAATTCCCTCTTGCCTTGTGATAAAACCTCTTTCAATGCCCACAATAATGGCCATAACTCCAAAACCAGAACCACCAATAGTCACCACATCTCCAGAGGTATTTCTCTCTCTAGCTAATCCACTATTGGGATGGGCAAAATCCCAAAAATACTTAAAAGTTTGGGCTTGAACTTTTGTTAAAAGCGCTTCATCTGATAGTTCGTTAAATTTGAAGGTAGAGTCTAATTGGGTATAGAATATTTTGTCAAATCCTGAGAATTGAAATTCATTTTCACTTGGTAAATCATTCGATATATTAAAGTTATATCGAACCAAATCTCTTGCCTCTTCTTGGCTTTGGACTTGCAATGTTTTTTGGTCTTCTGAAAGGTTGAAACTTAAAGGCAAGCGAGCTCCTTTATTGATAAGTGAAATGAAATCGCTAAAATCAGTATTAGGATTTAGCATTTGGTTAAAAGCCAAGATAATTTCAGGATTTAGGGATATGTTGTCAATTCGGTTAGTGCTTTGTAATGATATACCATCTACTTCTACACTAAGTAATTTTATCTCCCCTTGTTCTGTCTTAAATTGATAGGTTCCACCAGGGAACTCTTTGTTGTTTACAGAACGTAAAGTCCCAACTGTTATAGTATAAACAGTATTATTTTGAAAGTCATTTTCAGGCAATGCTGATATGGCTTTATCTTCGTTCAGATAAGAAAAGTTCAAGGCTAAATCAACCTCTTCAGTTGAAATACTAATGTTTTCCTCAGCTGAATTTCTATCCAATGGATCAGTAAATTCAATGACAAGACCTTTGTCAAATGGAGCATTTTCGGTTACCTCCCCTTCAACTAAATCAAGGGTACCTAATCTTATACTTCTCAATTGTAAAAGACCTAATTCCTCAGGCTCTTGCTCCTCCTTACAGGAGACCAAGATTCCACTTAGTAGGAACAATACTAGGAAGGATAATAAAGGCTTAGGTGAATATGACATCGAATTGGTTTTTAAAAGAAAAAGCAGAGGCTTTTTACAGCCCCTGCTCTATGAAAAACAATTAAACTATTATGGTCTTTCGGCTTCGTAAAGAGATGTCACATCGTCTTCAGAATATGCTGCATGAATAATTCTGAAATCATCTAACCAACCTTTAAAGTGGTTTGCATTTGGATTCTCGTAGTTTCCAAAAGCGGCATCATCAAATAAACTACCTGCTCTGGAATGGATAAATCCGAATGCAAGATCATCAAATACCTCAGGTTCTGCTCCCCTGTAAGTTACCCCTGTGATTGTTCTTTTTGTATCGCCTTCTGGCCATAAGTTGAAATCAAAACTCTTCATTAATTGTCCATCAAAATACAAATAGCCTTTTTTCTCTTCAGCATTATATGTAAATACATTATGGTACCAATTGTCAACAATAATGTCTTGCATTTGAGTTGGAGAAAGACTTCTTGCGAAATCCCAGCCTTGCCATCCACCATTAGTATTGTCAGTAGCTTCACTTGGATAGAACATGTCTTCAGCAGTTTCTACTCCCTCATCGTTTACATAGCTTACTGCGTATTTGGAACCTTCAAAAGAACCAAAAATTTCATATTGAATCCCGAAAAATGCTCCCAAACCAAAAACAAACATCCCTGTTGGATCTCCATTATCATTTACATGACCTTCTGGTTGAACTTTTAACCAAAAGCTAAGCGTAAAACTTTCAGTATCATCTAATAATGAAGCTGCTGCAGGTACTTCAATTATACTAGCATCACCATCAAAATATGCAGTGCTATTAACGGAACCAAATCGGTCTTCCTGATATTCTATAGCAATTTCCTCTCCATCTTGGAAATTACCCATCTCATCGGAAGCATCACCATCAAATTTCCAGTATGCAACTTGGCTTGCCTCTTGAGGGGCTACTACTGGTAGTCTACCAGCTGTATCGAAAGTTCTTGAGCCATTTGTAACTGCTCCACCATCAGCGCCAGTAAGTGCGCTTGAAACTGATACTGTGTAGTCAGTCCCCTGAATTAAGTCTTCATCTGGGGTTACAGTTACAACGCTACCGCTTGCTGATACAGAAATGGAAACATTATTATCTCCATCGCTAACTGTGATATTTGAAGCTGTGGCTGTTGCCGCATCTACTTCTCTATCAAATGTTATTTCAAATACAGCATCAGGCGGAACGTCTGAGGCAGACGTAGCTCCATTTAAATCAACAGTTACCTCATCACCAGTTGTGATGTCTGTTCCAGTTGCAGTTAAAGCTGTGATAGTCAAATCGGGTGCCTCATCCGGTTCATCATCACAAGCTGTAAAAACCAGCGCACTTAGCATTAAGGCACCGATCCAATACTTCATTTTACTTAGCATTCTCATAATCGTTTTTGTTTTAAGTGTAAAAAATTTAATTCCAATTTGGGTTTTGGGAGATCTTTCCTTCCGAGATGTTAATTTCAGATTGCGGAATAGGGAATAATTCATGCTTCCCTGTTTCAAATCCCAAAGGACCTAAAATTTCTTCCGCACGATCAGTTCTAACTAAATCCCAATAACGTAAGCCTTCAAAAGCTAGCTCTCGGCTGCGTTCTTCGTAAATAATTTCTCTTAATTGATTTGGATCGGTTGTAGTAATATCTGACAATATCTGATCATTATCCTCCCTTGCTCTTTCTCTCACGTCATTCAGGTAATTTAATGCTTGTGCTGAATTGCCAGTTTCATTTAAAGCTTCTGCCGCCATTAACAAAACATCAGCATATCTAATCACTCTTCTATTATGCCCCCATCGATCTGCGGCTAATTCTCCTGTGGCATAAACCTTTTGGTTGTAAGTTTCGATTTCAGCTATAGCACCATCTTCAGCGTAAGTGGTATCAGGTGTGGTACCATCACCTTGAATAGTGATTCCATCAATAACATCGCCTAAAAAGATAACAGATCCATCCAGTCTCGGATCATTTTCATTATTTAATTTCTCTATCCAGGTATATGACGGCCTACCAAAGCCCCATCCCCAATTGGGAGTTCCTCTTACCCCCTGCGTATTGGCATATTGATTTCCTCCTAAGGCAAAACTATTTTCAGCAACAGCACCAATCTCAAAAACAGACTCATCACCATGTTCCGTAGCTACACGAAAAGCCATTTGAAACTCATTTTCCAAGTCATATTGCTGGGAATTAATCACCTCTAGTGCATAAGTGGCCGCTTCAGGGAATTCGCTTCTGTATAAATGGATTCTTGCTAACATGGCTCGCGCAGCACCTTTTGTAATCCTACCTGCATCTTCATCCGCATATTCTGACTTCTCAGGTAAATTATCTACAGCAAATAATAAGTCAGGGAAAATTATATCCTGATAAATGATTTCTTTATCAGTTCTTGCCAATCCATCTGGAGCTTCGGATGACTCAACTAATGGAACATCTCCAAAGGCCTGAACTAAGGAAAAATAAAAAAATGAGCGTAAAAACCGAGCCTCACCCAATAATCTGCTTTTGAGCTCCGCATTCATTTCAATAGAAGGTACTTTTTCCAAAACCAGGTAGGACCTCCTAATCCCTAAGTATAATGTTCTATACCAGGTTTCAATATTTCCATCGTCTGAAGTAAAGGTATAGTCTTGAAAATTTAAGACTTGAACTCCATCTCCCGGATTACTTCCTTTGACCATTTCATCAGTCATAATATCGATTAAAGGAAATCCACCAGAATAAATTCCCCAAATTCTTAAGGTATTATAAATACCATTGGTGGCAATAATAGCTTCTTCAGCAGTGGAGGGAAAATTACCGGCCACCAAAGTTGCTTGCGGTGGTCTCTCCAGAAATTCTTCTTTACATCCAACAATGAGAAAGAAGGCGATCAAACCGATTAATGAATATATTTTGTAAGTCTTCATCAATTATAATTTTTTAAAATGTCACATTTAAACCTCCACTTAGCACCCTAGTGGTTGGGTAAATACCATTGTCAATCACACCGCCTAATGCAGAATTACCACTTCCAATCTCTGGAGTATATCCTGAGTAATCAGTCCATACAAAAAGGTTGGTTCCTCTAAAGAAAATTGAGGCATTGCTAAAATTAATCTTCTCGAGTAGGGATTGTGGTATCTGATAATTTACGGTAATTGTTCTTAGTTTTAGGAAAGAGGCATCCTCCACAAAATAATCTGAAGGTTGGTAATTAATACCTGAAAGAGAAGCTCTCGGGTCAGTATTTGAGGTTTCCTCGCCAGTCCATCTATCTAAGAAACGATCCTCGAAATTTAGAGTCGAGAATCTGATAGCTTGTTTTCCATTGTAAATACTATTCCCCATTTGTCCTGCAAAATCAGCTGAAACATTAATGCCTTTATAACCCACATTAAAGTTAAAGCCATAAACAAAATCGGGGATCCAAGAACCAATAAATGTCTTGTCCTCATCATTTAATTCTCCGTCACCATTCACATCCTCATAAATAAAATCACCAACTCTTTGCTGGCTTAAGCGAGGAAATTCCTCTAGTTCTTCTTCATTTTGAAAAACGCCTGCCACTTTGTAGCCATAAAAATACCCAATCGGTTGCCCGACCTCAGTATAGGTAACTCTTTGTCCATTGCCTAAATCTCCACCGATAATCTGCTCTGAGGCTCCTATATCTTCACCTAAATTCAGTACTTCGTTTTTATTGGTATAACCATTAATCCCCAAACCGTAGGTGAATTCCCCTATATCATCGACCCAATTTAATGCAAATTCGATTCCGCTATTGTTCACTGTGGCAGCATTAAACCTCTTCTGAACAAATGCCCCAGCACCGGCATAGCCTGGTAAGTCTAAATTTACCAGTATATCTCTTGTAGTACGATTATAGTAATCCAACTCTCCAGTTAATCGACTTTGAAACAAATCAAATTCAACGCCTAAATCATATTCTGCAGTGGTTTCCCATCTTAAATCAGAGTTCCCAGGACTTCCCACGAAAGAAGCTCCGTTAATTAGGGTATCATCAAAACCAAAAACTGTATTAACGCCAGAACCAATTCTAGAGAATTGATCATTTGCCGGAATATTTTGATTACCATTTAAACCATAACTAGCTCGAAATTTCAAATTATTCACAATAAAATTAACCGGATAGAAATCTTCATTTGAAATATTCCAACCTAATGCAGCAGCCGGAAAGTTTGCGTATCTATTATTTTGTCCAAAGCGGGATGAACCGTCTCTACGAAAAGTGATAGTAGCTAAATATCTACCATCATAAGCATAGTTTGTTCTAAATAGAATGGAAGTTAAAGCACTAGTTCCTCCACCATTTGAATTGGTCTGCAAATCTTCAGCACCAGCACTTAAATACCAAAGGCTTGGGTCAACACCTATTAAGTTTCTTCTTCCACCATTTATAAACTCCGAATTTATTTCCTGAGCGGTATATCCAATAACACTATTTATTGTGCTTTTATCGAATTCCTTATTGTAAGAAAGGGTATTTTCAAATATCCAATTTCTGCTCTCCCCAAAGCCTACACTAATACTACTTTCTTCATTTTGCTGCAAGGGGGCAACAAAATATTCTGGAGTAAAAGAACGGTTTTTACTATTACTCAAGTCAAACTGATAACTTGTTCTAAATTCAAAATCTTCCAAGAAGTAGAATTCCGCATAAAAGTTACCTAAAGCTCTTAACTCATTTCTAGAGGAGTTATTATATTCAATAGCTGCCAAAGGGTTACTTCCTTCCACCTCAGCAAAGGTGTCATCGCTATTATAAGGAGCATTGATTGGCCAGGCTCTGATTAAAGTATTCACAACGCCCGGAGGATTAGTAGCCTGAAGATTAATCCCCGTTAGATTAGTCCCAATGGTCAAGTAGGGCTTTACTTCGTAGCTCGTATTCAATTTGAAAGTAAATCTTTCAAAATCTGACTTGGGCACAATACCCTCTTGCGAGAAATATCCACCTGAAATGTAATAATTAAGTTTTTCTGTAGCCCCTTTAGCTGATAGCGTATAAGTTTGAACGGGTTGCGCATCTTGAAAAACCAAGTCCTGCCAATCGGTATCCGGGAGAATTCCAATGTTATTATATGTACCGGGATTAACGTCATTTATATAATTAGCAAATTCAGGTCCTGACATGACCCCTATTTTATTAGCAATGCTTTCAACCCCATATTCGGATGAGAAAGAAATACTACCTTCGCCTTCTTTTGCAGATTTTGTTGTTACTAGAATTACTCCATTAGCACCTCTCGTCCCGTAGATTGCTTTGGACGAAGCATCTTTCAAAACCTCCACAGATTCAATGTCATTACTATTCAAAAATCCGATTCCCCCCTCAATTATGACCCCATCTACGACATATAATACTCTATTGTCATTTAATGTATTGATACCTCTTAACCGGACGTTTGACTCTGATCCAGGCTGACCTGAACTATTCAACACCTGCAATCCAGCTACCTTCCCTTGCAAAGACTGCATCGGATCTGCAGCAGGAGCTTTAATCATCTCTTCTGACTTTACAGAAGAAATCGAACCAGTCAAATCGCTTTTTTTGATAGCTCCATAACCTACTACCACAACTTCTTCCAAGGCCTCAATGTCTTCTTCTAATTGAATGTTAATCACGCTCCTACCATTCACATTTATTTCTTGAGTTTTGTAACCAATAAATGAAAATCTCAAAGAAGCATCTTCTGCAATAGTTAAACTATAATTACCGTCAAGATCAGTTACAGTACCGCTTCCAGTTCCAATTACTTGAATAGAAACACCGGGAATAGCTTCTTTGGTAGAAACATCAGATACAGTTCCTTTTAATTCCACTTGAGCCATGGACGAACTGGCGATGAAAAATAATAACAAGACTAATCGTATAATTTTGTTCATAAGAAAACATTTTAGGCCCTAAGAGCGACCTCTACTACAACTTACTTTTAATGAAGTTAAGAGAATGTTTTTATGAATTCAAAATTAAAAAATAGATATTTTTATATTATACAATTGAGAAAAAAGGCTTTTTTCAACTTTCTATAACGCTTTAAAAACAGGAAATATATTTCGATAAAGGCTAAAGAAGCGATACTTTGATTTTGATTTCCTGTTAAAAAAACAATGAAAATAATTTTAAGGATATATTAAAATAATGCAATTATCGCTTCACTTCTACAAAATTTGTTAATCTTTCATATCCAAAGTGTAGCAGGTTATTGAGATATGCTTTACCATTATTTTCTACTTCATCGTGTACTTTTCGCTGGAAATCCCAAATGGTATTCCTCCTCATGTTCATGATCTGTGCTAGTTCATCCAACGTATAACGGTCCTCATTGAGATGGGCATAAACAATAAAGAAAGCTTTGGGTAAGTCGAATTTAATACCTTTAAAAATGGTGTATGCAGTTGGACTTTCATTGTATCCACATTTAGTGCATCTTCTAGCTAGATTCTCTTCATTAAGTTGATACTTAGTATTATCACACCTTTGGCATTCGTATCCGTTTTTCCATTTGAAAGAAGCCAAAACTTCAAGACATTGATCTTTGGTGGTGAAAATTTCTGAAAACTCAGAAAAATTTAAGTTCTTATTCAGTAGTCTTTCCCGCTGAATCTTCTTGATATTGTTTTTTAGTTTCCAATTATCCAGATCAAGCATTGAGTTAATTTCAGCGATTTCCCTCGATTGCTTATTAATTTGCTCATTTGAAACTTGTAGCTCAATATTTTTCTCATGAAGGTCTTTTGTTCTTTCCTCCACCTTCCTTTCTAGCCCTTTGTTGATCTTATTGATCACTTTTACATTTTGTTCATGTTGCGTAACAATCCTTTTTAAGGCCCTGTCTCTGTTAGCCTTCAAAATTCTTACCCTATCAGACAGGGCAAAGGTTAAAAACAACATTTCTAATATAAAGCCAATATGAAGACTATAGTAACTGAAGGTAGTAAATGGAATTACCGACCAATTGATGAGGGCTCGCATCAGAAACCCTAGGAATAGTATTCCATACGCCACAACAAAGAAACGAGCCGGTTTATATCCTCTTCTAAAAACAAAAATACTACTGACAAATATGATGGAAAGTAATATAATCTCCAGATTTCGAAATCTAAATAAAGAGGGATCAAAAAATAATGAGTAAACAAATAGTAATGATCGAGCTGTCAATACTGCTACTATCAATTTATGAAGCTTTGGCGCTCTAATTTTAGTATTCAAAAAGCGCATGGAAAATATAGATGACCAAAGAATAATTGAATACAGGGCAACGCCATAGGCCAGCTGATTCCAATTGGGTTGTTCAGGCCATAAGTATTGGTACGCTATCCCATCAATACATAGGGCATAAAAACCCACACTCAAAATGTAAAAAGTATAATAAATATACTTTATCTCTCTGATAGCCAGATAAATCAATAAATTATACAGTGAAATGATTAAAATCATTCCATAAAATATCCCATACAAAAAGTATTCATTGAGACTGTACTGTATAAAACGATCAATCCGCTTTATAGCCACTCTTATATCAGCATATTGAGAATTCCTTATTTGAATATAAGCTTCATATTCACTATTGGCATCTAACGTCAAATCAAAATTCTTGTGCTTGATTGATTTACTACTGAATGGGTAGGAATCACCCAAATTATACTTTCGATACACTCCTCTATTCTGCCTGATAAAAACATTTATGCTATCAATGGTTTGATCGTAAAACTCTAAAATATAATTTCCCTCATACTCTGGAAGCGTAAAATTCAATTTTACCCAATAAGTAGAATTCCTATTATAGTCTTCGGGTTTATAGTTGGGTTTCTGGGTAAAATTTGCCGCAAAAGATGGAGACTTCACATCTGCAAATGTTAATTGATTGCTTTTATCCTCATATGATTGCAATTCTTTCAGACCAAGAATTATCTCATTTTGATCCTGAGTTACTTTCAAGGGATCGGAAATGAATAATGAAATAAGTAATGAAAGGAAAATCATAGCCTAAATATAACCAGAATTTTGATTTTGGGCCGGGTAGTTCTATAAAATTGGAATTGATCAAGATTTTTATTTAGTCTTAAATTGCTGGACAATCATAAGTCTAGCTTTTTAATTCAATTCGCTTAAAAGGTCTTTCAAATCGAGTGGTTGTGTGTACATATCAATACCTCCTTCAGCATTTTTCGGCCAATCCTCATTTGACTTGTCCCAGTAAAGTTCTACTCCATTTCCATCAGGATCATCCAAATATAGTGCTTCAGAAACACCATGATTGGCTGCACCCGTGAGTGGATACTTAGCTTCTCGTAACCGCAAGAAGATTTCTGCCAAAGATTTTCTAGTTGGATACACTATTGCAGTATGAAATAATCCAGGATACTTTTTAGGAGCAGGGCCCGAACCTTTGCTTTGCCAAGTGTTTAGACCAATATGATGATGGTATCCACCTGCTGAAATAAAGACGGCCTGATCACCCAACCTTTGGATAATTTCAAAACCTAAAAGCGCATGATAAAAATCCAAGGCCTTGTCGAGATCTGACACTTTTAAATGCACGTGTCCTATATGTGTCTGCGGAGGAATTTTGTAATCTTTCATAATCTAGATTTTAAAATGAACTTTCTCCCCAGTTGCCATCAAATACAATTTCAGAAATAGCTTTTCTAGCACGCTCTTTGGATTCTCTCGCCTGTAATTCTTCAGGCACATCTTTTATCTCCAATTTATATCCCAAAGCAATACCGGAAACAATTTCATAATCATCGGGAATATCAAAATCCCGTTGGATATTATCCCTTACAATTCCTGCCATCTGATGTAAATATAAGCCCATAGCGGTGGCTTGAGCAGACATATTCCCAACGGCTAAGCCTAGGTCGTGCATGTGGTGCATATTGGGTTTATCATTCTTTTCAAACGTCTTTTTAGCAAAAGTCAGCATCAGCACGGGCGCATTTTTTGCCCAAGTTTGATTATTTTCATTAATTCCGCTTAAAACCTTATTGAAAAGCTCATGATGAGATTTTTTAGCTACAATAAATCGCCAAGGCTGTTCATTGAAACAAGAGGCTGCCCAGCGCGTAGCTTCAAATATTTCTTCCAATTGGTTCTTTGTCACCTCTTGATCAGAAAAAGCAACTGTGCTTCTTCGCTTTTTCAGCAGTTCCAATTGTTCTTGAGCGCTGATATTTTTATCTTCAATAGTATGATTTTTCATGTAAAAACTTTTAAGAATTTAAACGCATATTTAAATTACATGTTGCTACATAGGTTTTGATTCCCAGTCTTAAACTAACTTAGGAGATGTAACTTAAATGTCATCAAATTTCATTTCACCGCAATTAAATAAATACCACAAAAGATAAAAAAGAGCACAACAGAAAATTTACCTTAAGTAAATTTTATAATAATTTGTTAATCAATACTAATTAATATACTTTAGTATTTACTCTATAAGACAACCTTATGAATTTATATGGTATTTCAACCTAAGTTAAATTTAATGAATACCCGAAAAGCTTTTTTAAAAGAATTAACCTACAAAATTAACGGTGCTGCAATAGAGGTTCATAAGGAATTAGGACCTGGCCTGTTAGAAAGTGTATATCATCAATGTCTGATACATGAATTGAGAAACCGAAATGTTTATTTTCAGTCAGAGAGATTAATTGAAGTAAATTACAAAGGATTGAATTTAGATACTAATCTAAGATGTGACCTACTAGTGGAAAAATCAATTTGTGTCGAACTCAAAGCCGTGAAAGAAATGCTACCGGTTCATGATGCCCAAATTTTATCATATATGAAGCTTTTGAAGGTGCCAAAGGGTATTTTATATAATTTCAATGTCTACAATCTTTATAACGAAGGACAAAAAACTTTTGTAAATGAATTTTTCATTTAATTAATTAAATCTCTTGACAGCAATTCAAAGTACTAGAGAAAAAATTCAAATAAGAATTGCCAGCGGCAATTCCTCTTTTGTGTTCTTTTATCTATTTTCCCGATTTTGATCGTGACAAGTTGTGGTTAATTTTACCTTATGTCAAGTCATCGCATTCTTACAGAATCAACCTAAAAGGAGATAACAATATGTTTTCTTTGTAAATTGGCATAGTCTTGAATCAAACAGCCTTAGGCTGTTTTCTTATGTGTTCTTTGGTCTCTTTTGTGGTAAAATTTCCAGCTTTAGCTAGTTTATGCCTTCTTGAAAGAAAATTTTTGTCTTTTATCAACTCTTGTTATTTAGTAGTAAACACTATTTTTGGCTTTGCCGAAATAAATGCTGTTTTATTCCATCCCAATATCCTTTTGTGTATCAAAAGACATCAATTCCTTTTCCAAATCACTTAAAATTTCCTTGGAAGTTTTTATAGAATTTTCAAACTCATCCTTCTCCTCATCTCCAGCAAAGCGAATGCTCACTTCTTGATCTAGCGGTAGGAAAATAGCTTCAAATACTTCCGATAATTGTAGTTTGGTAAGCTGCAAGATGCCAGACTTTAATGCTGCTTCGGTGATTTTATCTTTCCTCGATTCTTCTATCTCTCTAATCTCCTTCATAGCTGCCTCCATTCTGTTTTCGAAGAGCGTAATGTCTAAATCCAACATTCTGAGACTTTCAAATTCAGCTTTGTCCCATTGAAAATTGGGCTCATCTAATTGCGGATCAGGCAATAGGATTTCAATATTCTGATTATCATCACTGCTCACGGCCATTTGTTGCAAATCCACAAAAGCGGAAATTTCCACAGGAATTTCATAATAGGCAATAATAGGTCGGTTGGGTTTGTTCCTTCGATGCACAAAATAGACATCGTTCAATACTACTTTAGCTCCATGAAAATCTTGTTGGAGGATTACTTCTTTCACTTGTGTTTCTTCCAAGTACTTCCTTGGATGCTGCAGCTCTAAAGTAGCCCAGACTGCTAGTGGAGCTACAATTAATGTTACAACTAGGGCGGTAAACAGATACTTTTTCATTTGGTGCTGTTTTGGTGAATACAAAAGTAAATTTAAGGAAGGATATGGAGATTTGGAAATAGTAGCTTACTAACAAAAAAACCACCCAGTCTCCCAGGTGGCTTTCGGTTATGAATAAACAGTGTGTGTTTATTATCTTTAATACTTTTGTCTAACATCTAGAATCTAGGTTCTAATCAAGACCCACACATTTCACAATCATCAGGGTTATCTAATGAACAAGCAACTTGCGCTGCTTTAAGCGCTGCCAAGTCATCTTCAGTGCTAGCTTGTGGTCCTTGTCCCGGACTTGGATTACTAGGCCTGGTCACTTTAGTATCCGTATTTTGTGTGATATCCTGTGGCTTCTGTTCCGGTTGCGGCTCACCCAACTGACTCTTATCAACCGTAAACTGAATTGCACTTGTTGCCGCTTTAGATCTCAAGTAATACATACCCGTTTTCAATCCCTTCTTCCAAGCGTAGAAATGCATAGAAGTCATTTTACCAAAGTTAGGATCTTGCATAAACAAGTTCATACTCTGTGACTGACAAATAAATGCGCCACGATCAGCTGCCATATCAATAATGGACTTCTGAGAAATCTCCCAAACTGTTTTATACAATTCTTTGATATCAGCCGGCACCTCAGCAATATCCTGAACTGAACCATTGGCTGCAATCAGCTTGTTCTTCATATTATCATTCCACAAGCCTCTTTCGATCAGGTCACGCATTAAGTGCTTATTCACTACTACAAACTCGCCAGATAATGTTCTTCTGGTATAGATGTTTGAAGTATATGGCTCAAAGCACTCATTATTTCCTAAGATTTGAGAAGTAGAAGCTGTAGGCATAGGCGCTACCAATAGCGAGTTACGCACACCGTTTTTCTTCACTTCTTGCTTCAAAGTAGTCCAATCCCATCTTTCGGTAGGTGTTACGTTCCACATATCGAATTGGAAGATTCCTTTAGATACCGGAGAACCTTTATAGGTTTCGTAAGCACCTTCTTTAATTGCCAAGTCTTTTGAAGCGGTCATAGCAGCAAAATAAATGGTCTCAAAGATTTCTTTATTCAGTTTTCTTGACTCTTCAGAATCGAATGGATAACGCAATAACATGAAAGCATCGGCTAATCCCTGAACACCCAAACCAATTGGTCGGTGTTTCATATTTGACGTCTTCGCCTCCTTTACCGGATAATAATTCACATCGATTACACGGTTAAGGTTTACTGTAGCTGTATAAGTAATGTCATATAATTTATCATGATCGAAGAAATTCTGTCCGTTTTCATCTTGCTGCACAAACATTGGCAAGGCAATAGAAGCCAGATTACAAACAGCTACTTCATCCTTAGACGTGTATTCCATAATCTCAGTACATAAGTTCGAAGACTTAATTGTACCTAAGTTTTTCTGATTCGACTTTTTGTTAGCCGCATCTTTATACAACATATATGGAGTACCTGTCTCAATCTGAGATTCTAAGATTTCAAACCAAAGCTCTTGTGCTTTAACCGTTTTTCTTCCTCTTCCTTCTCTTTCGTATTTCTCATAAAGCTTCTCGAAATCATCTCCATAAGCTTCATCCAATCCTGGTGCTTCATTCGGATCGAACAAAGTCCATTCGGTATTGGCTTCCACTCTCTTCATGAATAAATCTGACATCCACATGGCGTAGAATAAATCACGTGCACGCATTTCTTCTTTCCCATGATTTTTTTTCAAATCCAAGAAATCGAAAATGTCAGCATGCCAAGGTTCAAGGTAGATAGCAAAACTACCTTTTCTTTTTCCACCACCTTGATCAACATATCTTGCGGTCATATCAAAGTTTCTCAACATAGGCACAATACCATTGGAAACCCCACCGGTTCCTTTGATGTATGAACCTGTTGCTCTTACATTGTGGATGCTTAGTCCGATACCTCCAGCTGATTGAGAGATTTTAGCCGTTTGCTTTAAAGTATCATAAATTCCATCAATACTATCTTCTTGAATGGTCAATAGGAAACAGGATGACAATTGTGGTTTAGGAGTACCTGCATTGAAAAGTGTTGGAGTAGCATGTGTAAACCACTTTTCAGACATCAAATTATACGTTTTGATGGCTGATTCAATATCTTCCCCATGGATACCGATAGCTACACGCATCAACATATGTTGCGGGCGCTCTACAATTTTACCATCCACTTTCATTAAGTAAGAACGCTCCAAGGTCTTGAAACCAAAGAAATCATATCCAAAATCACGGTCGTAGATAATAGCAGAATCTAATTGAGCCGCATGTTTTTTGATGATACCGTAAGTTTCAGTAGAAAGCAAAGGTGCGTTTTGTCCTGTCTTTGCATCCACATAAGTGTAAAGTCTTTTCATTGTATTGCTGAAAGACTTACTTGTAGTTTTATGCAAATTGGAAATGGCAATTCTGGCGGAAAGCTTAGAATAGTCAGGATGCTTAACCGTCATGGAAGCAGCCGTTTCAGCTGCTAGGTTATCCAATTCCTGGGTAGTTACGCCATCGTAAATACCGTTAATTACTTTTCTGGCCACATCAATTGGCTGAATATAATTAAGATCTAGGCCGTAGCATAGTTTCTCTATGCGGGCAGTAATTTTATCGAACTTAACGGTTTCTCTCCTACCGTCTCTTTTTACAACTAACATGCTATTATTTATTTTATGGGGTTATAGGTATTTGTTTTAATGAGATTCCCGCCTTCGCGGGAATGACGCCTAGAAAAATCTTAGAAGTCTTCGTCCAAAGAGAATTTAGCTTTATCGCTATCTTCTTCTTTTTTCATTACACCTGCTTTTTGGTAATCCCCAACTCTTTTCTCGAAGAAGTTAGTTTTACCTTGCAATGAAATCATTTCCATAAAGTCAAATGGATTGCTTGATCCATACACTTTATCGCAGTTTAACTCTTGTAATAATCTATCAGCCACGAATTCGATATACTGACACATTAAATCTGCATTCATTCCAATCAGTTTTACTGGTAGTGAATCCGTCACAAATTCTTTTTCAATTTCAACAGCATCAGTGATGATAGAAGTCACTTTCTCTTTCGATAATTTATTTACCAGATGATCATTATAAAGCAAACAAGCAAAATCGCAATGCAAACCTTCATCTCTAGAAATTAACTCATTAGAAAATGTCAAACCTGGCATTAAGCCTCTTTTCTTCAACCAGAAGATAGAGCAGAAACTTCCAGAAAAGAAAATACCTTCCACAGCAGCAAAGGCAATTAATCTTTCAGCATAATTTCCTTCATCTATCCAGCGTAATGCCCAATCTGCTTTTTTCTTCACACAGTCCATCGTATCAATGGCATTGAAAAGACTGCTTTTCTCTTTATTATCTTTCACATAAGTGTCAATTAAAAGAGAGTAGGTTTCAGAGTGCACATTCTCCATTGCAATTTGGAACCCGTAAAAAAACTTGGCCTCAGTATATTGAACTTCAGCTACAAAATTCTCTGCTAAATTTTCGTTTACGATACCATCACTTGCAGCAAAGAATGCTAATACGTGTTTTATGAAGTGTGTTTCTCCTTCGGTTAGGTTTTCCCAATCCTTCATATCCTGACTCAGATCAATTTCTTCAGCCGTCCAAAAGCTAGCTTCCGCCATCTTATAAAATTCCCATATATCCTTATGTTGTATAGGGAATAAAACAAAGCGGTCTTTGTTCTCCTTCAAAATTGGTTCGTCTTGGAATGTGGTTACTTCACTCATCTTTGAAATATTTTTTAGTTACTTAATAAATTCTTCAAAGAAAACAGGGTGGTTTAGGCTAATGAATTCTTACTAAAGCAGATAGAAAAAATTACGCAGTCAAAAATCTTTTTTCTCTTCCCTATTTTCTTGGCTGTGCTTACAAATATTAGGAAGAAAGCTGAAAAATCAAAGGTCTAAAAGTTATGGACAGCAAGCTGTGGATAAGTACATATTTACTTGATTCTTAGTTCTTTATATACTTTTATCTCATCAATACTTAGGGGAATTTCGGCTGTATTCAATCATTAAAAAAAGTTGCAAAAGTTTTCCACAAGCACAAGCAAATTAGCCTTTAAAAAAATGCCAGTAGAACCGCTTTATTACATCCTTAATTATTATACAACAACCTCTCTTTCAGGTCTTCAGGCATAAATTCGATTTGCGGTTCATGCTGATTTAAGAAAAAAGCGACTGGACCGTAATATGTGTTGCCCGAAACGGGGTCTTCAAATTTACGATAAACTCCCTTCTTCATTTTATTAGATAATGCAGCTGAAACTGAGCTTCTTACTTTAGATTTATTGAGATCAGCTTCCTTTTCCATGATAAAATCCACAACTTCATTGGTCTTCACCAATTTCCGCTTAAAATCGATAAAATAGGCGATTTTCTTAGTCCAAGCCCACTGATCATGGTAAGCATTTGTTTTTTGATGCAATAAATTCTGCGTCTCATTTTCCTGAAATAGAGGGAGATTCACCAGGTTAGAAAGATGGCTATCAATCTCCTCGATCTCGGCTTTAAATTGATTGATTTTCATTTGCAAAGCCTTTTTTTTATCACCTAAAGCCTTTATATATAAGTCAGTATATTTCTCAGGAATGTTTACCTTCATTTGTCCGATATTTTATAGTTGTCTTTACTATACAAAATAAAGCATTTCAAGCACACTAAGCAAGCAGATCAAGCACCTAATAAGATATAATATTAATTTAAAGCTAATAAATAGCTTATACTGCTTGCATTTCAGCCTAATTAAAGCGAAGATATAATTGCTTAATAAATGTGTAGAACGATTGAGTGATAAAATACCGCTCATAATAGATAAGCTTTTGTAACTATAAATAAAATCACTATATTTGCATTCCTTTTGGGAAATAGTATACTTTATAAAACAATTATTTCAATGTACGCAATTGTAAACATAGCCGGAAAGCAGTTCAAAGTAACGCAAGACCAGTTCGTTTACGCTCCAAAGATGGAGGGTGAAGATGGCGCTTCCGTAGAGTTCGACAAAGTATTGTTAGTAGACAATGATGGAAAAGTCGAAGTAGGTGCACCTTTAGTAAAGGGCGCTAAGGTATCAGGGAAAATCCTTGGTCATGTTAAAGGCGATAAAGTAGTCGTATTCAAGAAGAAAAGAAGAAAGGGCTACAAAAAAAGAAATGGACATCGTCAAGATTTCACAAAAGTTTTAATCGAAAAAATTTCAAAATAATATAAACCATGGCACACAAAAAAGGAGCGGGTAGTTCCAAAAACGGAAGAGAGTCGGAAAGTAAACGATTAGGTGTGAAAATATATGGTGGCCAAGCTGCAATAGCAGGAAACATATTGGTTCGTCAGCGTGGTACTGCTCATCACCCGGGCAATAACGTGGGTATGGGAAAAGACCATACTTTATTTGCACTTACTGATGGAGTGGTTCAATTTAAAAGAGGCAAAAAAGATAGATCTTACGTTTCCATTGAACCGGTTAATTAGGTCTCATTAAAAAAATTGTATTCAAAGCCTTTCAATTCTATTGAAGGGCTTTTTTTATAACTCTAAATTAATAAATCTAAACTCCACTTCCACTTATTACAGAGGGTATTCTTAAACACGCTATATGACTAATAGCCTAATCAACTGTAAGATTTAGCACTTCTTTCTGTGAGAGAATAACAAGAACACAATTACCCCAACCATATTACATCTATTAAAATGCTCTTCCGTATACAGCTGTAATTAATAACTATTATATCATCAATTTATTTATTATATTAATTGGCACTAAGTAAATAACGTTATTGATTTGAAAGTCAGACTTTTATATACCATCATAGTTACATTGATAAATATTCAATTGGTCAATGCACATAAAACTGATAGTCTGAGACTGCAATTATCAAACTCCGATGAGCAAAAAAAAATTGAGATCCTCCACTTACTAATATTTGAAAACTGGTTAAATCAGCCAGATTCCGCTCTAAAGTATGCTGAACAAGCACTTTTTATTTCCAATAAATTAAATGATCAAGTCAATATTTCCAAGTCTTTAAGGCTTTTAGGAGGTACATATAATTATAAAGGTGAATTCGAAAAAGCATTGCAATATAACATCCAAGCTTTGGAAATAGCCAGTCAACTTAACGACTCTATCTTAATGCACAATGCCTTAAACAATATAGGATTTGTAAATATCAGTCTCGGAAACTATCAGAATGCATTGGAGTATTTAATACGATCCTATGAAATGAAGAAAAAAATAGGCGTGAAATATGGTTTAGAACATACATTGAACAATATCGGCTTAGTTTATCAGAAGGCGCTAATGTTCGACAGCGCCCATCATTACCTCCGGAAAGGGCTTCAGGTGGCTCAAAGAAATAACGATTACGATTTAATAATATATTCCCAAAATAACATTGGGAACACCCACCTTCAACAATTTGAATTCGAAAAAGCCGAAATGTATTTTAAATCTTCCTTACAACATATGGAAAACTATGAAAATAGAAATTGGCATGCTGTCTCTCTTTATGGAATGGGCCAGGTCATGCTTTTCAAGGAACAATACGATTCAGCTGTCTATTACCTCAATAGATCTTTTGAAATCAGAAAATCCATCAAAGACCAAAAAGGCATGGGTGAAATCTATCTGTGGTTGGCAAAACTATCTTTTATGCAAAGCGAATCAGAAAAGTCTTTAGCTTTATTGAAAAAAAGTGATTCCATAGCTACTAAAATTAAAGCAAAGGATTTAGTCATAAAAATTCATGAAATCGAGGCAATGATTCATCAAAAATCGGGAAATCTTGAAAAAGCAAATGATCTGTTGAGGATGAACGGAAAACTCAAAGACTCATTGTATGTAAATGTACTAAGGAGAAACTTGAGTTTAACTCCGTTAAAATTAACAGAAAATGAAAACACAATGCGATTGCAAGAAAGTGAAATTGCATTAAAGGAACAGGAATTTCAAAATTTGGTTTACATCTCTCTACTCGTATTAATAACTCCCTTTTCAATTTTATTGGTTTTAATCTTCCAGAGAAATAAAAAAATAAATAATACGCTTAAAAAGCAAAATGATAAGGTTGAGGCTCAAAAAGAGGAAATAGAATCACAAAAGGAGTATTTAGAACTGAATTTAAAGGAGTTAGAGAAAGCAAAAAATGTGATAAGTCAACAAAAAGATGAGCTCGAAATCTTAAATGAACAATTAGCGGGGACTGTTGATCAGCGTAATATAGAACTACAAACGGTCAATGACAGGCTAAGATCCACCAGTTTAGAACTTGATAATTTTATTTACAAATCTTCCCATGATATAAAAGGGCCAATAGTACGATTGATGGGTATTTGCAACCTAGCCCTACGAGATGTAGAAGATGCCAAAGCCTTGAATTATTTTAGTATGCTGGATAAAGCAGCTATGAGATTGAATGTAATTATTGAAGAACTAAAATTAATTGGTGAATTACATGACAAAACGCTTGAAAACACCCAAATAGATTTTAGAACTATTGTGCAGGAAGCCTTTAATGAAGTAATTTATATTGAGAATATAAGGAAATTCGATCTCAGCATCGACATTGAGAATAGCTTCTTATTCTACTCTGATGAGTCCATCATTAAGCTGATAGTGTTCAATATTTTACAAAACTCAATCCAGTTCATGAAGAGCGAGAATCTAAGTGACTATAAAATGCAATTCTCCATTACTCATCAACCGCAAAGCATCAGCATGATCTTTAAATTATTTGATCTAAAGTTGATTGACGAGGAAAGTAACAAACTGATGAAAGGCTTTTCTAAAGCCCAGAATGAATTTGAGAATATCAGCATCGGCCTATACACAGTAAAGCAATGTATTCAAAAATTAAATGGAAATTTCAATATCCATCCAGAGGACCATACTCACACAGTTTTTGAAATAGAATTACCTAAGGTCATTTAAACCATTATTCATCATCTTGCACATTGACAGATATATTTCCTCCCAGACTAGTAGATATCCCGACTCTGATTCCCCAACCTTTATATTTCATATTTTCATATTGAGTAGCCACTTCAATACGGAAAAACTTCAAAATACCATCCAAAGAGTAACCTAGCTCTGCATAATTGTTACTATCTGGTGTGTAAAGGTAGTTTAAGAAAGCTCCCTCTTTAAGACCCAAAAAGCGCGTAGCAGGGATTTGTGTTATTAATAATTTCCTAAACCGATGAAAAATGAAGTTTTGTGCATAAAACTGATCGGTACTAAACCTGTAGTAATCCAATAATCTAAAGGATTCTACAGGATCGTTTTGAGTTATAAATGCTCGATTTCCAGGAAAATGAGCATAATCCATAAAGCCTAAGCTACTATTATTGAGAAATGCGCCAATATTAGTATTAAAATAAGTCTTGCCTTTAGCACCAAAATCAAACTCATCCTTATATCCAACTACCAATCGATCAAAATCCACATTGCTTCCTGCAAGATTTTTAAAGCCTTTATAATACTCAAGAGAAAAGCGTGTAGGTCTTTGGGTCACGGGTCGCTTCACTCCGTTTCTAATCACATACTTTACAAACGGCTTATAATAAAATTTAACATTTGCAGTTAATGCCGTTTGTCCGTCAAAATCATCAACAGGATTGATATTAACGGGAAAATTAGGCGTAAATTCCCGTCTCCAGTCAATTAATCTGAAATCTGCATTATTATTTAGCCTGTTTCGTTCCTCATACTCCAATTCAGCAGACATCTCAAATTTCGTAGAGAATCTTCTTTCATAATTTAGTTTCATAAAATCCTTTTCATACAGCTTCATGAAATTCTGCTCCCATATTGTCGAGAAGCTTGTGTTGAGTAGTGGATAAACGGCAGGGGCATCGTTGAATTGTTCTACATAACGTCCTACCCTAAAGGATATATCACCTGTTTTGAATTGATATTTGGCCAGGATTTTCCCAATAAATTTATTGCGAGCAACTGAATATCTTACTGTAGGCTTTAATAACGCATAAGACCTCCAATTGTAATAACTTCTGTCAATTTCATCGTTCCTTTGAGTAGTATCGTGCTTAATAGGGATAAACTTTTTCAAACCTATGCTGTAATCAATATTAAAGCCTTCCACTGTGTTGTAATGAATATTGAGAAAGGGATTGTAAATTTTAAAGTAAAGTTTACTTGCGCTATCTAATCTATAATCTCCCCCAACTAAAATATCAGTAATTTGAAAAGATGATTTCCTAGCAGACTTAACAGAATCTTTCGATAGATCTTCTTCAATTAGAGTATTTAAACTGTCAATCTTGGCATAGCCTCTGGTTTCATCAGTAGATAGTGGAATAGGACGGATTTGAGCCCAAAAATTGGAATCTTGATTAAAGGCAGAGGAATCAACTTTATAATCATATACCCCAATGATGTCTTGCTTAGCCAAGGAATCTTGTTGAGCTTTTTTATAATCTTTCATGATGTCTGCTAAGTCCTCAGATTTCACCACAACCTTTCCCTTCTTTTCTGACTTTACCAGTTCATTTGCCTCAACAATAATTTCTTCTGTCATTTTACCCTGCTCGGCATCATCCTTATCTAAAATCTTGATATTTCTTGGTAATGCCGGATTTAACTCAATTTTATACTTACTCATGGAGGCCAAATACTTCCCTTCAAAGCCTACTCCCATTAATTTACCATCCACATCAAATTGGTGCGTTATAGGCATCCAAGCTAATTCATTAATATTTTGGTAGACTTGCTGGATTCTGACCTTAATTCCTAACTCAATTTGTGCATCCAAGTCCACTCTGAATAGGGCCCAATCCTCTTCAACCAATTGAATTTCACCCTCAAACACATTAGGAGCTGGTACTTTGGGTATTACTTTAATTTTATTAATTAAATATTCACCATCCATAAAAGCTCCTAAATGCTTGAATCGATAATAACGAAATGCTTTGGAAGAAAGAGGTGAAATGACAGATGCAATTTCATCTTGATAAAAACTACCCGCTATGAATCGCATGGGGTTTGCATTAAAATCGGTCTTTTTTGAAGCATAAACTGAGATCACTTTTTCAGAAAACTGATTGGGTCTTCGATAACTCACCTCACTAACAGACTCAGTTATGATCATAGTTTCCGTATCAATTCCCTCCTTTTTTAGCATTCCTGTCAAATAAAATGGAATGTCGGTCACTCTACCCTTGCCCTTCACATAAACTGTTGCCGCATAGGCATCAATCTGCTGACGATGATAACTGCTTTTGGCTATAGCTTTTCTCATCATCCAATTCGCAGGATCAGTTGCTTTGGCCGTTGTGGTTACCTCATCCAACAGCAGACTTTGTTTTGGTAAAACCACATCCAGCCGGCTATTCTCATTTTTTACAGTTATCTCCTTCCTTACCGTTTCATAACCGACAAACTTAAATTGAAGTGTGTAGTCTCCTGCTTGTAATTGTAATTCGTAGTAAGCTTCCTGATTTGTGGACGTACCTGAACCAGTTTCCTCAACATAGATAGTTGCAAAAGGCAGGGGCTCTCCATCATCACCATAAACAACTCCTCGGACACCCTGGGCTTTGATTTGAAATATTAAACCTACTAAAATAAAGGCGGTAAATAGTTTTTTCATATTGTGGGTTCAAATGAAGGGTCAAGATATTAAAGTAAAGCTTGTTAATAGAAGCTTAATTGAAAAAGATTATATGTAAAGCTTTTTTCCTTTTATCCTATCTAAAACCTCTTCAGGGACTAAATATTTCACTGAACGATTATTTTTTATAGACTTCCTAATAAAGGTAGCTGAAATATCCATCATCGGTGCCTCGACAAAACGTACATTTTCATGTTCATCCAAATCTGATTTTTTCGCGTTGGGACGAGGATAAACCAACAATCCATAGTCCCTCAAAATGACTTCGCTGTTCTTCCACTTAGGAAAGCTTTTTAAATTATCTTCCCCAATTATTAATTTAAAATGGTGATTGGGGTTTTGATCGGTCAAATAGGCTAAGGAATCGCTCGTGTAACTAGGCTTTGGCATATTAAATTCTATGTCAGTCACTTTCATTTGGAAATTATCAGCAATGGCTGATTGCACCAAATCATAGCGGTCAAATTCATGAGCTAAAGATTTCTGTTTTTTGAAAGGACTTTGAGGCGAGACCACGAACCAAACTTCATCCACATCGGGCTCCTCCAACATGGTATTTGCAATGATCAGGTGTCCGACATGTATCGGATTAAAAGAACCAAAGAATAGACCTACATTTTTACTCATGAGTTTATTTTTCAATAAAGCCCGACACCATGTCCTCTGCCTTTTGAAGTGACGTTTCTAAATCTTCATTTACTAGGGTAACATCAAACTCCTTTTCAAAAGTCATTTCAAACTTAGCTTTATAAAGTCTTTGTGATAAGCTAGATGAAGATTCAGAATTTCGATTTGTTAATCTTTCTTCCAATACTTCTATGGAAGGCACTTTAACGAAGACCGCCAATGCATCTTCACCAAAATATTTTTTTAGTTTTAATCCACCTTTAACGTCCACATCAAAAATTACAGCTTTGCCAGCATCCCAAATCCTTTGAACTTCTTTTTTCAGCGTTCCGTAGAAATTTCCTTCATACACCTCTTCCCACTCTACAAACTCATCTTTATCAATCCGTCTTTTAAACTCTTCAACGGTAAGGAAATAGTAGTCCACCCCATCAACTTCAGTTCTGCCTCTTTTATCGCGAGTGCAGGCTGATATTGAAAAACCCAACTTAGGATTTGTATCTAATAAATACTGAACAATGGTGGTTTTTCCTGAGCCAGAGGGAGCAGAAAAGATAATGGCTTTACCCTTCTTCTTCATTTTAATGAGGCTGTTTCAGAAATCTTACTTTGAATTGTGTTTGCTAAACCGTTAGGAGAATAATTGGGTTTGATATGGTTTTTGAGGCTGTCTGTAATTGACTTACTCAGCAGATATTCTTCACGGCACTCTTCGCAGCGTTCCAAATGCTTCATTAATTCTTGATGTTGCTCTGCTGTTGCTTGTCCGTCTATTACTAATTGTAGCAATTCTGTACACGCTTGGTTTTGCTCAACTTCCATGGTTTGCTTATTCATTAAAAAATTTTGGCTGTTAGCTTTCTAATGCAAATATGCCGAATGTTTCTTTCTACAAAAAATCTGTTTCAATTATTTTCGCTTATCCTTATAGCCTAAGGAACTAGCATACTGTTTCAATTTCTCTTTTAATAAATTTCTTGCTCTGTGTAACCTGCTTCTTACTGTGCCAATTGGTATATCTAAGATTTTAGCCATTTCCTCATAAGTAAAGCCCTCTAAGTCACACAATATTATAACTGTTCTGAAATCCACGTCCAATGAATTCAGTGCATTGGTAATTTCATCTCCAATTAAATGTTGAACAGTTTCAACTCTCAAATCCGTTGTTATATTTTCATTTACAGAATCAGAATTGTAAAAGGTTTCTACCTCCTGATAGTCAACTTTGTTCGGCTGTTTACTTTTCTTTCTGTAATTGTTTATAAAGCTGTTCTTCAAGATTCGAAACAGCCAAGCTTTGGCATTGGTTCCCGTTTCAAAAGAATTAATAAATCTATAAGCTTTCATGAAGGTTTCCTGTACCAAATCCTTGGCATCATCTTCATCTAGAGTAAGCCTAAAGGCGAAATTATACATCGCATCAATATGAGGCATGAATTCCCCATTGAATACTCTTTTTTTATCTTTGCTTTCGTATGACATGCGCTCTCCCACAGAATAGTTTAATTATTGTATATAACCAAAAATTAGTGAGAAGGTTATGTTTTTAAGCGCTCATCTAAAAGCTTACTTTACTAATTTGTAATTTTTAGTTGTAAATAACTTCTTGCCCCCGAGGATATTATTTTCAACCCAAGTTAGTAATTGCTTTTTGATGGTTTTTGTCTTTGAAATTTGTCTTTTTTGTTTCGTTTTTTTTGTGAAGTTTAATTCATTCTGCCAATCCATAGTTTCTATCCAATCCTGCAGCACCCTTGGATGAGTCCCTTTGAACTCGGGGAATCTTAACATATAACCGTAGTCAAAGTTTTTGGGCTTCTCGAAATCATTTTCATCTACTTTGTTGGAATGAATTCGACTTAAAGAGGCAGATTTTTTTGTCATTAATTTTGGTGGGCGCACCCAACCATAATGGTAGATGTAGGCGTCTAATTTTTTCACCCCTAACTTATAAGTCCCTTCTTTAACCCTGTAATTAACACCATCAAAATTTGGGATTCTCCTAAAAGATTGAGCTGATTTCCAGCTATGGATATCTTTTCTATTCCTAACAATTCTAATTTCCCAAGGATACCAACCATGTTCATGCTGATAATGATTGTAATCTCCCCAAAAATGGGTGTATTTGAACAAAAACCCCTCTACGCGCTCATCATCCAGATACTTCTTACAATTTTCAACAACTTCAGTATGGTATTTTTCATGTATAAGCTCATCTGCTTGCAGATAGAAAAGCCAATCTCCGGAGCATGCTTCTTTTGCAATATCTGTCTGATGAGCATTTTCCATTCCTTTCGGAAATTTTTCCGTATCCCAAACAGTATCTATAATTTTGACTTTAGGACTTCCCAAGGACAATATTAGCTCTCTTGTATTATCATCTGGATCACAATCACCCAAGGCCACTACAAATTCATCGACTATATCCAATATCGATGCGATTGATTCCTTAATTGGGTAATACAGTTTACCTGCATTTTTCACCATCGTAAATCCACTAATTTTCATCTAGCCTAAATTTTTAATTCTATTTACTCAATTTTTGACATTAGCACATTTATCAAAACCTGTCAGGATTGTAACTGATATTGATGATAAAACGTGATGTTCTACAATACTATAATTTCTTAAAACCTGACAGATTTCATCTTTATGATGAACTTGACAAAATAGAATTACTCAATTTCTTAAATTTTGAGTAATTTCGTGTTTATCTTCTCTTACAAATCTTGGAAATAAATGAATTCCCATAATCAAGAACTATATTTTCATGTTGGTCTTGGTAAAACCGCATCTACTTTTTTGCAGTCTCGGTTTTTTCCAAAATTAAGGGGTATTCATTACACACCCTCAAACATCTACAGATTTTTTCCAAAAATAGTGAAAAAAGGGGAGCATAACAGATATCTCTTTTCAAGGGAATTTGACAGACAATTCTACACTGAAACAGAAAAAATAGCTAAGCTTTCTGCAGACACTCACATCATCATTATTTTAAGAAGACACGACAGTTGGATTGCCTCACAATACAGAAGATATGTGAAAAATGGAGGAAAACAGAATTTTAATCACTTTATAGACTTGGAAAATGATCATGGCGCATGGAAACAAAAGGATCTATACTTCTTCCCGATGCTCGATTTTATCAAGGATCACTTTACTAAAAAACCGCTAGTTCTGTTTCATGAGGATTTAAAACTGAATTCAGAGAAATTTTTAGATCGAATTTCAAATTATTTAAATGCAGAATATTCGATCGCTGACATTAATCTAAAACCGAAGCATTCGGCCTATAGTGATCATCAGTTGCGTTTGGTAAAGAAATTTAGTCCCATTAATAAAGATAAAGAAACTCACTACTCCAATAGAATTATAACTTTTATTGTTTACCGTTCAAAATGGCTCATCAACCATTTGGTGCTTTACGGTGCAAACCTAATCCCAAAATCTAAATCTGAAACTTTGGTTGATGCAAACCATCAAAAGAGGGTAGCAGAATTTTATCAGGAAGATTGGCAAAAATGCATTGAATTTGCTCAAAAATATTCAGCATGAAGATAAGTGCTACTATAATCACTTTTAACGAGGAGCAGAACATCAAAAGATGCTTAGAGTCTCTACTTGAAGTTGCTGATGAAATTGTCGTGGTGGATAGTCATTCCACTGATCAAACAGAGACTATATGTATGTCCTACGAGCAAGTCAGATTTATCAAAAATGAATTCCCGGGACATATTGAACAGAAAAATTTTGCCATTGAGCAAGCAGCGCATGAATGGATTCTTTCTTTGGATGCTGATGAATGTTTAAGCGATCATTTGAAAACTGAAATAGAGACTATTAAATCGTTCGATCAAACTGATTTCCAAGCCTACTCAATGCCGCGGTTAAACAACTATTGTGGGAAATGGATTAAACATAGCGGTTGGTACCCTGACAGAAAAGTTAGGTTATGGAATAGAAAAATAGGGAAATGGGGCGGTAATAATCCACATGACAAAGTTATTTTAGATACTGACTTACGAGCGGGAAATCTTAAAGCAGATTTGTTGCATTATACGATTGCAAGCTTAAGTGCACATATTAATCAAGTCAATAAATTCTCTGAAATTGCAGCTCGTCAGCTTATGAATTCAGATGAAAAGTCATCGGCCACCTTTAAGATGATTTTCGATCCTCCTTTTATTTTCATTAAAAGATACATCTTACAGTTGGGATTTTTGGATGGGTTTTATGGTCTCTGCATTGCCGTGATTTCAGCTACGGCAAAATTTTTAAAATACGCCAAATACAGGCAATTAAAATCAAAGAAATGAAAATTCTTCACCTAAGTTCTGAATCTAGTTGGCGAGGAGGAGAGCAGCAAATTGCTTATCTGATTGAAGAATTGGATAAGATGGGAGTTGAACCACTTGTGGCCTGCAAACCCAACTCAAAATTCGAAGAACTATGCATTGAAAAAGGATGGCAACACTACCCTCTCAACATGAAAAATTCCACTGATTTCAAATCAGGGATTGGGTTAAAAAAATTATGTCATGAATTATCAATTGACATAGTACACGTACATAGTTCGCATTCTCATGGCACTGCCTACTTATCGTATCTGTTAGGTAATAAAACGCCCGTGGTATTAACGAGAAGAGTAGATTTTGAATTGAAAAATAACTTCTTTTCGAAGCACAAATACACATTTCCTAAAATTAAAAAGATCGCCTGCGTTTCTGATGCAATAAGAGAAATAGTAATAAGAACCACCAAGCAGCCAGAAAAATGTGTGACTATTTACAGTGCTATCAATCATAAAAAATTTGAAGCCCACATTGGAAATGATTTTCTTCGAAAGCAATATAAAATTGCTGATGACATCACCTTAATCGGAAACACAAGTGCGATAGCTCCTCATAAAGATTATTTTACTTTTGTGGACAGTGCCTATTATTATATCCAAAATTTCGATAAAAAAGTGAAGTTTTTCATCATAGGAAAAGGCGAACTGGAACGTGAAATCAAAGATTACATTAAGAAACTTAAACTAGAAGATTACTTTATTTTCACTGGATTTCTAAAGAATATAGAAGAGGTCTTGCCTTCGTTAGACATCTTTTTCATTAGTTCAAAGACAGAAGGCCTAGGTACTAGTGTAATAGATGCTTTTGCGGCAAAAGTACCTGTAGTAGGCACCAAGGCAGGTGGTATTCCCGAATTGGTCAAAAATTTAGATACTGGTCTTATTGCTGAGGTAAAAGACTCTAAAAGTTTAGCCGAAAACCTTTTTGAATTGAAAAAAGATGAAAAGCTTCAGGATCAACTGATCCATAATGCTTATGAATATTCATTGAAGTTTAATACAAAAGTGATGGCTGAAAAATACCTTAATTTATACCAAGAAATTAAGGCATCTAAGTAATTAGGGAACTCATGAAAAAAAGGACAAAAAGCTACCCAATATAATTCGGCATTCTATTTTGTGCTGAAACTATACAACCCCGAATGCTAGCGAAAATAGTAAATTTTGAGGTTTTGAGCATAATTCAATACTCTAAAAAAGCCTCTTTTTTTTTTAGTGAAGTCAATTTTACCAGCCGTTTTCATTTATCAAGAGAAGCCTAATTAGCTCTTAATTATGCAATCTTACTTTAAAGCCTTTCCCTTTAGTACCAATTGCAATTTTATTTAGTACAGAATCAAATTTGATATTTAGTATTTCTTCCCAATACTTGACGATTTTCTTTTCTTCAAGTCGATTGAAATCGTCTAAATAAACAACCAAATCTGAAGCTAAAAGTGAATGATCATTTAAAAACTCTATGGCAGGAAAACGATTCATTTTCTTTTCACCAGGAGGGCCATCTACCAAAATTGCATCATACTGGTAGTTGGGCAATTTGAACTTTAAGTCCTCTCTATCATACCAGTTTACTGTTTTAGAAATCAACTCGTTTTCTTGACTTCTTAAGGGCACATGTACCAATTCAACGAGATGAGCTAACCCCTCTTTTTCTAATGTATCTTTCACAATTTGTAACCATGCATCATCGTGTTCGACAGAAACAATTTTACAATCAAGGCTGTTTAACTGGACCAGTTTTGCAGCTAAAAAGGTGGATACACCTGAGCCAAACTCTAAATAATATTTCCTATTGTTTAAAATGAGGTCATTCAGTACGATGGATATGGCAAATGGTCTAATCGCATACTGTGTCCATGGTATATAGGTTTTAAAACCCTTTAGCAGTTGCTGCAAAACAAGACTATCTGCATAGATGTCTTCTAATAACTGCTGTTGTTTGAGTATTTTTTTCCTGATAATATTCATCTACCTAATTAAAATATTTCTTCTAGTAAGTCTATTTGTTTTTGGGCTCTAGTTTCCCAGCTTAATGATAATGCGACATCCTTCAGCTCTCGCCTAGCATTCTCCATCTTATCCTGATTACCTAAAAAAGACTCAATTTCTCGAGCCGCCTGTTCTGGCTTTTCCCAATCAACGAATAAACCGGTATTAGCATTTTCAATGAACTCTTCCAAAGATGGTAATTTGGTAGCAAATACTGGCAAATTAAATGAATAATAGTCCAGCAGTTTTAAAGGAACTGTTAAATATCGATTAAAAAAATTATCCATTAGTGGCAAAAGACCTGCTTGAGCATTTTGGAGGAGATGATGTAATTCCTTCTTATCTAACCAACCCGTGATCTCAAGTTTGTTATCCAATCTCTTCTGCGTGATTTGCGATTCAACTTTAGCAATCTCAGCTTTTGATTTACCTCCAATAATCTTAATTTTTATTGACTCATCGAGGTATTCTGAAAGTTTAAATATATTGGAAATACCTTTTAATGCATCTAGAGAACCTACATACACCAAATATTTTTGGTCAATTGTCGGTTTCTTCTTGTCCCTAATGATTAATCCAGTGTGAAATACATTAATAGATTGGTGGGGATAATATTTTCTAAAAACTTGCTTTTGAACATTGCTTAAACAAATAATCCCATCCAGTTTTTTCAGAAATAATTTCTCTAATTTCTGCTTTCTTGCCAGACGATTGGAATTCAGATCAGTTCTTACCTTTAGGTCGGTATAAAAATCATGCGTCTCAAAATAAACTTTCCAGTTCGATTTTTTGAGAGTAACCAGATAGGGTAAAAAACCTAATGTCCTTGTAATTATCAGTTGTTGAGATTTATTCCTAGAAAGATTTAGAATACAAAATAAATAAAAGAAAATAGAGAACTTCTGCCTTTTGAAGGTTCGAATCTTAAGATTCTCTGGAATAATTGTATTAAACCTATCTTCTAAATACGGTCTAATGGGCTGACTTGACCCACTTCTAACATAAAGGTTGATTTCTTGACCTTTTTCAGCAATTGACAAAGCATTGTAAAACACAAAATTAACTGATGGTGACATGGAGGTAATATCTACCGAATGAACATAAGAAATCAACCTATTCATACATTACTTTTTTCTTCCCTTTTCAAATTAGTTATAAAACAAAAAAGAGACTAAACTTCTAATTTAGTCTCTTCTAATGGTTAATTAAGCATGAATATCTTAATATCTATAATACTCTGGTTTAAATGGTCCTTCAACCTCAACTCCAATGTAATCTGCTTGGTCTTTGCTTAAAGAATCTAGTTCTACTCCAATTTTAGCCAAGTGCAATGCTGCAACTTTTTCATCTAAGTGCTTAGGCAACATATAAACAGCATTCTCATAATTATCTTTACGAGTCCACAATTCGATTTGAGCCAATGTTTGATTTGTAAATGAATTAGACATTACAAATGACGGGTGACCTGTAGCACAACCAAGGTTTACCAATCTACCTTCGGCAAGAAGTATAATTTGCTTACCGTTTTTCATAGTAACTAAATCAACTTGTGGTTTGATATTGTCCCACTCCGCATTTTTATGTAACCAATCTACATCAATTTCATTATCGAAGTGACCAATATTACAAACAATAGCTTTATCTTTCATCGCTTCAAATAAATCAGAAGTAATGATATCCTTGTTGCCGGTAGCAGTAACAATAATGTCAGCTTCCGGAACTGCTTTCTTCATTGGCTTTACCTCAAATCCGTCCATAGCAGCTTGAAGGGCACAAATCGGGTCAATTTCTGTAACTATAACTCTCACCCCAGCACCTCTTAAGGACGCAGCAGAGCCTTTTCCAACATCTCCATATCCACCAACAACAGCTACTTTTCCGGCCATCATCACATCAGTTGCTCTTCTGATAGCATCCACCAACGATTCTTTACAACCATACTTGTTGTCAAATTTAGATTTAGTAACAGAATCATTAACATTAATTGCAGGCATTGGAAGTGTACCTTTCTTCATACGCTCATATAATCTATGAACTCCTGTAGTAGTTTCTTCTGAAAGACCATTAATACCATCTGCTAATTCAGGATAGTTATCTAAAACCATATTGGTCAAATCACCACCATCATCCAATATCATATTTAGAGGCTTTTTATCTTCTCCAAAGAAAAGTGTTTGCTCTATACACCAGTTGAACTCTTCCTCAGTCATGCCCTTCCAAGCATAAACAGGAATACCAGCAGCAGCAATAGCAGCTGCAGCTTGATCTTGAGTTGAAAATATATTACAAGAACTCCAAGTCACTTCAGCACCTAAAGCCACTAAGGTTTCAATCAAAACAGCCGTTTGAATAGTCATATGCAAACAACCAGCGATTCTAGCACCCTTCAATGGCTGTTCTTTTCCATATTCTTCTCTTAAAGCCATCAATCCTGGCATTTCAGCCTCTGCAAGTGTAATCTCTTTTCTTCCCCAAGCAGCAAGGGAAATGTCTTTTACTTTGTAATTCTGTGTATCTATCATCTTAACTTATTTTCTTCTTGTGATTTGATTAAAGCAACACAAAATTACCACATTAGTTTTAATAAATAAAGAGACTAAGAATTTATTGGATAAAAAGCTTAATGGTTTGACAATAAGCGGACTTCTTTGAACTGGTATTTCTTGAAAATCCCACTATCATCTTCAATTTCTAAAATTCCGTCAGGATGAACTTTCCGTATAATTCCGTTGAATTTACTTACCGAATCTTCATAAAAAGCCACCTTATCCTTCAAATACAAATTGGCCTCGTAAAGCTCATGAATCAATCGGAAATCACCTCCTCTCAAAATTAAATAGTAATGCTCTATTCTTTGGGCAACTTCAAGCAAAAGCTGGTTTAAATCCCAAGTCCTTTGAGTATGAGAAGCTAAGGAAGTAGCAGTTGATAAAAGGTTATCTCTCTGGTTCACATTTAACCCAATTCCAGCTATGCTTTCCGAAATGCTGTTTTGGTTAATGGAGTTTTCAATTAGAATCCCGGCAATCTTTTTCTTGTTAACAATAAGATCATTAGGCCATTTTACAAACAAGTTTGCGTTAGGAACAAGTCTTTTTAACACATCCAAAAGTGCTAAAGACACCATTCGATTCAACTCAAATTGCTGAGAAGGCTTCAAAAATTTTGGTTTAAAATAAACGGAAAAAGTTAAATTCTCGCCTTGTGGCGAATTCCAAGTATTTCCTCTTTGTCCCTTACCCTTTGTTTGGTGATCTGTGATGATAATTGCACCTTCATGAAGTTGATTTTTGGCAGACATTTGTGCCATCAAATCATTAGTGGAATGACAGCTTGGCAGAGAAATCACTTGTTTCCCTATAAATAAAGTATTGGCAAAGATTTTATGCAATATTATTTATTAAATTTACAGCAAATAAACATTTTTGATTTGAAACCAAAAAATAATTAATGAATTCAGAGGCTTTAAGTAACTTAGTGGTGCAGGGAATGCAGGAGAGAAAAGCTCAAGACATCACCATCATAGATTTATCGGAAGTGAAAAACGCAGTAGCTGATTTCTTTGTTATATGTTCAGCTACTTCTGATACTCAGGCAGATTCGATTTCAGAATCTATAGAAAAATACGTATACAAAGAAACACAAGAGAACCCTTGGAAGTCGGAAGGAAAAAACAATAGAGAATGGATTCTCATTGACTTTGTAAACGTTGTCGCCCACGTTTTCAAAAAAGACAAAAGAGAACATTATGACCTAGAAAATCTTTGGGGCGATGCAAAAATCATCGAGGTTGAAAATGTATAAAAAATTATCATAAACATAATGCTAAATGCTAACGTTATGCTAGCAGCATTGTAATAGTAAAAAGTAATGGCAGAAACACCAAAAGATAACAAAAGAAAAAAAATCATACCTAAACCCCCTCAAAAGCCTAATTATCAAATTTGGGTAATTATTATTTTGATCTCAGTGGTTTTTGGTATATCCATGTTTAGTGGCAGCAGTAGTGCTATTAAAATATCTGAAAAAAGATTCGAAAGAATGTATTTGAGTAATGATGTAAAAAAAGTCTTATTGCTCAAAAATCAAGGAATAGTTGAAGTCTTCCTTAAAGAAGAAGCACTCCAAAATTCAAAATATATCCAGGAGTTAGAGAATAGTAATCCTTGGAATTATCAACAAGGTCCGCACTATTCTTTTGAAATTCCTAGTTTAGATATCTTCGATAAAAACTTTGCTCAGCTTGAAAGCCAAGTTCCCGAAGGGGACAGAATTGGTTATGAGGTAGAAGAAAGAACCCAATGGTCGGAAATGTTTTGGAGCTATGGCTTTTTAATATTTTTATTATTTGGTGTATGGTTCTTAATGAGAAGAATGTCCGGGCAGGGTGGACCTGGTGGCCAAATCTTCAATATCGGCAAATCCAAAGCAGCATTATTTGACGCGGAAAATAAAGTTAAAATTACTTTTAAAGATGTAGCCGGACTAGACGAAGCAAAAGAAGAAGTCGCAGAGATAGTAGAATTCTTAAAAAACCCTTCCAAATTCACAACGCTTGGCGGAAAAATACCTAAGGGTGCATTATTGGTAGGCCCTCCGGGTACTGGAAAAACTTTACTAGCAAAAGCAGTTGCTGGTGAAGCTGAAGTTCCTTTCTTTTCTTTATCAGGCTCTGATTTCGTAGAAATGTTTGTGGGTGTTGGTGCGGCTAGAGTACGGGATTTATTCAAACAAGCCAAGGAAAAAGCTCCTTGTATCGTTTTTATTGACGAAATCGATGCAATTGGTCGCTCTAGAGGTGGTGGAAGAATGCCGGGTTCAAATGATGAGAGAGAAAATACCTTAAATTCCTTATTAGTGGAGATGGATGGTTTCTCTACTGACTCAGGGGTTATCATTTTAGCTGCAACAAACAGACCAGACGTACTGGATTCTGCTTTAATGAGACCAGGAAGGTTTGATAGACAAGTAAGTATAGATAAGCCAGATATTATCGGAAGAGAGGCTATTTTCAAAGTTCATTTGGGCCCATTAAAGGTAAGTAAGGAAATGGACGCGAAGAAATTAGCTGCGCAAACTCCTGGCTTTGCCGGAGCTGAAATAGCTAATGTTTGTAATGAAGCTGCTTTAATTGCCGCAAGACGAAATAAGAAAGCAGTTGATATGGATGACTTCCAAGATGCTATCGATAGAGTTATTGGTGGTCTCGAGAAGAAAAATAAAATCATTTCTCCAGAAGAAAAGAAAATTGTTGCTTACCATGAAGCGGGGCATGCTGTTGCAGGATGGTTCTTAGAGCATGCAGATCCATTGGTGAAAGTTAGTATTGTACCAAGAGGAATTGCAGCTTTGGGATATGCTCAATATTTACCTAAAGAACAGTTCTTACATCAAACAGAACAATTATTTGATGAAATGTGTATGGCTCTTGGTGGTCGTGCAGCAGAGGAAATAGTTTTTGGTAAAATTTCTACTGGAGCTTTAAGTGATTTAGAAAGAATTACCAAAATGGCTTACAGCATGGTAAGCGTTTACGGTATGAACGATAAAATCGGTAATGTTTCTTTCTATGACTCTAAAGACGGTGGTGATTATAAATTTACGAAACCGTATTCTGAAGATACTGCTAAGGTAATTGACGAAGAGGTTAATAAATTAATAGCCAAAGCTTATGTAACAACTAAAAAGCTCTTGACAGAAAAAAGAGACAAGTTGGAAATTTTAGCACAGCAACTTCTTGAGAAGGAAATAATTTTCCAATCTGATTTAGAGAAATTAATTGGTAAAAGACCATTTGCTCAACAAACAACTTATGAAGCATATACCAATGGTAAAAAGCAAGAAAAATTAGATCAGGAAAAGAAAGAAGGAGAATCAAAAAAAGATGAAGCTGTAGCTGAAGAAACTACCTCCGAATCTTCAAACACAGAAAATAAAAAAGAGGATAAGTAGGAATCCATTTATCTCAAAAGTAATAGCTCTACAATAATTGTAGAGCTATTTTTTTGCACCTGCTTTGATCAACTTTTCTTCAAGACGATCACTGATAATTAATGACATTGACTCTGATTCAATAATTTCACCCTTTTTGTCTAAAATTATGTAAAATGGGAAATTCCGTATATTTAAGTCATTTTTATATCTACTTTTTCTAAAGGCATTAGATTGTTCGGGTAATAAATGATGACCTCTTATCCTATTTTGATAAATAAATGCTTTGGTTTTTTCAGGCACTTCGTAAGCATCAATACAGATATGCACGAATCTGAAATTGTCCTTTACTTCTAGTTTTAAATCTTCTAACAAATTAAATTCGTGGGCTATGTCTGTATCCCAGATTGACCAAAAAACTAGTAAATACGACCTTTCAGATGAATCACGGGAAATATAGTTCTCCATTGCTCCGTCTATGTCAATTCCAAAAATAAAATCTATTTCGGATCGAACAGATAGCTCCTTTAACTTTTGCATTTGGATCAGTTCCTGAACTATGTTTTTTTCCCTATCACTTAAATCACCTTTAAGTAATTGGTAATTCTCTTCTAATTCGGATAAAGGCAGTCCGATTCTAAAGAAATGATAAAAAACCAAGGCATTTGATTCGGGCTCCCCAAAATCAGACTCTATTTCTGATTTCATTTCAATTTTCTTCAATCCTTTAAAAGCACTGGTATGAAAATATTGATAAAATAATTTATACATCAATTGCCAATACTTGACATACTTGGATGAATATCCCACTATATTTTCCTCAAACTCCTGATTATAATTCTCTATAGCAAAATTAAATAAACGCTTAGCAGACCTATGACTCCATACCGTAGTATTATAGCCGGTTTCAGCTCCATATTTATCATCACTTAAAGCTAAATGTTCTATGCTATCTAAAGCTTTCGAATAATAAAGGTCTATACTATTGAGTTTCTTAAGTTTAGAATTGCTTAAACTAAGATTTCCAGATCGCCACTTTTCTACTGACACGATCAAGATGTCTTGGTCATTCCTTTCAGGCTGTGATACTTCAATCTCAAAATCCAAGTTTATGTCTTTAATCCATAAATAGTATTGAGTATCATTCAGACTCAATAAATAGAAATGAAAATCCATTCCTACTAATTGAAATTCTGTGGAGGTTGGGTACGCAAATTTTGGAAAATAGCTTATTAATTGAGGATAAGTTGGATCCTGAAGCTTGATTTTGAAATTTTCTTTATGCTTAAATGTTACCGAACTTGCCGAAAGCTCGAGTGTACTAAAAAAAAATAACAATATGCCGAATAGTAGCTTGCCCCTCATAGTTTTATTAACATAATAAGCAAAATTATAAATATTTGCTATTAGTAGAGAACATATGAGGGATTAATCTGTGTTTTATGCACCCACAGCCTGAAATATCTTCTTGTAAATGGGCTTCCGATAAGCAAATTGAAGCCACAAAACAGGCTTCAATAAGTAATCCATTAATATGGATGGTGATTTAAATTCAATATCATCTATGATACTAGATTCATTTTCATCGATTTTCTCAACCACATGATGATGCTTCCATGATTTTAAAAAGAATGGTAACTTGATGCCTTCATCTACAAATTCAAAAACAGAATCTGAGGTATTATCAAAAGTTATTTTGCTAATCCAATCCTGTTTAAAAAAAATAAAATTCAGTTCGAGATGCACCCTATCACCTGTTTCACAACCTCCAAACTCCTTTAGGTTAACTGGTGGAAAAGGAGGATTCAAGGATAAAAACAGTTTTTCATCAAATCCGCTTTTTACCGATAAAAAGTCTTGGTTGACTTTAGTTTTGAGTCTTAAGTGCATGAAATCAAAATCAATTTAGACACAAAATGTTTGAAATTATTCTTTATATTTTGATCCATAGCTGTGGGTAATAACCTCGCCTGAAGCAAATCTTAACTCAAAAATTTTATCATATTCACTTTCTTTGATTTCCTTTTGTGGCTTTTCAAAACCCAACGCTTCTATTTCTTCAAGAATGGTATTGCTGTGACCTATTACTAAAATAGTATCCACTTTTAATGCTTTTAATTTTGTTGCAAAGTTCTTGGGTTCATATAGTGAGATTTGAAGATTCTGACGCTCCGCAACTGGCTCGGCTGTCTCACGTGTCCGAGCATAATCCGTTGAAAAAATTGAATCTACCTTTATATCATTGAACCAACTAGCCAAATCCACAGACCTTATTACGCCATCAGTGGTGAGAGGAGGATCATTTTTAGGGGTTACATCTTTTTCTGCATGTCGAACTAGATAGATGACTTTGTTTTCATTTTCATTATTACAAGCTGTAGCCAAAAAGCTTAGCAAAATTATTACTACAATAATTCTCATATAGTTTATTTTTAAATGGTTTATATTTTTGGAAATGCCACGATGAACTTGGCCCCTTTACCCAATTCACTTTCACACCACACACTTCCGTTCATTTCCTCTACATACTTTTTGACTATGGACAAGCCAAGCCCTGTGGAAGTCTCATCTCCGGTTGGTTTAGCAGACAAGGTCATGTATTTAGAAAATAATTTTACTTTATCTTTTTCAGATATGCCTGGTCCTTCGTCCTTGACGAAAACATGATGATATTCGTGATGTGTTTCGCTCCCAATTACAACTTTGCTCCCAAATGGAGAAAATTTCAAAGCATTGCTCACTAAGTTCTCAAAAACTTGTTTTAGAAAAAAAGAATCTACCATGACAGTTTTCCCATGGAGAACTTGGCTTGTATCAATTGAAATATTTTTAGACTCCGCTTTTTCTCTAAATTCGGATACAGTTTCCATTAAAATATTAGCTAAATCAACGGTTTTAACTTTATAATTGAGGCTCCTTTTCTGAATGGATTCCAAGTCTAAGATACGCTCAACCAACTCCTTTAGATGATGGTTGGAATTCTCAAGTTTTTCAAAAATCTGAACCTCTTCTTTATCCCACTTCTCACTTTTAAATCCCAAAATTGTTATTAACCCATTCATTTGATTGATGGGACTTTTTAAATCATGAGCTACAATTCCAATTAAATCGTCTTTCTGCTTATTTATATCTGTTAATTCCTTATTCTTTTTCTGCAAAAGTTGCCTTTGATGGGACAATTCATCTTTACTCCTGTTCAATTCAGACAACAATTCTTCTAATTGTTCACTTTTCTCTGTCAATAGTACATTGTCCCTTTCACGAATGCGATTAGATCTTATCAATAAAAAAACTATAATAGTAACAAAAAGTAATCCAAAACTAACAGATAAAATGATGGTCCATTGTAATTCTTTTTGCTTTTCAGAAGCCATCAAACTTTGACTTTGAATTTCTTTCTCTTTGTTCAAAAATGCAATTTCATCGGCACTACCTGTAATATTATCTCCAGCCAAACCCCAAATCAATTCTGAATAATCATTCCCTAGGTATCTCCTAATAATTTTATCCGCTTCTGCTCTATACAAGTAACTTTCAAAATAATTTTTTACAGGTTTATCAAGTCCATTACCTAACTGATAAACAAATCTATATCCATCTCTTTTGACCTGGAATTTACTGTGTCTCTTAACAGGGTGACCCTTGGCAATTTCGATTACATAAAATGGTAAACCAACGTAGCCAACCATCTCCTTATTTCTGCTCACCAATCGAATAATATCCTCATCATTTGGCACATCAACATAATTTAAATTCAATTCATATTGATTACTAAGCTCGTTCAAATCATCTTCATAGGTGGTGCTGGACATAGTAGCTGCCTCATAGCCGTCAATGTGCGTCCTTAAATTACTACCGTCTTCTAATGGAGGAACTGACAGATGCGTAATAAAAACACTAACATCCGGCATATATGAGTAAGAAAAGCCAACTAATTTTGAACGCTCTTTTGTTTTTGAAATTACTGATACCCCAAATGCTGGAATCATTGATTTATTGACATAATCAAATACAGAATCGAAGGTGGGCACTTGCTCCCATTCTACAAAAAGTTTAACAGAATACTTTTTTTCAATAAACCGAAGAAATGAATCCATCATTTCCTTTTCTATTCCTAGTAAATTCCCAATTTCATCTTGATAAATAAAAGGTTCAATTGGGTAATAATAAACTTTAACCTTCCCTGATCCCTTTTCAAGAATTTCCTCAAATGACTGTGCACCTAAAATAAACGTGCTTAGGTACAAGATGGATGATATGACGAGAATTTTTTTCAAGCTATAAAAGCATTTCAATTCTTAAAATAAACAGAAAGCTACCATTTAAAAAAATAATTGACCTATTATGGACGATATTTCCAAATAAGTGCTTCAGCAAGAAACTAAATTTATATTAAAATTACTTAGTGGAGTTCAATTAAAAGGTACAGATAAATTCAAATTTGAAAAATACAGGATTTCCCAAAATTCATCAAAAACTCATAGAAATAATTAAGCTCTGATAGAGGAGTTAATCATTGTTCTGAAAGTCTCCTCTTTTTATAGCTCTAAATATTTCAACCCAAGACATTGGATTAAGAAGTGGATTTATTCTCACAGAACTTCTGGTCTGATCGTAAAATGCTTGTTGCTGAACAAACCAACGATGGTTCATGGAGCCATCAGCAGGCAAGGATTTATACATTTCTTGCAAAGTTGCAGGATCAAGATTTCTGTTCATATTGTCATAATCATCTGGCAGTCTTACAGCAAGAAGCGCTTTCTTGAAAGCTTCCGCAGTAGGTGGCAAATTGTAAACCTGAACCTCATTAAGCATTTCTGTATCAGATTCAAGTTGAAATATTACTTTTAATGTAGATGTCTTTATTTTGGGAACGATGTATGTGGCCTTTTTGAAACCCACTGCACTAATTACTAAACTATCACCTTCTAAAGCAGGCATAGAGAAAAAACCATACTGATTTGTGGATGTTCCTCTTCCAAAGACTGGGGTATATATATGGACTCCAGGAACACTGGCACTGTCTTGATCTAAAACAACTCCCGTAAATTGAATCACCCGGTCTTCCTCCGTCTCTTCTTGAGCATAAGATAGAAAGGGTACAATTACTAAACAAAATAATAATATGGCTTTATTAATCTTCATTCACTACAAATATAATGGATTAAAGCGAATTCTAGAAATATATCTTCCAGTGCTTAGTAACACCTTCAAAATACCTATTCTAGTTTACTAAAACTAAATTGATAACGTATTAGTTAAGCTATAGTTATAAGAATGATAATTATTAAATAGATGCAAAAGTTCATTATTCCTTTATTACTTTTACCTTGCTAACTATCTAGGTTCTATGAGGCTAAAGAATTTTACTTTAAACTTCAGTGTACAATTTTATAAATGTTTATCGGACGACTCACGCTTGCGTGTTCTATTTCTGGTTCACCAAAATCAGGAAATGTGCATATCTGATTTAGAGTTAATTTTAGATTTTACGCAAGCCAAAACATCGCGACACATTTCTTACTTAAAGAATAATGGCGTTTTGAACTCTAAGAAGGTAGACCAGTGGGTGTTCTATTATGTTAAAGAAGAAGTAAAAGATTTATTAGCGCAGACTTTAAAATTTGTAGAAAAAGATCAGCAATTACAGAAAGATTTAGAAACCTTTAAAGTGATGTACTCCAATAGAGCATTAGCTTTAAACAAACTACACAGTAAAAAATGGGTGAAATAAAATCATACAAACATATTTTTTTTGATTTAGATCATACGCTTTGGGATTATGAAAAAAATTCAAATGAGGCTTTAGGTGAACTATTTCTAAAATATCAACTCAACAAACTAGGAATCGACAGTTGTGATCATTTCAATCTATGTTTTGAACAAGTAAACCAATCACTTTGGAGTGATTTTAACAAAAGCAAAATATCGAGAGACACAATTAGGGAGCAAAGGTTTCTGAGAATATTGAATCAGTTCGAAATCGATGATAGGAAATTGAGTGACCAATTATCTGACGAATATTTGATGTTATGTCCTACAAAACCACATTTAATGCCATATACATTTGAAGTCCTTGATTACCTCAAAGATAATTACCAACTTCATATTTTGACTAATGGTTTTACTGATGTTCAAAGACTTAAACTAGAAAAATCCAGATTAAATACATATTTCTCAACTGTTGTGACCTCAGATAGTGCCGGTTACAAAAAGCCCATGTCTTCTATTTTTAAATTTGCAATCGATAAAGCGGAAGCAAGGAAAAATGAAAGTATTATGATTGGAGACAATCTTCAAACCGATATCATGGGAGCTAGAAATTTCGGAATGGATACTGTCTATTACAATCCCAAAAAACAAGAACATAAATCTAGTGTAACCCATGAAGTAGATTGTTTGAGTCAGTTAAAAAGTATATTTTAGTTGTAATTCCGATCAAGCAAACGTAAAGCTTTATTAACCGTATTAAATAATGTTAAATTGCAATTGGAATAATAATTGCTAGTAATATTCTGACTTTTAATATTTGATATATCTCAATAAATTAGATTCAATATGCAGAAAATAATTCTTACTATTTTTCTTTCCATTTTACTTTGCTTACAAATTTTTGCTCAAGAAAAAGATCAATCCTCAGATTCTGCATTTGGATTAGGAGCCGAAGCAATCATCTTACTAGACAGCGGACAAAGTGTCTATAACGAAGATTTTGAACTCATTTTTACACACACTACAAAAATAGAAATCTTAAAAGAATCTGGACTTAGCTGGGCAAATGTAATGATTCCATACAGTGAAAGTGATTCATTGCTGTCTATAAAAGGACAAACCTATAATCTAGGGGCAAATGATTCTTTAGTTATTGACAGTTTAAATTCTGCCACTATTAAGAAAAAGGTAAATAATGGGATAGTGGAAAATTATTTTTCGTTACCCAATGCGAAAGTTGGAAGTATTATTGAATACTCCTATCAAATAAAGATTGCTGATTGGCAAGAGCTGAATACGTGGTATTTTCAAAATGACATACCAGTCTTAAAATCAATTTACACTACTGAAACTCCTAATTATTTACTCTTCTACAAGTATTTGGAAGGTCTATTGAATTTAAATGACTTTAGCAGGAAAACTGTTAAAAAAATGATCAACGACAAACAAACAGACATCTTGATTGAGAATTATCAAATGGATAGTATTCCTGCCTACGTGCAAGAAAATGACGTTCCGGGATACGACTATTTTGTTTCCAAATTGAAATTTGAATTGGCAGAATATACCCTTCCTAGACAGAATACCGAATTTTTGTTGCCACAGAATTATGAGGAACTAGCATTTAATTGGGCTGGCGCTCCATTCTTCAAAGACGTTTACTCAAAAAGCAGCTACTTACAAAGAGAAATTGACCGGATCTACCACCCACAATTACTTAAAATGGATGTCATAAAAGGGTTTTATTTCTTCATTAGAAATAACTTCAATATAGATTTAACATACGGAGATAAAAGCTTGGAGGAAGCTTACAGAGCTAGAAAAGGTACTCCACAACAAATAAATATGATATTAACCAAAATGCTGAACCAGTCTGGATTCGATGCCTATTTGGTTGCTTTGAGCACAATTTCCAACAGACCTACATATCCTGATAATCCAAATTTCGAATTATTCGATACATATATAAGTATGGTTAGGTATAATGGGGATAATTATTTTATGGATGCATCTGAAAAGGATTTATTGTTCAATATGCTTCCTCCTGATTATGTAAACAATGGCGGCTTAGTCATTTCTCAAGATGCACCTGGCTTTGTTCCCTTAAGCTTTGACCATGAAGACAAGGAAATGATAACAGCAGAATTCGTTATCTCAGATTCTGCCACAATCAATGGTGAATATGAGGTTAAAAGAGAAGGCTATGCTGTATATAATTTCGACTCCCGTTTTCTAAACAACAATAGAACTTACAACGACTACCTCATTGAAACCATATTTCAAAATATGGATTGGAACATTAAGAAACATGAGGTAAATGATCAATTTGAAGAATCTAAAATTATAAAAGAGTATTTGTCTTTTGCTAGACCTGCAGATTCAATTGCAAAAAACTATATGGAAATTCAACCTATTGTTTTCAATGAATTCCCTGAGAATCCACTTCAAGCTGAAAAAAGACAAAATCCTTTAACTTTGTACACTCCATTAGTTAGAAAAGCTAGCTATTCCTATTCCATCCCTGAGGGTTGGACGGTATTGGAATTTCCTTCCGAAAAAAATGTAGCACTTCCAGATGGGAAAGGAAAATTGATGTACCAATGCAAAAAAATGGGGGATACATTGAAAATTGAGTATAGTATTAACTATGATAAAGTCATTTACATGCCAGATGAATACGTGGTAATTAAAACTTTCATGCAAGAAATCACGGATACCTTAGCTCAAAAAATTGTTTTGATTCGTTAAATTATTATGTTCTTTCAGATAGGTTAAGCTTACTGCTACCACTTCTCCCATGCTTTTGCAATTATTAAACTCCTGGTGCTTGTAGTGTTCAGCAAGTTCCGCTTTGAGATTTTTCAAATTTTCAGGGGTTGTTAATTTATCTTTTTTCATAGCTCTCATCAGCTCCTTCAGATTATGATCTGATGCTTTCATCCTATTTACAATCAGGGATCGTTCCTCTTTTTGATATTGCTTGACAGTTGCAGGCGTCATTAGCTCAAGGCCTAATTCAATAATAGGGTTGTTTTGTTTGAAGTACTGAGGCATATACACAGCTTTCCGACCCTCATAAGATTGTTGATCAAAATCTATAGATTTAATTCTGTAGTGGATTTCTTCAAAATCAGGGGTAATATCTATTACAAAATTACTAGAATGCATATCACCCAATAAACGTACAAAACATCTTTCAGTGAATTTCACAAATTCTTTTGCCAGTCTAATTTTGTTTAATTTAGCATCATCCATATAGTTTTTTATAAACTGGTCGCCAGGAATACCAGGAATATGTTCCTCGATTAATGTCGCACCATTTACAATATAACTCATCCTATTGGGCGACAATAAATGCTCTAATTCCAATCCATAAATTCTGGAGGCATCGGCTTTTTTGATATAGAAGTAATCAAAATTGTCGTTGATTTTATTGACTATTCTGACACGGAAAGGATACGTATTTCCATATGTACATGCATCCACTCTATCAACATAAAGATGCTCCATTACAGACAAATCACCGTCTGCTTTGAGAATAGCATATATATTTTTTAGACCATAGTAGATATGCTTCATATCATCTTGTGGGAAAAACAATGTTTCCCAGAGCGTATCTTTATCTTCGCTGTCATAGAGCGGAATGGCATTATTTGCTCGTGTTAAATCATCATACTTAATAGGGATATCCAATTGACGACCATGATTTTTTAGATACTTCATCAAATGGTCACTTACAGGAAATATTTTTTTCTTTTTACTGATTAAAGCCATATTCGAATATAAAGCCTTTTCAGAAATAAATAATTATGCAGTCTTTTTTCGTAAGTTTAATTCTTCCGATTCAGTTATTTCCTTTATATTAATCTTACCCATCTTTTTATGATTTGATATATAATCTGATGTGTCCGCATAGTATACCAAAGACCAGTTTCCTTCTTTGTCTTCACCTAGTGCACTCATGCTTTCAACCCAGTCACCTGAATTCATATATATTAAACCATTAATTTCCTTTAATGCAGCTTGGTGAATATGTCCACATATGATTCCATCGCAGTTCTTTATTTTTGCTATTTCTGCAAGTTGTTTTTCGAAATCATCAATATAAGAAACTGCAGATTTCACTTTTGATTTCACTACTTGGCTTAGAGAGTAATAGGGCAGACCTTTTTTCCTTCTATATTGATTGTATTGAGAATTGACCCACAACAAAAATGTATAACCTGCATCTCCTAATTTAGCTATCCATTTAAGATTTGTAGTAATAGAATCAAAAATATCACCATGTACAACATAAAACCTCTTACCATTACTCTCAATTACTATATCACGCGTAATGGTCAAATTTCCAACTTTGAATGGAAGTACTTGGTCCAAAAAATCATCGTGGTTTCCTCTTAAATAAATCACTTCGGTTTTATGATCCTCAATCATTTTAAGAATTCTATTGAAAAAACGGGTGTGTTTCCTTTTCCAGGTGCCATACTTTTTTAGTTGCCAACCGTCAATAATATCTCCATTGAGAATTAATCGGTCGCAGCTACATTGCTTGAGAAATTTGACAAGTTCTTTCGCTTTGGATCCTTTGGTGCCAAGATGCACGTCAGATATGACTAAAGTTTTATAGTGTGTTATCATGACCTTTATTGGTTTCTTAAAGGTCATCATTGATTATTATTCCATGTTTAAGTGCCTGTTAAACAATTGAAAAGATTTTTAGACTTATTACAACTATAGTAACATTCCTTTAAAAAAGACTCAATATTAAATTAATAGTGGAAAAACCAATGGACAAAATTCGCGAATAACAATCAACAAAAGTTCAAGCAATAGAAATAATTATTCTCTAGCTTTTATTACGATACTTCTCCTTTGAATTGAGCTAAATTGAATGAATCCTAAAGGTTTATTTTCAGGGTTTGTTATGTTCTTTATATTAGATGTCGGATTCACTGGTGGTGGACTGAAAACCCCTCCATCGTTAAATAGCAGATTAATAAACTCAACATAATACTGGTAGACGTCCTCATTTATTGTGTAAAGCTCCAATCCAACAGAATCCTCCTCTTCGAACGAACCAGGAATTGGTAATGCACTAAACTCTTTACCAAAAAATTCTGACGTTAAAACAGAGTTTGACAAATCCCCTCTAGAATTTTGAAGGGTATCATTTACGATTACATCAAGCTTAAAATATTCAATTCCTTCATTATTCAATTTTCCGTTCACAAACATGAAGAACCCGTCCCCGAAGGCAGGTTGACCTAAACTATTTAATTCTTCAGCTGATAAATAATACAAAGAATCCAAAGTGGCATTCTCTAAAATTTCACCTTTTGCCTCTAACAATTCACCTTTAGCTTCAATTTGAAGAATGTATTCTTGTCCTACAGAAAGCTCTATCGGTCTGTTAGATCTATAAGCACTGTCTTCACTATAATAAACAAATTCATCGATTACGTTGTAGTCACTATCCAGTAAACTAACCTCGGCCTGGGTAAAAGGTGACAAGCCGCTAGTATCATAATAATTTAAGCTCTCTGAAATTTTTACTTTCTGAAACGATCTCTCATTGACCAACCTGCCTTCAATGACCAACTTAGGTTCTGACTGTTCCAAATCCAAATCGATAATTTCTTGACAAGACCAGCTCACTAATACCGCTAAAAGAAGGCTTAATATTTTGTTTCTGCTCGCTTTCATTAGTTAAAAGAAAAGTTATAGGTGATGGAAGGAATAATGCCAAACAAAGCAGTTTTTACTGCAGCAGGTCTAGTACTCGTTATCGGACCATCTTGAGATTCACTGAAATTTGGATCATTGTTATTGACCTCTCTGAATTCTATAGAAAATGGATTTTTACGGTTATATACATTATAGAAAGAAACATTAATCTCGTGATCATAGCGCTTCCATCTACTTTTTAATTCGTAAGTCAGGCCTAAATCCATTCGGTGAAAATCAGGCATTCTGCTGGTGTTTCTTTTGGAATCATCATAATATGGAATATTTTGCCCGCTCATGATATATCTTCCTTCAGGAAAGGTTACCGCTGCACCACTAGCATACACCCAATTACCAGAAAATGATAGTCGTTCGGAAAATTTATGTGATACTACTACTGAAATATCATGTGGTTTGTCATAGCGAGCCAAATAGGGATCACCACTAGCCACCCCTTCAATTTGTCGCTGGGTTCTTGCTAAAGTATAACTTATCCAACCTGAAGTTTTTCCAGTATTTTTCCTCAACATAAATTCGGCTCCATATGACCAAGCTTTTCCCTCAGCAACTGCTGTTTCTATTCTGTCATTTAGCAAAACATCTTCTCCAGGTAGGAAATCCACCACATTTTGTAGCCATTTGTAATAACCTTCAACTGATATTTCCCATGCATTGTCTTTCAGGTTTCTAAAATATCCAATGGCTACTTGATCCCCGATTACTGGCTTTATATGATAATCAGCTGGAATCCATCGGTCAGTTGGGAACCCTGCTGTAGCATTAGTAGCTACTTGCAAGTATTGACGCATTCTATTGTAGGATGCCTTCAAACTAGTTTTAGAATTGACGAGATACCGAATTCCCAATCTTGGTTCAAAACCTCCATAGTGTTTTACTAATTCCCCACTTTCATAAACATCAGTCCTGATTTCATTTTCAGGACTTTTCCTTTGTCCCTCAGTATAAATAGAAACAGAATCTGCGCCTATTTTAGCAAAAGATGAGTAGCGAAGGCCATATTCCATGCTTAATTTATCAGTAATCGTGTGTTGATTACTTACATAAAGAGCGGTTTCAACGGCATAATCATTTTGAAGATTGAAGTCTTGCACATTAGAATCTTGTGACTGTATTTCTGCAGGTGCAAAAACATGGTAAATAGCATTAGCTCCAAAGAAAAGAGTATTATTGTTATTTAAAAAATAATCAAAATCCAGTTTTAAATTGTATTCTAGTAAACCAGAATTCCAAATAAAGCCTGAACCTGCAGTATTTATATCAAATCCGTAGTCAAAATTACTATACAGCAAAGTAGTATTTAGAAATAGTTTATCATTGAAAAGGTGGTTCCATCTGGTAGATACTGTTGCATTCCCCCAATCGAATCCAAATAAATCTTGGAATCCCAGGTTATCACGTCCAAAGTACCCAGAAACGAAAATTTTATCTTTATCGCTAAAGCGATAGTTAAATTTGGTGTTAAAATCGTAGAAGTATAATGTGTTGTTTCTGATATTTTCGTCCTGCGCAAAAGTTAAAAATAGATCAGCATAGGTTCTCCTTCCAGAAAGAAGCAAGGAAGATTTCCCCTTAACTAGCGGGACTTCTGCAGTTAAACGACTGCTAATACTACCAATGCCGCCCGAGGCCTCAAATTCCTGATTATTCCCTTCACGCATTTGAATATCCAAAATGGAAGAAATCCTTCCTCCATACTTGGCAGGAATACCTCCTTTATAGATCTCTACATTTTTTACCGCATCAGGATTAAAAACTGAAAAGAATCCTAACAAATGACTGGCATTGTACACGGTTGCTTCATCAAGTAAAATTAAGTTCTGATCTGAGCTTCCTCCTCTCACAAACATGCCCGATGTACCTTCTCCAGCGGTAGAAACTCCCGGCAATAATTGTAAGCTCTTCACTATATCCACTTCCCCAAAAAGCGCGGGCATAGATTTAATCCTGTCAATTTGCAGTTTTTCGGTGCTCATCTTTACAGAACTGACATTTTCATCACTTCTTGTTGCTGAGACCACTACTTCCTCTAGACTTGAAGTTTCTTCTTGTAAATTAAAGTTGATCGATTTATCTTCCGTAAGGCTAACTTTCATTTCCTTCGAAGCATAGCCAACATAGCTTGCTTTTAAGATGTACTCACCTTTCGGCAAATCGAATGAATAGTAGCCGTACAAATTAGTGGCCATTCCATTTCCGGGTTGGTTTTTATCCACAACTGTAGCACCAATTAAAACTTCACCAGAACCTGCTTCTTTGACGTATCCGCTTATAGTATACTTTTGAGCATGTAAATGGCTGACCGAAAAAATCAGTAAAATTAAAAGTTTGAATTTCATAACGGTTGATAGTAGCTAGCAAACAATGAGCAAAAAACGATATGCTTCTACTTTTGTTAGTTAATTCATCAAAACTTAACATTAGTTTTGATGAATGGAGTATTATGAGGACAAATAAAAAACCGATGGTCAATAAGATTTTGCCATCGGTACTAAATCAAAGCCGGTACTATTAAGAATTTTTAGTCAGCAGACTGGATTTTCTCATCTATATATTTAACTGCCTGATTAATCGTAGACAATTTTTCTGCATCCATATCTGGAATTCTGATATTGAAATTTTGTTCGAATTCCATCACCAATTCTGCATAGTCCAATGAATCTATTCCCAAATCCTTGATAAAACTCGCGTCTGCAGTCACCTCTGAGCTAGCAATCCCAAGTTTCTCAACTAATATGTTTGTAATAGTTTTTTGAATTTCTTCTTTTGGCATTTTAATTATTTTTTCCACAAATATAACTTTTTAAAGGGTAATCACTAAAATTTTAATACAAACTCTGTTCCAAGTCCTAACGTTGATTGAACTGATATATTACCTGAATGTTTTCTCATTATTTCTTTTGATAGACTCAATCCGATACCTGAGCCGTTTTTCTTGGTAGTAAAGAACGGAATAAATATTTTAGTTAATGCTTCAGGTTCTATTCCTGTTCCGTCATCTTTCACACTTATAACGACTCTTTTTTTGGCATCGAGGTTGGAACTAATCCATATATTTTTTTCAAGTTGATCTGAATCGAAGGACTCTGAAGCATTTTTAACTAAATTGATGATTACTTGTTCAATCAACTCCCGATCAATTGAAATTTCGGGAATCCGTTCGTCAAGTGCCTTGTGAACATGAATTGATTTCCCCTTTAAATCTTTGCTCATAAGCAAGCAAATTCCTTCCAAAAGAATATTGATGTTTTCGCTTTTGAGCTTTGGAGTTGGAGTATGGGTCAAGTTTCTAAACTCATTCAAGAACCTAATTAAGCCTTCACTTCTATTTTCGATGGTTTTAAGTGAATACATTAAATCTTCCATATCATCCATTTTGATAGGTACTTGCTCCGCATCGTTGACTTTATATTCACTCAGCATTTCACGAGTGGTGCCTGTTAAGGAAGAAATAGGTGTTACGGAATTCATGATTTCATGAGTCAATACTCTAATAAGATTTCTCCATGCCTCCATTTCCTTTTCATCTAGTTCGGTTTGAATATTTTGCAACGAAACTAATTTAAAGTGCTTATCATGCAATTGCAGCTCTATAGCATAAACTGACAATTGCCTACTCTCTTCGCCTATATTCACTTGAATTAATTTACTTCCTCCCGTTTTTAGCTCCCTGAAGGTTTCCAATAACTCCTCGCTTACTTTAGCGAGCTGATTGATATTATTTATTTGATAAGAAGTATTCAATAATTTTTTTGCCGCAAAATTATATAGCTGAATGTCACCAGACTTATTAAACGTAATAATACCAATACCGACATGTTGGACTATATTTCTGAAATATTGGTACTCGGCTTCTTTTTCCTTCTGTCGCTCTTTAATTGAATTGATAATGGCTTTATACTGATTTTTCAACTCCTCATTCTTTTCCTCCGGTTCAAAATCTATTTCATTCTTTTTCAATTGCTCCAAAAAGCGATTGATGGAGATTTCATTAGCAGCCTGTTCTTTAAAAAAAGCCCTTGCTTGAATAATGATCAGTACCAAAAAAACCAATCCTAGAAAGAAAGACTCATTATGAACAGAAACAATTGCCCATACAAATACTGTCAAGATTAACAAGATCAGTCGTATTAAGAACTTTTTTAGAAGTGGATTATTGAAGGTCATATTTACTTAATCTTCTATACAAAGAAGCTCTAGTTAGCCCTAGCTCGTCAGCTGCTTTCGAAATATTACCTCCATGAATCTGTATTGCTTTTTGAATGGTTTGCCTCTCAACGTCTTCCAAATTAAAACTATCATCCATAGTTGAAGCTTGCAGAGAATTTGAACTCCCTCCTTTAGATAAAAAGAAGAAATCATCGGCTTCTAAGGTGGAATTATCGGCCATGATTAAGGAACGTTCTATGGCATGTTGCAATTCCCTGATATTACCGGGCCAATGATATTTTTGTAATAGCCTTAGTGCATTTTGGCTAATTTTCATATTCTCTTTTTTATATTTTTTAGCATAAATGCCAATAAAATGCTCAGCCAATAGTGGGATATCTTCAATTCTTTCTCGTAAAGCAGGTAAATGAATTTCTACTGTATTGATTCTGTAAAGTAAATCTTGTCGAAAATCACCTTCGTTAACTCTAGCATTAATATCCTCATTGGTTGCACAGATTAAGCGCGTATCAAATGGAATTGCTTCATTACTTCCCAAACGGGTCACCGTTCTATTTTGTAAGACATTCAAAAGCTTTGCTTGGAGCGGAGCGCTTAAATTCCCTATCTCATCCAGAAAAATAGTACCTTTATCAGCTATCTCAAATCTACCTGCCCGATCTATTTTAGCATCGGTAAAAGCTCCCTTTTTATGTCCAAATAGTTCACTTTCAAATAACGAATCGGTCAAAGCTCCCATGTCAACGCTTACAAAAGAGTTATCTTTCCTGCTCGACTTCTTATGCAAAGCACGCGCAATTAATTCCTTTCCAGTTCCGTTTTCACCCAAAATCAAAACATTGGCATCTGTAGCTGCCACTTTATCAATAATAGTGAAGACATTCTGTAAAGCCTTACTTTCCCCAATTATTGATTTAAAAGGAGCATCTATAGATTCTTCCAATTGTTGCTTTTCTTGTTCTAATCGACTTACTTGATTGTAGGAATTCTTCAATTGTGAAGCAGCATGGATAGTCGCCACCAATTTTTCATTTTGCCAAGGCTTTAACACAAAATCAGTAGCCCCTTTTTTCAAGGCATTTACCGCAGTTTCTACATCCCCAAAAGCGGTAATTAAAATCACAACTGCTTTTGGGTCCCGTTCTTTGATTTGTTCCAACCAATACATCCCTTCTTTTCCGCTTGTGGTATCTTGACTAAAATTCATGTCCAGCAAGATGACATCATAAGTAGCTTGATTCAATAAGAAAGGAATCTTGCGAGGATCTTTTTCAATGATCACTTCCTTTACGTGTTTTTTTAACAGCATTTTAGCTGCGAACAATACATCCTCATCATCATCGATAATTAGAACCTTATTTATTTCTTTTTCCATACTTTATTGCTTGTATTGATATTTGGATAAAAACAATGCCAAAGCCAAAATAAGGCTCAAGTGTTCACAATTTAATAAATCACAAATAAATACTGTTCATTTTCGTACGATAATGTTGCGAAAATGAACAATTTTAGGATTTAATGGAGAATATTTTTTCTTTGGGGAATGATAATGGTAGCTTTGCAGTTTACAAAAGCAAATTACAAAAGCAAAAATTATGTCAACAGCAAAAAAAGGCGACAAAGTAAAAGTTCACTACACAGGTAAATTAACTGACGGCACTGTTTTCGATAGTTCTTTGGAAAGAGAACCAATCGAATTTGAATTGGGTGCAGGACAGATGATTGCCGGTTTTGACAATGCGGTAGACGGAATGGCAGTTGGAGATAAGAAAACTGCAGATATCCCAAGCGCGGAAGCTTATGGTGACAAAAGAGATGATATGATGGTTCCGGTTCCTAAAGATAAAGTTCCGGAAGAAATAAAACCTGAGGTGGGCATGCAATTATCAATGCAACAGCCTGACGGTCAAGCTTTACCTGTTTTAGTAGCAGAAGTAAATGATGATCATATAGTTTTAGATGCTAATCACCCTTTAGCAGGAAAAGACTTAAATTTTGAAATTGAGTTAGTTGAAATAAGCTAATCAACATTTTTAATAATACTAATTGAAGGCCCGACTATTTCGGGCCTTTTTTCTGCTCTATAATTTACCTTACATTACTTTTCAAAATAATTTTGGCAAATATGTTAGGGAACAATCTTTTCACTAGAACGCCAAATCTCTCAGCACCTCCAATTACAGCCTCCAATTTATTCTTTTCTACTGCTCTGATAATTCTTTTTGCACAATCATGGGCTGACATTCCATTTTCTTGAGCAGTGTCCATTTCCCCTGTTGGTTTGCCATCCGAACCTAAAGCATTAACTGACACATCCGTTTTGATAAAGCCAGGACAGATCATGGTCACTTTGATATTTGACTCATGAAGTTCAGTTCTTAAAGAATCAAAAAATCCATGTAATGCATGTTTCGCTGCTGCGTACGATGAGCGCCAAGGCGAACCAAATTTCCCAACCAAGCTGCTGGTTACTACAAAATGACCTGATTTTTGATTAACCATATGGGGAGCAACTGCTTTCGTAAGAGCAATTGTACCGAAATAATCAATTTCCATTATTTGCCTATCAACGGTTAAATCAGTCTCTAAAGCCATTCCTCTTTGACTAATGCCCCCATTGTTAAACAAAATATCGATTCTTCCAAAATGATCCAAAACTTCGGCTACTTTGGAATCAAAAGATTTCATATCAGCTAAATCCAGAGGCAGAATCATGATATTTTCAGGCTTAGAAGATTTCGCTTTTACTTCGTCCAAAACTTCCTTGCGTCTTGCTGAAATTACAACTTTTGCTCCCTTTGCTATTAGTTCATAAACTATCGCCTCACCTATTCCTGAACTAGCACCAGTTACCCAGGCAATTTTATCTTTTACTTTTGTCATTTTTTTCAATCTTCAAACTATGAAGCGAATTTACATTTAATCAGCTTCAATCCTTTGGAAAAAGCAAAAGAAATTAAACTAACTTATTAGTATTTTGTAAAAATTATAATACCTTCATGCCACTTAAGCAAAATTTTACATTGAAATGAAGTATATCATCTATTCTCTTGCCTCAATTATCATCATTTCATTTTCCTCTTGTGACGGAAATTCAGGAGAAAATGACCAAAAATCCGAAATTACCATTTCAATCGATTCCGCATTGGTGGATGCCAAAGGAGAAATCATTGATACAAAATTTGGAATTTACTCATTTGGCTTTGATGACAATAAGGACTTTATGTATAAGTTCAACACCAATAATAGACATGGTTTAGAAATTATTGACATGAATAAATTGGAATTAGTTGACTTTATTCCGTTTGAAGTTGAAGGACCAAATGGCACTACTAACAGAGTGAATGATGTCTATTTTATTTCAGAAGATAAAATTGCTTTAGTGGTTTATCAAGCTATTTTAATATTTAACCGGAAAGGCGAATTACAGGAAAAATATATTATCAGGGATGAAGAATTTGAAGGAGATTCGATTCCTAAAGAGTTCAGCATGGAGGCAAGCGGATTATTTGTTCCAGAAGAAAATATATCTTTTAACTTGGTTAATGAGGGGTACGGCTACGTACGAGGTTTTTCAAAAATTGACTTGCGCAAAAAAATTCGAAAAGTAGTTTTCATTAATGACTTAAAAAAGCTTTCTGACTATCACATTTCACTTACAATCGATGGAAGAATGATGATGTTAAGGACATATTTGTATACCAATTTCCAAGACGATAAATATATTTTATCCCATGATATGGAAAATGAACTTTATTACTATGATTTAAAATCAGACAGCATAATCCATAAAAAATATACTAGTCAATTAAGTGCCAATAAAAACCAGATTTTTGGGAAAGATGTCGATTCAAGAGAAGAAATAGGTAAAATTATGACGGCACGGAATAAAGCTATTCGATTCAAGAAGCTCGTTTACGATAAAAATAGAAATCAGTATTACCGCTTTTCATCATTTTCAACTACTCCCGACCAAGAGGATGAAAATTGGAATATCATCTTGACCATTTTTGATGAAAACCTAAATCAAATCAATGAAATAGAAAATATTGATTTAGATGAAGTTCCAGAAACTTATTTTGTAAAAAATGGCAAAATCTACATTTACAAAAACATGGAAGATGAGATGGGATTTAAGATCTTATCCATAAATGAAGATTAAACATTCAAATTCAGGTAACGAAAAGCTATAGTTCTGCTAATTTTAAATGATCCGGCCCTATTTCCACAACAATATATTTTTTGATAAAATCACCTTCAAGATTTTCTATTTTTAGAATTGACGTTTCGACATCATAAAAATAGAGACCTTCCTGCATGTAATGCGCATCAACGGGACTAAGTACCAAATATTCACATTTGTTGTTCGAATAAAAACGGTAAGTATCCCGAAACCAAGAGGGCGTTAAACGATCATCCCCACACGGATAAAATACCTGAATAGTTTCACCCCTCTCGGCTAATGACCAACACTTTTGCAAACTTATATTTTCTTTATCACCACAGGCAGATAAAGTCAAAACTAGTATTAAGAAAATAATAGGTACATTTTTCATTTTGCAAAAGACACATGACCTGCTTGTTTGGTTGAAATGTATATGTGATTTTCCCCTATTAGTGGTCAATACCGGGTGACAAAAGCATCAGGAAAACGGTCAGTAATTTTCGCTTTTAGCTTATCCGCCCTTTTCCTATTACTATAATCACCTAAAATGATAGCATAAACTTTAGCTTCATTCAATTCTTTGACTTCAACATAAATTTTAGCCCGATAAGACTTCTCAACATTTTCCGAAAGCTTCAGCATATTATCAAAACCTTGAAAGCTTCCGATTTGAACGCCATATCCTGAAGGTTCTTTTCGTTTTACTTTCATTTCGAAATATGATTCTCTATCAATTTGCTGATCTATCTGAACTGGTCTGTTACTATTTGTTCTTCCATCTCCTGCATCCACTACTTCAATTTGGACTTCAGTCAATCCTTGATTGATAAATTTCAATTGCTCTGCGGCCGCTCTAGATAAATCTATCACCCTCCCCGAAACAAAAGGACCTCTGTCATTAATTCTTACTTCAACAAATTCTTGATTCTCCAGATTGGTGACTTTGACTATGGTTCCAAATGGTAATGTTTTATGAGCTGCAGTCAAATTTTTATGTTTGTACTTTTCACCACTGGCAGTCTGTTTTCCTTCAAATTTATCTGCATAGTATGAAGCTGTCCCTTTTTGGATTTGAGCCAAAACAGACCCAAGCGTAAATAAAAACAACGCAAAAATAAATATTAGCTTTTTGAGCATTTTGAATTCTTTTTTTGTGTGCATGAATTTAATGTTTGTAAAACTATTTTCACAATAATATTTAAACGCTTATTTTGCCAAAGTTTAGATAAATAAAAATTTGATTTCAGAAAAAGGACTCTTACGCCTCACAATACTATTTGCTGTGCTCTGCTGGCTCTCATTGGTGCTTGCAGATTTATTTTTGCTATTTGCTGAAATCAATGGAGCTAATGCAGGAATCACGGAAGAAATTCCCCAATTATTGCTGTCCCTTTACATTCTATTCTTTTATTTCTTTTTCAAAATTAGAATTCAAAAGGCTGAAAGTATCAATTTTATTGATTTACTGTGGCATGTTTTCTCAACGGGGCTAATTGTTTCTCTCGTACAACTATCTGTAAGTTTATTTTTCTATTTATTGAGTGACAGCAAACTACTACAAAATCCGCTGACCGTAAATTTCTTCTACCACATTAATTTAGGAGCAGTTATCGTATTTTTGGTATCTACCTTTATTGTTTGGAAAAGGCTAATACTGTACCAAAAAAACAAAAGATTATTAATTATCTGGCAGGTATTCGAATATTCATTATTGGCCTCTTTACTTTACAGCTTCTTCCAAACTGGTTCTCAGCAGTGGTTATTCAATGGCTTATTGGGCATATTTATCTTTTATGGATTAGTATTATCATTCAATCTGAAATGGATAGCCTATCTCAACTTTAAGCAAAAGTGGAGAAGTATTTTGCTACTGGGCTTAGTTATATTATACCTATATTATTTCATCAATAATCTTTTCGGTTTTTCGCAGGAGTTCAATTTAATTATGGACTTACTGGACAACATTTTCATTTTGGTCATTGCAGGATTCATATTTATTTATGCGCTGATCTCCATTTTGGTTATACTTTTCAATCTTCCTACATCCTCGGTCTTTGAACAAAAAATTAGTGAAGTTTTAAATTTTCAGCGTTTAAGCCAATCTATTCAAAAGGGAGATAATGAAAATCAGGTTTATGAAGTACTATTGGAAAGTAGTAATAATGCAGTTTTCTCTACTAGTGCGTGGTTGGAAATTCATGAAAATGACGAGACCGCAAGAATCCTAAAGTCGAATATAACAGACTTAAAAATTACTCAAGTCCGAAAAAGCATTCAAGACAGTGGGATTTTCGTCTATTTGAATAAGCAAAAAGCCAATAATTTCAAAAAGGACTTAAATCTTGCTAAGCTCACATCAAACCTAAATGATCCTGATTATGGTTCAGTCTTAGTAATGCCGTTAATAATACAAGATCGTCAAATCGGACTTTTAGTAGTTTTAAAAGACGTCTCTGATGGCTTTAATAAAGAAATGGTGAATATCATCAACTCCTTTGTTAACCAAGCTTGTATTTCCATAGAAAACTTTGAGCTATTAACTGAAGCTTTAAAAAATGAACGCTATAGAGAAGAATTAAAAATTGCTTCTAAAGTTCAAAAAAGTCTTTTACCGCATTCATTAATTTCAGATACAGAGTTCGAAATGCATGCGTTTTATGAATCTGCTGATGAAGTTGGTGGTGATTATTACGATTTCTTTAAAACGGCCGACCACAAAACCGCTGTCATCATTGGTGATGTATCAGGAAAAGGAACTTCCGCTTCATTTAATATGTCGCAAATGAAAGGAGTTTTTCATAGTCTGGTGCAATTCGATTTAGATTCTAAAACTTTTTTCAGCAGAGCAAACCACGCCTTAAGCCACTGTTTAGAAAAAACTTCTTTTATAACAGCTGCCTATTATACTATTGACTCTCATGAAAAGAGCATTACATTTTCAAGAGCAGGGCACTGTCCCGGATTGTTTTATAATAGTAAGGAAGCGCGAGCTGAGTATTTTCATAACAATGGCATGGGGCTCGGCATTGTTCGCAATGATAGTTTTGAAAAATTTATTGACATCACCAAAATACATTACAATAGTGGTGACATTCTTTTTTTATATACTGATGGAATAATTGAGGCGAAAAATACTGTAGGTGAGGAGTTCGGATATGACAGGCTTAGTGCCTATTTAGAACAAAATAGCGAGAAAAGTCCTAAGGAAATTCAGGATGGTTTGATTAATTATTTATATGATTTTATTGGAACAGAAAATCTTGATGATGATTATACTGCTTTAATAATTAGATTTTTATAACATGGCAGTCAACTTACTGAAAACAAGCACGTAATAAGATTTGTATGATAAACATAACGACAGAAATAGAGAGAGAAGACCACATTCTGAAAATAGAAGGAGATGTGGACGCCAGTTCAAGCATTCACTTAGATGAAGCTTTGACAGTTCTGGCGAATAATAGTGCAGTAAAGTTCATTTTAGTTGACGGAACAAATTTAAATTATATTTCATCAGCGGGTTTGGGAGTTTTTATGTCATATATAGATGATTTTAAAAACAAAAATATTAAAATGGTGATATATGGTTTAAGTGAAAAAGTTTTGAATGTATTCCAAATATTAGGCTTAGATCAACTAATGATTATAGTGACCGACAAGCAGACAGCGAAGAAGAAGTTACATGAAGTTCAATCTTAAAGTATATTGTGAAAAAACGCGCCTTAAAGATATTCGGGAATTCATAACCGAAAAGCTAAAGGCTTATGTACATGATGATCTGGAAATCAATCAAATGGTATTGGCTGTGGATGAAATCTGTGCCAACTTAATTATTCATTCCAATTATTGTAATGCCAATGAAGCCATAAATTTGGAAGTATTTGTCGAAAAAGATGGGGTCACTTTTGAGATTTCAGATGAAGGCGAAAAGTTCGATATTAAAAAATACAAAGAACCCTCCATACAAGAAGTGGTCCAAACAAAGAAAAAAGGTGGAATCGGCTTAATGCTGGTTAGGCGAATTATGGATAAAGTGGAATTCAAAAATGAAGAAGAAAAGAACACTTGTATATTACACAAAAGATTTAAATCGCAGTAAATTTAAATGATTACCCTTTGTCGTTAGTATTTTTCAATACATCCATATCAGTAAAATTCAACCCCCCGCCTTACCTGCTGATAATCAGTATTTTAAATATTTTCTTAAATATAATTATCCCATAGCCTGTATTTATTATTTTACTGTCTGAATCGATTTGCATAAATTGCCATTCAAAATTCACTTAAGCCAAATGAGGAACATTAAAGGACTAATAATCCCAATTCTTTTTATATTCATCAGTTCTTGTAAAACAACCCAAAAAACTTCCAAATCTGACGTTGGAAAGCCCTTATTCACTGTAGATTCATTAGCCATCTTTCCCGATGAATTCACCTACGCTTATGAAAAAAGTAATAGAAATAAAGGTGAAGTGGAGCCTATTGAGGAATATCTTGATTTGTACATTAACTTTAAATTGAAAGTCACTGAAGCCAAAGCAGAAGGGCTAGATACAACTGAGGCCTACATAAATGAACTCAATGGTTACTTAGAAGAAATCAAAAAGCCTTATCTAACTACTGAAAAGGTAAACAAGGAATTAGTAAAAGAAGCATACACAAGGTTACAACAAGAAATCAATGCAAGCCACATTCTGATTATGGTGGATAAAGAAGCTAGTTCAGAGGACACAGCAAAAGCCTATCAGAAAATTAGCGAAATAAAAGAAAAATATGAAGCAGGAGAAAGTTTCGAGGCTTTAGCACGGAAGTACTCAGAAGACCCATCTGCTCAAAGTAATAATGGCCTTTTGGGTTGGTTTACTGCCTTCCAGATGGTATATCCCTTTGAATCTGCAGCTTTTGAAACGGCTGCTGGAGAACTATCTCCTATTATACGGACTCAATTTGGCTATCATATCGTCAAGGTAAACGATAAAAGGGAAACATTGGGTCGGATCAAAATTGCCCATATTATGAAACGATTTCCCCCTCAGGCTACAAAAGAGGATTCCGTAAATATAGAAAAGGAAATAAAAAAGTTACACAGGGAGTTGCAATCTGGTGGTAACTGGTTTAGCCTTGCAACAAAAGAGTCGGAAGATCTAAATACTAAAGATAAGGGAGGAAGCCTACCTTGGTTTGGAGCTGGAAATTTACCCGCATCTTTAGAAACAGTCGCTTTTGAACTGGAAGAAAAAGGAGATGTTTCACTTCCCGTAAAAAGTCCTTACGGATGGCATATTCTGAAATTAGAAGACAAGAGAGGCGTTGGGAGTTTGGAAAGTATGCACGAGAGCCTAAGCAGAAGAGTCCAACGTGACCAAAGATCAGATTTGAAAGAAGTTGAAGTTATTAAAAAATTGAAGCAAGAAAATAATTTTACTACAAATCCTGAAGCTTACAATTTATTGAAGGAAAAGGAAGATTTGAGGACAGAAAATTTCAAAAAGAAAGAATTAGAAACGAGACTTTTTTCGATATCAGGAAAAAAGTATTCCGTGAATGACTTCTTAGACAGCTTTGATTCATCTAAAGATCTGAAATCCGAACTAGAGCAATATGAAAAGTCCTCCGTTATTCAATACGAAGAAGATAATCTGGAAACTAAATATCCTGAATATCGACTGTTACGACAGGAATATAAAGACGGTTTATTGCTCTTTGAAATTATGAACCAGAAAATATGGAGTAAAATTGGACAAGACAGTTTAGCCCTGAAAACGTTTTATGAAAAAAATAAAGAGCTATACAAAAGCAATGAGATTGTTAAAGTTGCCAAAATTGTGTTTTCAGATACCTCCGCAATAAAGCCATTTAAAAACCCAATAAATGGGTCTTATTTTCCGTTAACACAGAAGTTGGAATATAGGATGAAGATGAATTTGAAAGATCAACTAGAGCAGGCGGACAGCGTTGACTATAAATATTATATAAGCTTACAAATACCTGAAAATTTAGGGGAAAGCGATTCTTTACAGCTATTTGAAGATTTAAATCAGACATTTGGCAATATGGAAGTGGTGAAACTTACCTATTCCGATGAAAATAAAATATATTTGCAGTTGCTTTCAGAAGCTAACGAGCTTTTGGCAGGGAACAATAAAAGTGTTGAAACAGCATCAATTGAAATAATTGATGTTAAGCAAGACTCAAAATGGAAAAATAAAACGCAAGGGGATTATATCAAGACTGTGACTCAGGAAGGGATGATAGAATTAAATTATGCTGTCGAGAGCATCCCTCCAAAGCAAAAATCTTTTGAGGAAGCTCGTGCGGAAGTAATGGAAGATTATCAAAAGCATCTTGAGGATGAGTGGATCAGGCAACTCAAAGAAAAATATGAGGTCTCCGTAAATGAGAGCGTCTTAAATAAAATAAAATCAGAAATTGAAAAATAATTTATCAATCATACTGTCACTTGGCTTCACTCTTTGCTTCATGGGTTGTGATTACATCAACCTAAAAAATTTCGAATCAGAAGAGGAAGGCAAAGAGGAAATCCAAGTTCCAGTGGCAAAAGTTGGGAACTCTACTCTTTATCAAAAAGATTTAAACGGAATCGTTGGAAATGAAATCAGCCCAAAAGACAGCGCCAATTTGGTGAACAGATATGTCAATTCATGGATTAAAAAGCAATTGCTCATATCAGAAGCTGCCGAAAAAATTAATTTCGATCAAGCTTCCATCGAGAGGAAAGTTTTAGATTACCGCTATGCGCTGATGGTTCATGAGTATAAAAAATATTATGTGGGAAATAATCTGGACACCCTTGTTAGCCAAGAGGAAATAGAGACGTATTACAATGATAATAAAGATAATTTTGAGCTAAAACAAAATATTATAAGAGGCTATTTTATAACGGTCACCAAAGACGCTCCTAAAATAAACCAACTCAAAATGTTAATTAATTCCGATAAGTCTGAAGACTTCAAGGAATTAAAATCATACTGTTTTAGATTTGCCGAAACCTACTTTTTAGAAGACTCCGTTTGGATAAATTTTGATGAGGCAATCAGAAACACTCCATTTGTAAGTGTAACCAATAAAGTTGACTTTTTGAAATCCAATAGATTTGTAGAAGATTCAAATGATGAGAATTTATACTTTTTACGAATAAAAGAATACAAAATATCCGATCAGATTTCACCATTGGAATTTGTACGAAATGATATTAAGCAAATTATTTTAAATAAAAGAAAGGTGGCTTTGGCCAACCAATTAGAAGAGGAAGTTTTTGAAAAAGCGAAGAGTTCAAACAAATATGAAATTTACAATCAGTAAAAATAAATCCATAGCACTTTTATTGGCATTTTTAGTTTTGCCATTATTATCTAAATCTCAATCCGAGGGAGAAGTGGTAGATAAAATTATAGCTAAAGTTGATAATTATATTATCCTAGAATCGGATTTATCCCTTGCCTATAAAGACTTCTTATCAAGGGGTGGCATGACTAGAAGCCCAGAAGCCAGGTGTGAGGTTTTGGAAAACCTTGTCATTAATAAATTAATGTTAGCCAAAGCTGAAATAGATTCTGTTACCGTATCAGAGGCACAAGTAGATGCACAAGTTCAAAACCGAATGAAAATGATGGTGCAGCAAATAGGTTCTGAAGAAAAGATAGAAGAGTATTATGGCAAAACACTAGAAGAATTTCAGGTGGAGATCAGAGGCGATGTAAGAGAGCAAATGATAATTGGCGAAATGCAACGTACTATTACTTCCGACATTGAAGTAACCCCAAGACAGGTGAAAACCTTCTTTGACAATATCCCAAGAGATAGCCTCCCTTTTTATTCAACACAAGTGCAAGTTGGACAGATAGTAAAAAAGCCTACCATGAGCAAAGAAGCTAAAGACAATATTAGAGCTAGGCTGAATGGATTGCGTGATAGGATTCTTGAAGGGGAGAATTTTGATGATATTGCAAGACTATACTCACAGGAACCAGGCGCAAAACAATCTGGTGGTAACATTGGTTTTTTTGAACGAGGGCAATTAGCACCTGAGTATGAAGCTACTGCCTTAAGGCTAAAGCCAGGGGAAATTTCAAAACCAGTTGAAACAGATTTTGGATTTCATATTATTGAGTTATTAGCAAGAAGGGGAAATGAGTTTAATACTCGTCATATTCTGATCTTACCAAAATTCACTAAGAATGATATGGACAGAACAATAAATTTCTTAGATAGTATTAGGACATTAATAATCAAAGATAGCATTACATTTGAAGCAGCTGCAGCTGAACATTCCGATGACATGAATACCTCTTCAAATGGAGGATATTTTATGGAAGGTGAAGCGGGAGGTACCAAAATTTCTGTAGATGAATTGGATCCTAATGTGTTCTTCACTATTGATACAATGGAGGTCGGAAGCATTACAAAACCAATTGAGTTCAGGCAGCAAGACCGGTCTGAAGCAGTAAGAATACTATACTATAAAGATAGAATAAGACCTCATAGAGCTGATATTAGAATTGATTATCAAAAAATTAAACAAGCTGCATTAAATAAAAAAAGAAGTGAAAAATTGGCAAAGTGGTTTGAGGAATCAAAAAGTGATGTATTCATTGTTTTGGACGATCATTACAAAGACTGCCAAATTCTTAACTAATCAATATGGAGAAATTTGAAAATGAAGTAGAAGCGGCAAATGCTTTACATGAAAAATTCGAAAATTTAAAAAAGGAAATTTCAAAAGTAATTGTTGGGCAAGATGATGTTATAAAATTAGTTATTAGTTCATTTTTCTGTCACGCTCATAGTCTTTTAGTAGGCGTTCCAGGATTGGCCAAAACTTTATTAATCAATACGGTAGCTTCTGCTATGAATTTGAAATTCAATAGGATTCAGTTTACTCCTGATTTAATGCCATCTGATATTATAGGAGCTGAAACTTTAGATAAGGATCGAAACTTTAAGTTTATTAAAGGCCCGATTTTCAATAATATAATTTTGGCAGATGAAATCAATAGAACACCTCCTAAAACACAAGCGGCACTATTGGAATCGATGCAAGAAAAAAATGTGACCGTTGCAGGTGAAACCTATGCGTTGCCAGATCCATTTTTCGTACTTGCAACACAAAATCCAATAGAGCAAGAAGGAACCTACCCTCTTCCTGAAGCTCAACTAGACCGTTTTATGTTTAATATCACTTTGGACTATCCTTCTTATGAAGATGAATTGGATATTGTAAGAAATACTGGACAAGAGCTTGAAGGGGTCAATGCAGTGATGACCTCAGAGGAGATCCTTTATTTTCAAAAATTAGTGGATAAAGTACCTGTTACTGATAATGTTATAGAATTTGCAGTTCAATTAGTTCATAGTTCAAGACCTAATACCAACAAAGCATTTAATATCACTAACGAATATTTGGAATGGGGAGCAGGACCTCGTGCATCTCAATTCTTGATTAAGGGAGCAAAATGCAATGCCTTGCTCAACGGAAAATACTCTCCAGATATTGAAGACGTGAAAGCAGTTGCAGTACCAGTTCTACGTCATCGTTTGGTAAAAAACTTTAAAGCAGATGCTGAGGGCATGAGCATTGAAAAGATTATTGAAGAGCTAATCAAGAAAGTAGAGGCAAATTAATCGGTTCTACTAATTCTCTGTTACTTTGAACAAGCCAATTGCCAAGGCATTCACCACATTAATTGAAGAGTTTTGCCCAAACATCGGGATATGATAATGATATTGACAGAGATTTAATAGTCCCTCAGTTATACCTTGCCTTTCGGAGCCTACAACCAACAATATTTTATTGAAAGGACCAACTGCGAGATTATAAATGGGCCTGCTCTTTTCCGTAATCTCAATTGCAATCGGTTGGTATCCTGCATTTTTATATAAACTAATTTCACTTTTTCCGTCATTTACAAATTCATATTCTATGGTTTTGTAAGTATTTCTAGAAGCTCTTTTGACTTTAGTTGTCAAATCAATGGCATGTTTACCGACAAAATATATCTTTTCAATCCCAAAAGCCTCGGACAATCTCATAATCATCCCTGCATTTTCAGGAGTTCGGATATTTTCAGCCATAACTACGATTTGTAATTGATGTCTATCGTTTTGAATTCGTTCATGTTCTTTTTGAATCATTGGACACGATTGATATGAATGACAAAATAAAGGTTTTTCAAAATCAATTAGCTATAAAAGCAGACGATTTTCCATGATTTTACTTCACAAATGTCATAATGTCAGATAATATGAGTCTATTTCTTATTGGCACATCCATTGTTATGTATTGTGAAAAATGAATTTAGAATTAGAAAAATAAATAGATCATGGGAAAAATTATTGGAATTGACTTAGGTACTACCAACTCCTGTGTGGCGGTAATGGAGGGTAATGAGCCCGTTGTCATCCCCAACAGTGAGGGTAGAAGAACTACACCTTCAATTGTAGCATTTTTGGATGAAGGGAAAGGCGAACGAAAAGTAGGTGATCCTGCAAAACGTCAAGCTATTACAAACCCTGCCAACACAATAGCATCAGTGAAAAGATTTATGGGTAAGAAGTTTTCTGAAATTTCAGAAGAGAAAAAAATTGCTTCTTACAAAGTTGAATCTGGAAATAATGATACAGTTAGAGTAAAAGTAGGAGACAGAAATTATACACCTCAAGAATTGTCTGCAATGATCCTTCAGAAAATGAAGTCCACTGCAGAAGATTACTTAGGACAAGAAGTGACAGAAGCTGTAATTACAGTGCCTGCTTACTTTAACGATGCAGAGCGTCAGGCTACGAAAGAAGCTGGACAAATTGCAGGATTGGAAGTAAAAAGAATTATTAACGAGCCAACTGCTGCGGCTTTGGCTTACGGATTAGACAAAAGAGATAAAGATCAAAACATAGCCGTTTACGATCTAGGTGGTGGTACTTTTGATATCTCTATATTAGAATTAGGTGATGGCGTTTTCGAAGTAAAATCAACTAATGGTGATGTACACTTAGGTGGTGATGACTTCGATCAGGTAATTATCAACTGGTTAGCAAACGAATTTAAGGAAGAGCAAGGTATCGATTTAAAGCAAGACCCAATGGCCTTGCAAAGATTGAAAGAAGCTGCCGAGAAAGCTAAAATTGAGTTATCAAGTTCTACTGAAACAGAGGTGAATTTGCCTTATATCATGCCAGTAGATGGCGTGCCAAAGCACTTGGTAAGAAAATTAAGCCGTTCAAAATTCGAGCAATTGGCTGACGACTTAGTGAAAAGATCAATGGCTCCTGTTAAGAAAGCTTTAGAAGATGCAGGTTTATCAAATTCTGAGATTGATGAAGTAATCTTGGTTGGAGGTTCAACCCGTATTCCAAGAATTCAGGAAGAAGTTGAAAAATTCTTTGGCAAAAAGCCTTCTAAAGGAGTAAACCCTGATGAGGTTGTAGCAATTGGTGCTGCGATTCAAGGTGGAGTATTAACTGGTGAGGTTAAAGACGTATTATTATTAGATGTAACTCCATTGTCATTAGGTATTGAAACCATGGGTGGAGTAATGACAAAGTTGATCGAATCAAATACAACGATTCCTTCTAAGAAGTCAGAAACTTTTAGTACTGCTTCTGATAATCAGCCTTCAGTGGAAATCCATGTATTGCAGGGTGAAAGATCAATGGCAAAAGATAACCGTTCAATCGGTAGATTCCACTTAGATGGAATTCCGCCAGCACCAAGAGGTGTACCTCAAGTTGAAGTAACATTCGACATTGATGCTAACGGTATCTTGAATGTATCTGCTAAAGATAAAGGAACAGGAAAAGAACAGAAAATCAGAATCGAGGCTTCTTCAGGATTGTCCGAAGAGGAAATCGAGAAAATGAGAAAAGAGGCGGAAGCAAATGCTGAAACCGATAAAAAAGAGAAAGAGAAGATTGACAAAATCAATCAAGCTGACTCTTTAATATTCCAGACTGAGAAGCAAATGAAAGAATTTGGAGACAAGCTTTCTGAAGGCAACAAAACGGCCATCAACGATGCTTTAACCAAATTGAAAGAGGCACACAGCAGTCAAGATGTTGAAGCGATTGACAGCACAATGGAAGCATTGAACACTGCATGGCAAGCGGCTTCGCAGGAGATTTACCAAGCGCAACAAGCAGCCGGTGGTGCTGAAGGACAGCCAGGCGGAGACGCTGGGCAACAAGCAGAAGGCGAAAGTGGCGATAGCGTAGATGACGTGGAATATGAAGAAGTAAATGATGATGATAATAAAGATTCTAAGTAAGAATCAATAATCATAAGTAATAGTGTGAGCCCCTTAGAGATATCTGAGGGGCTTTTTTTTGTCGAAGTAACCCATAACTAAATAAATACTCTTTCTTTTTTAGTTAAAATTTGTATTGAATTTTTATGTTTGCTAACATTAAATATATTTATACAAACAGATACAGCCCCCTTTATCATATAAAATATGATAAGATTCACTAAAAATCAGTTAGCATTCCTTTTCACGATTTTTATATGCATTCTAAATTCATCCTGCCAAAACTCTTATCAAAAAACAGAAAACCAAAAGGCCAATTTTACCTTAGAAATACAAAATTCCCTAAATTTCAATCTAGAAAACCATAAAACCGCCTACACAAGAGGAGTACAAGTATATCCAAATCACAATCCTCAATATTTGCTATTCTTCCATTCTCACAGAAAATATACTTCCATCTATGATTTGAAATCGCAGGATTTACTGCATGAAATCCATTATGATTTTAAAGGGCCAAATGCAGTTCCAAAAAGTATAAACTATGCCCATATGCACAATTTTGATTCTATTTTCCTGTTTGATCCATTACCCCAACAAATTTATCTTGTAGATTCTGCTGGAAATAATATAGATAAATATGACATTAGCCTTGGTGACATGCATTTTATATTTGCGGACGGAGGCCATCCAGCATACTTTAACGAGGGAACGCTGTACTTTCCAACTTCCCCTTCTCCTATGGAAAATGCTACCTCTTCAGATTATGGTATGATAGAATTTGATATTGATAGGAAAGCTTTTGGCACTCAATACAATTTATCTGAGAAATACGATGAAGGCTTTTGGGATAAACATAGTTATAGACAAGCAATTCCTATTTTTAACGAGGTAAATAAAAATATCATCATGAGCTTCCCAAATGATGAATATATTTATGTTATAGATGCTCAAGGTAATAAGACACAGCACTTTGCCGGCTCATCGGAAATGAACACCTTAAAACCCTTAGCCAATGAGGTTTATAATGATGATGAAAGAACTTTTAGATTGCAGGCAAAACAGGGCTTTTATTCAGGCTTTAAATATGACAGATGGAGAAAGGTCTATTATCGCTTTGTTTACAATCCCACTGATAAATTTGCCGATAGAAGCACATTAGGTAAAAACGCTTCCATTATTATTTTAAATAAAGACTTTGAAATAGTTGGGGAGAGCCCTATAAATGCTAAAAAGTATTCATTTGGCATCACCTTCATAAATAAGGAGGGACTCCATCTTTTCAATAATAATCAATACGAAAAAGAAGATGATAGCGAATTTTCTTTTGATCTGTTTAAACTTAAAAATGCAACACCATGAAATAGTCATAAACCCTGCATACCAACCGAAATGAATATAACAGGTCATTGAAGGTTAGATAGCTAGGCTTTTGAATTTTGACTATTCCATGTGACCTTTGAAAATAAACTTGTACACATGAAATTCTTAATTATCTTATTTAGCCTTATCATTTTTCAAACTGAGTACCCACATACCGCACAAAACAAGGACTTTATGGTAAAATATAAGTTTGAAAAAAAAGCTGACGGGAAAACTTATATGCTAGGGCACATAACATTTCAAAAAAATAATAAAAACGGGATCAATACCAATATGATTGTTGAAGTTCACAGAATTGGCACGGTCCCACAAATGGACGGCACTTTTGAATTAGAACTTCCGGATAAAAAAGGTCAGATTTTAGTGTGGAATTCTAAATATAAAGGCAAATGGAGATTTGACTACGAGGTCAAATTAAGCAGAGATAAGGATTTTACAATTGGTGATAATTAGAAAAATTATCAAATAAAAACACTAAAAAGCCATTCATTTTTAGTAATGAATGGCTTTTTTATGAAAAAAAATCTGCTTCTATCCTTTGGATTTAGCTTGAACGACCGTATCAACTTTCTTTCTAAAGTCTTCATCTTGTTGATAGGCCATCATGATTTGTTGGTATTTTTCTTGGCTAATATCATGTTTTTCCAATGCTGAAAGCATTTTTGACTGCGTTTCTTGGTTATTAGCCATAATTTCCTGAGCTGCAGCATTAAAGGCTTTCATTTCTTCAGGGCTTGCCTCTTCATCAGATTGCCCCTGCTGGATAGCTACAATCTCGTTAAATCTTTCTAATTCTAAATCATTTTCTTTGATGATTCCCATAGCCTCCTTCTCTGCTGCTTGTTGTACTTTAGTGACATCCAAGTTGGCTTCCACAAAGGTCTCAATCTCCTGATCACTAAAGTCTGTTGAAACTTCTTGTTGTGGCATTGGCATTTGTTGCTGTGCAAAAACGGCCGTAGCCAATACAGACAATATTACGGTTGCAAAAACTCTCATTTTCATTCTATTAGGGTTTTGTTTCTCTGACATGCGAAGGTACAGCGACCAAAACGATTGAAAAACCTATTGCCAGCTTGATTTACAAAATATCGGAAAGTTCTTTAAATACTGAAATAGAATGATAAAATACTGAAATCAATCTCTCACTACAGCAAAAACTTTCTGGGTATCTTCTCCCCCTAAATCATCTACTATTTTAAGCTCATTCCATCCCGAATTAAATTGAACAGCCATTTTGTGCTGTCGATCAGTTTCTCCCAGAAAAACTTCATTAAGGTACCAATAGACTTTTTTAACGGAAGTCGTGTGACCCACTTTACAAATGACCTTTTGCAATTTGCCATTAAAATCAACGGGGAGAAATAATTTAGCATCCATATTGGGATAGATTATCCTACTGCTATTTTCCGCTTTATATCTAGTGCATTCAGGATTATGCGGAGGTATTGCCTCAACAAAAGTCCCTTTTTTTCTTAGATAATAAGCAATATCTGCAGGATATTCCAATACTTTAGTTGGAACTGCACCTAATTGATCCCAACAGGCTGAACAAGTCTGCAAATCCAATTGACGATTTAAATATTTCGTCTGATGGTAGTCACAACTTTTCATTGATTTCATATTGTAAGGTGCATTAACAAGCTCCGTTTCCTTGCAATTCTGCGATGACCTAAATCCTGAAATAGCACAAATCTCAAGTTTTTGAAAGTCCACTTCATTGAACTCAAACCATTCATTTTGAGAGTCGGACGGAAGTGCTTCCAAAAGATCAAAAAGAATAGGGCCAGCAGAATTCGCCCCGTTTAAATTCTTATTACTTTCTCCATCGAAATTTCCCACCCAAACAGCTATGGTATAATCAGGATTTAAACCAACTGCCCAAGCATCTTTATGTCCATAGCTAGTTCCTGTTTTCCACGAGAACTCTCTAGAATTATCAAATTTCTGCCAAAAATATTCACTACCTGGTCGCTTTAAGTCTTTTAGCATATCGAGAGTCAAATAAGTACTGCCTGCGCTTATCAACTGGGCACTTTCCTGAGATTTCCCTACTTGCTCTTTTAAAATAATATTATCTGAGAATTTGCCCTCATTGGCCAGCCCCCTATAGAGTCTGACCATATCCCACACACTTACTTCTGCTCCTCCAAGTATTAATGGCAAACCGTATTCATCAGCGGACCGAAATAAGCTACTTACTCCGGCTTCTTTAAGAAAACTGTAGAACTGGAATAAACCATAGCCATTAAGCAAACGAACAGCAGGTATATTAAGGGATTTAACCAAAGCCTCTTTGGCCGTCACCACACCTTGGAAATCTTCATTCGCATTATTAGGTGAAAAGCCATCAAAATAAGTCGGAAGATCTCTGATAAAAGTTTCAGGGATAATCATTCCTTCATCCATGCCTAAGGCATATAGAAAAGGTTTTAGAACACTGCCGCTTGACCTATGCGCCAACACACCGTCCACTTGTCCTTTATTTGCATTATCATAAAAATCCGGGGAGCCTACATAAGCTTTGATTTCACCTGTTTTCGAATCTGAAATTGCGAAGGAGAGGCTAGTAATTCCATCCTCTTCATATAACTCTTTATATTTCTGAGCAATAAGGTTTGATCTCTTTTGTAGCTTCTCGTCTATTGTAGTGTGTAATATTTTTCGATTAGGATACTGAGTCTTTAAAAACGAAGCCGCATGAGGGGCCGAACTTTTAAAGGGTATGAAATCATCAGGAACAGCTTCCAAAGTACTTAATTCATAAGTAAGCTTATCTATGCATTCCTTTTCATAAAGCTTTTTCAATAAAGAATTTCGCTTTTCTATTAACTTATTATTGATTTTTGAAGGATAAATTAGTCCAGGTGCATTTGGAAGTACAGCCAAGGTAGCAGCTTCACTCCAAGTGAGAGATTTAATTTGTTTACCGAAGAATTTGTGTGTTGCCGTCTGGTAACCAATTACATTACCACCATAGGGGGCGTGCTGCAAATACATTCTGAGAATTTCCTCTTTAGAATAGTGTAAATTCAGCTTTATCGCCTCGATGGCTTCCAGAGTTTTGTAAAAGAAATTCCTTTTGTTCTGATGTTTTAAGCGAACCACTTGCATGGTTAAAGTGCTCGCCCCGCTCACAATTCTAGCTGCTTTTATATTTTGATTGATTGCACGAAAAACTGCTCCGAAATCAATACCAAAATGTGAGTAGAAATCCTGGTCTTCATATAGAAGTACAGCTGTTTCAAGTTTTTGGGGTATAGCAGAGGTGTCAGGAGGCAAAAACCATTGTTCATTCTCATTAAGGAAAACATGTAAAAGACTACCACGATCTGATTTTACAACTGTGCTATAGTCAACTGAAAAATAAGGTCTTCTGAAAGGAACTAACAAATAAATAATGGCAACAGAAAAGAATACGACCAATACCCATTGCCATTTCTTAATTTTAATCCATGCTTTCAACATAAACCTTTTTACTTGTATTTCTGGCTTTATAATCTGGGTTATACATTGCCTCTACGATGGTTGCCGGAAGTTGATATTCCCCTGCTGAAACTGCATTTAACTTCATTACGAAATCATATTCCGTATTCCCCACTAGATCAAAAAACCACATGGCTCTGTCATCTCTAATATCAACATAATCCTCTTTGTTAATATTCCATTTATTCATCCATTCAGGAGCCACTGATCCTTTTAATCGGGTATTATCAATTTGCCAACCGGAAGGCAAGATTTGAACTAATGCAATTTCAGAAGCTCTGCTAGCCGGACTAGTGTTTTTGACTCTGAATCTAGCATAAAAAGTTTGGCCTTGCTTAGTGCTTTCTGGATTTATCATTCTTCCTTCGTCATCGTAATAATCCACCTCTAATGAGAGATTTTTCTCTTCCTTGGGAGCTTCATCCTTTAGTGGGACACCTGTCCAGGAAAGGGCGGCATAAACTTTATCGACATTGGAATCATCGCTCAAACTAATGCTGAGGTTTTGACTGAAATTATTTTTTACTGGCATTCTAAACCTTCCATTTTCATTGAATTCTACTGTGCTGCCATCAGAAAGTTTAATTTCGCCTTTAATTACCTTTCCAGCACTCAAGTCGATATCTGCTTTATCAAAGTAATGTCCTAAGGCCAATAACATATAACCGGAACTCTGGGTGCTTAAATAGTCTTTCGAAGATAATCCTTTTGCTACCTGCTTGGCCATTAATTCTGCTGTTTCCATATCCTCCATCAAAGTGGCACAATATAAAATTATAGCATCATCACGATATTTAGACCCAAAATTATAAGAGAAGGCTTCATATTCCGTTGTTTCTGTGCTTGCCTCTGATAGTATATTTTCTTTAACATTCTCTACACCTGAAAGATGATAAGCTGCGGCTAACATCCATCTTTCAGCATTATTCATTTTGGAAAGTTCATTCTCCATTAACAAATTCATCTCTGAGATTGGCCTTTTATCCGCCAAGCTGAGGATAAATACTCTGTTCACCCTAGTACTTAACTTCCCTCTCCTACGACTCGATTGTCTACTTAATCCATCAATGGCACCATCATACATAAAATCAGGGACTGAATATCCTAGATTTTTGGCTTCGATCAGGTAGTGCGTTGCATAATTGGTACCCCATTCTGAAGCTTTGCTGCTTCCTGGCCAATAGGAAAAACTACCATCACTAAGCAAGAATTGTTGTAAACGGTTTATACCTTCATTGATGTTCTCATCAATCTCACTGAACTCTTCCTTGTCAAAATAGCCCATTTTCTTCAGATATAATTGAGGGAAAACAGAAGATACTGTTTGTTCTATGCAACCATAGGGATAACGGATCAACCATTTCAATCGATGCTCAAAATCCATATTAGGAAATATGTTGATATCTAATGTAGCATAGTTAGTACCCTCAATACCTATTTTGGGAACTTTCATATCAATGCTTTTACCAACATTAACATCTACTGTATTCTTATCATAAACCCTTGTTGCAGAAGGTGTAATGGCAATATCAGTCTCGTTTTCAACTTTAATATTTCCTGAAACGCCCTCGATTCTAATTTTGGCTTGACCCACAGCCTCTTTTACTCTTACCTTAAATTTGATTTGCGTATCGTCTTGCTTGCTAAAGTCAACAGTTTTGGAGACAGCACCAATTATTTCTAAAGGTCCCTCAATTTTCAAATCAAACTTAGCCGTTTTAACACTTTCATTTACCTTGAACAGTGCAACAGGCAAAGTGAATTCATCCCCTGGTTTTAAAATCCTCGGAATGGTCGGTTGCATAATAATATCCGATTTCACAGGCACCGTTTTGTCGGCATGTCCATAACTTCCATTCTGAGTTCCTACTACCATGACTCTCACTGCGCCATTATAATTAGGCATATGGAATTTCACGCTAGCATTCCCATTCGCATCAGTCATAAATGGCCCTTTAAACATACTAACCGGCTTGAATCTTTTCGTATCATCATTGAGGTCTGTTTGTGATTCTCGGTAGTCCATTTCTAGCCCACCCCCAATAGAAAAAGTTTGAAATACATCATTTTTATTGGCACTGATTATATGAGAAAACACATCATAGGTACTTACCTGTAGACCAATTTTTTTATAGAATGATACCCAAGGATTAGGTGTCCTAAATTGGGTTAGACTTAGTAGTCCTTCATCTACTACAGCAATGGTAAACTGTGACTTTTTGCCATTAGTGGTATTAATATTCACCTCGAAATCTTCATTTGGCACTAGATTTTGAGCCAAATTGATATTGTATCCAATTTTAGTATCTGGGTCTTCCACCATAATTGGAATAATTCCGAACATTCTGATGGGCCTGTCATTTTGAGTCTGCTCGTGCCGTTGAATCACGGATACAGTTGCATAGACATTAGGAACCATATTTTTCTTGATAGGAATATCGAGAATCAATTCATCTGACGACTCATCAGAAGGGTTTACCCAAAACCAATCTATCATGTCATCTCCTTGCTCTAAGGTAACCAAGACCCTTCCTGATTTAGGATTAGGTAATTTTATTTTGGCAGTTTCATAAGGTGCATATTTTTCTTTATCTGCCTTCAAAGCTAAATTGCCTTCATTTAAATCTCCGCCAGGAACACTCCCATATCGGTATGCACTAAAAAATGAAGAGCTAACATGTCCGTTTCCACCATCACTTACTTCTATCAAATACTCTCCGCTTTCTTGGGGACTAAAACTGATATAATCCATATTTTGCGAAGTAGTGATTTTCCCTTCTGTTTCCAGATAAGTCTGACTGTCTTCCTTATATTTTAGCTGGTAATTTCTTCTATTATTATATTGGTACCACCATCTGCTGTCGTTCCTGTAAATTTTGTATTGAAGGGATTTCCCACTCATTTTATTACCATTCTCATCTAATAAGACAACAGGGAATCTAACCTCCTCGCTTGTTTTATAATAATGATAACCGCTAGGGTCTTTTAATCCCACATAATTCGGATACCGATGGAGTTCAACAACATTATAATTTTCATTTGGCTGACCACCCGTTTCAAAAACCTTTGCCACCAACTTTGCTTTTAAAGCTGATGGGATAGTTCCTAATTCCGGAATCACCCAACTACTGCTGAGCATGCCCTCCTCATCTAATTGAGATTTTAAAACATTCTGGCTTAGCGGTTTAAACTCAACGTCCGCTCTGCTGAAATTGAAGTCTTTATACTTTGGGAAATTGATCTCCCAAGGAAGAATTTCGACACTAACTTCAGTCTTAAGATTAGAAGCTGGGGTTCCGAATAAATAACGAGATTCTATATCATAATCCAAGGTCTTATCTGTCCAGCTAAAAGTGCTTTTTTCAGGCTTAACCATCACTTTTAATTTCTCCGCAACCACTGTTTCAATCTTTAAGTTTTCACTAAATGACGAACCTCCAGCATTGATTCTTATGGTGTAATTGCCAGTAGGAGCATTAGCTTCCGTTTGAAAAGCAAAAACAAAAAGTCCATCTGTAGATCTAGGATTGGTAGCCTCATGAATAATTTTATACTCAGGATCACGAACAGTGATCGTTGCTTTATTACTTCTAGGGAATGTATTATTGGAATTTCTGACTATTGCACTAACATGAACGGAATCTCCCGGACGATAAACCCCTCTTTCCGTATATATAAATGCTTTGGTTCTATCTCTATTTGAATAACTACCTCCTACATCAAATCCTGATGTGCTCCACTGCATTTCATTCTTTTTCAGGGCAGTAATTTGATTGCTTTTTTCTGCTAACAAATAATAAAAATAGCTCCTGTTAGAATGGACATGCCCATCAGAGCCAGTAGTGAATGTATAATCTACGTTGCCATTATAATCCAATAACTTAATATCCACACCTGAAGCTGGCTCAGCAGTAACCAAATCAGTGGCAAAAATATCCAAGCCACTAGATGTACTTTTTACCGTGATCCCTAAATCACTTATAAACAAAGGTTTGTATATCTGACCTTTTTCCTGAATATGATTCAATTTATCTCCTTCAATTGGAATGCTCACATCGGAAGGAGTAAAATTAACTCGTACTAAAAACACACCATGCTGATAAGTTGAAAATAAATCGGATAAGTCAAATTCATTTAATACCCATTCATTCTTTTTATCCTTCAGTTCAATCGTTTGATTTTTTACAATGACACCCACAGTACTTGAATAATCATTATTAAAAGCTTTATTCCTAGTTTTTTCACTCTTGAGTTGTTCTGCTTTCAGGAACTGACCAATTTGATTTGTGTACAGCTTTTTAACTTCAAGATGAACACGTTGCAGATTTGAGGTATAAAACTGAATTTTACTTTGGTTTGATGAGGGTAAGATGATTCCATTTGATCCAAATTCAATCTGAGGCTGAATATTAGACAGGCTAATTTCTTCTGTCTTTATATTCTCTGTTTTGGTTCCCCACTTACTTCGAATCCCCTTTTCAATGGTAACAGAATAACTTTCACCAAACTTAAATTCTCCATCTAGGATTACTGCTTTCCCCAGTTTTTTAGGTGATATTTTCACATTAGGTGAGATGCTCACTAGACCTGTTATATCTTGATCCACATCCAAGTCATCAGAAAAAGTTAAGCGCAACCTTGGTTTTTTACCACTCTCATCTGCTGACAATTTTGTCATTTTCATTTGTGTTATCGGAGCTATATTGAAAACTTCCGAATAACCGTTTGAAATATTGAGGGTCTTTTTATCAATTTTAAAACTGAATTCCTGCTCTCTATCAGTTCTGTTTATTGCAGTTGAGGTAAATTTGAAATTCTTGTCATCTAATTTACTCCAGTTCAATTGGATATCACCTCCTTCAATCTCTGTAGCCATCTCTACAGCCTCTAGCGATGTCTTCTCAGTAAATGACAGACCACCGCTATACAACACTTTTTTAGGATTATTTCTGTCAACTAGATCTAAGTCCCCTGTGAAACTGCTGATTTCCCTGCCTAAGATCAATAAATTAAAACTTAAATTCTCTAGATTTTTCTCCTTAAAATTTGAGGAAAGCTTTTGCAAATCAAGCTGGCCTTCAATTTTCTCCCTCATGGGTAAATCCTCCTTTGGAATAAACTTTAGTACGCTAGTACTAACCCAGACAGCTTTCCCATCTAATGAGTGGCTGAAACTAAAAACATCCTCGGGGCTGCTATCAACTTCATTTTCCTCAATCACGGGATTGTTAAAAATCACCTGTATTTGATCATCAAAATGGACTTCACCATTTGTTACAAAACTCACCTCTTTCGCAATTTCCTCGGAAAATTGGATTTTGGGTACTTCTGTGCTGTTTTCAGTTTTTTTGCTACATGAAAACGATAATAAAGCAATAAGGAAACTGTAAGCGATTTGCTTGAAGGGGAGTGAAAAATTCATATGCTAAAATTGTTCTTTAAAAATTGACGCTTAAAACTAGGTAAAATGATTTAAACAAAAGAACATACAAATGGATTTATTTGGATTTGCTGCCAGCACTAAAAAGAGAGTCTTTAAAAATTTAATATTAGTATTCTTTTAGCAGCAACGCCCAATTGCTGCCGTTCAAAGTACAGAATAGTATTAAACTGAAGCACCAAAAAGCCTAAAGAGAGGAATAATAAGTGTTGACATACTTATTAATTTCAAGTCTCCGTTTTACGAATCCATTTTGGCGTTTCAGGAGCTTGATATTTTTCCATCTTATATAACAGAGTAGAAATTTCGTCATCACTTAACAACATCTTACGGTTTATCTCCTTTAATAAGTTTTGCTCTGTCATTTGAGAAAGCATTTGCAAAAGAGGATCGTAAAAACCCTCCACATTCAGTAACCCGACAGGCTTTTGGTGCAAACCTAATTGTCCCCAGGTCAGAATTTCAAAAAGCTCTTCCATAGTGCCAAAACCGCCAGGTAAGGCAATAAATCCATCTGCCAAATCATGCATTTTGAGTTTTCGCTCATGCATGGATTCGACCACTATCATCTCAGATAATTCAGTATGTGCTACTTCCTTGGTTTGCAAGAAATCGGGAATAACACCAATTACTTCGCCATTTTCTGATAAAGCGCCATCCGCTACTGCACCCATCAAGCCAATTTTAGCACCTCCGTATACCACTCCAATATTTTTTTGAGCTAAAATCTTTCCCAATTGAAAAGCTTGCTCACTGTATTTTCCATTTTTACCTGCGCTTGATCCACAGAATACTGTAATTCTTTTCATAAAAAGCTATTTAGTTTCATTAAGATTATAATCCCAGTTCTCTATCTACTGCATTTTTATAATTATTGAAGAAGGATAAAATAATAACAGATTTTTCGTCTTCATCTATCTCTTAATAAAGACTATTATATTTTAGGATAACAGCTTTGTGAATATTCTCTTTTACAGATTTGGGATATAACTTGGGATTTTCTTCAATGAGATTAATTGTGAAGTCAATGGCTTTCTTCAAGTTAACAGTAACTACCTCAGGCCATCTATTTTTTAAATAATTTGAAATCTCTTCTAATTCACTTAATGCTTTTTCAGTCCATAAGACCTTATAGCCATTTTCCATAGCGCCTTTTTGCTTCCGATTGAGAAATTAAGTTTCCTTTTTTAGCATCTTCTCGTCCCAACCTAATATACTCTTTTTCGGCTTCAGATAAATCCGCCCAAAAATCCTTATCTGAGTATCTTTTTATATCCTCAATTTGACGCAATATGGCATCATTTTCTTGGCCATTAATCCAGCTTATCAGATCTCGTTTTAAATCCTCTTTTGTGGTATTCTTCATACTTTCAAGTTATCATTTATAAAACTCAAATCAAATAAATTAAATTCCATTGGTTTTAAACAACATCCTCTCTCCCACTCCTGCTTCAATTACCCCACCATTCTCATAAACTTTATTCCCATTTACAAAAGTGCTATGAACAGACGAAGGAAAAGTATGCCCTTCAAAAGGAGACCAGCCACATTTGGCTAAAATATTATTTTTGGTTACCGTATATTCCTTTTCTAAATCCACCAAAACACAATCGGCATGGTAGCCTTCTCGGATATAGCCTCTTTCTTCTATTCTGAATAAAGTGGCTACATTATGAGAAGCTTTTTCAACAATCTTCTCTAAAGATATCTTTCCTTGCTTATGAAAATCTAAAAGTGCCATTAAATTATGCTGAACTAATGGTCCACCGGATGGTGCTGAGAAATATTTGTTTTGCTTCTCTTCCAATGTATGTGGAGCATGATCGGTAGCTAGCACATCAATTTTATCATCTAAAAGTGCTTGAAATATAGTTGCTCTATCACTAGCCGTTTTCACAGCTGGATTCCATTTTATCAAGGTTCCTTTTTCTCTATAATCCTCATCACTAAACCAAAGATGATGAACACAAGCTTCTGCTGTGATCTTCTTCTTTTCTAGTGGAATTGAATTATCAAAGAGTTCTGTTTCTTTTCCTGTTGAAATATGAAGTACATGTAATCTCGAACCGTGCTCTTTCGCTAATTTTACAGCTAAGGAAGAAGATAGATAGCAAGCCTCCTCAGATCTAATAATAGGATGCATTTCGATGGGTACATCTTCACCATATTTTGCTTTTGCTGCTGCTGTATTGGCTCTGATTGTCGCTTCGTCCTCACAATGGGTGGCAATCAACATAGGCACCTTGGAGAAAATATTATTGAGCGTATCTTCATTATCTACCAACATATTGCCTGTTGAACTACCCATGAACACTTTTACGCCACAGACTTTTCGCGGGTCCGTTTTCAATACTTCCTCTATGTTATCGTTGCTTGCCCCCATGAAGAAAGAATAATTAGCAATAGAATTCTTAGCAGCAATCTGATATTTATCTTCCAATAATTCCTGAGTCAAAGCATTGGGTACGGTGTTGGGCATTTCCATAAAGGAAGTAATTCCTCCTGCAACAGCTGCTCTTGACTCTGTATAAATATTCGCTTTGTGCGTTAAGCCTGGTTCACGAAAATGCACTTGATCATCAATTAAGCCGGGTAAAAGATATTTTCCTTTGGCGTCAATTACTTCATCAGCCTCCTCAGCATTAATGCTGGATGCAATTTTTTCAAAGCGTCCATTTTTCATCAGCACATCTAGCTGCTGAATTCGCCCTTCATTTACTATATTTGCATTGACAATCAGAATGGTTTTCATATTTCAGTACATTTTTCCTTAAATAATAGACTTCATGTCGCAAGATACCGCATCCTTTCAAGATTTTAAACTCAACAAACAATTATTCAATGCCATTGATGATTTGGGTTATGAAAAACCTTCTGAAATTCAAGTAAAAGCAATCCCTAGGATTTTGAATGGCCATGATGTTATCGGTATTGCCCAGACTGGGACTGGTAAAACCGCTGCTTTTGTACTACCGCTTTTAATGAAACTGAAATATGCCCAAGGTCATGACCCCAGAGCCTTAATCATAGCACCTACTCGCGAATTGGTGATGCAGGTGTATGAAAATATACTAGAACTAGGGAAATACACAGATTTACGTACAGTTTGCCTTTATGGTGGAATTGGTCCAAAAAAACAAGCAGAAGAAGTAGCTGCAGGTTGTGATATTATTGTAGCCACTCCAGGCAGGCTTTTAGATATTTATAGTGCTGGCGTATTACAACCCAAGCAAATTAAAACTTTTGTGTTGGATGAAGCGGACCGCATGATGGATATGGGATTTATGCCTCAAATCCGTAGAGTTCTGGAACTTTTGCCAATGAAAAAGCAAAACCTCTTTTTCTCCGCTACTTTTCCTGAGAAGGTTGAAAAATACGCCTATGAGTTTACAGACTTCCCGGAAAAAGTGGAAGTCACCCCTGAAACTATGACTGCAGAATTAATAGAGCAGTCTTTATATCACGTACCCAATTTCCTAACCAAAATAAACTTATTGAAATACCTTTTTGAAAATGAAGATTTCAGTAGGGTTTTAATTTTTGTAAGGACTCGTAAGAATGCCAATAATGTATACAGTTTTATTGAGCGAAGAATTAGCGAGGAAGCGCGAGTGATCCATGCCAATAAAGCACAATCAACTCGGATTAATGCGATCAATGAGTTTAAATCTGGAAATGTCAGAGTACTCGTAAGCACGGATGTGACGGCCAGGGGAATAGATGTAGAAGAAGTCAGCCATGTCATCAACTTCGAAGTCCCTAATAAATATGAAGACTATGTTCACCGAATCGGGCGAACCGGACGTGCAGCACATCATGGGATTGCTATTAGCTTTGTTGACCCTTCGGACGTTTACCATATCGATAAAATTGAGGAACTAATCCAGAAGAAAATCAAGGTCCTAGAACTGCCGAAAGAGATTGAACTGATGGAAACACTCCCTTCAGAGAAAAAAGACATGGAACAAGAAATCGATCGTCAAAAGCACTTAGAAAACCCTGACTTCAAAGGCGCTTTCCATGAAAAGAAAAAGAAAAACTTGAGTGGGAAAGCAAGAGATAAGGCTTTTGGGAATAAGCCGAAGGATAAGCGGAGGAAGAAATGATTTGTTGATTTATTAATGATTCGATGTGCTGATGAACTGATTTCCAAACTGTATCGCCCTTTCAAAATTGAGTTGTAGAAATAAATGGAAATATAGTAGATATAGAATTGTACTATTGAATTGAACTGACAAATTCAAGTTTTTTGGGTATTGTCAGCTGCCTATTTGATAAGTATTAGAAAAAATTAGCTTTAGAGATAAAAGTCTAGATTCTAGACTCAAGGTTCTAAAAATCTCAAACATGAGTAATTGGAAAACATTATTTAAAGAATATAAATACATTTTAAGCTTAGGCTTTGTATTTGCCTATTTCTCCAGTTTTGGACAGACCTTCCTGATTTCGCTTTATGTGCCTGATATTGAAAGTTGGTTAGGGCTCAATAATACTTCAATGGGAAGCTTATACGCTGCCGCAACGGTTGCATCGGCTTTCACTTTACCTACCTTAGGAAGTTTATTCGACCGTATGAAACTAGGCAATTACATGGCCATGATTTTGATTGGCTTAATGACTGCTCTCTTGGTTTTATCCTTCTCCATCCATATCATCATGGTATTTGTTGGGCTCTATATGTTGAGGCTGTTTGGTCAAGGATTAATGAGTCATACTGCTGTTTCTACCATGTCCCGATATTTTGACACCAATAGAGGTAAAGCCATAGGGATTGCCACAACTGGTCACCCATTTGGAGAAGCCACCATGCCGGTTGTCATTACATTAATAATTGGATGGTTAGGTTGGCGAGGCTCATTGCAGTTAAATGCAGCCATAGTTTTAGTCTTTATCATGCCCTTGGTTTATTGGCTATATAGTAAAAAGAAGAAAGAAAAGATTCAATCAGAACCTGAAGTGAATTTGGGTAAAAGCAAAGTTAGCGCTTGGAAAATTCTGAAACATAAAGCCTTCTTAATCATTGCGCCCGCTGTTTTTGCTTTAGGATTTACCAACACAGCCATTTTCTTTTTCCAGTTGAAATTAGGGGCAGCAAAAGGCTGGAGTGCGGCATGGGTTTCCTCCTCATTAGCCGCTTTTGCTGGAGCGAGTGCTTTAGGTATGTTTATGGCAGGCCCTTATATTGATAGGCTGACAGCTAAAAAGCTATTCCCATTTGTTCTCATTCCTTATGTAATTGGAGTGCTGACCTTACTGGTGAGTGATGCGCCCATTATTTATCCTTTATCTCTAGCACTTATGGGTTTTGCAAATGGCTTTGGAGGAACCGTTAAGAATGCACTATTTGTGGAAATTTTTGGAGCCGATATCATCGGAAAAGTTAGAAGCTTATTTGTAACCGTGATGGTTCTAAGTACAGCATTAGGCCCGTTGTTTTTTGGAGTATTGGTGGATGAAGGCTACAGCTTTAATGAAGTGTTTCTTCGAAATGCACTAGGAATAGTGGTCATTATTTTATGGAGTTTTAGGATTAGGAAGATGTAGGCACTCCTGAATTTTAGCTCTTCTGATTTGGAAAGAAGGTAATTAATCGGATCAGAATCGAGTAGAAAACAAGAGAGTTCGATTACATTTCAAATTCCTCACTTCATTCCATACTTAAGCCACAGACTTTAATTTGCTCCAAAAAGTCAAGCATTTTTTAGAGAAGAATTCTAAAATTTAAAAAGTCTGGAACAGCTTTGGAATTTTGCCAACTTACAATTTAATGCAATGACTATGAAGCTAGATACAAAATAAGCAGTACGTTATCGGTAAAATTGCTCCTACGAACTTCATATTCAAATAGTCTACTTAAATTATAAGAACTATTAGCTTCAATTTTTATAAAAATCCCATCTATTTCAAATTCATTAGATGCTTCTATTAAAGAGCTGCCGCCATTAGAATTCGATCGTACAATATTTACTTCAGTAACGTTCTCGCTATCTATGACAGATTGAATTTTTCGAGCTACAATCTCACCATCTGACAGAATCTCATCTTCTGAGCATGATAGTAAAAATGTAAACATTATAAGTACGAGCAGTTTAGTCTTCATGATGACTTGTTAAGGTTAGTTGAAGTTTCAATATTGCAAGAAAGATATTTCGAGTTCTGATAAAAAGCAACTAAATTCAAATAATTATTACTCCTTTAATGTATCCTCAAAAAGCTCAAATATCCTGCGGTATTCGTCCGTCCAGCTGCTTGGCTCTACAAAACCATGGCTTTCAACTGGATAAACTGCCATTTCCCAATTCTCTTTCTCTAACTCAATCAACCTTTGGGATAATCTTACCACATCTTGAAAATGAACGTTAGTATCGACCATTCCATGACAAATTAATAAATTTCCTTCCAGACCTTCAGCAAAATAAATCGGTGAACTTCTTTCGTATGCTATTGGATCTCCTACTGGCGTATTTAAGATGTTACTGGTATATCCATGATTATAATGAGCCCAATCTGTAACCGATCGCAAAGCCGCACCCGACTTGAAAGTTTCTGCTTCATTAAATAAAGCCATTAATGTGATGAAACCGCCATAAGAACCTCCATAAATTCCAATATTGTCTTTATCTACACTTAATTCATTTACCAAATAGTTGGCCCATCAACTTGGTCGCTTAAGTCTTTACCTCCCATATGACGATAGATTCCTGTTCTCCAATCTCGTCCATAGCCTGCACTGCCTCTATAATCAATGTCCAAAACCGTGTAGCCATTGTCCGCTAAAAGATTATGGAACATATATTCCCTGAAATAAGAACTCCACCATTGATGTGCATTTTGTAGATAGCCAGCACCATGTACAAAAATCACAGCTGGTTTGCCATTGCTTCCACCTTCAGGTTGATAAAGTCTCGCATGAACTTCTGCCCCGTCTTGCGCTTCAAAAGTGATATATTCCGGAGTTCTCCATTCGTAAGATTGAAATTCATCAGAAATGGAACTCGTAATTCTTTTGGCTTCAGCATTCGACTGATTATCCATTACATATAATTCCCACGGTTGAGTGGCAGTACTTTTTCTTAAAGCAATTTTGCTTTCATCGGGAGAAAGATCATATTCCATTCCGCCTTTATCAGAAGTCAATTGCTCCATCTTTCCTCCATCAACTGGCATTTTATATAAATTTCGAATGCCTGGACTTTCAGGATTAGCTAAGAAATAGAAATGGCTTTTATCATTGGACAAATTCACATCATATATTTCAAAATTGCCTTTAGTCAATTGCTTTTTCTTCTTTTTTGATTTGGACAAATCAACTGAATAAAGGTGGCTGTAACCGCTTTCTTCGGATTGAAAATATAACGTTTTATTATCTGCTAAAAATCCTTTAGTAGAACCTCCCCACGCATAGCCTACGCCCGGTCCCGCAATCCACGCTTCGTCCCTTTGTCTGTCGATAAGCTCTAATTCCCCACTTTCAGGATTAAGCAAAAACAGCCATCTATCTTTATTGTCAGTAGCTCTTGCATCAATCACCGTATATTTTCCATCCTCTGAAAATAAAGGCGATTGAAAAATCATTTTCCTTGTTTCAAAATCTTCGTCTTTTCTTTCAGGGTAGTCACTCCAAAATTCGGGAATTTGATTGAGTCCTTCTACTTCCTCAATCCTCACCAATTTGTTTTCTCTAGTCTTCAAATTGAAAACACCTAGTTCCATATGAGCTTGCTCTCCTCCTACTTTTGAGCGTGCTCTTAAATCTTCTGTATTGCCTGATTCAGTCACATAGTCTGGTACGATAGTATTATCATTTCCATTGGGTGAAATATATAATCTGTAAATGATGTAATTTCCATCAGGACTTATACTGGATTCAATTAATCTTTTACCATCTAAATATACGGTAGGGATGCCTTCAGACTTAATACTTTCCTTATATGCATCGGACTTTTCCTCTTTTTCTTTTCTCTCCTTAAGTACACTAATTAATTCAAGTTGCTGATTATTAAGCCATTCCTCCTTCTCGGACTTTTTAGCTGTTTTCTCTTGAGGCTCAGAACCTGTACTAAATTCTACCAACTGTCTGTTTTTGCCTGTTTTCCTGTCCCAAACAAAGATATTATTATCCACTACATAGAACATTTGCTGTTCATTATACAAAAAACCAGCATTGGAAATTCGCTCTGAGGTTTCTATTAAGCTTTCAATATTACCAGTCTTTATCTCAGCCAAGAATAGATTACCATTTCGGATAAAGATTTTTTCCGTCTTTGCTGCATTATAAACTCCTCTCCTGTCAGGATAAGACATCTCTTTCTGATGATTGATTGGCACGATTTCACCTTCTAGAAAATCATAGGTATAAAGCGAGTCATTGGGATTATTATTTGGATTCCAATCAAAGAAAAGTTGATCACTGTTTTCACCCCAATAGAAATTATCGGGGGAGTGGCCGATCCAGACAGGATCACGCATGATTTTCTGAACACTTAATTCTCCTAATTCTTGGGCAAATGTTGTTGATAAACTAAGAATAAAGAAGCAAAAACTGACATATAATTTTCTCATATAAAATGGTCTTTAAAAACTGAGAATGAAACTACAATTTTATAAGAGGATGTGGAAATTATATTTGATAAAAGGAGGAATGGGTTATTTATGTGAAGCAAAAAAACCGCTTCCAAAGGAAGCGGCTTTCCGGCTTAAAATGAAAAAACAACACCTAAACAAACACCTGTTTTGTTTAGGTCTCGTTTGCCTATCTGTTTACATTTTTAAACTTAGTCCAATTGTACCATAGCTGAATGAACCTCTTCCTCCCTCCAAATACATCCCAAAATTTTTGCTGAAGAGATATCTAAAACCAAATATTGGCCCAGCACTTAACCTCACCTGATTTGCTTCAATGTTTTGAAAGTCACCTGAGTACAAATCAAAATTTAATCCCATAATTAAAGTGGCATAAAAATCCCATTTTTCATCAACGTCAAGTTCTAAAAGCTCATTAAGCAAAACATCTGTTAAATGGAACGTAGCTCTCCCTCCTACAGCAAAAATGGAGTAACCACCATTGAAACCACTGCCTGAATAGTTCCAACTTGCAATTCCAACGTATGGCCCAACTCCTATAAATTCACCGAGACCAACCTCATAATTGGCAGTTATTGCTGGAATTGAGAAACTTCTGTTATAAACAAAGCCATAACCATAATACCCAAATCCTAAGCCGGCATTGAGTATATTGTCGCCCTTCTCAAATGATTGTCCATTCGTATCAAATGCAAAAAGACTCCCTATTATTACTAATATTATAATTGTTATTTTTTTCATGATCATCAATTTTTAAAAATGAGAGCAGTAATGCATACTGCTCTCAAATTATTTAGTCTATCAATACAGCTCCAGAAGTGTTATTAGAAAAAGTATTATTTGCACTTACTCCTAGAACATCATTTACTGAAGCGCCTCCGGACTGATCAATCACGATTCCATATCCGCTAGATCCCAAGAATTGTGAGTTGGTAATACTTATCACTGAATTACTAAAAACACCCAAATTACACTTGAAATCTGCATTACTTGGAAAAGGCATTTCAGAAAATCCTCCATTACTGATAATCACATAGTCAAGCTTGTTATTTGCATTTGCTGAGGCTATTCTTAAGCCTTCCCACTTAATTCCACTAGTTGAAGTGAAAGTGATCTCATTGCCATCTGTACCTTCGGCTATGATTGAACCATCAATTTGTATATATATATCTTCTCTTGCCTCAAAGTATGCTCCCGCGGCAATGGTCAAGTTTCCATTTATATCAAGACTTCCATCAATAATGTATTTTGAAGAGCCGTCTAACTTATTCCAGGTAACAGTCTCCTCTGGTACTAGCGAAGAAGCAAAGATTTCAACCTCTCCCTGTGTGTTATTGGAAAAAGTAGTAGCACCATCCAACTTAGAGACATGGAATGCATTTAGGCTAATTGCGGTTTGATTATCTGAAAAAATATTATTGGAAAACGATCCTAAATCTGATAAATCATCATTTACGTGCAATCCATATCCATCGCCATTAGAAATAGTAGAATTAGTTAAATTTAAAAATCCGCCTGCATCTAATGCTACATTAGCTTTATAATCTGGACTACTGGCTAATGCCCACTCAGAATTTCCAGCGTAAGATACTTCTACATTGTTCAATGTGTTATTTTGATTGGATGATTCAATATAAATTCCCTTCCAGAAAAAACCAGCAGAAATATTGGAACTTGTGAAAGTAATCGTGTTGGACTCCCCTCCGTCTGCAGTGATACTACCCCCTGAATTGATTGAAAAATAAACATCTTCATCAAAGGTAAAATTGGATCCTGCTTCAATAGTAAGATTGCCGTTAACATTCAAATCTCCACTTACCCTGTATGCTGTAGTTCCGTTCAATTTGCTCCAAGTTACTGTTTCAGTGTCCGGTAAGGTTGAACCAAATACTTCAACATCTGCATTTGCATTACTGTTAAAAGTAGTTGCGCCATCTAGTTTAGCAACAGTTATGGCTCTAACTGAGATTCCTCTGTTATTATTTTCAAAGACATTGTTGGCAAAATTTCCTAAATCACTTTGGTCATCATTTACGTGAACTCCATATCCGTCACTGTTGCTGATAGTAGAATTTTCGATATTTAAATAACCACCTTCATCTAATCCAATATTAGCTTTATAATCTGCACTACTACCAAAGGCCATTTCTGAATTTCCTGCATATTCTACCGTAGTATATTCAAGACTATTCCTTTGATCAGACGATTGAATGAAAATTCCTTTCCACAATTGACCAGCATCTATATTAGAAGAAGTGAACTTCACCCCGTTTTCTGCTAATCCATTTGCATCCAACACTCCACCTGATCCTACATATATTTGAACGTTCTCATCCAAAATCACATTCACACCTGGGTCTATTGTTAAATATGCGGAAATGGTAATATTTCCAATCACTCGATAATCTGGCAAGCTAGGATCATCATAAATATCTTCCCACGTAGTTTCTTCTGTTACATCTGCATCAATAATAACTGGTGAAACTTCAGCTTCAATAGTCACTTCTGCAGTGCTTTCATTTCCTTCCCCGTCATCAACAGTTAACATAATTGTATAATCACCTTCCAAATCTGCTGTAAAATCCAAAGTTGCAGTTGCTTCATTTGCCAAGGTAGCATTGCTATTGCTCGGTGCTGAAGTTAGCTCCCACAAATAGGTCAAATTATCACCTTCAGGATCTGTTGAATTAGCTCCTGATAATTGGAAGGTATTACCTACATTTACTACGTTATTGTTGTTATCTGCAGTAATTAGGTCATTATTTGTATCTGTAATCACAGCCGTTGGAGCTTCATTTGCATTAACTTCTGCTGAAATCAAGACATCATCTGTATCTGTATTTCCGTCAGGATCTTCGACAGTCACAGTTGCAGCATAATCCCCTGCCACATCAGGAACAAAAGTCGCACGATCACTTGATGCATTCGATAAACTTGCATTACTCCCTGTAGGTGTTTGCGTTAATTCCCAGCTAAATGTTAAAGTCCCTCCTTCAGGATCCGAAGAGTTACTCCCGTTGAGCGTTACCGTGCTTCCTACAAAAGCGCTAATATCTGTTCCAGCATCTGCAACCGGTGGTTTACCAACCTCAGGATCATCTTCTTTACATGAAATCATTACGAGGAGAGCTACTACTAGCATGCTCCATTTTCTTAAGTGTTTTAAATTTTTCATAATTGTTTAGATATAGTTTTTCCTTTCAAGATACATCACACCAACTTTCTCTTAATTGGGTCAGAATTTACAAATAAATGTCCTTTTAAACGTTCTAAAATTCTATAATTAGTGCAATTTTATCTATATATATAACAATTATACAGCTAAAGAAAAGATTATGCAACTGAGAAATAGTGTATGATACTTCTGAATGAGTGAAGGGTTTACTTGAGTGAGTAATCAATCTATACTTTTAAAAAAAGAGTAACCTTTTCCTTATAGCTTTTTGAAATGGGGTATATTTTCTTATTCATCATTTCTAATGAACCTCCATCGCTTTTCAGATATTTACTGATAAAATTTGCATTTATGAGGTATGATTGGTGAATCCGTAAGAAAGCATTAGACTTGATTGCCTGCTCAATATGTTTCAATGTTTTACTAACTGTGATGCTTGTACCATCTTTCAAGTGGACTTTACAATAATTATTATTGGACTCACAGGCAATGATGTGATCGTATGGAATGTAAGTTGTACCATGCATATCATTTATAGCCAACCTTTCACTTGTAAAATGTTTTTCCTCCTTTATTTTATCATAATAGATTTTTGAAACAACTGCTTGCAACTCTGAAGCTTCAATGGGTTTAAGTAAAAAGGCCTCAGCCTTAAATTTATATGCTGGAATAGCATATTTACTATGTGCTGTTGTAAAAACTACCTTAGCACCAATATCCCCAATTGTTTCTAAAAATTCCAAGCCATTCATTTCAGGCAAATCAATATCCAAAAATAAGATGTCTGGCTTTTCTGAAATTAACATAGTGCTAGCTTTGACTAAATTCTGAGCTTCCCCTACAATAGAAATTTGATCGCTACAAAACCGATCAAGGTCGAACCTTAAGGTCTCTAGGCAATGAAGCTCATCATCAACTAATATTGCTGTCAGTTTTCTTTCCATAACTAATTAGTGGTAAATATAATACTACTTTTGTTCCACCTGGTGCTCCGTCATCTAAATATAGATCCTTTATTTCCAGCTTCGCTCGATCACTATCCAGTAAGTCTAAACGCTTTTGAGTAAGATCAACAGCCATAGATTTTTTCTTTCCTAAGCCAGCATATCTCTTTTCTTTAATATTCTTATTTCTGCCTTTTCCATTGTCTTGAACTTCAAACTTAATTAAAGAATTAGATGCTAAGCTTATTTTTAGACTGAGTACTTGATTTGGTTTGTCCATATCAACGCCATGAACTATAGCATTTTCCAAAAAGGGTTGCAGAATAAGGGGTGGAATGCTTAGCTTTCGTGCATTAATGGAACGATCCACATGAACAGAATAATCAAAACTACTATCCGCACGCATACGCTCGATTCTAACATATATTTTAAGCATTTTCAACTCCTCTTCTAGACTCACATAATCATTTTCACTACTTTCCAAAATATACCTCACAAGTCGTGAAAAATCCGTTAAGTAATCATAAGCTTGATGCGAATCATTTTTGATAATTAAAGCTCTGATAGCATTTAGAGCATTAAATAAAAAATGAGGCTTCATTTGACTTCTTAGCGCAGTCATTTTTACTCTATCGATTTCCTTTTCAAGTGAAAGTTTCAACACCTTTTGCTTTTCCCTTTCAAAAAGTTGCTGCTCAGCAATGAGTGCTTCACTACGTTCCAGCACCTGCCTTTTCAAATCTTCATTATAAGTATTCAGAAGTTCTTCTTTTTCTTGGATTTCAGAAATCATCCGTTCTTTAAAAATATTTCGCTCATTTTGAATCAAATTTGATCTATAAGCCAGTCCTAGCGAAAAAAGTAAAATTTCCAGTAGTGTACCAATCCGCATATAAATAACATCCAAAGCGAAAACTGAAATAACTGCCCCTAGCAAAAATAGAATAGAACCAACCATATAGAAAATCACCAATCTGTTTTTACTCTGAATCAAAATCACTATTTGCATATAGACGGTGGCAAGAGTTGCAAATGTGCGTTCTATGTAAGACAGCCAATCGTTAAACAACATGTTATTGAAAGTGCTAATGTTGAGAATGGAAAGTCCTACAGCTAAGAAAAAGATTATCCTGACGAAATAGGCCGCTCTAAAGAAAATAGGATAATCTTTTTTTGCATTTAAAAACAAAATCCCAAATTGAAGCGCAGCAAAATGAGCAATGTATTGAAAAGTATCAGATATGTAAAAATTTATTCTGGGAAAATATGCTTCTATTTCGCTAATTATTGAAATGTATATAAATTCTGACCTGGAAAACAGATAAATACCGAGGACAAAAATATATAAAGAGTAATAGAAATATATCGCTTTTTTTTCATAAAAATACACTCCCAGTGCGTACAATAGGACAAAAAACATGATTCCTAAAAAACCAATATTGACAAAGTCAATTCCGTTTATTTGATTATGATACATTCCTATTTTGAATATATAGTTCTTCTTAAATGCTATATTAGTAAAAAAATGATCAAATCCTTATTTTAGAATTATCACCCTGATAATAAGTATCATAAACCAAATAAGTATTAAAGCTGTACTTGATTTTCAGTCCTGCAGCAGATAGTTTAAATTCAGTTAACTTATCCTCCCAACAAATTCCTTTTTCTCGGGTTAGCCTTTTATCTTTGTAAGCTTATGGAAGTAGTAGAAAAATCAAATGGTCAGGTAGATTTTGAAAGCCTTGATCCTAAAAAATATATCATTATTAAAGGTGCCCGGGTAAATAACCTTAAAAACCTGAGTGTTGCCATTCCTAGAAATAAATTAGTTGTTGTCACAGGACTATCTGGTTCCGGAAAATCATCCTTGGCATTTGATACGCTATTTGCCGAAGGGCAAAGAATGTATGTGGAAAGTTTGAGTTCTTATGCCCGACAATTTTTAGGTAGAATGGAAAAACCTGAGGTAGATTTCATCAGGGGTGTTTCTCCAGCTATTGCCATTGAACAAAAAGTCAATACTCGAAATCCACGCTCCACAGTTGGTACCACCACTGAGATTTACGATTACATGAAACTCCTTTTCGCTAGAATTGGTGTTACTTACTCCCCTAAAAGTGGGAAAAGAGTGACTAGAGATACAGTTAGTAGTATATCTGATGAAATCCACAAGCATAAAGAAGGAGAAAAATTTATGGTTTTAGCTCCTTTAATTGTACCCAAAGGAAGAACGTTACAGCAAGAGTTAGAATTGCTACTAAGTAAAGGTTACACAAGGGTTGCACATAAAGAGGAAGTCCTTTTTATAGAAGACATAATTGAGGAGAAGCAGGAACTGAAAAGAAAGGATTTATATATTTTAATTGATAGGGCTTCTGTTCAAAAAGAAGATGAAGATAATCAATTCAGAATATCGGATTCGATTCAAACAGCTTTTTTTGAAGGACATGGGGAGTGCATTATTGATTACGTAGAATCTGAAGGCAAAAAGGAATTTAATGATCGATTCGAACTAGACGGGATACAATTTGAAGAACCCACTATCAATTTATTCAGCTTTAATAATCCGTATGGCGCTTGCCGAACTTGCGAAGGCTTTGGAAAAATATTGGGAATAGACGAAGATTTAGTGATACCTGACAAAACACTTTCAGTTTATGAGGGAGCCATTGCACCATGGAAAGGTGAAACCATGAAAAAATGGGCTGAACCACTATTAAAGCGTGGTATTGAATTTGACTTCCCTATCCACAGAGCTATTGAGGAATTAACAAAAGAAGAATACCAACTACTTTGGGACGGGAATAAATATTTCAAAGGCTTAAATGCTTTCTTCGAGCACTTGCAATCCAAAATGCATAAGATTCAATATCGGGTTATGCTTTCCCGCTACAGAGGTCGGACCACTTGTCCAGATTGCAAAGGCACTCGTTTGAGAAAAGATGCAGGATATGTAAAAATAAATGACGCCTCTATAATTGAATTGGTTTTAAAACCTATTGATCAATTGCTAGCTTTTTTCGAGAAGATAGATTTGACAGAGAGTGAACAGAAAATAGCTGGTAGAATCCTGAAAGAAATAAATAGCCGATTAGAGTATTTGCTAGAAGTAGGCTTGGGCTATCTCACCTTAAATCGTTTGACTTCCACTCTATCTGGAGGAGAATTTCAGCGAATTAAATTGGCCACTTCGCTAGGAAGTGCTTTGGTAGGTTCCATGTATATCCTAGATGAACCTTCAATAGGATTGCACCCACGAGATACTGCCCGATTAGTAAAAGTACTCAAAACCTTAAGAGATTTGGGCAATACGGTGATCGTAGTGGAACATGAAGAAGAAGTGATGATAGAAGCCGATGAAATAATTGATATTGGGCCTGATGCGGGAGCTCATGGTGGAGAATTAGTATTTCAAGGAGACCTGGAAGAATTAAAAGAAGCGGACAACACACATACTGCACGATTCTTAAATGGAAGCAATGAGGTAGCAGTTCCCAAAAGTAGAAGGAAATGGAAAAACAGCATTTCCATAAAGGGAGCTAAAGAAAACAATTTGAATATCAAGGAGGTAAAAATTCCTTTGGAGGTTTTGACCGTGGTAACTGGGGTCAGTGGTTCTGGGAAATCAACTTTGATCAAAAAGATATTGAACCCGGCTTTGGCCAAAATGATTGGTCAGGGAAGCAGCGAGAGCACAGGCAAATTTGAAAAGCTGGAAGGAGATTATAAAAAAGTAAAATCCATAGAATTTGTTGATCAAAACCCTATCGGAAAATCATCTAGATCTAATCCAGTAACCTATGTAAAAGCCTATGATGCGATAAGACAATTATTCTCAGATCAAACTTTAGCAAAGCAACGGGGCTATAAACCTGCTTTCTTTAGTTTCAATGTAGATGGAGGTAGATGCGAAATGTGTCAGGGTGAAGGTATTCAGAAAATTGAAATGCAGTTTATGGCTGATATTGAACTGACTTGCGAGAGTTGTAAAGGTCAGCGATTCAAAAATGAAATTTTAGAGATCAAATATCAGGATAAAAATATAGCGGATGTACTTGATATGACGGTAGAAGAAAGCTTAGAATTCTTTGCTGGAAATAATCCCGTAATCAATAAATTGCAACCCTTATTTGATGTTGGCTTGGGCTACATCCGCCTAGGTCAATCATCTAATTCTTTGAGTGGTGGAGAAGCACAACGAGTAAAGTTAGCCTCTTATTTAGGTAAAGGGGGAAGTGCAAAAAATGACCACAATCTCTTTATTTTTGATGAGCCAACCACTGGTTTGCATTTTCATGATATCAAAAAACTGCTTGAGTCTATAAATGCTTTAATCGAGCAAGGCAATTCAGTGATTATTATTGAGCATAATATGGAAGTGATCAAAACAGCCGACTGGATAATTGACTTAGGTCCTGAAGGTGGTGAAAAAGGTGGGAAGGTTGTTTTTGAAGGGCTTCCAGAAGAGATGATCAAGTTGAAAAATAATTATACCGCAGAATTCTTGAAGAGCAAACTTTAACATTCCAAGCGCCACGTTACAAATGTCTATGAAAAATATTTTCTAAAATCTAAAACCGAATGAACATTCATTCGTATATTTGCATCAATGAATAAAAGAGAACTTATTTTACAAACGACATTAGGTCTGATCACGGAGAATGGATTTCATGCTACTCCTATGTCAATGATAAGCAAAAAAGCAAAAGTTGCGGCTGGCACTATTTATCACCACTTTGAAAACAAAGAGGTTTTGTTAGAAGCGCTATATACTGAATCGAAGCAGAAAATGGGAAGAGCTATGCAACTAGCAACAGTCGGTGGTCAAAATTATGAAGCTGATTTTAAATCTATCTGGATTTCGCTGTTCATCTTCTATGCCGAGAATTATGAAACTTTTCAATTTCTTGAACAATATGCTCAGTCTCCTTTTATCCGCAAAGAAACTAAAGAGGAACAGAGAAAACATTATCAACCCATCATTCAATTTTTAAATGACGGAATTGATAAAGGACTTCTTAAATCAATAGATGTTGAAATTTTAACTGAAATGGTTCATGGAACTGTGGTTTCAGCAGCAAAAATATTCCACCAGCAAAAAAAACTCACTAAAAAATCTATAGATGACTTAGCACAGTTTGCCTGGCAAGCTGCAAAAGCATAAAAATTTTAAAATAAAACCGAATGAACATTCAATCTAGTAAAAAAATGAAAACAGCATTAATAACAGGCGCTTCTTCAGGCATTGGCTTGGAGCTAGCAAAAATTCACGCACAACAAGGAGACAATCTAGTGTTAGTCGCCAGATCAGAGAAAAAATTAAATCATCTGAAAAAAGAATTAGAAAGTCAATATGGCGTTTCAGCTGCAGTATTTGCTTTGGATCTTTCAAAGCCCGATGCTGCGCATCAGCTTTTTGACCTAACGGAGAAGGAAAATATTGAAGTTGACTATTTGATTAACAATGCCGGATTTGGTGATTTTGAACAATTCCATAAATCCGACCTAACGAAAGCGACTCAAATGATTGATCTTAATATTTCGAGTTTAACCATTCTGACAAAGTTATATCTCAACGGAATGCTGGAAAGGAAATCAGGAAAGATAATGCAACTTGCTTCTACAGCATCCTTTCAACCCGGACCTTTCATGGCAGTATATTATGCCACGAAACATTACGTATTAGCATTTTCCGAAGCCATTGCCGAAGAGCTTAAAGGCACTGGCGTTACAGTCACTGCACTCTGTCCTGGGCCAACTACCTCAGGGTTTCAGGATGCCGCAGATCTAGGCGATTCGAAGTTAGTAAAAGACAAAAAATTGCCAACTTCAGCAGAAGTAGCTGCATACGGCTATAAATCGATGATGAGAGGAAAAAGAGTTGCCATTCATGGCTTGCAAAATAAGCTGATGGCTTTTAGTGTCCGCTTTACGCCTAGAAGCTGGGTTACAGCCTTGGTCAAAAAACTATCGGAGAAGGTTCAATAGAAATATTGGCATAATTCTCGAGTCTTAATTGTCAAGTTTACCTTTTGCTGTGTTTTCACTAAAGTTGTCACCGACCCTCCAATAATCTTTGGATTTCTTATGAAAACACAGCAAAGGGCTTTCAGGCCATGTTGAATTTCAATTTAGTCTATCCTATTGAGTTTGAAGGTAAAAAAACCATTGTCTTCATAAATTTCTAGGTTTAAGTTATTAAATCCAATTCTTGTGGCATTGCTGTAAAATCCAAACCGTTCCCGATGAATAAGGTCGATAAACTCCATATCTAAAGTATACAGTCGTTCATTACCTTCCGATGTTATTGTTCTATGTAAAGTTAAAAACCAATCGCCTTCAAAGTAGGCATCTAATGAGGCATCATAATATTCCGCAAATCCATCATCATAAAATGTAATTTCATCTCCCCTATAATCATCTAGAATATTTTTTCGAAATAGAGCAAAATCACCTTTGTAAAAAGCCCTATCAAAGTACCATTTTCCTTCAATTCGGTTTTCTCTTCGCTCTAATCTGCCCCTATCGGTACAGGATGAAACAAAAATAACAATCAGTAAAAAGTAGGATAGCTTTTTCATAAGTCTGATTTTTGATTTATTTTTCTAAACCAAAAATCAGACCAAAATAATTTTATTTATGTCTATGCCCAGGTTCATAAATTAATCTTATGAAACTGCTCAAGCGTTCTCTTTCTCTATTTATGGGGATTCCTCCTACAATACCAATCAATAGCTTATTTGAAATTGAAACCCGCATTTGGGGTCTGATAGTCATGTCAAAATCGTCTTGAGCAAGAATTTTATTAAATTCTACCCCTATAAAATTACGTGTATTCGGAATCATATAATGAAAGTTCGTATTAATCTCGTACTCAAACTCTCTTTTCAATTCCTTATTAAACGGAATAAACCATCTTGGGCCAGTATATATTAATGAATGAAACCCGTTTCTCCAGTTTGTGGCTGCAATTAGAAATGGGTTGACAACATCCCCTTGAAAGACCGAGCTAGTAGAGATACTATCTAATGGTGTAAAGACGAATTCGTTAATACCGCCTACAGCCATAGAGGTATTCATTTTTTCCGATACTAAAAAAGTCCATTGAAATGCTTTTTTGATAGATTCAATCCTGTTGGAAGGTCGCGTCCCATTAGCACTTTCCAATCCATTAGAGGTATATATAGAAACTGGAACTTCAATTTCAAGCCCCAACCTGTCCTTTACAGCCCATTCATATTCTACCAAGGCTTCATACTTATCATAGTTCAACCTGTCAAACATCCCTAAGCCCACATTCCATTCGCTCTCTCCTTTTCTTGCTCCTAAATCACGGATAAGGTCAATAAAAAGTGGCTCTGCTTGTTCAATCTTTAAAGGTAGTTCTGTACTGTCATTTTGTGCTTCTTGCGCATTAGTGAAATTGATGGCACATAATAGTGCCAATGCTATAACAATAGCTATAGATTTATTGTAAATCATCTTTTTAATATTTTAAATGAAGTAAACCCTAAAAACTATGGGTATAAAATAATTTTGATCAACCGAGAGGCTGATTTTCTAAGAGATTTACAGAAGTTTGGGTGGTGGCGTATCAAGAAATTGATATCCTCTTGCTAACTTAAAATGGGGATAAATAAATTGATTTTTACTAAGAGTAATTCTTTCATGATTCAATTCGATAATCAAACTGTTGCTTAAAAATTTCTGCAAGGTATCTACTAGATTATCTGAACTATCATCGTCTTTATCTGTCTCAACTAGGTCAGAATCTGTTGCATTTTCGACCAGTACTTCAATTAAACCAGAATTACTATTTTCAAATTCATCACTAAACTGGATGGATTCCATTTCTGGTATAAGTATATTGTTGAGCATAATGCCAATCAAAGACAAAGAGATAATTAATTTCCCTGATTCTCCAGCAAGATATACCCTAAGTTCCTTCAATATTATTTTGAATCTTCAATTTTGAGCAACAAACGTATGGAGAAGCTGGTTGGTTTAATAATTTTCACCATATTTAAATCTAAAATATACCCTAAGCTAATTTCTTATGTCTGAAAACGAATTACTAGAGCAGATCAAAAAGAGAAATCCCAACGAACCGGAATTCATTCAAGCGGTAGAAGAAGTGATATCTTCCATAGGGGTAGTCTTTAAAAAGCATCCTGAATATCACCGATTAAAGCTTTTGGAAAGAATGGCAGAGCCAGAACGACTCATCTCCTTCAGAGTTAATTGGTTGGATGATAGTGGTGAGGTTCAAGTCAATAGAGGTTTTAGAGTTCAAATGAACAGTGCCTTAGGCCCTTACAAGGGTGGTTTACGATTCCACCCTTCTGTAAACCAAAGTATTCTCAAGTTTCTAGCATTCGAACAAATATTTAAAAATGCTTTAACTGGTTTGCCATTAGGTGGTGGTAAAGGCGGTGCAGATTTTAATCCAAAAGGAAAATCTGATGGAGAAATCATGCGCTTTTGCCAGTCTTTTATGGGCGAATTATACCGTCATATCGGGCACTTCACTGATGTGCCGGCTGGCGATATTGGAGTAGGAGGAAGAGAAATAGGCTATTTATTTGGTGCTTATAAGAAATTACAAAATGAATTCACTGGCGTACTGACCGGAAAAGGTAGAGAATGGGGCGGCAGCTTAATCAGACCAGAAGCTACTGGCTATGGATTAGTATATTTTTCTCAATATATGTTGGAGAAAGTAGACGATAGCTTAAAAGATAAAAAATGCATTGTTTCTGGGTCAGGAAATGTGGCTCAATTTACTTTAGAAAAATTAATTGAATTAGGTGCTAAACCAATTACTGCCTCTGACTCCTCAGGCTACATCATTGATGAAGAAGGATTTGATACCGAAAAGCTAGAACACATCAAGGAAATTAAGAATGTTAATAGAGGGCGGATTTCTGAGTACCTGGAGAAATATCCTGATGCTACTTACGAAGAAGTAGACCAAGATAAAGATCATAATCCGCTGTGGACCATAAAAGCTGATTGCGTGTTTCCTTGTGCTACGCAAAACGAAATAAATAAAAAAGATGCCGAGAATTTGAAAAAATCAGGCATTCAGTTATTGACCGAAGGGGCCAATATGCCCTTAACAACCGAAGCAATCGATGTGATTTGTGCTTCAGAGGTTTTATATGCCCCTGGCAAAGCTACTAATGCTGGTGGTGTAGCCGTTTCTGGATTAGAAATGAGTCAAAACAGAATTGGAGTCTATTGGTCGAGAGAGGAAGTGGACGAGAAACTGCAAACTATCATGAAAAATATCCACGATAATTGCGTAAAAACTGCGGAAGAATATGACCTCAATCAGCATGATTATTTGGCTTCTGCCAACATTTTCGGCTTTTTGAAAGTAGCAGATGCAATGAAAGCTCAAGGTGTAGTGTAGTACATTCCTTTATTTGTAATCTTGAACTTCAAACCATAATTTAAGTAATATTAACTATCAACGAAAAACAGTATGAAATGGATTTTACGGCACCAATGGATTAGTTTCAGACGATCTCCCTCCTTTCAGAAGGATATCGGAATCAAGATCTTTCTAGGGCTTCTTGGATTTCTGGTGTTGGTCAATTTAATATTTGTAAGCGCTAACCTGAATGAAACACTTGAAGCACTAGGCATTGATTCTGAGCCTAGCCTATTAGTAAACCAGTTTCTACTTTACTATTTCGTAAGTGAATTAGCAATTCGTTATATTATGCAGACTGTGCCTGTTTTGGATATTGAGCCTTATTTGCATTTACCTATTCGTAGAAAGTTAATTAGTAGATTCTTGGTTTTTAAATCAATTATCAACCCATACAATCTGATTGCTCCGGCAATTTTTATCCCGCTGACAATTAGTACTTTTATTCCTGCTATGGGATTGGGGAAATCATTAACTTGGTTAGCTTTTACTCTCGTATTATCTCTTTGTCTACATTTTTTCAATATTCTTTTGAAGAAAAAATTAGAAAGCAAAAATATCGTTTGGATAATTTTCGTCCTCATTATTTTAGTTCATTATGCAGGAAATCAATATTTCAACTTTACATTAATTCCATTAGGCGAATGGGCTGTAGCGATCTATAATTCTCCCTTGCTTTTGTTTATTCCCATAGCTTTGCTTGGCTACTTGATCTACATCAGCTATCAATTTTTTAATCAAAACTTATATGTAGAAGATTTATTCGATGCTAAAATGATGTCAGGGGAACAACTAACCAGCCGATTAAGTGGCTGGGAAAGTAAAGGACTAATCAATACGCTTATCGTTCAAGAATTAAAACTAATCCTACGCCATAAGAGAAGCAGATCGAGCATCTTAATGGCTGGACTATTTTTATTTTATCCGTTGCTGATATTTAGCATGGGAGAAGAAGCACAAACGAACGTCATGCCAATTTTTGTCAGTATATTTTTTACAGGCATATTTATTATTCAGTATGGACAATTCCTATGGAGCTGGAATACCAACCAAATGGATTTCTTTTTGACTAAAATAAATCCTTATACGCAATGGGTAGAATCCCGATACCGTTTGCTAATCTACTCAGTTCTTATCACATCAGTTCTCTCCCTACCTTATTTTTATTATGGATATGAATTAATGATGATCATGGGAGCTACAGCCATTTATAATATTGGTATTAACAGTATGTTGATCATGCGCATGAGTTTATGGGGACCAAAACCAATCGAGTTGGATAAAAGCTCCATGATGAATTATCAAGGTGTAGGGGCCGCACAGTTTGTTGTAGGAATACCACTAATTGTTGGACCTATAGCTGTATACGCTATTTTTGCAAACATTTGGACTTCGGAAATTGGAGTTTTAGCAATTGCTTTGACAGGACTAATTGGTTTAATCTTTAGAAAAGCCTTTTTTAATGCAATAGCCAAGAAACTAAAAAAAGATAAATATAAACTCATCCACGATTTAACAATATAGAAAGTGATCAAGATTAACAACCTTCAAAAAAGCTACAAAAACATAACTGTTTTAAACATTGCCGACCTCCATATACCTGCAGGCCAGTCTTTTGGACTTGTTGGAAACAATGGGGCCGGAAAAACCACACTTTTACGTCTCATGCTTGATTTAATAAGAGCCAGTGAGGGTGAAGTCATAGTTGATGATGCAGCCGTGCATAATAGTGAAGAATGGAAAAATTTCACAGGTTCTTTTATAGATGAGAAATTCCTGATTAGCTACCTGACCCCAGAAGAGTATTTTCAATTCACTGCCAAGATCCGAAACGTGAGTAAGGGAGATTTAGATCAGCATCTTCAATTATTTGAAACCTTATTTAATGATGAAATTTTTGGTAAAAAGAAATACATTCGAGATCTATCCAAAGGAAATAAGAAAAAGCTAGGGGTAGCTGCAGCTCTATTAGGCGACCCAAAACTCGTTTTATTAGATGAACCTTTTGAAAACTTAGATCCAACCAGCCAGATCCGTTTAAAGAAAATCATACAGCAATTTCAAAAAGAAAAATCCGTGACTTTTGTGATTTCAAGCCACGACCTCAACCATGTAACTGAAATATGTGAACGTATAGTTATTTTGGATAAAGGAGAAGTAGTTAAAGATATCGAGGTAACAGAACGGACATTACAAGATTTAACGGACTATTTCGGAGAGAATGCCAAAGAATAAAATCAAAAATTACTTAAAAATCTGACCCGATTCATAAATTACAGTGTGATCTAAGTACAACACTAAATCATACTATTATGAAAAATATTTTTTATGTACTTGTATTGGCGGGTATTTTCACTTGTGGTCTTAGCTCATGTGGAGGAGAAGAAATTGATGCTTGTATTGGAGTTGCTGACAACGCAGCTAGCCATGATGATGCAGTACTTGCCTGTGATGATTGCTGCAGAAGTAATGGATACAAAAGAGGGATAACTACTACCAAAAACTCTAATACTACTTGTGAGTGTAGCGGAGAAGACGACTGAATACAACTGAAAAAAACTATAGATTTTTAATTTAGCTAATTTTTAAGTTACCCTTCGAAGATAAGCCTTGAAGGTAAAACCTGTCAGGTATTATTTTGAAATTGATGATGAAAATTGTTTCATTCGCATACTGTAATTTCAAGAGACCTAACAGGTTTTTTAAGAAATGTTCCGTGTGGAAAAAGCAAAGAAACTAAATTACTCTCCGGCACTTCCACTAATCGTTTGTCCGTAAAAAATAGCATTTATCAGTAAGCGGTTAGTCCCGTACCAAAATGCTCTAAAATTAGTATTGTCAGTGAACGAAATGACTTTACCTCCTCCTATTCTACTAACAGTTACTGCTGAAGTGCCTTTTAATTTCTCAGCATTTTCTTCTGAAATATAGCCATTCAACAAGGGTGATTGCGTATAGCGAATCGGATTTGCATATTGATTTTTGGATTTCTCCATGAACAATGTGCTGTTTCTGAATACAGGCATTTTTGCATTTTTCAAACCATATGCTAAAGGATGGCTTAAATCCAGCTCTACTTCAAAAATTGCACCCCCAATTACTTGCGCGCCTCTGTTATTGCCTAGGTCTTCATAGGCTTCATAACCAGTTGTATCTGCTTTATTATCCATGAATTTTACTTTGGTCAGCTTCTGATCAGAAAGCCATTTTGCTGCCGATTTATATGCTATAATAGTCCCGCCTTCTTGAGCCCATTGCTGTATTTTATTTTTTTGACTGCCGATACTTCCATAACCCCAGCCATTAGGCATCATCAATACATTATATCGACTTAAATCCGCCCTGCTAAAGTCATTAACATCTATTTTAGTAATCGGCATTTCATAATGCTGATCCAATAAAAACCACATTTCACCTGCATCATAAGGACTGATCCCATCACCAATGATCATGGCAATTTTGGGTTGATTCAAAGATTCAAAAGATGGACTTCCCAAATTAATTCCTTTAGTATTTCCACTTTCTACAGCATAAATTTCCACTCCAGAATCTTGAATAGCTTCTTCTAGAATTTGATAAATTTGTATAGGCGATTGTTCTTGTTGTTGCACTGGGATCAAAATCGAACCTGTAGCCAAAGTGGTCCCATCATTCAAAATGACCTCCTTGGTATTCACTTTAGTTCTTAAACCTGCTTTTTGAATTTTAAAGAGTGCCTTAGGTGCATAGAAATCATGCCATTCCATGATGTAGGCGTATTCACTTTTGCCACCTTTAATGTTTCCTTCAGGTCGCATAGTAGCTTCAAATTTATCCCCCAATAATCCGGTATTGAAACTTCGCTTATCAAGGCTTTGGTAATCTAAGTTAAATGACATCCCCATATTAAAGGCGGATACATCATAAAAAAGACTATCTTTAAAGCTCGTTCTCACGTCAAAAATCGCTTTTACCAATCTGCTCTGGTACTGATTCATCGGTATGATATAACTGTTGTCAGTTTGAAAACCATTGGTAGTTTTAGCTAATTTGTGCACCTCAATTTCATGGCGATCTAGCATCTCTGCAAATCGAAATAGTTTAGATTCATCTTGATCCGAAACCACCCAGGCTTGTACATCTCCCTCGGAAGCCATATTCACAGAATTTTTATAGAAATCTCTCTGGAAACCAAGTAATTCCTCGCGCATTTCATAAGCAGCTTGAAGGGTACTGAGAGAAGCAGTAAATTGATTTTTTATAGTAAATGGAAATTCTAAGACCCCATTTACGCTTTCCTGCGCATGTCCTCTGGAACTAGCTTGCTCAAATAAAATACCTATTGCACCTTGCACATCAGGGAAAGTTGAGCCTTTTCCATAGTAGAAATCATCGAAGCTTTCTTTGCTGTAATAAAGAGAACCTATTCTATCCAAGAATTTTGCATGATAAGTTCCAATTTGTCCGGTCAGATCTTGATTTTTCTGTGGGGTAATGGGATGCGTTCTTTCCGGAATTCCAGGTTGAAAAAAGAACGTGCTATTGGTTCCCATTTCATGATGATCAGTTACTATATTAGGCTTCCAAGCATGGAATTGCGCAATTCTACTCTGCGATTCAGCTAATTGAACCGGCAACCAGTCACGGTTCATGTCAAACCAATAATGATTTGTTCTTCCGCCAGGCCAAACTTCATTAAATTCCCTGTCATTTGGATCTGTAACTAAGTTTTCGCTTTTATGCATGTTTGCCCAGGTAGCAAATCGATTTAAACCATCGGGATTAAAAGAAGGATCTAATAAAACCACTACATTTTTAAGTTTATCCTCAATATCTTGGCCTTTAGCCGCGGCCAAATAATAGGCTGTTAACATAGATGCATTACTTCCACTCGGTTCATTTCCATGAATGGAAAAACCCATCATGATGACAGAGGGCATTTGGGCAATATTTAAATTTGACGAAGAACTAGGGTCAGTTAATTGTTTATGTTCCTTTTTTATCTTGTCGATATCTGCATGATTATCAGGATGAGTAATTGTCAATAGTAGTTGAGGTCTGTCCTCATAAGTTTTACCTGTTTCAATTATTGTAATCCTATTGGAAGCATCGGCTAATGCTTTCATATAATAGACCAACTTATCGTGCGTAACATGCCATTCTCCTACCTGATGTCCGATGACACTTTCAGGCGTTGGAATGGAAGAATTATACTCTACACTATCGGGTAAGAAATAGGATAAATCCTTTTGGGCAAAAGAATTATTGACCATGAACAAAATGACTACAATGCTGGCTAAATATTTCATAATTTAATTATTGGATTTTCGAAACAAACTTAAAAGTCAAATTAAGGAGAAAATTTGAGATGACCATTTTTAATTGTTTAAACGGCAGTTTTCTGTTTTCTATTAAAAAAAAATTAAATGCTTACACTTTAATGTTAACTTAATGTTAATTTTACGCAACTGAATTATAATCAATACTTAACCTATCAAAAAGGATATAGATTGATTAGGAGGTTAATTTTGCATTAAATCAAAAAATAAAATCAGAAGAAATGAAGAAAATTTTACAAAGTTTATGTGTAATGGCGATTTTGCTGGCTTTCGCCACAGGATCGGCTTTAGCGCAGGGTGTAACGACATCAGGTCTATCCGGTGTAGTGACAGATCCAAATGGAGAAGAATTGCCTGGAGCTACTGTACAGGCTGTACACAATCCATCAGGTACAACTTATGGGGCTGTAACAAATGTAAGTGGTAGGTTTAGAATGCCAAACGTCAGAGTAGGGGGGCCTTACACACTGACTGTAACTTTCATTGGCTATCAAGAATATGTTGTAGAAAACATTAACTTATCTTTAGGTCAAACACTTAACCTTGATATTTCTTTAGCTGAAGAATCAACTATTCTACAAGAAGTTGTAGTTAGATCTACTAAAGGCCAGGCTATTGATGGTGACAGAACTGGTGCATCTACGAATTTATCTAACGAGAGAATTGCTTCAATGCCAACAATTAATCGAAGTATCAATGACTTTACTCGTTTGAATCCTCAATCCAACGGCACTAGCTTTGGTGGAGCAGATAGTAGATACAATAATTATACAATTGATGGTAACTTGTACAATAACAACTTTGGATTAGGAAGTTCACAATTTGCAGGTGGAAACCCAATTTCAGTAGATGCAATTGAAGAAGTACAGGTAAACGTTGCTCCATATGACGTAACGCAAAGTGGTTTTACTGGAGCTAGTGTAAATGCGGTTACAAAATCAGGTACTAATAGTATTCAAGCCAGTGCTTATACGCTATTCAGAAATCAGAACACACAAGGTACTACGTTAAATGGTGGGCAAGATGTACCATTTTCTGAATCTAAAACTCAAATTCATGGTGTTACTTTAGGCTTGCCAATTATTAAAGATAAACTATTCTTTTTTGGTTCATTTGAGTTCGAAGACAATGCTATTCCTGGTGATACTCGTAGAGCTGCTCGTCCTGAGCAAGGTTTATTTCCAGATTTTGAACAAGGAATCGCAAGAATGACAGCTGATCAAGCTCGTTTTGTGCAAGAGCAAATGGAAGAAATATACGGATACGAAACTGGTGCTTTTGAAAATTATCCATTTGAAGATGTCGCAACAAGATTAAACTTTCGACTAGACTATAATTTAAATCAAGAGAATAAAATTATGGTTCGCTACAATAATTTTCAGCAAAGAAGAGATGTTGGAATAAATGGTAACAGTATTCGCGGACTTCCTCAAAGTGAGAGATTCAGAAATACAAATCGATTTGGTAATGAAGCATTAACTTTCAGGAATGGAAATTACGGAAGTGAGGAAAACGTTCAGTCAATTGTAGGTGAATGGACCTCTACTATTGGTAGCAACATGGCTAACAAATTGAATGTAGGATATACTAGTTCAGTTAGTCAGAGATTTATTCCTGGAGACCAGAACTTCCCAATGTCTGAAATTTTAGAATATGACGGTTCAACACCTTTGTATTTTGCTTCTTTAGGAACGGAGTTATTTACGAGAGGTAACCTATTAGACAATAAGACTTTCAATATTACTAATAATTTCAACTACTTTATGGGAGACCATACCTTCACAGCTGGTGTGAATTTCGAATATATGACTTTCGATAATGCCTTTAACCCAACTTGGGATTCTTGGTATAGATGGAACTCATATGATGATTTCGTAGCAGCAGTAATTGATCGTGATCCAAGCGTTCGTCCAGCAGGTTTTGCTATTGGATTTACTTATGATGAAAATAACCCATTCGAATTACCAACAGATAGAACTCAGTTCGGTCAGGTAGGCCTTTATTTACAGGACGAATACCAAGCTACCGAAGATCTAAAATTGACTTTAGGTGTACGTGTTGAGATGCCATTTTATCCAATAGATGCTCCTAGAAACCCAAGAGTGGAAGACTTAGGAATTAGTGTAGAGAATCCAAGAAATCCAGGTGAATTCATTGAGCCACGAGTTGATCAATTCCCTTCTGTCAATCCAGTTTTTTCCCCTCGTTTTGGCTTTAACTGGGATGCATTAGGTGATAAGTCATTACAAGTAAGAGGTGGTTCTGGTATTTTCACTGGACGTCCAATTTTCGTTCATTTGTCGAATCAAGTTAATGGCAATGGTGTAACTCGTGGATTTATTGGTTTATTACCTGATCAGTGGGGACAAGATGGAAATCCTACTTGGGATGGTTTCCAAGCAGATGTTAATTACTATCGACCTAATCCGGCAGAACAAGAACCAACTGTTTCTAGTTCTTTGTCAGTTACCGATGAAAATTTCAAGTTACCACAGACTTGGAGAAGTAACTTAGCAGCAGATTATGTTTTGAATGGATTTGTTTTCACAGCAGAAGGTATATTCTCTAAAGATTATAACACTCCGTTCAGTGCAAATTTATCAAGTGTGCCTACTGGTGAATCAATAAATATTGCTGGGAATGCATACCCAACCTACGATCAAGTTGCTTTAGGTGGTGCTATAAATGAACTTTACTATTTAACAAACATTAACGACCGTACCTATGCTTCATTGACTATAGGAGCTGAAAAAAACTGGGGGAAAGGGATCTTTACGAGCTTAGCATATACTAGAAGCCAGACAAGAGACTTTGGTTTAATTGGTGGATCTCAAGCAGCTTCATTATGGCCAGGTGATGTACAGGAAGGTAGAAATAATCCTGAAGAAGGATTCTCTCGAAACGATCAGCCTAACAGAGTAGTAGGTTTGATTTCATTTAACACTAAAGGACTGAATGAATCAAACAACACATCATTCAATTTATATTATTCTGCTGGAGAACAAGGTAGATTTTCTTATACTTATAGTGGCAACTTGAATGGCGAAGGATCGGGAACTTCTCTAATGTATATTCCTGAAAATTTAGAAGATGCTCAACTAGTAGATAGAGTAAGTGGAGGTTCGATTGTTCAAACTGCACAACAACAGTGGGATATATTGAATAACTACATTGAAAATGATCCCTACCTAAGCGAAAATAGGGGCTCTGTTTCTGAAAGAAACGGTGCTGTTTTGCCTTGGTTACATAGATTGGACCTTTCCATTGTTCAAGATATAAACTTAACGAAAGATCCAACTGCACACAAACTTCAATTTAGAGCAGACATCCTGAACGTTTTAAACATGATGAATGATTCTTGGGGTGTAAGTAGACAAACTGTTCAAAGAAACTTGATGAATTTTGAAGGTACTGATGGAAATGGAAATGCACAATTCACCATTAATCCTATTCAAGGGGAATCGACTTTCCCGACAGATGTTACTGTACCTAACTTTAGCTTGGGTCAAACTTGGAGTGCTCAATTTGGTGTGAAATACATCTTTTAATTGAAAGTGAAAAAATTTAAAATAAATATTAAGATGAAAAATTTATTAAAACATGCATCTTTCGCAATTGTAGGATTGTTTATACTAACAACTTCTTGCATTGACGAAAACTTTGATGACAGTTCTGAGGTAGGAATTACTGATAAAAAAATACTAACTACAGTTTTGAATGATGAAAATCAATCGGGTGAGTTAAGTATATTTTTGGGACTGGTAGAATCAACAGGACTAACTGGTAGTTTGACTAGCCAAAGAGTGCAAGATCAATTAACCGTTTTTGCACCTAATAATGATGCTTTTGAAATCTTAGCATCAGACTTAGGATATGATAGCGCAGAAGATCTACTTGAAGATGATGATTTAGCCTTGCAAGAAATATTAGAAACACACATTGCATTAGCTAATCTTTCAATTTCTCAAATTGAAAATGGTTCATTCAGATCAATGGCAACTTTATCTGGAATAAATATACCTGTAGCAAGAGATGGTGGAAACGTTGTTATCAATGCTAATCAAGATTTACAAATTCTAAGGTCGAATTCTGAAGGAAACGGTACGGTTCATATAATATCAAGAGTGCTTCTACCAATTAGATTTAATATCGATTTCTCAGCAGACTTCGGTGGTGATTTTGACGCTTGTAATGAAGTACTAGCAGACTGGACAGTTGAAAATGTAGTACTTGCAGGTGGTTCTGGATGGGGCTGTACAAGCTTTGGCTTTGAAGGACAAGGAATTCAAGCTAATGGTTTTTCTGGAGGTGCGCAAGAGGTAGACTCTTGGATTATTTCACCGGTTCTTGAATCAAATGATGTAGTCTTAAATACTTTAAAGTTTAAGTATGCTAGTAGATTTGACGGACCAAACCCTGAGATATGGGTAATCTCTGAAGATGATTATGAAGCTGGTGCTTCAATTGATATGGAGGCATGGACTAATTTAGAATTTAGTTTCCCAGCCCCTGCTAGCGCAAATAATGTATTTACAGATTTAGCAGTAGGCATTCCTTCTGACGTGCATTCTGGAGCTTTTAGATTTGCCTTTAGATATTTATCTGGAGCAGGTGCGACAAGAGTAACGATAGATAACATTCAATTAGGAGAAGAATAAAAATCTCTTCACTAGAATTTTTAAAAACCCGAAGCAGATCAAATAGCTTCGGGTTTTTCTTTTTACACGATCAATTGATTTTTACAAAGTTTATTTTTAAGTGCAAATCAGTTCAGGTCAGTGAGTTCAATTTACTACAATTCGGATCGGAATATTATCCTCTTTCAATTAGAGATCATAGACACTAGTTAAACTCTATTGAATAAATAGCTAATTTGCATGATGCCAGATATATTGACATCAAAATCTTGGGTTATATTAATCTATCCATTTAAATTTGCTACTTGGTAAATAGCTAAAAAATACTAGCTGTTATTTCCCACTACTTTGACTTTAGTGTCTCAAAAATCAAGACTTGAAATGAAAAATATTTTACTACTAATCAGCTTTACCATTATTAGCGCTACAGCGATTTGCCAGCCTGATGGATACTATGATGGAACAGACGGATTGACTGGAGAAACTTTAAAGATAAAACTGCATCAAATAATTAATGATCATGAGGTAAGATCTTATGGAGAATTTCGAGATGAAATTTTACCAGACCTCGATCAGGACCCTAATAATCCCGCCAACATCATCCTTTTTTACAAAAATGCTTCGATTCCAATTCAAAATTTTGCCTCGAACAATGAACCTGACTTTTGGAATAGAGAACACACTTGGCCATCGTCTCACGGCTTTAATGATGAAGATACCGCATATACTGATGTTCACAATTTACGGCCTTCAGATGCCACCGTCAACAGCTCAAAAAGCAATAAAGACTTTAATGATGTTGAAAATATTGAAGAAAATGCAGAAGGAGAAGCTCCTGACACTTTCACCAATGCAGATTTTTGGGATCCTAGAGATGAGATAAAGGGAGATGTCGCTCGAATTTTATTTTATATGGCCACGCGTTACAAAAGCGAATCACTAGACCTCGAGTTAGTTGATCGAATAAGTTTTTCAGGAGATCCTGAGGTAGGCGTATTATTTACATTAATCAAATGGCATAATCAAGATCCAGTGGATAATTTTGAAAGGGCAAGACATGAAGGTGCTTTCGGGTATCAAGGAAATCGAAATCCATTTATTGACCACCCTGAATGGGTAACGGAAATATGGGGAGAAGCTTCTGCTCCAAATCTTATTATTAATGACCTTAATTTTAATCCTGACTTTGGTAGCGTTGAATTAGGTTCTTCAAGAGAGCAGCACTATGAAATAAATGCCTATAATTTAACAGGCGATGTGTCTGTTACAGTAGAAGCTCCTTTCTTTCTATCTACTGACGGAGAAAACTACTCTGATAGTATCGGATTTTCATCTAACAATGATTCTGAACAATTTTTCACCGTATATCTTCGATTTGAACCAGACACTGGAGATCAAGAGGCTACTGTTGAAGTAGTAAATAGTACTGATGGTGATTCCGAAGTCCTTCGTGTATCTGGGCAGGAAGGTGCTCTTGAGCTGCTTAGAATTGCTGAAGCAAGGGAACAAGCATTAGGAGCAGTTGTCAGTATAACAGGCGTGGTAATTGATGCGGGAAACAACAGCAGCACCAATAGGGTAATTTATGATGGCACTGCCGGAATTGTTGTAAGAAGCTTTGATGCTGGTAACGAATCTGAAAACCTTATGCAAGGCGACAGTGTAATTGTAACTGGTGGTTTGGAAGAATTTAATAATCTTTTACAAATTGCTGCATCTCCAATTACCATCACAGTAATTGAACAAGGAATGAATCTCCCAGAACCAAAAGTCCTCGAGATAGCAGAAGTAGGTGAGGAATTTGAATCTCAACTAATTAAAATTGAAAATGTGGAGTTCGTGGAAACGGGCAATTTTATGGGCGGTGGTGCTGGTGGTAATTTCACCATTTCTGACGGTGATAATGAATTGATTTTTAGAATTGGTTCAAGTGCACACCCGCTAGTTGGAGAACCAATACCTTCTGGCAATTACAACATTACGGGCTTTGTGGGACAATTTGGAGTTGATTACCAACTTTCTCCTCGTACTATTGATGATTTAGAAGCTGTTGAAGATGAAAATGATTCAACTGAAAATCCAACACTTGCAATTGCTAACTACCAGTCAATAGATGGATTGATTTATCCAAATCCAGCAAAGGATGAAATATTCATCAAAACTAAAAAGACAAATTTTGACGGACCATTAACCATAACAATCTATTCAGCAGATGGGAGCGTCAAAAAAAGATTGGAAAAAAAGGTAAATGCCAATAGTATTCGTATTGACGACTTAAACAATGGTCTTTATTTCTTAGTGATTTTCAGCGAAGAGCAATACCATATACAAAAATTTATTAAACATTAATTGATTAAAGATCAGGTTTATGGAATCTCTGGAAAATAAATGCAGAGATTCCTAAATTCCAACCATCCCCATTTCCCACCGTTTGAGAGAAAGCATGCTCTTTCAGTAACCATATTGCTTTCAGCTAGTTTTAACTCTTTGTATGTTTGTACATTAATTCAGCTAATACTTTTTATAAAATTCAATTATGAACAAAATTATCATTCGGATTTTAGCCTCCGTGGCTGTTTTGGCAGTCGTTATTTATTTGGTCTTTCCTGAAATTTTTTCATCAAAACCCGAAAACAAACTTGAAAGTCAAGCACCTGCTCAAGCTACTACAAAAATCTCAATTGATGCTCAGCTTGCAAAATTTGAGACCTTTAAAAACGATATTGTACTAACTGGTTCTCTATTGGCAAATGAATCCGTGGAACTAGCAAGTGAAATCTCAGGTAAGATAGATAACATCTATTTTGAGGAAGGTCAGTACGTTAAAGAAGGAAAGCTACTTCTTCAAACCAATGTGGCAGATTTAGCAGCAAATCTACAGCGATTGAAATATACTGCGCAACTCAATTCAGAAACTGAAAAAAGGCAAAAACAACTTTTGGAAAAAGAGGCAATTAGTAGAGAAGAATATGATATTGCCTTCACTAATCTAAAAACTACGCAAGCTGAAATTGATGCCTTGCAGGCTGAAATTGATAAATCTAGAATCAGAGCTCCATTTTCAGGCTATATTGGGCTACGATATGTCAGTGAAGGGAGTTACATCACACCAAGTAGCCAAATCGCTTCCCTTTATAATGTGGATCCAATAAAGATCGAATTCTCAGTTCCTAGTCGATATAGTGGTTTGGTCAAAAAAGGAAGTAACATCACTTTTTCATCTGAAGCCGAAAATAAAGAGCGAGAAGCAACGGTTTATGCTATTGAACCGCAAATTGACCCTGTAACACGTACCTTGTCAGCCAGAGCGCAAACTTCAAATCCTGACAACACATTGATTCCTGGTCAATTTATAAGGATAAATTTGAGTTTAGAAAACAGAGAAAATGCAATATTATTACCAACAACCGCTATTATGCCCAAAGCTGACGGACATACCGTATTCATAATTACAGACGGAAGAGCGAAGCTGCAAGATGTTCAACTGGGCGCCAGAACCGCAAATAGAGTTGAAATTTTGAAAGGAGTAAATGCTGGGGACACTGTTGCTATTGCTGGCGTTCCTCAATTAAAGGATAAAGCAGAAGTAGATATTAAGAAGTTGGAAAAATAAAGCTATGGCATCATTATCAGAAGTAAGTATTCAACGACCTGTTTTAGCCATTGTGCTATCATTGGTCATATTAATTTTTGGCTTCATTGGTTTTAACTTTTTGGGAGTTAGGGAGTATCCATCGGTAGACCCACCCATCATTACGGTTACCACTGACTATGCTGGAGCAAATGCCGATGTAATTGAATCGCAGATTACTGAGCCATTGGAAGAAGCAGTGAATGGTATTGCAGGTATTAGAACCATTACTTCCACTAGTGCCGAGGGTAGAAGCAGGATCACAATTGAATTTAATTTAAGCGAGGACTTAGAAGCAGCCGCAAATGATGTAAGGGACAAAGTTTCTGGCGCCCGAAGGAGGTTGCCTGAAGATGCCGAACCGCCAACCGTAAACAAAGCTGATGCCGATTCTGATCCCATAGTTTTCTTAAATATTAACAGTGAAGAAAGAAATTTATTAGAATTATCAGCAATTGCTGAAAACACTTTTAAAGAAAGATTACAGACCATTTCCGGAGTAAGTGAGGTTCGAATATGGGGAGAAAAGCGCTATGCCATGCGTCTATGGATGGATCCCATAAAATTGGCAGCTTATCAACTAACTCCATTGGATGTTTTGAATGCAGTAGAAAGCCAAAATGTTGAATTGCCTTCGGGAAGTATTGAAGGTGATATGATTGAGTTAGTAGTAAAAACTCAGGGTCAGTTAAAATCTGAAAAAGATTTTAATGATCTTATCGTGGCCGAAAGCAATAATAGCTTTGTTCGATTTTCCGATGTTGGCTATGCGGAATTAGGACCGTTAAACATGAGGACTGTATTAAAGAGGGATGGAATCCCAATGGTAGGCGTTGTTTTAATTCCACAGCCGGGTTCTAATAGTATAGATATTGTGGATGAGTTCTACAAAAGAGTGGATAACATCAAAAAAGATCTGCCAGAAGATATAAATCTAGGCATTGGGTTTGATCAAACGGAATATATTAGGGAATCTATCAACGAAGTTCAGCAAACTATTATCATTGCTTTCCTTTTAGTAATCTTTATCATTTTTGCCTTTTTAAGAGATTGGCGAACAACTGTCATTCCTATTGCCACCATTCCAGTAGCTTTGATCGGTACCTTCTTCGTCATGTACTTGGCCGGATTTTCAATAAATGTACTAACATTACTGGGAATAGTATTGGCCATTGGTTTGGTGGTTGATGACGCCATTGTAGTGCTTGAAAACATTTACACGAAAGTGGAAGATGGAATGGAACCAATGGAGGCCGCTAAAAAAGGTGCTATTGAAATTTTCTTTGCTGTAATAGCCACTACCGTTGCTTTAGTAGCTGTATTTATGCCCGTTATTTTCCTAGAAGGAATTACAGGTAGGTTATTTAGAGAATTTGGCGTAGTGGTAGCAACGGCCGTAATGATATCTTCATTTGTGGCTTTATCATTAACCCCTATGATGAGTAGCCGAATTTTAAAAAGAAGGGAACGACACAACTGGTTCTACAGGAAAACTGAACCGTTTTTCGTTTGGCTAAATAAAGGCTATTCAAGAAGCTTAGATGGTTTCATGAAAGTCCGATGGATGGGGATGCTATTGTTTTTCGGAGCCGTTGGTCTTATTTATGGTCTTTTTCAAACCCTTCCTTCGGAACTAGCTCCACTAGAAGACAGGGGAATGATCTCAGTAAGTACTACAGGACCAGAAGGGGCTACCTTTGAATACATGGATGAGTACATCAATAATTTGGTGGAAGTCAGTATGGATACGCTTCCAACTGATGGCTTAATTTCAGTGACTTCACCAGGTTTTGGCACACAGGGCACTAATTCTGGATTCTTAAGGATTATGCTAGTGGATGCCAAAAATAGGGAGAAAAGCCAACAACAGCTGTATGACGAATATACTCCAGTTCTCAATGAATTTCCTGCTGCTAAAGCGTTTGCTTTCCAACAGCAAACTATTGGCGGCAGAAGAGGTGGATTGCCAATTCAATACGTTATACAGGCTACTTCTTTAGATAAATTGCAAGCGGTATTGCCAGAGTTCATCGAGAAAGCTAGTAATAATCCCACTTTCACTGTTGTAGATCAGGACTTAAAATTTACTAAGCCTCAAATTGACATACAAATAGACAGGGAGAAAGCCCGATCTTTGGGTATTTCCGTCATTGACATTGCCAGAACTCTCCAATTAGGCTTGAGTGGTCAACGATTTGATTACTTCATTATGGACGGAAAGCAGTATCAGGTGATTGGTCAAGTACAAAGAAATGACAGAAATGCTCCTATCGATCTAAGGTCACTATATGTACGTGCTCAAAACGGTCAAATGCTGCAATTAGATAATTTGGTTAGTCTGGGAGAAAGTTCCACTCCCCCATCACTTTACAGATACAACCGATATATTTCTGCTACATTATCTGCAGGTCTAGCTCCTGGCAAAACCATCGGAGATGGAGTCGAAGCTATGGATGCCATAGCAAGTGAGGTTTTAGATGAAACCTACAGCACCTCTTTATCAGGAGCATCATTAGATTATTTTGAAAGTTCATCTAGTCTATTGTTTGCTTTTGGTTTTGCTATTATTCTGATTTATTTAGTACTGGCAGCTCAATTTGAGAGTTTCAGAGATCCGGTTATCATCCTTTTTACCGTTCCATTAGCAGTTGGCGGTTCTTTCCTATCTCTATGGCTATTTGGTGAGACTTTGAATATTTTCAGTCAAATTGGAATCATCATGTTGATAGGCTTAGTTTCAAAAAATGCTATTCTTATTGTAGAATTTGCTAATCAGAAGAAAGCTCAGGGATTGGGACTAAATGAAGCTATTACTGAAGCGGCAAAATCTAGGTTCAGACCTATTTTGATGACAGCCTTATCCACCATTTTAGGCATTTTACCGATTGCCCTGGCTTTAGGTGCTGGTTCTGAAAGTAGAGTATCAATGGGTATTGCTATTATTGGTGGTCTGATTTTCGCAACAGGTTTAACGCTTTACGTTATTCCTTCAATTTATTCATATTTCGCAAGTAAACAGGCACGTGTATCACGTATTGAATCTTAATTTTTTATGATAAAATATAAAGTACTACTTTTTTTGATGCTTTTAGGGCTATCAGTCACTGCACAGGACATGAGCCTGAACGAGGCAATTACCATTGGGATGGAGAAGAATTTCTCCATTAGAACTGCAAAGAATACAGAGAAAGAAGCTGTAATTAATTCAAATTATGCTTATGCTGGTTTCTTGCCTGTAATTGATGTGACAGGAGCTAGAAATTTCGATGTTGAAAATGTTGAGCAACAATTCAGAACGGGAGATACGAATGAACTTGACGGAGCACGATCTAATAATTTTAATATAAGAGGAGATTTGACCTGGACTTTATTCGATGGAACGAAAATGTTCTTGGATTATAAAAGTTTGCAAATTGAAAGGAACCAAAGTCGTTTCGAAACACAAGCAGTAGTTGAAAATACTTTAGGCAGTATTATTCAATCCTACTTTGCCTTGGTCTTTGAGCAAAATCAATATTCCGTTCTAGCATCTGCAGTCGAATTATCGGAACAGAGGTTAGAAATTGCCAGAGCAAATTACGAAGTGGGGAAATTCTCCAAAACAGAACTACTTTCCGCCAAAGTAGATCTAAATACTGACAAAAGTAACCTGTTAAATCAAGAGGAAATTAAGCAACAAGCTAGGGTCGCTCTTAATTTACTGTTGGGAGAAGATCCAAACCAAGAATTACTGGCAATTGATAGCATGGAAATAGATGAAAGTCTTCAACTCAATATGCTAATTGATGACCTCAGTGTCAGAAACAAACAGCTCTTAGCCTTAATGCAACAAGAAAATATATTGCAATTGCAAAATAAGACCGTGATGACTGAAGTATTACCTCAGATTGATTTCAATTTGGGTTATGGTTATACGAATTTCAACTCACAAGCTGGGTTTTTACTTCAAAACCAATCCATTGGGGTTAATTACGGTCTAAGCCTATCTTGGCGAATTTTTGACAGATTAGATCGGTTCAGAAGAAATCAAACTACTCAAATTGCCATCGACAACAATAGTATTGCAATCTCAGAGCTGGAAAATCAGCTGATGGGTGACTTATCATCTGCCTATGTACGTTATCGGAATAAGCTAGATTTAATTGATCTTGAAAAAGATAATTTGGAAGTTGCCAAAGAAAATGCAAGCATAGCTATTGAAAGATACAGGGTGGGGCGTTCCAATGCTATTGAACTAAGAGAATTTCAGCTTAATGCGATTGAGGCAGAAAGTAGGTTATTAAATGCAATCTTTTTAGCGAAACAAGCTGAAATTAATCTGCTGGCCATTAGCGGTAATTTACTTAATAAAGATACCCCCAATTAAGACAAAATTTCGCTTTGATATAGCAGGTTTAATCATAATTTTATTTCACTTTACTATTGTTTGACATTAACTTTGGCAAACTCCAAAACAAATGTTCGAAAAACTAAAACAAAGATGGGATCTTAAATCTGGAGGACAGGTTTTCATTGTCTTATTGGTTTTTGCTTGTACTGGATTTACCGTAATGTTTTTAAAAGAACCCATTTTATCACTAATAGCTGCAAAAGAAGAAAGGAACTGGGTCTTCACAACAATTTACTACATCCTGATTTTACCCGTTTATTTTTTGATTCTGCTCCTTTATGGCTTTATTTTCGGTCAGAGTAAATTCTTTTCGGGCTTTGTCAAAAAGACGATCAGTCGATTTAGGAACAAAAAATAAAAGCAGGAAACTACCCCTGCTTTTTTGTTAACCTAAACTAAAACGCTATTTATTCATACAATTACATTCAAGATTTCAACCAAGTCTTGGCATCATCCAAGCTGTCGAAATATTTGAAATTTAATTTCCCTTTTTGTTTATCTAAAATATTCTTTGCTGCAAATTTCCTGAATACATCCTTGGAAACTACAACGGCAATTTTTTCAACTTCCTGAGCAGCTTTAGGAATTAAGGATTCAGATACCCATTTTTGATCCTCTAAGGAAAGAACACCTGCATCTGCATTATTCTGAAGCCAATTCTTAATGTGTGACTTTTGACACAAATCATAGTTGGCTAGCATAGCCGCACGATAATCCTCGGATTTTAAACTTCCGTGGAAAGTGATCATGGCCGCTTGAACATCTATCTGTTCTTCAATGGTTACATTTTTAGTTTGAGACACTAAAGTTGACATATTTTTATAATTTTTTATACTTTGCAAAAGTAATCGAGTTTCTTGTGAGTGTTTTTTTTTATTACTTATCAAAGTTACAGAAGTAGTTCTTTAGCCTTTTTTGAATCATTTACATTCTCATCTCTGAAATTGAACTTCAAGCAATGCGCTCTGATTTTAGCAAACAGCAATAATATTCTCCTTTTCAAGGTGAATCCTCCTTTTGATTAGGAATTTATAGTGCCAATCGTATGTAATAAAATTTTGTATTGATTAGATTTGAAACTAAAATATTCTAAATGAAGAAATATAGCCCTCAGCAGCTTGCATTAAGAAACGGTCAAGATCGAGATGAAATATGGATAGCATACCAGGGCATTATATATGATGTTACTAATTCCAGGCTTTGGAAGAATGGAACACATTATGAACATTGGTCAGGGCAGGACTTAACAGATGAGTTAAAAGATGCACCACATACTGACAAGGTTTTCGAAACCTTGCGGGTGATAGGAGAGCTAAATTAGTGAATCAGGTCGATTTTGTGGCTCTTTGCGTATTTCTTCAATTTTCTCCATTTGCTTGGAGTCACTTCTTTCTTCTCTGTTAAATGAAATAAGTGCGAAGGGAACTAAAAAGAAGGTCACTATAATATAGATAAACCCTGCCAACCTAAATTTCATCGCAAGTCGACCAAAGGATTTAGCCATTTTAACGGGTATGCTCCTTATGATCGGAAAGGGCAAGAAAATTAAGACACCTATCAAATTGAAAAATAAATGAACCAAAGCAATGCTTACCGCAGCTTCTGATTTAAACAGGGCAGCAATCAATGCTGTTATTGTTGTACCTATATTTGCCCCCATAATAAAAGTAAAACATTGTTTTAGGCTAATTTTACGGGTTGCCACAAAGGGCACAATTACTGAAGTAGTCACCGAACTGCTTTGAACTCCAGCAGTGAAGACAACTCCCCAGAAAAATGATCTGTAGGGACTTCCGAAGAAATACTTCTGAAGAAATTCTCTAGAACCTCCAGTAATTGATTTATATAATGTTTGAGCTAAAAACTTGACCGCTAAAGCCAAAATCACGAAGGAAGAAATAGCCAATATTATTGGATATGGCAGCAAATTGCCAATGAATATTACAATTGGTTTTGTCAGTAAGAAATATCTAAATTCATTGTCCTGAACTACATAATCAGCACCCAGAATAAAATTAGAAGCCGCAGATGACAAATTTGTTAGAATTCCATAATTATACTCCAAAGGGAATAAAATGGCTACTAGCAGGATATTGAAGAAATCATGCACAACGCCTGCGCCTATAGCCTTTCTGAATTCATCTCGGTTGGTAATAAAACTTAGTGAAACCAATGTACTGGTAAGGGTTGTCCCAATATTAGCACCCATAATCATCGGGATGGCATCAGAGAATTCGATAGAACCTGAGGCTACAATGGCCACAATCATGGAGGTACTTGTGCTGCTGCTTTGGATTATGGCCGTAATTAGCAAGCCAATAAAAAGACTTATAAATGGATTTGAAGTAAGGTTTATGATAGATTCAGCAATATCTTTATTGAGTAATCGAAAAGAATAACCAATAAAATCTATTGCCAATAAAAATAAGAATATATTAAATACAATTAAGACACCCCTTTTTAGGGTTTCTTGCCATTTGTTTTCTGTATTTATTTCTGGAGTCTTAATTTTTTTGTGTTATTTGAGTGTAATTTAAAATGCAAAATTAACAGCTTACAGTTGAGTATTCGCATTTGCAAAGTAAAACAATTGTTAAGAATAAAATGGGCTCTTAATTAACTTAAGCTTAACATTATTTGTGATCTCTATTATTAATAATATGGCATTATCGACACAGTTAACATTAAGGTAATGTTGTTAACAATTTTTTAACTCATTGTTTCACTAAGAATAATTAGCTTTGTGTCTGAAACATAATTTTGCTAAATAAGCATTTTTGAATCGAATTTTTTATGGCTAAAAAACCATTCCTTAAATACAACAGAAATACAGTTTCTGAAGTTACCTACAAAACTTTTGAAATAGCAAAGAAGGAAAAAGCTTTCATCACGATGATTGCCATCTTCACTTTTGTTTGCGGACTTATCACTCCATACCCTCAAATTGCCATGTGGGTAGGATTCGGTCTTGCTGCTTATTCAGCAATTGCTAATGACAGTATTCAGACTATCGGAACATTCATTGCTTCTAACAGCAAAAAACCATGGTGGATATTATGGCTTTTTATGGGCCTGATTTTCCTTGCCACTGTACTGTACAGCTGGATTGTATTTGATGGAGATGTGAGTAGCCAAAGGTTATTAACCAAAGGGTTTGACAAAGCTCCTACATCCTTTAGTTTTCTTCAATTAGCAGCTCCAATACTACTATTGGTGTTAACACGATTCAGAATGCCGGTTTCTACCACATTCTTGCTCTTAAGTGCCTTCTCTACTCAGGCTTCATCAATTGGAGCTATGATAGGCAAAAGTTTAACGGGATACGGCTTGGCTTTTATTACAGCTATATTCGTTTGGTTTCTAGTTTCCAAATTTGTCTCCAAATACTTTAAAAGCAAAAAACCTGCTAAATTCTGGACACCAGTTCAATGGATCATTAGTGGCGCTTTGTGGTCTGTATGGATCTCCCAGGATGCTGCCAATATTGCGGTATTCCTCCCTAGAAGCTTAAATATTTACCAATTTATTGGCTTTGCTGGATTCATTTTTATTGGAATGGGTTTACTATTTTATTTGAAAGGGGATAAAATCCAAAGTATAGTGAATGAAAAGGCTGGAGTTACAGATATAAGGGCTGCCACAATAGTTGATTTCGTTTACGCTATTTTACTTTACTATTTTAAAGTATTAAGTACGGTTCCAATTAGTACCACTTGGGTTTTTATTGGCTTACTAGGCGGTAGAGAAGTAGCTATAGCAATCAGTAAAAAACGTTATAAGAAGAGAATTAAGAATATCAGAAGAGCAAGTAAAATTGTAGGTAGAGATTTCCTTTATGCCACGATCGGACTTGTACTTTCTGTATTACTTGCTATAGGAGTAAACAAAAAATTCCAAGATCAAATTGTGACGGAGTTCATGAATTTGTTTTAGAATATTCACTATACAGTTAAAGTATTTAGAAGTCTCTACTCAATTTACTATTCTTAAAAGTATAAACTATGGCCTTTTAGCGCACCTATTGTTCGGTAAGGTAGATCGTTTACAAAGTTAAAGGCACTAGCTGTCCTGGATTCCTCGGAACAAACTTGTTGAGACTTCTCTGTTATGACTTTAGATCATAAGCTGCAGGAAGTGCGAAAGTGGATGAAGATAATTGGTTGATGATGACACCAACAAAGGAATGATGAATTGTCTGGAGTAAACTCATAATTAATTGGCTCTCCGGGTCCAAAAGGACGGGGATTTTTGCAGTGCTATTCAAGAAATAGTCCTAATAACCTTCCTATGCAGGGCCTGCACTTTTAGATGCTCCTTTAAGCCACCATAATCTTTAAAGCATCATGATTTTTAATAATGAAACTTATGCTATAGAGCTACCTCTTTATGAATCAATCATTCATGCTTTTTAAAAATAGAATCGTAGTAGCAGCAGCTGCCAAAAGTGTTTTGTCATCTTCAGGTATTTTTTTCCGTAACCAGACTGCATTATAGCCCATCTTACCGGGGAAATACTTCACTGCTCCTATAGCCTCACCTGCTTCCCAAAATTCATAACCGAGGGCAGGAGCATTGAAAAAGCCTCTTTTAAAATCAGTATAAATGTGTTTTAAGACTATTTTGCGGACTCCATTCGTTAGTAGGCTGTATGTTTCCATATACTGCGATTCATTTTCCACAGCATTCAAGCGTAATAACCATTCATCATGATTTGAATTCACCAATATACTTGCCGTAAAAAGCGCCTCTTCTTCAAAATTCCCGTCCTCACCGATGGCTACATTGATAAAAGAAGATGAGAAGAGCGTTATACTTTCCTCATACTGAGTGCTAACATAAAAAAAGGTGTTTACCCATGCAGTATCTCCCTGGCCATTAACTAGGTTAAAATGAGATTTACTTTCACTAAGTAATTTGACCTCGTTACTCCATATACTAGAAAGCCGAGAAGTCTTTGTCCATCCAGCTTTTCCTGCCACCACTTTGAAAGGGCCAAATCGGTACCTAGGCACATTTCCAACCCGATAAGCTTTATATTTTACCTCATATTTTTCCCCTTTTTTGGCCAGATCAGGATCAACTGCTAATTCTTTTTCCTGTGCATCTGCTACGGAGACTGAGAGAAGCAGGTAAATTAAAGATAGGGTTGGAATCCATTTCATCTTTTTAAGCTACGAAAATTGCCGCAAGAAAAGAATAGCATTTTCTGTTTTTTATTACTTGCCGCCATGTTTTGGGTCGAGCTAGAGTGATTAATCTTTTCAGCGAGTTCATATTTTGAAGCCCTCTACTCTTTTTAGATAAATATTTTCTTCAGAGAATCATCAGGTTTTAAATGGACGCTGTCAAAATACTATAGCAGGCCTGCTTGCCATCAGGACCAGTATAGATAGTTCATTTAAAGTAGCATGCAAAGGAAAGCTATGAGAAACGAATACGAGTAAGCTCCTACAAAAATGAGTATGAGCGCACCATCAGCAGGGTTAAATGTAAAACAAGCTAATACATGAAAGCCAAACGGCAATCAACCGTAGAACCCGTTTTTGGCACCTTAACGCAATTTATGGGCTTACGAAAAGTAAATACGCTCGGAATTAAGCAAGCCACCAAAGTCATGATGATGGCTGCAGTGGCCTTTAACATCGAAAAACACCTTGAATTCTCAAAAACTAACCAACATCAAGAACAAAAAAAGCCATATTGCCGGCTACATACTATATGGTTCAATGACGGCTATATTATATCACTTTTAAGCCTCGATAAATGAAACCCACTTTATATTCACTTTGAAAAAAGGAGTCTGTTAAGATCTTAAATGCCTCAAGTATTTTGATTTTTTAGTGGGTTTTGCAATGACTTTGGTTGTTAGCACTAGTTTTTAGATCTTTTCTTGGCGTAAAATTTTTTCCATTTTACGACCTTTTGCTAATTCATCATACAACTTATCTAAATATCTACATTTTCTGTACAATTCAAATTCATCCGGTATTTCTTCAATGCGATAACCACAAATTACGCCTTTAATGAGGTGAGCATTTGGATTCAATTCTGCTTTCTGAAAGAATGTTTCAAAAGTTGCTTTTTCATCAATCAATTTTTGAATTGTTGCTTCATTAAAACCAGTTAGCCATTCTATAACCTGATGAAATTCTTCTTTAGTTCTACCATTCTTTTTTAGTCTATCTAAGTAATGTGGATAAACAGACGCAAATGTCATTTTTGAAATTTGTTCGTTTTTTTCAGCTGTAACTTTCATGATTAATTGACCTTTATATGGCGCTAGCACCACTGTATAAATTCGTGGCTGAATAAAAGTATAAAAATTTGCGATAACTACCGAGGCAATCCACAGGATTGGCTTATTAAATTAATTTTTCATCAATAAGTCAATCCTGCGGATTTTCGGGCTCTCTACAAAGAGCTAAAGAAACAATATTCTACTAACAGCCATGATTTATGACAGGCTGTTAGGCTTAGTTGTTAATCTACAAAAGTCTCCTTTATTATGCTTTTAACTTCTTTTATCTCTGGTTTTGACAACCGACTGAGAGTTTTTATAATTCTTTGCTTATCAACACTTCTGATCTGATCGAGCACAATCCAACCCATTTTGTTATCGTGTTTTACTTCTACTCTTGTTGGATAATTTTTTGAGCTCGTTGTCATTGGAGCAATCACGATCGTCCTTAGGTATTTATTCATCTCGTTTGGAGAAATCACAACGCAAGGTCTAGTTTTCTGGATTTCACTGCCGATTGTAGGATTTAAATTGACTAAAACGATTTCGTACTGATTTATTTCCATTCGTTTAGGTTTTCATCCTCGAACACATCGTTAAATAGTAAACTGTCATCCTTATTGTCAGACATTTCCTTAAATGCCTTCTCCCACCCTTTTCGCGGTATTGAAAGAGGTTTTATGATGATCTGTCCTTTTTCTAAAATCAGATCAACCTTATCTTTAATATTATATTTCTCTAAAATAGTCTTACTAAATCTTATTCCTTTAGAATTCCCTATCTGTACAACCGAAACTTCCATAATTCCCTTTCTTTTGTGTAATTACAAAGTTACTACTTTTCGCTGAAAATGAGAAACTACGGATAATTTTTTTGATTGTATGTATCGAATAGAGCAGAAATTAAGCCTTACGTTAAGAATATGGGGCGTAGGGCACTTCAAGACTCCAAACCACCAATTCGCTAAATATTTCCTTAAAAGTAATCATTTTCAGCTACAGCACTATTTGCCCAATGACCTATATTTAGTGTTGGGTGTATTTTTAACTATTCTTTAGTTCTTCCAGTTTTGCAATGAATTTATACATCGTTGAACTAGGGTTATTATAATCTTGGAGGTTTTTAGCTCTTTTAACTGCTTCAAAAATTTTACCAGTTAGTTTTTCTTTTAATTTTGGATCAATTAATCCTTAATTGTAGCCTCTATTTCTATTTTCCAATTCTCTACAGCACTTTTGATTATTAATTTGAGAAGTTTGATTTTTATAATGAAGAAGAAACCATAGTTCAATAGCTGGATTTGATAATAATAGTTCACAATCTTCAATTTGTGATAGTCTATCTATTAAGTCAGGAACATCCAGGTCATAAACTAAATAGTTGAGGTCTTTTTCATGTGTAGGCTTTCCATTTTTATAATTTTTAATGTACTGTGAGGTGATATTATTTCCACCAATCTTAGCATGGATCTGTATTGATGGTAGCCGATAAAGAGACTTTAGGAAATTAATATATGCAACCTCTGTCTCACCTTCACAGAATACAAATAAAGTTGGATTAATTCTTTTACCTTTTGGTTGTCTTCTTTTCCTTGCCATTTATTCACTTATAATAGACTGCAAGTTTTCTTTTGAATCGTTTACTATTGGAATAGAGTC